>NZ_JARMXH010000002.1:0-842290 GCF_056892235.1 Abyssisolibacter sp. ZYX002
ATTACCAATCTTTTTCTGTCATGTCCACTTTTTTTAGCCTGTCCCTCAAACTTAAAACCTTCTTGATGAATTTCCCAATGGACGTGAGCACCTTTTAATGTCCTGTATTTCCAGTATGAGCGACTATATTGCCCTGCTTAACGACTTGTCCCTTGGATAGCTTAGGTATCCTACTAAGTGAGCGAACATAACCCTTGTAGTGCTGTTTACCTCTTCTAAAACCAAATAATTACCTACACCCTTATGACTGCCACCTTGGTTTGCTTTGCAATATTTAACCTTAGCATGACTATTAAAGGTGTTCCCTCGGGGTAAGCAATATCTATACCCCTGTGTTTCTTGTTCCTGCCTGTAAGTGGATGAACTCGCATTCCAAATCGGGATATGTAAATCTGCATTTGGAAAAATCTTCTTCTCTAAATGGAAACAACATCTATTCTACCCCCTTGTTCTTTGGTTGATCTAATGCTGTACTCTTGCCATAATAATAGCCAACTATGGTCGACAGAGCAATGAAGCTTCGAGGAACTTTCTTGTCTGCGTACAAGCAATAAGCTGTAAACAGTATAAAGGCTATTCCCATACTTAAAGCTAACATCTTCCTAACGCTTATATTATTCATAATCTCCCTCCTACTTAAAAACCCCCGAGACTGCTAGAGTCACAAGGGCTGTTATTATTGTTGCTATAAGTAAATCCCACCACTTAGCAGGTTTTTCTTCTATAGCGTTCACACTTTTTTCAATACTGTTCATTTTATCATTCTGATTTTTATTTTGCTCCGTCAAGACTCGTATATTAGCGTTCATTTCTAATAATATCTCTTGATTCTTTTCCACCTTGTCCAGCCTGTGATGTGCTGATTCCGCGGATTGTTCAACTATCGTTACACGTTCGTTTAATTCCATTAAATACACCCCTTTGAATAAAAAAATAACACCTATTGAGGTTAAATATATCTCTTAAATATATTTCATATCAAAAATCCTAGTTGTCTCAAGACGAATGAAGTAAAATGCATTGAAATCTTTTAGGTAGCTCCTACTTGCATTCGCTCCTAGGAATAAGTGATTCACAAGAAATCGTAGATTTCTGTTCTCTACTCATGACTGACAATAAAATTTCAATAACGCAGTAGTTCACCATTTTAAGATCACCCTTAATTAGTTAAAACATAAACTTTTATATTCAAAAAGAGACACCTTATAAAGATGTCTCTTATCATATTTCATATCAAAATTCTTAGTTGTTTCAAAATGAGTAAAGTACAAGGCATTGGAATTTTCGCAGAAAGGAGCGTACTTTTGTACGTGACTGACTAAGAAATTTCAATAACGCAGTAATTTGCCATTTTGAATCAACACTATAATTATATAAACAATGGTGCAAACACTACTGCAACTATAGTCATAAGTTTGATTAAGATATTGATTGATGGTCCTGATGTATCTTTAAATGGATCACCTACTGTATCTCCAACTACTGCTGCTTTATGAGCATCGCTTCCTTTTCCACCGTGATTTCCTTCTTCGATGTATTTCTTAGCGTTATCCCATGCTCCACCTGCATTTGCCATGAATATAGCCATAAGTACACCTGTTACTAATGCACCTGCTAAAAGTCCACCTAATGCTGCTTTTCCTAATAATAATCCTGTAGCTATTGGAGCTATAACTGCTAGTAATCCAGGAATTATCATTTCTTTTAATGCTGCTGATGTACTAATATCAACACACTTCTTGTATTCTGGTTTAGCTTTTCCTTCCATGATTCCAGGTATTTCTCTAAACTGTCTTCTAACCTCTGCTATCATTGAGAATGCAGCTCTACCAACTGCCTTCATAGTTATTGCTGAGAATAGGAATGGTAACATACCACCTATCAATAAACCAGCTATAACTGTTGGCTCTGTTAAGTTTATATTAGTTAACTCTACTGTCTTTGTATATGTTGCAAATAATGCTAGTGCTGTTAATGCTGCTGAACCTATTGCGAAACCTTTACCTATCGCTGCTGTTGTGTTTCCAACTGCATCAAGCTTGTCAGTTATTTTTCTAACTCCGCTTGGTAATTCACACATCTCAGCTATACCACCTGCATTGTCTGCGATAGGACCGTAAGCATCAACTGCTACTGTCATACCTGCTGTTGAAAGCATACCTACTGCTGCAAGAGCTATACCGTATAATCCTGCTACTTGATAAGCTCCAATTATACCACCTGCTATTACTAATATAGGTAATGCTGTTGATTTCATACCTACTGACAATCCAGCTATTATAGTCGTAGATGAACCCATCTCAGAATCTTTAGCTATCTCTTTTACTGGACTATACTCTGTTGCAGTATAGTACTCTGTAATTTTTGCTACTATTATACCTACTGCTAAACCTATTACTATAGCATAAAATGGCTCGTTTTCCCCAAGTAGCTTTTGACTTAAGAAGTAAGCTGCTATTATCGTAATAACCGCACTCACTGCTGTTCCCATGTTTAGCGATTTTTGTGGATTAGAGTTTTCATTTGCTCTAACAAAGAATGTACCAATTATAGATGCTATAATACCTGTTGCCGCTAAAAGTAATGGGAATAATGCACCATTTATGTTTGCTTTATATGTTAATATACCTAATGTTATTGCTGATATTATTGAACCAACATATGATTCAAATAAGTCAGCACCCATACCTGCAACGTCACCAACATTATCGCCAACGTTATCTGCAATAACTGCTGGGTTTCTTGGATCGTCTTCTGGTATACCTGCTTCAACTTTACCAACTAAGTCAGCTCCAACGTCAGCTGCTTTTGTATAGATTCCTCCACCAACACGTCCAAATAACGCTATTGATGATGCTCCTAATCCAAATCCAGTGATTATTGATGGCTCTTTAAATATTAAAAATAATGAACCTACACCAATAAGTCCTAAACCAACAACACACATACCCATAACTGCTCCACCTGAAAAAGCTACAGATAATGCTTTATTCATACCTGATTCTTTAGCTGCGTTTGCTGTTCTAACATTTGCCTTAGTAGCAACTCTCATTCCGATAAATCCTGCTAATGCAGAGAAAATTGCACCCACTAAGAATGATATTGCTGTTTGCCAGCTATTGTCACCCAATGAAACTCCTAGTATAACAAATAATGCAGCTACAAATATTACAAGAGTTTTATACTCTCTAGATAAGAAAGCCATCGCTCCTTCTTGTATATATGACGATATTTCTTTCATTCTATCTGTTCCTACACTAACTTTATTTATACTAGATGCCTTAAATACAGCAAATAATAATGCTATCACACCCACACATGGTGCAATGTACTTTAATGTTTCGTAATTCAACGCTACTCCTCCTTTTGCATTTTAGAATACTTTGACCAAAGCCAAAGTTATCCTTGTTAAATTTTAACCCTATAGGTTTATTAAATTAAAAGACTTTATAATGCCTTTATATAATACTAGATAAAAAGTATTATCTATGTATCATTTAAAAAAGTCTTCATGTTGTAATTCAAGGAAGACTTTTTAAAAGCTATATTAAAAATTAAACATAACACTGCGTTACAAAATAGCTTTTGATATCTATTTTTGGAATACAATCCTTAATTAAAAACCAATCTATTAACATCCAAAACTATTTTATAGCAGTTAACGCTAATGCAGAGATTATAAATATAACTGCGCTAATAGTAGTCATTTTTCCTAATAATGATTCGTAGCTTCTTCCTTTATTTTTACCCCAAATCTTCTCTGCTCCACCAGATATACTACCTGATAAACCAGCACTCTTACCTGATTGTAATAGTACGCTCGCAATTAAAACTAAACTTGATGCAATTATTAAAATATAAAACAAGATTTCCATACTAACTAACACCTCCTAAATTGCAATTAACATACCTATTTTAACATACACATAGTACAAAATCAATTGAAATTACAATAATTTTATATCAAGTTTCTAATAAAGTTACGTAAAGTCTTGTTTGTGGCTTATTTATATAGATTGCCATTTTTCCATTTTTTATTCATTTTATCATTTAATTTCTTCTACAGCAAAATAAGAGAAGCTTACTCCCCTTATCTTGTGTGAATTTAATATAAAGAATAATGAAGGCTGTAAAATAAAACCCCACCTTGATTTCATTTAACAACCACTGAGGAACCATAGTCATTTTTACTGATGATTCCTCTAGAGACTGTTTCAAAATTATTATGAAGCAGTCTCCCAAACTTTTTATATGTTATACTAAATTAATCACAGGAAAAATAATATTTGAATCCTTCTAATTACAATATATCTATCCCTTTTTCACCGTACAACCCAGTACGCTTTCAAAGTCGATAAAATACTGTAATTTAGAAAACTCCATCATATTTATCAATGTTCCATGAATAATTCAGGTTAAATTATTTAATATTATAGAATACATCCATTCCTTTGTATTCGCTAATATCTCCTAACATATCTTCTAATCTTAATAATTGATTATATTTTGCAACTCTATCTGATCTTGAAGGTGCTCCAGTTTTTATTTGACCTGCATTTGTTGCTACTACTAGGTCTGCAATAGTTGTATCTGAAGTTTCTCCTGATCTATGAGATATAACAGCTGTAAATCCAGCTCTTTTTGCCATTTCTATAGCGTCTAGAGTCTCTGTGATAGTTCCTATTTGGTTTAACTTGATTAAGATTGAATTAGCGCTTCCAAGCTTGATACCTTTTGATAATCTCTCTGTATTTGTAACAAATAAATCATCACCAACTATTTGAATCTTGTCACCAAGCTTATCAGTCATCAATTTCCAACCATCCCAGTCATCTTCACTTAGACCATCTTCTATTGAAATTATAGGGTATTTAGCCACTAAATCAGCATAGAACTCAACCATTTCTTCTGCTGATAACTTTCTACCTTCAGCTTCTAAATTATATGTCTTTGTTTCTTCATCATATATCTCTGTAGCTGCTACGTCAAGTGCTAACTTTACTTCTTCTCCTGGCTTGTATCCAGCTTTCTTGATAGCTTCTACTATTGTAGCTAATGCTTCTTCATTTGATGTCAAGTTTGGAGCAAATCCTCCCTCATCACCTACTGCTGTATTTAAACCTTTTGATTTTAATACTGTTTTTAGATTATGGAATATTTCAGCGCCCATTCTAAGTGCTGTAGCCCAGCTATCAGCTCCAACAGGCATTACCATAAACTCTTGGATATCTACATTGTTATCAGCGTGCTTTCCACCATTTAATATGTTCATCATAGGTACAGGAAGTGTTTTAGCATTTACTCCACCTAGATATTGATATAACTCTAAACCTACAAATTCAGCAGCAGCTTTTGCAGCAGCCATTGATACTCCTAATATTGCATTTGCACCAAGTTTACCTTTATTGTGTGTTCCATCAAGCTCGATCATCAATTTGTCTATACCTACTTGATCTCTAACATCCATTCCTATAACTTCTGGTGCTATTATATCATTAACGTTGTCTACTGCATTTAAAACGCCTTTTCCTAAATATCTTTCTTTATCACCATCTCTTAACTCAACTGCTTCAAATGCTCCTGTAGAAGCACCTGATGGTACAGCAGCTCTTCCAAATGATCCGCTTTCTGTCATTACCTCTACTTCAACTGTTGGATTTCCTCTTGAATCTAGTATCTCTCTTGCATAAACGTCTGTTATTATACTCATTTTGTTTGCCTCCCTCTGTTATTTAATAATTATACTTTTACCTGTCATTTCTTCAGGTTTATCTTCATCCATCATATCTAATAATGTAGGTGCTATGTCTGCTAGTATTCCATCTTCTCTAAGCTTAACATCACCTTCACCAATTACTATACACGGTACTGGGTTTGTAGTATGTGCTGTTACTTTACTACCGTCATCATTCAACATCTTCTCTGCATTACCGTGATCTGCTGTTATTATTGTTTTACCATGTTTTGAAATAATCGTTTTAACTATTTCTCCCAAACATGTATCTACTGCCTCCACTGCTTTAACTACAGCTTCTATGTCACCTGTATGACCTACCATATCTGTATTTGCAAAATTGAGTATGATTAAATCATATTTATCTTTATTTATTTGCTCTATAAGTTTATCTTTAACTTCATATGCACTCATCTCTGGCTTTAAATCATAAGTAGCAACTTTTGGTGATGGTATCAATATTCTGTCTTCACCTTCATTAGGTTTTTCTACTCCACCATTGAAAAAGAATGTAACATGTGCATATTTTTCTGTCTCTGCAATCCTTAGTTGCTTGTAGCCTTGCTTGCTCACATACTCGCCAAGTGTGTTAATATGCTTTTGAGGTTTATAAGCAACCTCTACTCCCTTAATTGTCTTATCATACTCCGTCATGCAAACAAAGAATACATCTACTGTTTTGCTTCTCGTAAATCCTTCAAAGTCTTTATCAACAAATGCTCTTGTTATTTCTCTAGCTCTATCTGGTCTAAAATTAAAGAATATTATTGAATCTTTATCATCTACTAAACCAACTGGTTTATTATTATTGTATATAGTAGTTGGGACTACGAACTCATCAATAACACTTTCTTCATATGATTTATTGATAACTTCATCTGATGAATAGCCCACGTTACCTGTACCTATCACCATGGCTTCATAAGCCTTCTGCACTCTATCCCATCTATTATCTCTATCCATTGCATAATATCTACCTGAAATACTAGCTATAGTTCCTACTCCAATTTCCTTCATCTTTTCTTCTAAATCTTTAAGATACTCTTTAGCGCTAGATGGAGCAACATCTCTACCATCTAAGAAGCAATGTACATACACATCGTTCAGTCCCTGTTTTTTAGCTAATCTAAGAAGTGCATATAAATGTTCGCTATGACTATGGACACCTCCTGGTGATACAAGACCCATTAAATGAAGCTTACTATTGTTTTTCTTAGCGTTTTCAATAGCATCTAAGAACTCTTTTTTTGAAAAGAACTCTCCATTTTGTATTGATTTTGTGATTCTAGTTAACGCTTGGTATACAATTCTACCTGAGCCAATATTAATATGTCCAACTTCTGAGTTACCCATCTGTCCTTCTGGTAATCCTACAGAAAGTCCACTTGCACCAAGTTTTGTATGTGGATATTTCTCTAATAATTCATGATAATTTGGAGTTTTTGCTTTTTCTATTGCATTTCCGGGATAATCAGCACCTAATCCCCATCCATCAAGTATTATCAATGCTGTTAAACTTTTAGGCACTATAAACTCCTCCTTCTATCTAAAACACTGAATATTTTAGGTATATTTAAAAATTAATTAACTCTATAAAATCTTGTGATTTTAAACTTGCTCCACCAACTAATGCACCATCTATATCTAATTTGTTCATTATTTCTGTTACATTTGCAGGCTTTACACTTCCACCATATTGTATTCTAACATTTTCTGAAACATCCTCTGAATACATCTCTTTTATAGTTTCTCTTATAAATTCAGCCATTTCATTGGCATCATCACTTGAAGCTGTCTTACCAGTTCCTATAGCCCATATTGGTTCATAAGCTATTACTAATTTTTGAGCATCCTCAGCTTTTATATCTTTTAAGTCTTCTTTTATTTGCGCTTTAACTATATCCTTTTCCTTGCCAGATTCTCTCTCGTCTAATGTCTCTCCTACACAAAGTATAGGGTTAATATTATGCTTTATTGCTGATTTTATTTTATTATTTACTGTTTGATCAGTCTCATTAAAATACTGTCTTCTCTCTGAATGCCCTATAATTACGTAATCTACTCCTATTTCATTTAGCATCAGTGGTGAAATCTCTCCTGTAAATGCTCCACTTTCTTCCCAGTGCATATTTTGTGCACCTAGCTTTAGCTTTGATCCATCTATAGCTTTTTTTACTTCACTAAGACATGTTGCAGGTACACATACAACTGCTTCAACATCTGTTTTGTTAGCTTCTTCTTTTAATATGTTAACAAGCTCTAAAGCTTCTTTTATCGTTTTATTCATTTTCCAGTTTCCTGCGATAATTGGCAATCTCATAGCTTCTTTCTCCCCCTATTTATCATCTATAGCTACTATAGCAGGTAGCTCTTTACCCTCAAAGAATTCTAATGATGCTCCACCACCTGTTGATATATGAGTCATCTTATCTGCTAATCCACTATTTTCTACTGCTGCTGCACTATCTCCACCGCCTATTATTGTAACAGCGTCAGCTTCTGCTAGAGCCTTTGCTACTGCATTTGTACCATCTGCAAAGTTCTCCATCTCAAATACTCCCATAGGGCCGTTCCATATAACTGTTTTAGCATCTTTTATGATTTCACTAAACATTTTTATTGTCTTAGGTCCTATATCTAGTCCCATCATATCATCTGGTATATCATCTGACATTACAACTTTTATCTCAGTATCATTTTTGAATTCTTTAGCTGCAACAGTATCTACTGGTAATACTAAATTTACATTCTTAGCTTTTGCTTTTTCTATTAACTCTTTGGCAAACTCAACTTTATCTTGCTCTAATAGTGACGTACCAATCGAATATCCTTTCGCCACTAAGAAAGTATAAGTCATACCTCCACCTATCAATATAGAATCTGCTTTATTTAATAAGTTCTCTATTACTGATATCTTGTCTGAAACTTTTGCTCCTCCAAGTATTGCAACAAACGGTCTCTCAGGGTTTGCCATTGCTTTACCCATTATGTCAACTTCTTTTTTAACTAGAAATCCTAATGCTGACTCTAATATATTGCTTACTCCTACATTTGATGCATGAGCTCTATGTGCTGTACCAAAAGCATCGTTTACGAATAAATCTGCAAGTGATGCAAGTTCTTTTGCAAACTCTTCACCGTTTTTAGTTTCTTCTTTTCTAAATCTTGTATTTTCTAATAATACTATATCTCTTTCATGCATAGCCTCAACTGCATTTTTTGCATTTTCCCCAACTACATTATCGTCAGCTGCAAATTTAACTTCTTTTCCTAATAATTCAGATAATCTCTTTGCTACAGGCTCAAGGCTGTATTTTTTATTTGGTTCTCCTTTAGGTCTTCCTAAATGAGACATAAGTATAAGCTTTCCACCTTGCTCTATAATATATTTAATAGTTGGAAGTGCACCAAGTAGTCTAGCATCGTTAGTTATTTTTCTCTCATCATCCATTGGAACGTTGAAATCGCACCTTATAAGGACTTTTTTGCCTTTTAAATCCAAATCTTCTACTGATTTTTTATTTAACACATTACCACTCCTTTTCTGTGATCTCTGTATTTATAATATGAAATACTTAGAAGCGGGGCTGTTATATTACAGCCCCAACCTTTGTTATATTTATAATCCTTTTTTATTTATAAAGCATACTAAATCAACAACTCTGCAAGAGTAACCCCACTCATTGTCATACCAAGAAACTATTTTAGCCATATTATCTATAACCATTGTTGATAATCCATCAACGATTGAAGAACGACCATCTTTTCTGTAGTCTATAGATACTAAAGGCTCATCTGAATAACCTAATATACCCTTCATTTCGCCTTCTGCTGCTTCTCTAAATGCATTGTTTATTTCCTGTGCTGTAGCAGGCTTTTCTAATTCAAATACAACGTCTACTACTGAAACTGTAGGAGTTGGAACTCTCATAGCCATACCGTTTAATTTTCCTTTTAATTCTGGTATAACTAATGCTACTGCTTTAGCTGCACCTGTAGTCGTTGGTATAATTGATTCTGCTGCTGCTCTTGCTCTTCTTAAATCTTTTTTGTGGTTTGCATCTAGTATATTTTGATCATTTGTGTATGAATGAACTGTTGTCATAAGACCTTTTTTAACTCCAAACTTCTCAACTACTACTTTAGCAAATGGAGCTAAACAGTTTGTTGTACATGATGCATTTGAAATAATGTTGTGTTTTGCTGGATCATAGTCATTTTCGTTAACACCCATAACTATTGTAACATCTTCTTCTTTTGCAGGAGCACTTATTACAACTTTCTTAGCTCCAGCTTTTAAATGCTTGCTTGCATCTTCTCTTTTTGTAAATAATCCTGTACACTCTACTACTACGTCTATTCCTATTTCTCCCCAAGGTAAGTTTGCTGGATCGTATTCTCCATAAATTTTTATTTCTTTACCGTTGATTACTAATTTGTCTTCATCAACTTTAACTTCACCATCAAATTTACCAAAACATGAATCATATCTAAATAAATGTGCTAAATTATCAATCTTTCCAGGGTTGTTTATTGCTACTACGTTAAAATCCTCTACATTATTCTCTAATGCTGCTCTAAGCACGTTTCTACCTATTCTTCCAAAACCATTAATTGCTACCTTCATTGTAACTCCTCCTCATTTTAAATATATTATATTAAAAGCACTTTGGCTTTACTATCACTCTAAATCTCTAATATTTTTCTTGCTGTTCCCTCGTCTGTTACTATAGTCATATCTTCTCTTAGCGTTGATATAGCAATGATGGACTCAGCTTTCTTTGTTCCACATGCAACACCTATTATTGAGGGTATCTTCTTAAAATCTTCTAATCCTAATCCAAATGTATTTGACTCCATTTTTATTTCGCCATTTATATCGAAATAATATCCAAATGCTTCGGCTACTGCTTCATTTTCTTCTAAATAATTAAGTGTATCTTTATTTAGTTTTCTTCTTCTAGCCATATCATCTGCTCTACCTATTCCGAAAACTAATATGTCAATCTTTTTTGTTAGGTTGTTAAGTTCTTTTATTTCATCTATCTGTAATAATGTTTCCAGTGCTTCTTTGCCTATATTATCAGGTACATGTAATAATTTATATGCACCATTTAGCTTACCTGCCAGTTTAGCTGCTATATTGTTTGACTGTGTCTCTAAGTTTTTCCCTATGCCACCTCTGACTGGAATAACTAATAAATCTTTATCTTTTTTTGACTCTTTCATTTCTTCTGCTAGTTCTGCCATAGTCGTACCACCTGTTACACCTATGATACATTCATTGTCATGATTTCTCTCTATCAGCTTACTTAAATGATTTGCACCTGTTCTGCAGACATCTTTAAATATAAGCTCTTCTGTGTCAATATCACCAGGTGCTACTATAACATTTCTAACTCTTAGTTTTACTTTTAAAGCTTCTTCTAGTCCAGCTATATCTTTAAGATTATGTATAAAATCCTTTAACTGGTCTATAATTTTTTTTCCTTCTTCTGTTACATTCATACCCATTGATTTTATATCTATTAATCCTTGCTTTTTTAAGAGGTTGACCTCAGTTCTTACAATCCTCTCTCCCATTTCAAGATTATTTGCAAGACCTCTTCTACCTATTGGTTGATTATAGTAAATATTTCGAAGTATTTTATATCTTTTCTCAAGTAAATCTATCATTTCAGGTAATACCTTTTTTTGAAGCTTTAATATATTATCCATAAAACCGCCCCTTAATTAGCAAACTTATAAATCCATGGGTCAAAATACTTATCTACAATCCAACATATATTATTTGTATTTCTCATATAATTCATACATATGTTGTATGGTTGGTATGTTTTTTGTCCATAGGGATAAATTATGTCCCGATAGATTCAAAAAAATATTTCCTCACACCCATATTATAAGTTATAAGTTTATAAATATCAATAGTTTTTGGAATCTTTTTTGTACAAGCTGAATGTTTAAATATTATATTGTATTATAAAGCAATCAAAACTATAGTATAACTTTTTAAAAAGCTATACTACACTTCTTCATATATTATCATAGCATAATGGTAATACATCCATTTCCATTTTATCTCTTTTACTTTGATTTTATCTTTATTCTCTGTTAAAAAGTTATTTACTTTATCTTCAAATATTTTTTCACTCGCACAAATTAATTTGATTTTCATAGTTAACCCACCTTTATAGCGCAATAATCTTATATACAAAAATATGCTATATTTATATTTATATTAAAATACAATACAATTATATCATAAGTAATAAATTATACAACGTTAATTAGGTAGTAGTATTTTTTTGTACATCTTTTTATATATTGTAAAGGGTACTTATCCACTACGATAAAGTTAGTTAATAATAGTATCTTTTATTTTTATACACTCCAATTATAAGAAAAAACACTGATACAGTTATAATCACTATATATTTTGAAAGTACGTTTGAAAAAGCTTCTCCAAATCCATATTCAAATATGCTAATGTATTCTGCAAATTTTGAATCAATATACATTACAACTAATTCATATAACAGTAAAAACATAAAACTTATAGTAGTAGATTTTATAGTATATATTAGCATATAAGTTGCTGATACAAAGAAAAAGCATTGAATAAAAGTTTTCAAAAATTCTACCCAAATACTATCCCATAAGAAACTATACCCGATAAACAATATACCAACATGGATAATATACCATAGAAATAATATAAATATATCAAATATCTTTATTTTAATTTTCTTATCAAAACAGTATAATAACTCATTGCCTTGTCCTTCTATGTATTCTCTAAAAACAAATATAATCCACCATATTGAAAATAAAGGTATGAATTTCTCATTTTCTCTAAATACCATAATATAAGAATTCTCTATACCTTTATTCATGCATATAATGCCAAAATCTAGTATAGGTAAAAAAACATACAATATAGTTACAGGCACAAAATAATAGTATCTAAGATTTTTTAATGATAAGTATATTAATTTAAAATTCATAGTTTATATTCCCTTTACTAAGCACATATATCCATCTTCTACATTAGGATTTACTTTACGATATCCTTCATGCTGCACTTTCGAAAGCACTCTAGCATACCTTTGTCCATCTATTAAAAATGTTTTTTCTATATAACTGCCATTTGCTATGTTTTCTTGCTTTGCTTCGTATACTTTATCTCTTGCTACGTCTGTAATTTCTTTACTAGTTCCTGTTTTCAGTATCTTCCCATTATACATAATAGCTATTTTGTCACAACAAGCTTCTACATCTTCTACTATATGAGTTGATATTATGATACTCTTATTTTGCTTTAAGTTTATCAACATTTTTTTAAATCTTATTCGTTCTTCAGGATCAAGTCCAACAGTTGGCTCATCAAGTATTATAATTTCAGGATTACCTAGTACTGCTTGTGCAATACCAAGTCTTCTAATCATACCTCCTGATAATGTAGATACTTTTTTATTGATTTCTTCAACTAAATTGACCTTTTGTAAACTTTCTTTAATGCTAATATCCATTTTTTCTTTTTGTATTTTTTTTAAAGCACAAAAATACCTAAGATTATCATATACAGTCAATTCTTTAAACAATCCAAATTTTTGTGGTAGATATCCAATATTGTTTAAATATCTTGAATCATTGTTAATATCTATTCCATTGTATTTTATATACCCTTTTTTTATAGGATACAAATTAACCATACTTCTCATCAATGTTGTTTTCCCTGAACCGTTCGCTCCTAACAATCCATATAATTGCTTATCAAAATTTACTGAAATATTGTCTAATGCTTTCTTCTTTTTAAAAGTTTTAGTTAATCCAAGTATTTCTATCATTCTATTTGCCTCCTGCTTTTAAGTTCTCAATAAACATCAAAGAAGTACTGTTATCATTTTTATCTATTAAAAAATCATAAGTGCTTTTTAGTACAAATTCTTCTCCAAATTGTTCAATTTTCTCTAAGAATAAATTTAATACTTTTAAATCCTCATTGTTTTCCAGTTGTTTTTTTGGTGTCTTTAAAATGCTATTTTTATATAAAATATAATCAAATAGTACTGTTCTAAGCTTTACTTTCTTTATGTGCAAAGGGATATCAGCTTGCAAAAAACTATATGTTAATATTTCTTTATCCAAACCGAATACAAAAACATGATCTTTAAAGCTTACAAGTCCATTATTGAGTATTCTATAATGCATAGGATCAGGAATTTGGAAAACTTTTTTATCTGAAATATTAAGATCATTATTGTTAGTATTTTCTTTTATGTATGTACTCAATATCTCTTTTATATTTGATAAATTTGCAGTATCTAGTTTTTCTAAGATTAAACTATAATAAGTAATATCTTCTATTTTTTCTTCGTTAACAAATCCTCCTACTAAACTAATAGCTTGAGATTTTCCTTCAAATATGTTGTTTTCTTCTCTTTTTAAGTTAGAGTATATCTCCAAATCAGATTCTATTGACACTTTAAACTGAGCATCTTTATTTCTTATTATCGGTATAAATGAACCTTCACTTTTTAAATAAACTCTTTTATAGCCTTCTATTGGATAGTATGGAAAACACCCAGGAAGCAATACCCCTTGAGTATTACTATAAAAAACAGGACTATATCCACTATAACTAAACTCAACTTTTTCTAGTTTTCTACCAGTATTATTATGTATCTCTATATAATCTCCTTCACGTTTATAGCTTAATTCATTATTATCTTTATCTAATATCTTATTGATTTTATAATTTCTGTATAGTGTAAATTTATAACTTTTTAGAGGTCTTTCTTCTTCTAGTAAAATTGTTACTTTACTTGTTAATTGTTTTTTTATAATCAACTCCATCTCATAGGACGATATGTTAAAATGTGCCTTTTCACTCTTTTGAACATCTTTCAAATAATATATTTCATCAAAAGCAGTAAAATTTTTAGGATTATAATCTTTATTTACAATACAACTTGGCTCTGTAAAAGATTTTAAGTTTAATAACGAAAATAGTATCAATGCTATAGATACATACTTTATTATTTTGATTTTGCTGTTATTTAGTCTTAATAAAGCAAATGCGCTTAATACTCCTATCCAAAAAAAAGTAATATTCCATCGATGAGCTTCTAAAGCTAATCCATATAACTTATCTGCAGACCAATCCAAATTTGGAGGTAGAATATCAAATAACTCTCTAAATGGATAAATATTAAACTCAAAACCCATAAACAAAATATATGGAATAGAGTCAAATATAGGACTAATCAAAACAGTTAATAAAATCATGGTAAGATATGCACTAAATTTATTTAAATATAGTGATATAAATGTTGAAAGGCAAATCGCTAAAATGGACACTAAAAAAATATTCAAAAATATATTTGAAAATATGTGATATATATAAGGTTTATAATGCATATTATTTGTAATGCATGCTATGATGTTATATAAAACCGGAATAATCGTCATGAATACTACAAACGCTACTAATACTGTTATTTTAGATAAGTACACTTTTAATTTTCCGTTATGAAGTGCTGAAAAGCATTCGACTATATTGTTTCTTCTACTTTTTATTAGAAACTCATATGTAATGAACACAAAAAAAATAAAATAGAATATACTTAAACTTTGACTTTGTTTTAAATAATATATTACATCTTTATGTATGTCTAATTTTTCTAAAGCTTCTAACAATCGGAAGTTTACTAAAGCGAAAAAAAATAAAACTCCTATAGCTAAATACTTAATCTTTAAAAAAAGTTTCAAATTATATTTTATTAATGTAATCATTTATAGTCTCCTTTTTATTTATGGTAGTAGTTATGAGAAGAAATCTTGCAATTTCTTCTCATACTTGTTCTAATTTAGATTTTAATCATATTCTATTAACCCATAAGCTTTGCAACCTATAAATCCCCATCCCTTAGGGTTTAATTCCATTTTCCAATTAGCTTCTTCTGTTTCTCTAATTGTGCCTTTACATGTACCAGGTCTATCCATTAGTGTTTGCTTCTTCTTTTCCCATTTTTTGCCCGGCAAAGCTTTGTGGATTACTGCATATACCTTGAATAAAGATTTTGGTTCATTAATTGCAGAATAATCAACATGTGAACTAAGCCCTATAGATTTAGAAGTTTTTGATGATTGATGCTCTAAAAGAAGAACCCTTGCAGACTCTGCATAGATATTCAATGAAAAGCTGAATAAGAATACAATACACAAGCTAAAACTAATTAATAATTTGTTCTTTCTCATATACTTATTTCCTCCTAAATATAATTTTCTAAACGATGCATCAATTAGATATTATTATATTATCTTTTTTTTACATTTTTGTCAATAATATTATTTTAGTATTGATTATTCTTTCTTAAACTCATATATATAAACTGACTAAAGATGTTGATATTAGAAGAAAAATAAGCTATTTTAGTGACTATACATATAATTAACTTATACAAAAAAATTTGAGTAATATACTGTAGATTAATTTAGACAAAGAATTTAAAATATCAATGATAAAACGTACGCTAAGTACTGACTAATCTTGATTTTTTTAATGACGCAATAGTTTACCATTTTAGAGTAATCTAGCAGATTGTTATAAAATTAGTAAATTACAAGGAATAAAAAATACTGAGGATAGGAGCGTACTTCAGTACGTGACTAGTCTCAGTATTTTTTATGACGCAGTAATATGCAATATTTTTAATAACCTCCAAGTTATTCAAAAAGTTTGTAAATTACAAAAAGTAACGTCGATTTCTAAATTATCATAAAATGAGTAAAATACAAGGAATAAAAAAATCAAGGATAGGAGCGTACTTCAGTACGTGACTAGTCTCAGTATTTTTTATGACGCAGTAGTTTGCCATTTTAGGATAATTTAGGACAATCTAGTAACGACGACGTCCTGATGATGACGGTATATTAAGCTCATCCCTATACTTTGCAACCGTTCTCCTAGAGATGTTAATACCCTTTTCTTTTAATTTATTAGATATAACTTGATCGCTTAATGGTTTTTTTTGATTCTCTGTACTTATCATTTCTTTTATTATGGTTTTAATACTAGTGGATGCTATGCCACCTTCTGTATTTGTCACTCCACTTGAAAAGAAATACTTTAGCTCAAATAGTCCTTTAGGCGTTTGTATATACTTACCATTTGTAGCCCGACTTACTGTTGATTCGTGTACCCCTATATCACTTGCCACTTCTTTTAATGTCAACGGTTTTAAAGCTTTATCTCCTTTTTTAAAGAAATCTATTTGATATTTTAATATAGATTTGACAACGTTGTATATTGTCTGTCTTCTTTGCTCTATACTTTTTATAAGCCACATCGCTGAATTAAATTTGTTATTCAGATATTTAGATGTGTTTTCATCACTTGATGATAATAAGTTCTTGTAGTAATTACTAATCACCAATCTTGGAGCTGTGTTATCATTGACTATTATAACAAGTTCTCCATCTATTTCTTTTAGCGTCACATCTGGTTTTACGAATTTTACGTCATCATGTTTACTACTAAAACCTCTACCTGGCTTTGGTTCTAACGATTTAATTGTATCTAATATTTTCTGGACTTTCTTTGATGTTATAGATAATTCTTTTGATATCTTGGTAATTCTATTGTACGCTACATCTTCTAAATGATTCTCTACTACTTTATATATATATGGATCATCTATAAATTTGTACTCTAACTGTATCTTAAGGCATTCTTTAAGGCTAGAGCTTCCTACTCCTACTGGATCAAATGTCTGTATTAGCTTTACAATTTCTTTTACTTTGTCTACGTCAATGTTCAGTTGCTCGGATATTGATTCTATAGATATATTTAAATAACCATTATCATCAATACATTCTATTATAAACTCACCAATTTTTCTTTGCTCATTATTTATTTCTGATATGTCAAGTTGCGTTGTTAGATGCTCTTTTAAAGTCTCTTCTACTTTGTAAAACTTTTCAAATGTAAAATCGTTATCATCTTTTTCTCTACTTGATCCACCATCATATCTTGTGTAGCTTTGTTTTTGAGCGTATTCTTTCCAGTTAATTGAGTTATCCTGTTCATCTGAGTTTGTTTTTATATTAAAATCTAACATAGGATTTGATTCTATCTGATTTTTAACGTGTTCTACTATCTCTAGACTAGAATATTGGAGTATTTTAATAGCTTGTCTTAACTCTGGTGTCATTATTAGTTTTTGTGTTTGCTGTAATGTTAAGTCAAAGCCCAATCTCATATCTTTCACCTCTACTCCCTAATTCATGATTTATTACTAACTCAAAATCAAAGATAAGATTAATATAATAATAGTATATTATATTAACCTTATTACTTGTATTATACCAAAAAGTTATATGTGTAACAAATCAAATCCTTAATATTCGACATTTTTCACATATATTATTTATTTTTCACCTTTATCATAACTCTTTCCACTTGCTGCTGGAGCTATTGATTTTCCAACAAATCCTGCTAGCGCTAGTATAGTAGCTATATACGGAATAGCTGCTAAAAATTCATTAGATAAGAAACCTAATCCTAAAGAAGATGATTGTATTTTAAGAGCTTCTGTAAATCCAAAGAATAAACATGCAAGCATTGCTCCTACTGGATGCCACTTACCAAATATAACTGCTGCTAACGCAATAAATCCCCTACCAGCTGTCATTCCTTCTCTAAATGACCTTACTCCACCTAGTGAAATTGTAGCACCTGCAAGACCTGCTAACGCACCACTAATCAGTACACATTTATATCTAATTTTATATACATTTATACCAACTGTATCCGCTGCTCTTGGATGCTCTCCTACTGAACGTAATCTAAGTCCAAACGGTGTCTTGTACATTACATAATAAGAAACTGCAACTGCAATAAATGCTAAATAAACAAATAATGTTAATTGAGATGTTAAATCTCCTAGGAATGGTATCTTTTCAATGATAGGTATTGGTTTAGCACTTATAGCATTAGCAACTGCATCTGTTTGACCAGGTCTTCCCCATACTAACTCAATGAGATATGCTGTGAAGCTAGCTGACAGTAAGTTTATGGCTGTTCCAACTACCACTTGATTTGATTTTAAATTTATAGCAAAATATGCTAATAATAAGGCTACTATAATACCTGAAATAATTGCACCTAGAATACCTATGAAAGGCATACCTGTATATTTTGTAGCTAGTATCGAAAAAAATGCTCCATTTATCATTATACCTTCTAATGCTATATTAACAACTCCTGCTCTCTCTGAAAACATACCACCTAATGATGCAAATATTAACGGTGTGGCTAATCTTAATGTTGCAGCTATAATTCCTATGATGATTACTGTCATTTAAGCCACCTCCTTTTTTCTTTTCATGAAGAATTTTACTATTTTATCGCCAGCAATAAATAATATAATAACTGCTTGTATTATTCCTACTACTTCTTTTGGAATACCTGCAATTTGCATATGTCTTTCTCCATTTGCCAATATACCAAATAATATACCACTTGCTATTACTCCAATCGGATGTTCTTTACCTACAAGTGCAACTGCAATACCTGCTAGCCCATATCCCGGAGATTCAGCAACATTGTCTACTTTAAATGAAAGTCCTGCTACTTGTGAATATCCTGCAAGTCCTGCAAAAGCACCTGATATTGCCATTGATAATATCATGTTTTTTGATACATTTATTCCACCGTATTGAGCTGCTAAATCATTGTAGCCAACTGCACGTATCTCATATCCCATTGTTGTTTTATATAATATAAAATAAGCTATTATTCCGCATGCAATCGCAATAAATATACTTGTATTTAAGCTTGAATACCCAAATATAGGCAATATTGATTTTAATTTTGTAAGCCTTGCTGCCTCTGGTATAAGAATCGAATGAAATTTAACTTCTGTTCCTTCGATAACTGATGGGTTTAGTACTACTCTAACTAAATAATTACTCATAAAAAGTGCTATATAATTAAGCATTATGGAAGTTATAACTTCATGTACACCAAGCTTAGCCTTCAATACACCAGCTATTGATGCCCATATAGCTCCTCCTAACATTCCTCCTAACAGCGTTAAAGGTATTAGTAAAAATGGGCTTTCTATACCTCTAAATATATAACTTGCTACAACTGTAGATATTGCCCCTGCTATATACTGCCCCTCAGCGCCAATATTAAATAGATTAGTCTTAAATGCAAATGCAACAGATAAACCTGTCAATATTATTGGGGTAGATTTTAATAAAGTCTCTCCTATTTTAGGTATACTTCCTAAACTACCATTTAGTAATGCTATATAAGCGACTATAGGATTATTTCCTGTTATAATTATAAATACAGACCCTATTAAAAAACTCAATATAATCGCTATTAACGGCACTTTAAATGCCTCTAAAATATTACTTTTTTTAGTCATGATATAATCACCTCGTTCTATTTATTTCTTTCCGCCTGCCATCATAACGCCCAGTTCTTTTTCTGTTGCATCTTTAGCATTTACAATTCCTACGATATTACCATCATAAATAACTCCAATTCTATCAGCTAATGCTAATACTTCATCAAGTTCTAATGAAACTAAAAGTACTGCTTTACCTTTGTTTCTCTGCTCCACTATTCTCTTATGAACAAATTCTATAGCTCCAACATCTAGGCCTCTAGTTGGCTGTGCTGCTATCAATAAATCTGGATCTCTATATAATTCTCTTGCTATAATAACCTTTTGCTGATTACCTCCAGATAGTGATTTAGCTTTTACGTGTTGATTTGGCGTTCTAACATCAAATTCGCCAATTAATTCTACTGCATGTTTATTTATTTCATTATAATTCAATAGTCCATTTTTACTAAATGGAGCCTCATAGTGATTACCTAATATCATATTTTCAGATAGGGAAAAATCAAGCACTAAACCTCTTTTATGTCTATCTTCTGGAATATGACCAACTCCTGCTTCTATTATCTTCTTAGTTTTAGTATTGGTTATGTCTTTGTTGTTTAAGGATACATTTCCCCCTTTTGCTTTTCTAAGCCCTGTCAATACTTCCACTAACTCTGTCTGACCATTGCCGTCAACTCCAGCTATAGCAAATATTTCTCCAGCTTTAACTTCAAAACTAATACCCTTAACCTTTACTACTCCTCTTTGGTCTACTGCTGATAATTTATTAATTTCTAGAACTGTATCTCCAGTCTTCATTTCTTTTTTATCTACTACTAAATTGACCTTTCTACCTACCATTAACTCAGCAAGTTCATCACTAGTAGTTTTGTCTGTATCTACTGTATCTATAAGTTTACCTCTTCTTATGATAGTTACTTTATCACTCATTCCCATTATTTCTTTTAATTTATGAGTAATCAATATAACAGATTTGCCTTTTTGTGTTAATTTTTTTAGTATAATTGCTAACTCATCTATTTCTTGAGGTGTCAATACTGCTGTTGGCTCATCTAATATAAGTATATCCGCTCCTTTATAAAGCGCTTTTAATATCTCCACTCTCTGTTGCATACCTACTGATATGTCTTGAATCTTTGCATTTGGATCTACCGCTAGACCATATTTGTTAGATATTTCTTTAACATCTTCTATGGCTTTTTTCATATCCAGTTTGATTCCGTTTTTTCTTGTTGGCTCTGAACCTAGTATGATATTTTCTGCAATTGTAAATGGCGGAACTAACATAAAATGTTGATGAACCATCCCTATTCCATGGCTTATCGCAACTGTTGGATTCTTTATCTCAACTTTTTCACCATTAATATAGATTTCACCACTTGTCGGCTCATATAACCCATATAGTATATTCATCAATGTTGTTTTACCTGCTCCGTTTTCGCCCAGCAAAACACGAATTTCACCTTTGTTTAAAGTAAAGTTAACGTTGTCATTTGCTTTAACTCCAGGAAATTCCTTAGTTATATTTTTCATTTCTACTACTGTCTTCAGTGGAAATCCCTCCTTATCTTAATACACACAATAAGATTATACATCATATCCCTGTCATAAAGAAATTATAATTTAAACTAAATTTTTTCCTTTTTTGCAATGTCTTTGACAATTGAACTGTAATAAATATTAAGATTCCATTTTATTTCTATGAACATTGCATATATTTAAATATAATTTATAATTTCTTTATGGCAAATAATAAGGCCAGTTTATAGCTGACCTTATTATTTGATAAATTAAGTACTTTTATTATTATTTTAATAAATTTGGTATCTCTATTGAATTGAATTCCTCTTCTGTTTGAGGAACAACTTTTATAGATCCATCAAGTATAGCTTTTTTGTACTTTTCAGCTGCTTCTTTAAGGTCATCAGTTAAGTTACCAGCTTTATCACTATATCCAACACCTTCGTTCTTTAAGTTGAATATATAATCTCTACCTTCAAATTTATCATCTACAACAGCTTTTGTTATAGTTTTAGTAGCTAATCCAACTTCTTTAAGCATTGAACATAATACATTCTTTGGAGCTAAGTATGATTGATCTTGGTCAACACCTATAGCCCAGAAACCTTTTTCTTCTGCTGCTTGTATCATACCTGTACCAACTCCACCAGCTGCATGGTATACTATATCTGCTCCTCTTTGGTTTAGAGCTAATCCTAACTCTTTACCAATTGCAGTATCTGTAAATGAGTTAGCATAATCAACAAATACTTCTGCTTTAGGATTAACAGCCTTTACACCAGCTCTAAATCCATATTCAAATTTTTGTATACTAGGTATCTTAAGTCCACCTATAAAACCAATCTTGTTAGATTCAGTTTTTAGACCTGCTATAACTCCTACTAAAAATGATCCTTCATTTTCTGCAAATCTAGCAGCTGCCACATTTGTAGCTCCTTCTGGAACATGACCATCTATTATAGCGTACTTTTGATTTGGAAACTGCTTTGATGCTTGTTCCATAGCAGGATCAAGTAAACATCCTATAGCAAATATTAGATCTTGCTCCTTTTGTGCAAACGTTGTTAAATTGGGGATATAATCATCTTGAGTAGCTGACTCTATTACTGTTAATTTAATTCCATAATCCTTTTCAGCTTCTTTCAATCCTTTGTTAGCTGAATCATTGAAAGATTGATCTCCTAGTCCACCTGTATCAGTTATCATACCAACCGTTACTCCTGAACCTTTCTTGCTTGTACATCCTACTACCATTGATAAAGCTAGGATTACTACTAGCCCTAAAATTGAAAATCTTTTTAACATTAAATACCCTCCTAAACACATATCCAAGTTTTGTTAAACACTACACAACTATTATATATTTTTCTTTGTTATGGTGCAAGCTATACTTAACATGTTTATTTAAAATATTGTATTTTTTGCATCTCAATCTTAAATTTTATCTTTATTTTATATTTAAACATGTAAATTATTACTTTTTTATACTATATTATATTGTCAAAATGCTTTGTTCTTATATATTCGCACTAAAACAAAATAACTCATAGCATTAATGTTCTGTTCATACACCATGCTATGAGCTAATATATATACTATATTTTTATCTTACTGAGTAACATATCCCTCTTTTATAAGCACACTCGTAGCTTCACTTAGTTTTGACTCGTTTACCATTACAATAGGTCCTGTACAACCCATTCCACTTTCTGCA
The DNA here is from genome assembly GCF_056892235.1 of Abyssisolibacter sp. ZYX002. Taxonomy (NCBI): domain Bacteria; kingdom Bacillati; phylum Bacillota; class Clostridia; order Eubacteriales; family Clostridiaceae; genus Abyssisolibacter; species Abyssisolibacter sp. ZYX002. The sequence goes on from NZ_JARMXH010000002.1 coordinate 23,399, forward strand.
TATATATTGTTTTTCCATAGCGCTGTTACTGCATCTTCTAATTCTAATATATCTATCCCAGAAATTTGACCTGTTACTACTTCTTTTGATGGCATAGCTACTTCTTCTTCATCTTTTGAAGATGCTTTCTTTTCTTTTGCAGCATTTAATATATCTTCTAGTTTTGCTTTTTTAGCCTTATTAAACTCATCTTTAGATACTTCTATAATATTACCACTGGCTACTTGAGCTGCATATGCTAGTGCATTTGCTATTACGGGTGCTCCTGAAGCTCTAGAGATAATTAATACATTTCTACTATAACCAGCTCCTACTCCTGGACCATATCCGTATCCAAACGCTTCATAACTTCCTCCAGTTGTATATGAAGAAAATATTTTCATTAATAAATTTCCAGTTAATGAATCTGTAATCATAACATCTGGTACTCCACCTAATAAGTCATTTCCTCTCATTACAAAGCCACCATCTGCTCTTATTGATTCAGTAAAATCTATATCATATCCATTGTCTCTTAATTTTAAAAGGGCTCTTTCTACTTGCCTAGCGCCGTCAACGTTCAAAATGCCCACTTTAGGATTATTGATACCTGCAGACTTAGCAGCGATTATACCATGAATACCATTTTTAACCATAGCTTCTACTCTGTGTGGAGATGATGTTCCTGTAGTTGTTGCTATAAACATCTCTTTTCCTGTAGCTGGTGTTACTACTCTACCAACTGTTGATACTCCAACTGGGAAGTTATAGTGTAATGTAACGCACCCTTTTATTTCTCCTGAGTCCAAAAGTTCTTCCATTACTTTATATTGTTCATCTTCAGTGTTTGCTTCATATATCTTTAAGCTAGTATCTGCTTTTGGTCCTATTAGAACTACTTCTATTGATGAATCTCTGTTTTGAGCTATTTCTGCTCCCTTGATTATATTTTCTACTCCGTGCTCACTGCCAAGCATCGTTACAGCTACTCTTATTTTTTGACCAAAATTTCCAGTTTCTAATGCATCTGCTATATCATTAAAAACCTTTCCTATCATATTTTTAACATTATTATTCTCCATTTGTATCACCTCTACTCTACTGTTAAATGTGATGCAAATTCTCTCATTGCCTCAGCTACCATTTTTTTAATTGTTTCTTCTGATGCTCCTTTTTCCTCACTAATCTTTCCACTATTTCTTTCTATAACTATTGATACTCCATCAAAAAGATTAGTCATTCTTCCTAAGAATAGACTTCCTTTACCTACTATCATTGCTTTGTTTACATTACCTTCTGTCATTGCATCTTTTGCAAATCCTATATAAGGAACTCCTGAAGGAATATGACCTTGTGTTGGTGCCCAACCTGGCATACCATGCTTAGTTACAAAGTTCATTAAATCTTTTCTTTCTATATCTTTTCTCTTAACTCCTAATGCACCTATCATCTTATAGTTTGATGTTGGAACATCTCCAGCTCCTGCTGGCTTTGTTATATCTGGATTTTGCATTTCTACTGAGTACTTATCTATATCTGTTATTTTCATATTTCCTTTATCTAGTGGTGCTGTTATCAGAGATGTTATTACAGCTTGTGGTGATGATCCTGTACCTACTGTATGTCTTCCAACTAAATCAGTTCTAAGCACTGGATTAACTCCATCATTTTTGCTAACAAGTACTGCAAAACCACCTAATGTATCCTCTAATATTGGCATATCCTTTTTAACATGGTCTTTACCGTTCATTCCAAGCTTAGCTGTAGCTCCTCCTGCAACTATCACTACATTTTCATATACTCCAGCTTGTACTAACGCAGCTGCTTCTATTAATGCATGAGTTGGAGCTGCACAAAAACCTCTTGTATCTGAACCTGTTGCATTCATACATCCAGCTAATTCTGCTATTGATTTAGCGAAGTTACCGCCACCTCTTTGGTTCATATCTCCACATGCTTCTTCTGAACACTCTATTACATACTGCACGTCATTTGCATCTATGTTGTTTTTCTCTAATAGATTTACCATTGCAAGATAACCTGATGCTTTAACTACTAGATTTTCATACATTACATGTGATGTTAAATTTACGTCTATATCATGTGCTCTTTTTACACATCCAACTAATTTGCCGTCATTGTATATAGCTTCTGCATGATGCTTTTCTATATGCTCTTTTATTTCTTCTAATGTTGTTTCTGTAGGTATCTTAGCTACTAATTCTTTATTTATAACTTCATGTTTTTCTATTTTTTCAGTTACATTTTTTGAAAATTCTGCTTCTAGTTCAACTAATCCAAATGCATCTGATATTTTTAATAGCCCTATAAATTCGTCTTGTGGCATTATTTCGCCAAATTTACCGTATCTAGATGCTGACTCTGCTTTTTTATCAAACCAAGGCATTTCAAAGCCTGCTAGTTCTTCTGGAGTCATGTTTCCAATATAAGTTTGGTTTGGCAAGTAGCTAACTACATCCTCAAAGCTTCTAATGTGGTTTGGTAATTGTTTTAAATAATCTGACTCTGGATTTACTATTTTTTCTGTTGTTTGTGTTGTACCATTATGAATAATCATATCTGGTGTATGAACTAGTATATAACTAGCTCCTTTTACTACTGGAAAAGTCATATTTAACACCTCCGCATATTTAAATGGGACTAGCTCAAATTTAGTACCTGAGTTAGTCCCATGAAATTAATCTTCAAATACAGTTTGCCCGTCTACTTCTGTCTCTAAAGCTTTTAGAGCTTTTTCAACTATATGTCTTCTTAGCTCTTTTTCTTCCTCTTTATCCATACTAGGGTTTCCTAATGGATGAGGAATAGCAATCGCAGGAACTATTCTGTTAGCTCCAACAGTAAGTGAAATTGGAACTACTGTACAAATGTGAACTACTGGAATTCCAGCTCTTTCTATTTCTTTTACCATCGTTGCACCGCAACGTGTACACGTACCTCACGTAGAAGTTAATATAACTGCTTCTACACCATCTGCAACTAACTCTTTTGCAAACTCAGCTGCAAATTTCTTAGAACTAGCAACTGCAGTACCGTTTCCTGTTGTTGTATAGAAATATCTATGAAGTTCACCAATTTTTCCTTCTTTTTCTAAATCTCTTAATACATCTACTGGTAATACTCTGTCTGCATCTTCATTAGCGTATGTTGGATCATATCCACCATGTGCAGTTTCATGAGTTTCACTTGTTAAATCATCAAATGAAGCTATATCATATTTACCATATTTTGATGCACTTGAAGACTCTATATGATCAGGGTTACCTTTTGGAACTATACCTCCAGATGTAACTAAAGCAACTTTAACTTTAGATATGTCTTTAACAGCTGGATTTGGATCCACTCTATCAAAATCAGGCATTGGATACTCTGTCTCGTATTTTTCACCTTTTAATTTTTTAACTAACATATCTACAGCTCTTTTTGAGCCTCTCTCTGCTGCGAAATAGTTCTTTCTGATACCTCTTGGAATATAGCCTTCTTCACTAGCAGACCCTATCTCTTCACCTTTAGCTAATTTAATTGCTAATGGAGCCATTACTTTTACTGCTTTTCTCATACCTGCTGCACTGTTTTTAGTTGATACGATATATACGCTTTTCTTAAACATATCTGCACCAGGGTTTTCAATGTACATACCTGTTAATACAGGGATATTTAATTCACTTTGAACAGCATCTGCAATTGTACCACATGCAACACCATATCTTCCTGCGTTGAATGCTGGACCTGCTATAAATAGATCTGGATTGTATTTTTTCACCATACCTATTACTTCTGCTTTCGCTTCTTCTACATTTTCGTTAAAATATGAGTCTCCACAGATTATTGTTGCAACTATTTCAGCTTCGTCTGAAAAGTTTTTATTGAATTCTAGTCCTGGGCCTACTACACCTTCTCTTACTTCTGGCTTTATGTTTGCCTTTTCCTCTCCACCTATACCGGCAAAGAACTGATTTATATAATGAACCACTCTGATTTTACTCATTTTTTACCCCCTCTCTCGGATTTTTTAGGGTATATTAACATTAGTTAATATCGTTTATTAAAATTTACAAAATTCGTCTCTTATCTCTTTCATTTCTTCGATGATTTCATCTACATCTAGAACCATTTCCATCATACCTATTTGCTCATCGTAAACATCTGCATCTACTTCGCCTTTGAATTCAGGTTCTACTGCATGATAAACTCTAAGTCCTAACTGGACTCCTGCTAATGGACCAGCAAATGTAGGGTCTCCAGCTGTAACTGTTTCAGCTGCTAATCCAGCTGCCTCAGCTTCTGCTGCACCTAGTAACACGATAACATTCTCAGCTCCGTGTTTCTCTGTAAGGTCTTTAACCCTCTTTTGATTTTCTAAATCCATTGCACCTGCAGCCGTTCAGACAAAACACTCTGTAGAAGAAAATACTACTTCTGCTTCTGTAGCTTTTAAGCATTCTTCGATTGCAGGACCTGGTATACCGTCTCTATCGCCTATGATAATAACTTTTTTACCATCATATAATCCCATAGTCAACATCCTTTCTATTTTATATTTTTTCTGTTATCTATCCTCTTGCACTAAGCTTGTTGAAACCTAATTCGTTTGTTGCTCCTGTTATAGCTTGAAGCTCTATTACAATGCTTCCATCTTCTTTTAAGCTTCCATCTGTACCTCCAGCTATAGTATCAACATACTGAGTATCTCCTATAACTACATCCATTGGTGGTAATTCTATTACTTCATTTGCATTTCCGCCTGTTACAACTGCATCAGCCTTAACATCTGCGTCTGCTAATGATTGTGAAGCTCCATCTTGACCAGCATACTCATCTGTTACTATAACAGTCTTAATACCTTTATTTTCTACCTTCTTGCAGTTCATGATTAAGTCTGTATCTGGGTTACCAAATCCCTCTTGTGAGATTACAACTCCATCTACTCCAATATACTCTGCTAATTGAGCTGTCCAGTTTGATGAACGCTCTTTATCTGCCAAATAAACATTCTCATTAGTAATAATCATACCAACAAAGTTGATATCTTTACCATGTGCATCAAATAAATCGTGTACTATTGGATTGTTTAAATGATGATATGTTGTATTCTTATCACACGCAGACACGCAGTTTCCGCTAATTATAGCTCCATCCATTATTTCTGTTGGAGATATTAATGTTGATAGTGTTTGCTTTGCATCAACTCCATATACATAAGTATCATGAAGTAAACCTTGGCTTTGTAACATTTGAACATATGCTACCTTTGGTAACTCTGGATATTTCTCTACACTTTTTAATAATGGAAGTGTTTCGTAAACTTTTACTTCGTCTGGAGTAACATTTCTTCCGGCTTCTCCTAAATATCTAGCAGCTTTTAATCCTACAAATCTTATAGCCTTTTCATGCTCATGTGCTTTTACTCCTTCTTTTGGCTCGCAAACTATTACTAAGTTGTTAAGCTTTGAGAATGGAGTATAGTCTGCTCCTGGTCCAGTCATATCAATAATTCCCTCTTGGAATCCGACAATCTTACCAGTTGTAACTACAGCCGCACCCTTTAAAACATTTGTTTTTCCAGAACCAACAGTATCAACCTTAGATAAAACTCCAGGGAAAATACCACCTTTTCCTTCAACTTTCACTCTTGGCTCAATAACATCTTTTACAGGCGTTATTCTTACACTTTCACCCGGTTTTGCTATTTGAACCTCTACTGATTTAAGGTTTTGATCTTCACTTACTTCTGCAATCAATTCCTCTTTATTAACATATAATGTTCCATTTTCAACCTTAGTGATATCACCAAATTGGATATCCTTTATAAAAATATTCCCTAACTCTAGGCGCACTATAGTTCACCTCCTCATAAATTATAAATGAATTTATTTAAACAACTTCTGGTTGTCTAAAGCTTATAAATATTTTTTAATCATTTCTTCAATGTTTGTTGCTGTTGCATCGTCTTTTGTTACTTCATCTATTTTCTCTCCATCTTTATATATTGCTATTGTTGGAAGTCCTAAAACTCTTTGTTTTATAGCTAATCTTCTAGCTTTAGTTGTATCTAATTTTGTAAATTTCATGTTGCCATCATATTTTTCTGATAATTCAACCACACTCGGCATTAATGCTTTACATGGCTCACATCCCTCGCTCCAAAAGTCTACTAGTACATAACCTTCAGCGTTTAATACTTCTTGTTCAAAATTAGTTTTATCAAGTGCTAACATTTTAATTCCCCCTATTCAAATTTATCTTCTATATATTTTTCTGCTTGTGTAGCAGCTATTGCTCCATCTGCACATGCAGTTACTACTTGTCTTAATGACTTAACTCTACAGTCTCCTGCTGCAAATACACCTTCGATGTTTGTTTTCATGTTGTCATCAGTAATAATATAACCTCTTTGGTCCATATCTACTTTATCTTTAAACAAGTTTGTTTGTGGCATAAATCCTATGAATACAAATACACCAAAAGTACCATCTTCTTCGTCAGCGTCAATTTGCTTTAACTCTCCACTTTCTCTATTCTTTACAACTATTGACTCTACTATTCCTTCTCCTTTTACTTCTACTATTTCGCTATTCCACATGAAATCAATTTTTTCGTTTTTAAATGCTTTTTCTTGTATTGATTTAGCAGCTCTTAGCGTATCTCTTCTATGAATGATTGTTACTTTTCTAGCAAACTTAGTCAAGAACATTGCCTCTTCAACTGCTGAATCTCCACCACCTACTACGAAAACTTCAAAGTCTTCAAAGAAAGCACCATCACATGTTGCACAATATGATACACCTTTTCCTGTTAACTCTTTTTCTCCTGGGCATCCTATTAATCTTGGCTTTGCTCCAGATGCTATAATTACTGCTTTTGCTCTGTATTCTTCTTTTTCACCTTTTAGTACTTTTATATCTCCATCTAACTGTATATCTGTTATTGTATCTTTAGCTTTTTTAGCTCCAAACCCTTCTGCTTGTTTAACCATTCTAGCTATTAATGATGGTCCTGATTCTTCTCCTATTGAACCTGGGTAGTTCTCAACTTCTTCTGTAGTTACTATCTGTCCACCTGCTTTTTCTTTCTCGATTATAATAGTATTCATTCTAGCTCTACCTGAGTATAATCCAGCAGCTAATCCAGCAGGTCCACTACCGATTATGGCAACATCATAAACGTTTTCCATGTGAGATCACTCCTTAAATAAATTTATTTTATGTATCATCTTAAAGCTTTTTCAATTAATCCTTTATCTATTAATTGAAAATCTTCTAGTATACTTTTTGTGTATGTTGGTCGTTTTGGATTCTTAAAAAACTTTATGGTAGTCTCTATACTCTTTTCAATAATCATTAGCGACTCCATATCAAGTTTATGTTTTTGCTTTGAAACAGCAATAGATTTGTACGGGGTTTCATTAGGCTTAACGCTACCCGAAAGAGGATGTGTTAATAGTTTGTGACCTTTATGTATCATGTCTCTAACTATTTTAAGTATCTCTAAATACTCAAGTTCTTTGTATACAACTTCAAATTGTATTAACTCTTTTTTAACTAATGGGTTATTTGTAATAACAATCATTTTACACACTTCCTATTTTGAGTATTTGTATGATAGTATTACTTTCTGCGTACAAAAAAAGCATACGACACCATACAATGCCTTATGCTCTGTTTTAAACCTGAGAGATTCTTCTTTTTTTCAAAAGAATTGCTCCTACGGTGCTTACGCTCTTCAGAGTCCTGTCAAAATACGGTCCTTTTGCCTGAGAGCTTCACATTTGAACGGCAAGCTCAATGCTTACTCCTTCGGCGACAATCTGTTCTCTCCCGTATTCGTCATCCAGATTTCATTTAATTTTTAACTTTTACAGCTTTATTATAATACACGCTCATCCTTAATTCAACATTTATTTTAAATATTTTTTTATTTTAATAATTCTAACCTTTAATTATGCTATCAAAGCTTCTATTTTGCTCATTTAGTTCTACTATTATAGTATATTAAAAATTTTAACTTTTGACACTATTTTGATATAATTGTTTTGGAGGTGCTATATATGAGTGAAACTAAGACTACTAATTATAAATTTTATAATCACAGAAAATGTGAATATTTTCCCTGTCATAAAGTAAAAGATGATAAGGAATTTAATTGCATGTTCTGCTTTTGTCCATTATATATGCTAAAGGATAAATGTGGTGGTAACTTCAAATATGTAAATGGAATCAAAGATTGTAGTGGATGCTTAATACCTCACAGTAAGAATGGATATGAATACATAATGTCCAAAATGAACGAGGTACTAGAAGCCGCTAAAATTGATGAATAGATTAAGAATAAAGGAACTCAAAATAGTCCTTTCAGACTGTAGACAAAAGCCCAATTTCTGCGTTGTTGTTAAAATTTCAGTTGCTCACTAACCTTTAAGTAAGCTCTGCTACTCAATTTTAATGCGCCTTGAAATTGAGCTCTTTTTACACTCTGTTATTTTGATGCCTTTGTCATCAATCTAAAAAGGACTCAAAAGTAGTCCTTTTTTCTTTGTTACTTAATAAAAAAGAACTGAAAATTATTCTCTTTCAGTTCTTTATAACAATCTAGTATAATGCATCTCTTATTGCTAATGCTATGTTTGATGAATGATCTGCTATTCTCTCTAAGTTACTTATTATATCTAGGAATACTATTCCTGAGCTACCTGAACACTGCTGTTTATTGAGTCTGTCTATGTGGTTAGCTCTAAGCTGTTTTTCCATTTTATCTATATCTTCTTCTGCACTGATTACTGACGCTACTATCTTCTCGTTAGGATCTTTGTATGCAAGTAATGATCTTTCAAATGAATCTTGCACTTTTGTAAACATTATGTCTATTTCCTTTAGAGCATAATCAGACATCTTTATTTTATTATCTATTCTATACTGAGCAAACTCTGCTAAATTATCTGCGTGGTCTCCTATTCTTTCTAAATCATTTACTGTGTTTAATAAAGTTGTTACTATTACATGTTGGCTATCTGTAAGTGGTGCATTTAACAGCTCTATTAAATAATTAGTTATAGATTTTTCCATCCAATTAATTTTCTTTTCTTCTTCAAATACTTTATGTGTTAGTTTTTCGTCAGATTTAAAGAATGCTTCTCTTGACAATGCTAATGTCTTTTTGACTAATTTACCCATTCTTAGAACTTCTTTTGAAGCCATTCCTACTGCTATCGGAGGTGTCTCCATTATCCTTTGATCAAGATACTTAAGACCTTGTACCTCATCATCGTCATCTTCCCCAGGAATCACCCTATTTGCTGCTCTCACTATTAGTTCAGCAAATGGGAATAATATAATCGTATTTGCTATATTAAATATTGTATGAGCGTTAGCTATCTGTCTTTCTATGTCGGTAGGGTTAAGCTTTTTTATCCAATCTTGTATTGGTAACACATATATAGCAATCATAAATATACCCGTTCCAACTATATTGAATAATAAATGCATAAACGCTGCCTTCTTGGCTGTTTTATTTGCACCTATACTTGATAGTACTGCTGTAACACAAGTACCTATGTTTTGACCAAATAATATTGGAAATGCTAAATTTAGAGTAAATAAATCAGTTGTTGATGCTACTGCAAGTAATAGTCCCAGCGATGCACTACTACTTTGTACTAATACAGTAATACCAAAACCTACTAATATGCCTAAAAATGGGTTGTTTAAGCTTTTAATAATATCAATGAATACTGGTGATTTAGCATATGGCTTCAATGCCCCTGACATCATACTCATACCTAAAAATAATACCCCAAATCCAATCAGTACTTCGGCTATTTCCTTATTCTTCTTTTTTGATGAGACTAGCCATATTGCAACACCTATAGCTATTACTAGTGGTGCTATGTCTGTTAATTTGAAAGCTATTAGCTGACCTGTTACTGTTGTACCAATATTTGCTCCCATTATTATACCTATTGCTTGTGACAATGACATCAGCCCTGCATTAACAAAGCCGACTACCATTACTGTTGTAGCACTACTACTTTGTATTAACATTGTAACTAGTACACCTACAAAAACTCCCATGAGCTTATTGTTCGTAAGTATTTCTATAAGCTTTTTAAGCTTATCTCCAGCTACCTTTTGAAGTCCCATTCCCATAAGATTCATACCATATAGAAATAATCCAAGTCCCCCAAGTACTGTAAACACTAATTTTAACATATAAGTCCTCCTAAGTATTTTCTAACATCAGATTCTATAATACAATAAATTAATAATACTTTTGTTAAATCTATGTTAAATTTCATGTGATTTTTGCAAATACTATGGTGGTATCTTTTTACAGTCTTATCTTAAGCCTTGGTAATCCGTCTGCCTTAATGCTTCATATACTATTATTGATACTGAATTTGCAAGATTTAAAGACCTTGCTGCCTCACAGTCTTTCATAGGTATCCTTATGCATTGATCTTTGTTAGAGTTTAGTATATCTTCTGGTATGCCTTTAGTTTCTTTTCCAAACACTAAAAAGGAATCCTCAGTGTATTTTACATCGGTATGTTTATGCGATGCCTTTGTAGTAGCATAAAAAAACTTGCTTTTATCATGTTGATTTAATAACTCTTCAAAAGAATCGTAATATCTGATATCTAATAACTCCCAATAATCAAGACCTGCTCTTTTTAAGTGTTTACTGTCAACAGAAAATCCTAGAGGCCTTATCAAATGTAAAACCGCTCCTGTTATTGCACATGTTCTCGCTATATTACCTGTGTTTTGAGGTATTTCTGGTTCTATTAATACTATATTTAATGACATTCTATCTCTCCTAATCTTAGTTTACCCTATTAACTCTCTTAATATTTTTGCTACTCCATCATTATCGTTAGAATCAGTCACTATATCAGCTATTGCTTTTACTTCATCTTCTCCGTTACCCATAGCTACTCCTGTGCCAGCAAACTCTATCATTGATACATCGTTAAAATTATCTCCTATTGCTATAACTTCTTCTCTTTTTATATTCATTATTTTGCAGAGTTCCTCTAGTGCCTCTCCCTTTGACACACCTTTATTCATTATGTCAAAGCTCCCTTTCCACGAACTAACCACATCTACTCCTTCTATTTGCATTATTTGCTCTTTCACATTATTTAGCTTTTGTTCATCTTCTTCTGTTACAAAGAATTTGTAAATTTTAGGTTTATGTTCTTTTACGTAAGCTTTCACATCATCAAGGCTGGTTATCTTAACCTTAAACAGTTCTTCGCATGTCGTTTTCCACTCAATGTACTTTTCATCCATTCGTTCTAACTTTTTAAGATAAAAATTGTCATTATCATAAAACCTATATAATATATCATTTTGTTCTAATATATCTATTATCTTTCCTGCGTTATAAGAATCTATATTATTGTCGTATAACACATTGTCTTTGTGATATTCACATACATATGCTCCATTACATGCTATTATAGGTGTTATCAACCCTAAAAGTTTTGCGTAGTATCTCGCTGATGTAAATATTCTCCCTGTTGATATAACAACTTGTATACCTTTTTCTGTAGCTACTTTTAGCATGTTTTTATTCTTATCTGATACAGTATGTTTACTGTTTAACAATGTTCCATCCATGTCTATCGCTATCATTTTGTAATTCATATCTTCACCTCTGTACTTTCCTATGCTTTTTTTTCAATACGTATAGTATATACAATGATATGAATTATTACAATCTTTTAAAGAAGAAGTTTTTTATCTATTTCATAATATAAATACTTATTTTTAATAGTTGACGTATTATTTTGTTTAGATTCTAACCATTTGTAATAATAATCTCTTACATACTTTATATCATCCTTGTCTATAATGCCTTTACTGTAAATTGACCTAAGATATATGTCGAGTACTTTTTCTAATGCTATTTCTTTTACTTGTAACTTGCTTTCAGCTCTAGTAAAGAACTCTGATATAGTCTCCTGCTCTTCTCTTACGGTTCCATTTCTCTCTATAATTTTGTTGATATAACTAACGTAATATTTGACTATTTCATTTGTCCCACTTATTTTAATTTTCTTTTGCTTAATCTTTCTATTATTTCTATATAGTATTAAAGCAAAGATACTAATTATTAATCCTATTAAAATAAGCACTATATATAATATTATCAATATATTTACGTTTTTATTTTTATCTTTGTTTTTTATATTTTCTAAACTAAAATTCATTTCCTCCTCTAAGTCTAACATTGCTTTCATTTTTCTTGTATTAGATTGTGATTTATAGTCCTTAGTTATCTGCTGCTTCTTGTCTTCTTTTTCTTCTTCTATATCATGGTTAATTAATTCATACGCGGGCGTAGGCTCAAAGGTTATCCACCCTCTTTCTTTTATATAAGCTTCTACCCAAGCATGTGCATTGTCACTATAAACCTCATAATATCCATCCTTCTTTGCCTGTGGCATCGAAAAACCCTCTACATATCTAGTAGGTATATCAACACTTCGTGCCAATATGACCATTGCTGATGCAAAATAAGTACAGTACCCTTTTTTAGTATCAAATAAGAAATAATCTACAAAATCTCTGTTGTATGGATTAAGTTGTGCCTCATATGTGTATTCATAAGTTCTTAAATAGTTCTCTATAGCTGTCAATTTGTCTAAATCATTGTCATAACCTGCTGTTATTTGCTCTGCTAGCTCTTTTACTCTATCCGGAACTATATTTGGTATCTGCAAACATTCCTGCTTTTGTTTATTTGTTAATTCTCGAAAATTACCTCTATATCCTAATGAATTATTCTTGACATAATAAACTTTATAATTTTCATTTTTCATTATCATTCTTTCATTAAACATCTCAAAGTTCCTATTTACATAGTTGTTACCTTCTATATGAACCTGATTACTAACAAGTGGTGCAAATATGGTTGATGTAGATATACCTACATGCTCAATTACTAGGTTGTTAACTTTCCCTTTAACTAAACCTTCTCTAAAGTATTTTAAGTTACTTCCACCTATTTGCTTAGTAAATATCGTTTTTTCTCTTTTCCAATGAAAACCTGTATAGGTATTTGAAACTCTTCCTCTTAGATATTTTCTTTCTTCTCCTCTCACTCTAAACATAAGTGTATTTGATGGAGTAATAGGTCCTCCTAGTCTGTTTTTTTCACTTTGTAACTCTGTAATAGACAAATCAAAACTCACTGAAGTACCATATCCTAGTGATTTATTATGATCATTTCTCCACTTTGCTAGCTGTGGAAATCTACTATTTATAGCTCTATCAAGCCACGGCCAGGAAATAGGTGCTATATCTTTTGGCAATATAGCTACTAAGATTGTTAATATGAGCGATGATATTATTGCATATTTAAGCCATTTGCTTTCTCTTACATATACGGTTAAGCTTTTATCCTTACTCCATGATTTGTTATATCTTTGATAAGATTTGTTTCCAATCAATATTAGCATAAAAAAACAGTACACTATATAATAGTTCAGAGCGAAATCTATATAATAAAACCAACTTATAAGAAATATTGCTGTTCCACTGAGAAGCTTAAGTATTATAGATTTATTTTTTATATATAATAAATAGCAAACATTTGTGATAACTATACTTAAGACTGCTATTAATACATAACTGTAATTCTTGTGAATTATTCCATATCCTTTTATAAACCTAATAGCCCAAGTTATAAAATCTGCTATCGTCTCTTTTACTAATTTGTATTCTTCTTTGTACTTTAATGCTAGAAATAGACCTACTGTTAGTATTATTATTAATATTAGTAGCGTAATTTTTTTATTTTTAAACATTAAATTAATTAGAATTGATATAACTACTGGTAGGATTATGACTATAGACGTATTAATCAAGGACAGTTCTAGATTTAAGAGTCTTAATATATAAAATAAAAATACATAGCTTATTCCTATATTTATTAATGATAATAATCGTGATTTCACCTTTTCACCTCAAAACCTGTGATATATTGTCATTTATGTCAATTATGTTGTGTTTAACTTTTAATTCCTTAAGTATCTCAAAGTCTTTTATATTTTTTACATATATAAACTTACCTACTAAAATAACCGCTACATTGATTTTCCTCATTTTTAACTCTGCTATTGTTTTTCTTAGGCTATCATCTATATGTGGTGTCATTATAACTATTACACCATCATTATCCTCAGAACCTTGTCCATTTTTAATCATTTCACATACGCCTACTTCACTTTTAGGCCTAATAATTGACAACACCTCTAAAAATGAACCTATTGCATTTAAATTTCTACCTGCTATATTAACTCTCTTTTCTGTATATGTTGTAAATACAGTCTCAAATCCTTTTTTAAGCATATGATAGCTTAAGCTAATTGCACATTCTGCTAATTTTTCTTCAATATCGCTTGTTTTATCTGCCTTAAATTTACTGAATTTAAAATCTAGATATATGTGTATCTTGATTTTTGAGGATGAATCAAATTTTTTAATATATAGTTCATCATTCTTTGCACTAGCTTTCCAATCAATCAATTTTACACTATCACCTGGAATATACTCTTTTAGATTTCGGAAATTTGAATAATCTTCGTAGATTTTTTTATTTGTAATAATTTTGCCGAAAGACTTTACCATGTCTATTTTGTATTCTTCTAATGGGTATATTTTAGGATAAACCTTCAATTTTATTGGATCTCTCAATGTAACTTCCTGTTTTACTAAACCAAATATATCCCCTATTTTCAGCTTTAATTCACTTAAGTCATATTGCCCTCTATGCTCTGATACTATTTCTCTGCTAATTATTGTTGTCTCAAAAGGGTTTGCTTGGTATATTTCGTTTTTACTTGCTATCCTTGATAATCTTTTAGGTATTTCGTCTGATACTATCATAAATGGGATTGGAAATATAGATGAGTTATATACATTGTAATCTATTACTACTGTATCTTCCTTGTTAATACAAGTATTGTCTATCCAAAAATTTACTATCAAATTTTTTCTGATAAAGTATGTTGATATCTTTGCATACAAATATATAGAAATTGTTAATAAAAACATAAAGTATGAAAATCTTCCCCCTACTAGTAGTGCTAATAACAAATTTATTATTGCAATACATATATACAATACTTTTTTAGTCATTGTTGCTCACCACAGGAATTTTCACTTTAAAGATTATATCTTTTATACAATCTTCTTTAGTAAGGTTCATTACTCTAGCTTCGTGTGTTAACATGATTCTATGATTTAGCACTGGTACTGCAAGTTCTTTGACGTCATCAGGCAATACATAATCTCTGTCATTTAAATAAGCAATAGCTTTAGAAGCCTTTAACAACGCTATTCCTCCTCTTGGACTTACCCCTAATCTTATATTTGTATCATTTCTAGTTTCATTTATTATATTAACTATATAGTCATATATTTTATCATCTACATGTACATCATCTACTTCATTTTGCATTTCTACAATATCTTGGCTACTTACCACCGATTGTAAATCTAATAATGGATCACTATTATGAAACTTTTCTAATATTGTAACCTCACTAAATTTATCTGGATATCCAATAGTTATCTTCATTAAAAATCTGTCTAATTGAGCTTCTGGAAGAGGAAATGTTCCTTCATATTCTATCGGATTTTGTGTTGCTAATATTATGAACGGCTCTTTCATCTCAAATATATCTCCATCTACTGTTATTTTTTTCTCTCCCATACATTCTAAAAGACTTGATTGAGTTTTTGGTGATGTTCTGTTGATTTCATCTGCTAATATAACACTACCAAATATCGGTCCTTTTACAAATCTGAATTCTTGTGTGTTTTTATCATAAATTGAAATACCTATTATATCTGATGGTAATAAATCTGGTGTGAATTGAATCCTTTTAAAATCAGATTCTATTGATCTCGCCAATGCTTTTACTAATGTTGTCTTTCCTACTCCTGGAACATCTTCTATCAACACATGACCTCGACTTAATAAGCTTATTACTACATACTTTATTACCTCTTTTTTACCTGTTATTATTTTCTCCATATTCTCCATAAGTAATTTGCCTTTGTGACAGTTCATTATACCCCTCCTATGCTTGTTTTTTAATCAAAAACTTTTAATACTTTTCCCTTCATTGTAATATTGTATAATATACTCTTTATGTTTATATTCTGCTAAATATTTATGAATCCTGTAATTTATCAGAATATTACTAATAATTAATAAGATTCTTAATTTTCTGAAATTTTCTGATGTAATGAGGTGGTTTTTGGTGAATTTTATGACTGATATTTTAGAACAATCAATTTTAAATGTATTTATACTATATTCATTATCTAAGAAAAAGCTTGTAGCTAATGATTTATATAATATAATGCAAGAAAAAGTACCCTATCTTAATTTAAATCAGAGTGTTATTTATTCACATTTGTATCAACTTGAAGCTATAAATTTAGTTGATAACACTTGGTTAATAAATCAAAAAATAAATATGCCTATGAAGCACTACCATATTACTAAGAAAGGCAATGCTACTTTACTTGCCCAAATTGGAGAGTTAAAGGACATTGTAAATTCTCTCCAGGAACTAATATAATTATAGGGATGCCTTAACAGGCATCCCTTAGATTGAGGACAAAGTCATCAAGATAGCAGACTTTAGTAAAAGTTCAATTTCAAGGCGTGTTAAAATTGAGTAGCATAGCTTACTTAGAGGTAAGTGAGCAACGGGAATTTTAACAACAACGCAGAAATTGGGCATTTGTCTACAGTCTGAGGGCTGTCTCATACGACAGCCCTATTAGGCATAATATTTATTCGTTTTTATTGCTTATATTGTTAACCACTTATACTGTGCAATATTCACATCCTGTATATCAAGTTTGCTAGCGGTATTATTGCTGAGTACGCTTATATTACACTTTCTAGTCAATGGATCCACCTTTATTTTCAAATCATCTTTATTATTTACACAAATTATAACCCAATAATTGTTATATCCAATTTTTTCTACGTTTATGCTATCTAAATCATTCCTATATCGTTTATCTACTACTATCTCTTGCCCATTAATTCTTATACGAGTCCGTTTTGCATTGTTGATTAGCAGATTGCATATCTTATTATCTTTATCAACTTTTGATTTTTTCTGTACTATCTGTCTGTTCAACATGCCAGCCAAAACATTTTTATTATCTTTTAACAAATCTGTATGGCTACTGGTCACTAGTACATATTTTCCTGTTATTGTTTTACAGCTATCACATGTCACTCTACCATCACCATATACTGTTTTTACGCTATAGATCGGCTTTCCATCTTTCCATATTTTTCCATCAGTTTCTTCTATGCATATATACTCATCTGTTTCAAATCCATATCCAATCATTTGATATATCTTTATTTTTTTTCTGTTTAGTATTTTTTTATTATCGTTTAGCTCATTGAGGAATTCATTTTGGACTGCCATATCATTTATTGGTATGAATTTTAAATCTTTATTATCATCATCTTTGAATATATAATCTCCAAAGTGTTTACATGGTAAAAGCTCCGTAGCACTCGGGAAAAAATTTTTTAATTTTCTCATTCCACCGCCTTTACTAGATTTCTTCATATACCATACAAATCCTTCCCATAAAGCCTTAAGGAAAAAATTATTATTTACTTCATCATAAGGAAGTTTACCTCCAGCACAAAAATAATATGAACTTGATGCTCCTGCATTCGGTGTACCAGCTAATATCAATTTATTTATATCGTATTTATAATCTTCACTTTGTATATACGATCTAGCCACTAAGCCACCCATACTATGAGCCACTATATCAACTTTTTTTGCTCCTGTTATTTTTTTTACATTTTCTAATGTGGGTATTAAGTATTCTCTAGCACTAACTTCATTGGAATTTCTCCAATTATAGAAACAAACAAATACTGTCTTCCCTCTTACATAACCCATCTCTTCAAAGTTTACCATAACTGGTTCATAAACATATTTTGATGGACCAAATCTCATTTTACCCGTACCCGGTATGATTTTATGCCCTATAGAACCAAAAATCCCAGGGATGAAAATCACTGGGTTTTGGGATGTCATATTCCTAATTCTTCGTCTTCTATGCACAATATCACTTCCCATAACCTTCTATATATTATTTTATGAGAAGTTTTACTACTATGACACTATTGAAGCTAAATTATCCATAGAAAATCAATAACTATACAATATTCTTCTAATTACAATGCTTCTATAAACCGCACTACCCAGCACGCCTTCAAAATTCGTTGAAATATTGTAATTTAGAAAACTACAGCATATTCATCCACGTTCCATGAATAATTCAGATTTAACTATGAATGTAAATAGTATTTTTTACCTTTACTCGTTTCTTTGATTATTATTTTGTGACCTTCTATTCTTAAGAGACTAGCTTTTTGCTCAAGTCCTCCTGCAAAACCAACTAGTTCTTTGCTATGACCAATTATTCTATGACAAGGTATTATTATTGGTATCTTGTTTTTGTTGTTTGCCATGCCAACTGCTCTACACCCTTTAGGATTGCCAATTCTTTCAGCTATATCTTTATACGAAGCAACTTTACCATATGGTATTTTTATAAGTTCATTCCAAACACTCTTTTGAAAATCTGTACCCTCTATTTTTAATGGTATATTTATTTGTGTTAACTCTCCACTAAAGTAACTATTTAAATTATTTAACAAATTATCTTTTTCTTTGGATTTCTCTATTATTTTACCTTGATATTTTTTACTGTAATCATATATAGATTCTTCATTGCTTATACATAATCTAATTAACCCTTCATCTGAAAAAGCCGCCCACATCGGGCAAAAATCTGTATTAAGTTCATATAACCTCAGCATTTTCTCCTCCACTTTCTTTATACAATTCTTTAGCCTGCATCCATTGTTCTCTTGTTAGCTTTTCTATTCTAGGAGAAGGTTTTGTAGTACCACCTATTGTTTTACTAAACCAATTTATGGACTCCCTATAGTCACCAAGTCTTTTGTTTAGCTCTCCCATTAGATATGTAAGTGTATTTTCATCCATTTTATCATATGGTATATTTTCATTTGAATACGCATCTTCGTATAAATCTCGTGCTAGTTTAATAAATCTGATTTCTTCGTCTCTTTGTTCTTTTAGTCTATGTATCCAAGCTATTCTCATACACAATCCTCCTAGCTCGAATTTCTTAAATTTTAATGTTTGTCCACAATATAGTGCTAGTTTATAACATAGTAATGCTTCATCGACTGTTCTTTCACCTGTATAATCTCTTTTGTTCCACTTTGATGTAATAAAATCTTGCATTATATTTTTCTTTGCTTTAGGAAAATAATTATATTTACTCTCTAACGCTGCATATCCACATTTTTGGCAAACTATTACATCATATAATAAAGGGTTTTCTGATTTATAATAAATCATAAAATCCGTATCTGATTTTAATACGCGTGTTCTTGATGCCTTTACTTTTGTTGTTTTAAATTCATTTTGGCATACTGGACATTTTATACTTTTCTTATATAACTCTATGTTCACTGCTATATCCCCCTTTTATGTCTTTTTTAATTATCAGGTCCTTTTCTAATTATTCCTATCATCGGCTTGTATACATCTGTATGTAGCTTAACGCTTTTTATAAACTTACCATTCTTATAATAGTTCTTATATGATACTACTTTATATCCTGGTCTAGATGTTTGATCAACAATCCTTTCTCCTGATTTAAGATTGTTGTCAATTTTAGTTTTATAATCTGGTTTTTGTGTCTTGCTAAGAACTTTTGATGTTATTTTTATATCGTAATATTTATCATTTTTATCTCCATATATTGAAGCATACACTCTATTCCCACTATTATACATCATAACATATATAGGATATTTTTTGTTATTCCTAAATTTCAAATCATATACATTAAAAACTACTGTAGCATCTCTTCCTTTTGCCACATAAGAAGATGGTAGTGAATGATTCTTCCTTTGTATTATCTCTAGGTCAGCTAACAATGCAGCATTGTAAAGTGTAGTAGATACTTGACATACTCCACCACCCATACCCAAAACATATTCACCATTTTTTAATATTTTGGCTTGTCTATATCCATTTCTACTATTTCGAGAACCTACAGTATTGTTAAAAGAAATTATCTCTCCTGGCATCAATAATCTACCATTTATTGATGTACTAGCTCTTTTAATATTATAAGTTCTGTTTATTTTCTTTGTGCTATATGACGTAGAAAAACCTGATATTTTATAGTTTATATGTGATAATAATTCCTTTGTTTTCTTAGGCTTTATTACTATCACAGGTATTTCTATGTTTTTATTTTTGGTTACCGAACTTTTAATTAATTGTTCTAACTTCTCTTTGTCTACTTTTATTCCATTTATTTCTGGGTTGATCACAAACTTCCTATTACTGTAACGTATTGATGCATTAACTGGGTTTCTGTCTATATTTTTTGATACATTTACTATATGAGTTTTTATCACCTCTATATTATCAATGAGTTTTAATGTATGTTTGTGATTAGTTTTTTTGAGCGTTCTCATAGATAAAAGTCTATCAAGATAATTACCTTCTCTTCCCAATTTATAGACCTCATCTACCACTTCTATGTAATCACAGGTATATCCTAACTGTTTATAAGTATACTCATATACCTTATCATTATATTTTAATTTTATTTTATTTGTGGCTAATAATCTATTTACTTCTTGCTCTAACAATGCTGTTGCTTCTTTTTTATTTAATCCTCCTAAGCTTATATTATTAACATATATACCTTGGCATATTTTATCATTGTTTAATTTTATATACAATCTTGATAAAATAGCTCCACATATTATAACTACTAGTAAACCCAATAATAACAATTTGTATTTCTTCATGTTATATCTCCTTATTTAGATATAAATATAATTTTAGAATTACCCATAGTTATTATTATTATGTAATGCTAACAGTTATGTATTTTTTAGTTATTTTCCCAATACGCTTTTATTTTATCACCTTCTAATAGTGTTTGATAATAATCAGCTTTTTCCCCGTTGACTGTAAGGACCAACTTCCCTTTTGGTTTTGTTAAATCAATATCTATATAATCAAAAATATCAACAAAAATCAGTTGATCTTTTGTATATTCTAGTACCATATCTTCATCATTTACTGTTACATGAAGCTTTTTATTATTTGAAAATACCTTTTTTTCTTCTTGTATTTCTTGATTTGTTTTTGATGTGTAATTATTTGTTACAAGGACATCATTTTCTTTTATAGTATTATCAAATTTTTCACCACTTTGGTAAAATAACTCTGTATCTTCATCTAATTCTACAGATTCTAATAATTCTTGCTTTGTAGAAATTATTTCTACTGTTATGTGGTCTTCTTGTTTTAATGATATGTTTTCCTCCACAACATTACCATTGACTCTTATTAACTTTACTATACTTATTTCATTACCATCTACTTTAACACTTTTGCTCATATCTATAGAATCATATAAATAAGCTCTGCCGTCGCTTCCCTGTGTTGCATCTATAATACTTACTTGATCACC
Source organism: Abyssisolibacter sp. ZYX002 (assembly GCF_056892235.1). Classification (NCBI taxonomy): domain Bacteria; kingdom Bacillati; phylum Bacillota; class Clostridia; order Eubacteriales; family Clostridiaceae; genus Abyssisolibacter; species Abyssisolibacter sp. ZYX002. The sequence goes on from NZ_JARMXH010000002.1 coordinate 44,998, forward strand.
AGTTTTCAAACTATAATCTAAACTTGATATCTTACCATTTACGTAAACTTTTGCTGGCTCTCCAAAGCCACCTTTTTTCATATGTAACTTGCCATCAATGTAGTATCTAAGTTCTTCTCCTCTTTTAGGTATAAGCTTTCTAGGGTTAAACCCTATTAGTATAAGTGCATCCGAAACCTTTATTTTTTTGGAATTAAATAGTTTTATATTTTCATCATTAACTTTTACTTCTAAAAAGTCTTTATTACGAGATATACTCGCTGTTACAGCTATTCCTATAGGTGTTATAAAACTCGGTCCTATTAATTCGCTACTTAATCCTTCTAACCCATCAATAATATCTGAACTCTTTACTACTACTCTCTGAGGCGGTAAATCTAACTCTTTAGCAATCATATCTGTAAGCCTTGGTATCTGACTTCCTCCACCAATTAAGAATATCGCGCTTGGTGGCTTTTGATTATATTCTATTATTTTTTCACTTATTTCTTTTGCAAGCTTTAATATAGAATCGTTTATTGTATCTAATATTTCGTTTGAAGTTAGTTCATATTCTATACCTACTGCATCTGTGAATCTTTGCATTTGCTTTTGGTTAAGCATAATTTTTAATTCTTCGGCTGTATCAAAATCAAGCAAGTATTTTCTAGCTATTTCTTCAGTTATTTCATCACCTGCTATAGAAGCCATAGCATAAGCAACAATTGCACCTTCTTTTGTAATAGCTATATCTGAAGTTCCTGCTCCAATATCTATCATTGCTAGATTTAATAGTCTCAGATTCTTTTTAATAGCTACGTTTATAGCCGCTATAGGCTCTAATGTCATATTAGTAACCTCTAATCCCAATCTACTCATAACTGTATAAAGGCTATCAACTACTGTATGTGGTAGAAATGTAGCAAGTATATCTATGCCTATTTTACTTCCTCTATGTCCCTCTAAGTTGTCTAAAAAACTGTCATCTAGATAATAATTAGCTACCGAATACCCAACACAGTAGTATTTAATATTACTATCTTTCTTTTCATCTATCTGCGCTTGCGCCATCTGTATAGCTTCCATCTCTAAGCTTTCTATTGCTCTACTGTCAATCTCCATAGTCATATCTATTTCTCTATTTAGTTTTACTTTTTTAGTCTTCAAAGCTCTACCTGCAGCTGCTATAGCAGCTTTGGTAAGTTTAATCCCTAGTTTCCTTTCAAGCTGTTCTTTTACTTCTTTGCAGACTCTTACAACTCCACTTATGTCATGAATCTGCCCATCATACATATTTCTCTTATCGTGTTCTTTTTGGTAGGATTCTATTATTCTAAATTTGCCATCATGGTAATCTCCTACTATACCTATTACACTTCTAGTTCCTATATCTAAAGAAAATATTATCTCATTTTCATTATCTATATTAGAGTACGAATTTTGATTTTCCAAATCAACCACTCCTTCGTAAAAAAAATCACACAAGCTTTAATAGTTGTCTACATATAATGACAATAATTCTACTTTTATTAACTAATTTCCTTTAATAAATTCAAAATTATATCTAAATCTATTTAGTTTGATATATAAATTTATGAGTATTTGAGTTATTAAAAGTAAATGAAGGACTTGGCAGGTAGTTTAATTCTATAATTAGAGTTCAAAAAAACTCCTTACACTAATGTTAATAGACATATCTCTTGTTTTGAACTTGCACTGAATATGTTATCTTTTTCTTGTAACATAAAAATCACACAGATTATCTCCATCCGCTATAGTTTTTGTACGTTCCAAATGTGCTCCCATTAGGTCATAAGTAATATAGTCAATTTTGCAAATGTGTTTAACTAACTCAAAACAGCCCTCTTTTTTCGCCAGTTCACATACACCACATTGTGTATACTCTGTTAAATACTCATCGTTGCTAAAAACCTTGTGAGTAAATATAAAGTCCATAGGGTGCTTAGATGATTGAGATCGCTTTGCATCTGCAAGTTTTTCTGCATGTACTTTTTCAGTAAAGAGCTTTCTTTTAGCAATAATTTTATTAAACAAAGGAGCATGTGCAGCTCGGTCAGTCAGCTGGAAAAATACATATTCATCCATCTTTTTATCAAAGGCTTTATAAATAGAAAAAAACATTGCTCCCATCAAAAGAGCATTAGTTCCAATATTATTTTTCTCTAGAGCTGGTGTGCGTGCCAATATCTCTTTATATATTTGTTTTGCTTTTTTCTTCTTTAATTTTACGTCTGCCTTGCCATAAACAGTTTCTAGATAGCTAAAAATAGATTTTTCAAACATTTTATATGTAATCCATGCCATAACATTGTATTTCATATATTTTTGATCGATTTGCATTATTAATCTTCCTTTCATTAATATTTTGTAATATAGATAGGTTTTTTGTATTCTTTTTCTTATAATATAATGCTCATTACCAAATATGTCAATTTTGTGTATGTAAATGTATTATCTTTTGAAATGATAACGTCATAATCTACTTTGTGTGGGGGTAAAGTTGTTAAAATACAAGGCATTAAAATGATAGTGGAGATGAAGCGGTTTTTAAAATGTGGCTCACTACTCGCTTTCGCTCCTAGGAGTAAGTGATTCACAAGAAATCAAGATTTCTGTTCTCTACTCATGATTAGTCAATATCATTTTAATAACGCAGTAGTTTACAATTTTAAACCCATAAAATTTATGGTGGCCAAAATGAGTAAATTACAAGGCATTAAAATTGTGGCGGATATGAGCGTACTAAAGCACGGGTTAGAATTTTTAATGGTTTATGGAGGTTAAAATTGCTAAAATACAAGGCATTAAAATGATAGTGGAGATGAAGCGTACTTAAGTACGTGAATCGTCAATATCATTTTAATAACGCAGTAGTTTACAATTTTAAACCCATAAAAAAAGAGTCCTTTCGGACCCCAACGGTAGGTTAAACGATAGGTGATATTTATTTCATCAATCGTCATTTCCTATATTACCATATGTTTTATTGTTTGTCAATTTATTTTTTTTATTCTTTCTTTTGGTGTAATTAGTGCCATTTTAGCTTTTCTTTTAATATTTTCTTAGATTTTTTAATTCTCCTGTATATAGTTTTTTTACATACATTATTCTTTGTAGCTATCTCTTCATAAGTTAATTTATATATATATTTATCTACTAAGATATCTACATTTTGTTTTGAAATGTACTTACTCATTTCTAATATCAACATATCTCCATTTACTATTTCATCAACTAAATATTTACTATCTTCATTTTTTAAAGATATTAAGGTATAATCTATCTTTTTATTCTCTTTTCTAAGATAATCTATAATATCACTGTAGATTATCCTATAACAATGCGTGCTTAATGAATAGTTTTTATTTTCTTTATAACTTTTAATAGCTTTCCATAATGCAATCTTTCCTACCTGCTCTAACTCTTCAAACTCAATATTGTTTGGTATATAGTTTAAATTTTTTATAACTTTATAGATAATTTTTTGATTTAGTTTTATTGTCTCGATCATAATTCCTCCTATATTATGAATGTATGTTATGTTGTATTTTAGGAGCGTTTCTTTTGTGATGTTACTATTATATGTTATGTTTATTTGTCGGGTAAATTTGAGAACCTTATAAACTCTCCTATTTTTGTTCATCTATGTATAATACATTCATATTATCAATCCAATTAAAAATAATCTCTTCTGCCTCATTTTTAGCTGCTTCATTATCTGAATTTACCAACTCTAATATTAAGTTATTTGCCTCGTCAATACTTAGTTTTCCATTAGATACACTTTCATATAGCCTCTCTAAAAAGCATACCAATCTCTCTTTATCAAAAGATATTGATTTTACTGTTCTTTTCATTGCCATTTCTCCCCTTTGTTTTAAATACATTAACAGTTTTAAACTTAATACTAACATAATCAATGGGTTGCTAAAAAAGCTTTAACCTGAATATTTCACCTAATTGAATAATTAAAGCATCTCTATAAACCTATTTCATAACAACCCAAAGATTAAAATAGAGTGAGACAGTAGTATAATTTATCGAACATGTGTTCGTATTTATTATACTACTTTTTATACTTATTGTCTAGTATTAATCTCTAAAATTCTCTGGATATAGTTTCTGTGCCATTTTAAGGTATCTTTTGACTACCCATCTATTTTCATCCCCCATTAATATTTGAACTTCTTCTATAGTTTTCCCTACAGAAAATAAATATGCTCTTTTAGAATGTCTCAATGTCTCAGTATTAATATTAGCTATTTTTTCCTGTGCAATGTTTTTGGCTACTTCTTCTTTTGTTTTTTGCTTTATAAGATTATTTACATAGTACTCAAATGCAGTATCCTTTATTGCTTTGAAAATTGTTGAATAACTAATTTGTTGACTTCTTGATGTTTGAAATAAATACTCAGATATTTTTAGTTCAAAATATGTTCCGCCTTTAGATTTAACCCGTTTTATTCTATTATTGTTGATCTCTTTTACTGTATTTTTCCATTCATCAATGTGCTCTAGTAACATATTTTTTACTTCATCTGAAAAATATCCTACTCTATCAAATATACCATCCTTGTGTATCTTTACAATATTATTCTCGAAATCTATATACTTTTTCTTGCAGTCTATTAATTCCTGTCTTCTCATACCTGTTTCATACATAAACAATATCAATAATCTATTTCTCATATTATCAGAAGTATATGCTATTTCCCTTATTTCGTCGTCTCTTATGGCATTGATTTCACTAACTACTTTCTTTGGTATTGGCAGTTGTCTAATATCTGGTGATTTATATTCACATTGGGATAAAAAGTTAAAATACTTTATAAGACTATTTTTAAATCTTCTTATTGAAGCTGGTGAATACTCATTTATAATCAAATATGTGAAAAATCTCTCTACATCGTTTTTAGTTAGCTGAGGTAATTTTGTATCATCCTTTATATCTTTTATGTTGTCTACAGAAAGTATAAATTTAAGGAATTTTTCGGTATTTGTCTTGTATCCACTTTTTGTATTGGAAGTGTAATCTTTATCGAGATAAGATACAAATTTATTGAATGAATTCTTAGCATAAACATTACTGTCATCTAATATTTTTTTATTTAGTTTTTCTATATCATGTCTTTTTATTAATCCTTTTTGTAGTAATATCCTAAGCGTTCTTTGATCTAATTCTCCTATACTCATTACAAAACACCTCCTTTCTTGCAAAAACTTACTCAATTTATAACTCAATATTTCTACTATATAATATCGAGTATATTTTTAATTTATATTAATTTAAACTACACTACCCTCATTATATTATTTCGAAGTAAGCAACAAAAAAATTAATTAATTTTTTATGTCTACATTTTATTATCTCTAACGATTAATAAAGTATAGTCTTCATATTAAACATAACATATTTTTGTATAAATGTGAAGCCAATTATATTGTTTGGTTAAATTTAGTGTAATTAGGAGGTGTTTATATGGGCTTAGGTAGTCAAATTCAATCTAGAGATATTAAATTTAAGAATATTAACTATTTAAATAAAGAATGCATTAAAGGTCTTATAAGATTTTATTATGGACTTGAAACTTCTACTATATATAATACAAATTTTGAGTTGGTATCTATTCTTATAGATATTAAGGATTCTATTGAAAATAGTGAACTTACATCAAAACAGAAATTAATTATTAAGCTTTATCAAGAAGGTTTTACAGAAAAACAAATAGGTAAAAAGCTTAATATCACTCAACAAGGTATTCACAAATGTATTAATAGTGTATGCTGTAAGATTTCTATGTATCTAAACAATAATTAAGATTTTGAAAGGATGTGTTTTTTGTGATTTTGAAATTAGCTGGTTCTAAAAAATTAACATTACCAAATGAGTTTGATTTAGATGAGAGGCTTAAATTTACTGAGGACATAATGAATGAAAACCCAGAGTGCTTTAAATTAACTGGTGATCTAAAATCTGATAACAATGTTTCAACTCGGCTTGATATTCTTGGAACTTACATTTTAAACTCTATGAAAGATATTAGAAAAACTGTTTTAAGTAGATACAAAGAAAAAAGAAGACCTTATCAAGAGTTAGCTTTTAGCAGTCTCTCGAAGCATCAATTTGAAAATATAAAAAAAATTTCTTAATCGTGGTTGTTTTTTATTCGAGTTATCGACATATATTTATGAAAGGATTGATATTGAATGAAATTTAAAAATATAACTGGAGCAGTTTATGCAAAATTACAAGCTGATAGCGAGTTATTAACTCTTATTGGTTTATCTAGTGATAGTAATAATTCAAACAATCAAATATTACTGGATAAATACCCATCTAATCTTAAAGATAATAATACTACGAAGTTGTTAGTTTATGAAAATCAACCAATAACAAAAGACACTATAGAGATAGTAAATCTACAGATAGATATCTATATTCATAAGTCTATTGATGAAAGAAATACAAAGCTAATATCTATACTCAACAGACTTTACTGTTTATTAGATAGTTTAGATATTGAAGGTTATCGCCTTCAATACTCAACAAGATTGCCAAATTTGCCAATCGAAAATAATGATTGGATTAAATATGGGATAGTTTTTAAAACAGATTTAGTTTAACTTCAGTCTGTTTATACTATCAAAAATAAAAATAATTAAACAAAATTTAGGAGGTATTTATTATGAAACAAATTTTATACGGTGTAGGAAAATGTGTGTTAAAGGATTTTGTAGATCCTAAACAAATTGTTGCATTATCTAAGTTAAAGGATGTAGCTATTAATTTTGCAAGTGAAGAAGAAGCTGTTACAGGTGGTGATAGCCCATATCCTATAACTTATTTTGCTAAGGACAAGTCAATAACTTTATCTGCTACTAATGCATTATTTGACTTAAAGCTTTTAAACGTTACTCAAGGTGCTACTGTTACTACAGGTGCTATTCGTATGACTGAGTTCATTGAAGCTGATGTTCCTGCTGAACTTACAATTACATTAGAAAATAGTCCTATAGCTGGAACTACTGTACTTGAAGGATTTGAGGCAGCAAATGATGAAGCTAGCTTAGCAGAAGGTAAGTATTTCGTAGATACTACTAAAAAGCAAATCAAGTTCCACTCCAGTGCTTCTGGCAAAAGTGTTAATGGTATTTACGAAAGAGAATCTGCAGCTACAGCAGAAACTATCAGTATCTTAAAAGATACTTTAGCTAAACCATTTACTTTCGTTCATAGAATACCAATCTATGATGACAATTCACAAATTATTGGACAAGGTCAATTAACTGTATACAAGTGTAAAGCTAGTGGTGCTTTTGAATACAACTTACAGCCACAAACGGCTTATGCTCCAAAGATAGAGTTAAAAGCTTTAGATCCAAAAAGAGCTGACAAGAAGCTTTGGGATTTCACTATAGAAACTGTATAGTAAAGAGGTATATATATGAAAGATGAAGCTAAAGTATTATACCAAGATCTTGACGAAATGCTAGGTAACTCTAGCTTGATAGATGTATTTACTGATGGTAAAGCACGCAATATAAAGCCTATCACTCTAAGAAATTTCAGCGATTTCATGAGTAATGTTGCTATTATAAATGCTGAAAAAATGTGGACTAATTTTATTCAGGATGAATCTGCTAAAGCTGTTACTGAGGTTCTAAAAATGTCTATTGATGAAGAAGAAGATGTACTAATGGATATAATCAATGCCGACAACTTCCCTATCATAATCAAGAAAATACTAAGTGTCAATGGTATAATGCTGAATACTAATAATGACAGTGAAGATGACGCAAAAAAAAAGGAATAAGCTTTAAAACTGGTATCACAGCAATACTCACTTATACATCTCTAGACATGAATCAGGTTAAGGATTTGACCTATATCCAGTACAGAGAAATACTAAGTGCTATCAACAAGAGACTTAGCTGGGATATACAACTTAACACTTTGAGTGTTACTGGAGAATTTAACAATGAACTTAGCCCTCTATTCTCGCAGGAAATAGAAGATAAGGTATTCAAACTATCTGATGCTATGGCTTTAAAGAATATGGCTAATGGTTAAATTCAAAACTGCATAGATGACTTTGTCATCTTCAATATTAGGGACTGTCAACAGTCCCCCAAAAGCTGTTTCAGAATAAGTAAATTACAAGGCATTGAAATTTACACGGATATGAGTAATTTAAAATGTGGCTCACTACTCGTCTTTACTCCTAGTAGTAAGTGATTCACTGGAAATCAAGATTTCTGTTCTCTACTCATGATTAGTCGTGTAATATTTCAATAACGCAGTAATTTGCCATTGTGAGACAGCTTTTTAAATTTAAATAAAGGAGGTCTAATCATTTGGATATTAAAGCAACTACTGATGATTTAAAAACTCTAAAATCTTCGTTAAGCGAAGCACAAAAAGATATTAGTAAGCTTGGGGAAAGCTTTACTAAATCTCTAGATAATATAAATAGTGGCTTAAATGATACCTCTAAAAATCTAAAGGCTATAAAAAGTGTTATAGCGGTCTATAAGGATTTTGAAAAGGAACAAACAAAATTACAACATAGCCTTAAAGCCACTAATAAGGAAATGAAAGAGTTAGCTAAAATGACTATACAGGTTGGTATAGCTACTGGTAGATCTGTAAAAGAACTTCAAGCTATTCAGGGCTTATGGGTAAAAGCAGGTATCAACAATATAGAAAAATTAAAAGAGCTTGTTAAAATCACGAGTCTCAGTCTCAATGCTGGAAACTTTAGAGATGCTGGTGAGGCTGTTGGTTTCTTAAATGATGCTATTAGAAATATGGCTAATGGTGATGTCTCTAGCGCAGGTATGATACTAGATAGCTGGTGTAACATTTCTAATAATACAGGTATATCTATGAGAACACTGGCAGAAGTAATATCTATAGCTGGTGAATCTGCTAGAAATTTAGGGATTGATTTTCATACTCTCAATGCTATTACTTCTATGGTATTTAACCAACTAGAAACTGGTAGCATACGTATATCCTATGCTCTAAAATCTCTATTTGATAGCATGGATATGAGTAATATGAGAGGTTTAGAAGTTCTAGGAGTCAATATAACTGAGTTATCGACCAATGGTGAAACCCTGCTCAGAAATTTCACTGATATCATGGATGAACTTAGTTCCAAGATGAACAATCTAAGTAACAGTGATATAAGTCTTAATATTGATAGCTCTGTTGACACCGAAGTAATGACTACCTTAATTGATGGCTGGAGCAATCTCTCTGATTTGATGACTATGTCCATGGAATCTGTAGGGGTAGCTATGGAGCAGAATTCAATGGTAATGCAAGATTTTAACATGCAAATAGAGTCTCTAAAGGTAGCTATGATGGAACTTGCTATGAGCTTTGGTGAGGAAGGGTTAGCTAAAGTCTTTAACTTTGCTAGTGGACTTGGAGAATCTATCACATCATTTAATAGTTTGGGGTCAAGCATGCAATCTGTCAGCTCATTTTCTACAGATTTAAATGACGTAATTGGAAATTTAAATAATACTTTAGGTGCAATTAATGGTTCTGGTTTAACTCAATATTTTAATACTATTGCACAACAAAGAGGCAACATAGCTGGTCTAGCTAGAGCTGAACAATTACTTGGTAATTCTGTTACATCTGGTAATTTGTCTCTTGAATCTAAAAATAGAATTCTTAGAGTTCTTAGAAATGAGCAACTAGCTAGCACTTTATCTACTAGTGAATTAACTGCATTGCAACAGGCACAAAATCTAGCTACGTCAGAAGCTTCTATGGCTTCTAGTTCATATGCTTCTTCGTTAGGATTAGCTGCCACAGGTGTTGCAGGTTTTATTGCTCTTTTACCACTATTTATTTCTCTTATATCTGCTAGTACTAAAAAATTAGAAGAAGCCCGAAAAGCATTATTAGATTCTATTAATTCAAGAGATAAAAAAATTGACGATATTCATACTAAATTTGAAAGATATAAAACACTACTCAGTCTAGAAAAAACTGTTTCATTGACAAGAGAAGAGCGAAAGGAAAAAAAATCACTTGAAGAAGATTTCGGCAAGTTTGCTCCTGAGTTTGCTAAATTTTCAGCTGATAGAAGAAATCCTTACATTGATAATGTTAATACTATTAGGAACGCAATATATTCAGAAGAAGCAGAGCAGTTAGATGAATCTACAACATACTTAAAAGCTCATAAATCTAGTAACGAGTATAACATTAAAAAAGTAAATAAACTACAAGAAGAAATTAAAAGAATAGATATCTTAGCAAATGAAGAATCTGAAGAATATTGGGCAAACGAAAGACAAGAAAGATTAAACGAGATCAATGAGCTTAAAGTGCAAATTGCCGAACATAAAAATGCTCAAACACAAAAAGATTATTATAGTAACAAAGTTTCAAAAAATAATGTAGATCAAAAAAATCATTTTGATAACTATATAAAAAATGCTAATAATAACGCTGATATCAATTCCTTCATTAATCCTAAAAGTGAACCTGAGAAAAATGTGTTCAATAGTGACTTTATGGGAAAAATAGACGAAATTCCTCCTGATATAAAGGTAATATTTCGAATGGCTGATGAATTAAAAGTTAGATTAAAAAATGATAAAAAAACTCTAAAAATAGAATTAAATAAATTAGTAAAACGTTATGAAAAATATTTAGATAAATATGAAAAACGTAAAATACTTAATATTACTGATGATAATATACCAAAATTAAAATTTAACTACAAACCACCTATTATGCCAAAGGTTGATACTCCAAAAATCAACTTCTATGAAATGCAAAAAAATATTAGGGCTTTAAAACAAGAATTAAAATCGCTAGACAAAGAAGAAAAAATGCTGAATCTAGCAAATGAAAATGATAAAACTGCCCTTTTGCCTGTATACAACAAAAAAATAAAAAACCGTCAAAACACTATTGAAGAATTAAAAATATTAAATGAGAAATATAAAAAATCACTTGGTGAAGTAAGTAAGATGATAGATGAACTCGATCCTAAATCTTATGGCTACGAAAATACTCTCAAAAATCTACAAAACACTCAGAGAAAATTAACTACCGAGATAGATAAAAACACTTTGAGTATGAAAGAAAATGAATATGCTATTGCTAAAATAAAAGACTCTATGGAAAATCAAATAGAATCTCTACTAAAGAAAAGCTACTCTATAAATAAAAAGCTAGCTAATGAAAAGCTAACTGATAAACATAAAACTGAAATAGACGATTTGACTGAAGAACAAAAAGATTACAATACTGCTATGGAAGACTCTATTAAGAACAAGCAGTTAGAGATTGATATGCTCGATAAGCAAATAAATAAGCAACAAAAGTTGAACGACTTAGCTAAGATAAGAGAAGAAATCAAAAAAGTCAAAAATGATACACGTTTTGCATATATAGACGAAACTACAGGTAAAGAAATATATACCTACGATAGACATAAAGTCAAAGAACTTGAAGAGCAAATGAGTCAAAAAGAACAAGAAATGCAAAATGATAGAATTAGAGAGAATCTACAACAAGAACTAACTAATCTTCAAGAAGAAAAGGATAGAGAAAACGAAAACTACAATGAAGATATTAGAAAAGCTGAGGAACGCCATAGAACTGAGATGGATAACTTCAATGTATATTGGCAAGAGAAACTTGATGCTGAAAATATACATCAAGAAGCTCTATATTTAATTAAAGAGTTGGGTCATGGTGATGCCCTTAAACTAGCTAAAACTTTCTTTAATGACATGGAATCAGAATATGATAAAAATGCATCTGTAGCATTAGAAGCTGGTAAAGATATCACATCTTCACTTGCTACTGGATTGTTTGATGATTTGGATAGCTTTATTAATGCATATAAAGCTAAACTGCGCACTATCACAAATCTAGATGTAGATAGCTCTAGTATTGAGACTGGATTAACAATTAACTCTACTTCAGGACCAAAAGATACACGTTCTGATAAAGAAAAATTAGTTACTGGTATGCCTCATGATGTTTTTGCTACCTATAAGGAAAACAAAAGAAAAGCTAAAATATTAAGAAACATACATGGCACTTGGAATCATCCTGAAATTCAAGATTTAAAAAATGACAATGATGATATTCGCAGGAAATATAAAATTGATGGTGATCATTTCAGTTATGATGATTTGAAAAGTTTTCACAGTGGTGGATTTGTAGGTCATTCACTTAACTCTAAGCATGAGATGGTAGCAAAATTACTAAAAGGTGAATATGTTCTACCTATAGATACCCTTGATAAACTAACCTTAGATCTTCCTCATATGACTTATCAATCATATAATCATGGGAGTCCTAGTACATCTTCTAATAGTGATATTAGACCTATTACAATACAGATAGATAAACTAACGCCAAACAATTTTGATGAATTTATGCAATCTATAGATCCTTATATTACATCATACAAATAATATCAGATTGTAGACAAAAGACCAATTTCTACAATCTGATTTAGAAAGCTTCATCATCAATCTAGAAATGGCTGTATTTTTAAAAAATCTCAATATTGAGGTTGTTTTTTTATGCTCCCATCGACATATATATATGAAAGAAGGTGATTTCGTGATACTAAAACCAACTGAACTTACTCCTAACAATAGCACTTTTTGTAAAGATGAAGATATAACTATATCTTGGAAGAACAATGGAGATATAATGACCGCTTATAGTCTTGAAGTAATAGACAACTCTACTTCTACAAAAGTGTATTCATCAGGTAAAGTAACCTCTAAGACTACTAAACACATTATTCCTGCTAATACACTTACAAATGAAAAGGAATATTACTATAAGCTAACGGTATATAATGCTGTAGGAGGTAGTGTAACTTCAGATGCAGTAGTTTTTATGACTAGTGCTAGACCAGTTGTTACTATACCTAATGATGGATATGTGAGAAATCAATATTTGACTGTAAATGCGAACTATACTCACTCATCTAATGTGCCTATAAAGTCATACAAATTCATACTATATGATGTATCTAACAAGGTATTAGAAGAGTCTAGCAGTATTATATCTAGTGTATTAACATACTCATTTAAGCACCCTTTAGCAGATGGAGCTACCTACAAAGTGAAGTGTATTGTAGTTAGTCAAAAAGATGTATCTAGCTTTAGCATGATTTCGTTAGTCGCTGATTATAACTCTATGCAGAGCTACTCTAACTTACATGCTGAAACATTTATAAATAAACCATATGTAAAACTACAATGGTCTATTACTAGGATCATAGGTAATGCTGATAAGGAGTTTGAATATATAGATGGTGAAAAAGCTAATCTCACTAATGGTTCTACAGTCAGTTTTGACTCGAATTTTACAGTGGATGAAGATTTCACTCTCAAGCTTTGGGTAGAAAATCTGAAAAATGATATAGATATCATTAAAATATGTGGTTCTAATGGAAATATGGAAATAACTTTTAGAGATAATAGGATACATGTATATAAAGATTTCAGCTCTCTCACCTATCATACTGCTTCTGATTTGATAGACGAAACCATTACTACTGATACTAAAATGTATATCTGCATAAAACAAATTAACAATAGACTAAACATTTATCGTGAGGTGATAAAATGACAAGAAAACTATCAAGTTTCCCAAAAGCTATAGATACATTCATAGAGCACTTTGATATAACTGCTAATGATGTACCTAAAGTGAAAAAGTATCAAGAATTAAAGTTAAAGACTAGTCTAACTGATTCTGAAAGAACAGAGCTTGAAAACTTGACCACTATTCTAAGAAATAAAATAATAACATCAGAAGATTGGAACAAGTTTCAAGAATCTCTTGTGAATATGCAAGTGTTTATTAAGGATGAGGTTGAGGGGTATATACAGGGTAAGCAACAAGAAATGAACATTACAGTAACTGATTTAAAATCACAAGTTGAAACAGCTAAAACTGATATAACTAATGCTGTCAATAGTTCTCAGGCTGGGGCACTTCAAAATGACTACAATGCAAAAATAGGTTCACTTAATAACTTAACAACTAGTAACAAGACAAGCACAGTTGACTCTATAAATGAGCTGAACAACATGAAGGTAAACGCTGGATTTAAAAATAGCTCATTTAAGTTTGTATCATTTGATATATTCAATGAATGGAAAGTTGCTCATGAATATGACGCTGATGGCACTACTATAAAAGCCATCTGGGAAATTCATAGAAACTACAATGATTCTGGTAAAATTATAAAAGTAGTGAAGCATGACAAATTAGTCAATCAAACAGTGGAGTTTAAACCAAATAGAGGCACTATTACTTATGATTTTGATTATGACCAAAAGATAAAAGGTAGTGAAATAAATCCACATGCTATATTTCAAACAACTAGTTCTACTTCCCTATCTTCACGATTAGAGAAGATAAATGAAATAACTCAAGAAAACTATAATAAAGTTAAGACGAAAGACGCTAAATCGTTTGACACTACTACTAATACAAGAGACTCTAGAATATATAGACAGTTTGTATTTGATTTATCTAAAGTAGGTATAAACAAGGAAAATATATCGAGTTTTGAAATAGAATATCATGGTTTTACTAAAGGTTTAGAACCTTTTAATGATGGAAGTGAAGAAAATCTACTAACAAGAAATCAAAGCTGTTTAGAGGATAAAAATATTTCAGAGTTTATTAAAGAAAGTGATGACACTATATTGTCTATAGATGAAACAAAAAAAATAGATAATGATGTCTCTATAAAAGCTTTAACGACAGGAACTATCGTTGGAGAAGGCTTCCATACATCTGTAGTCTCTTTTAGTGGTGGTCAATTAAAAGGTTGTGTTTACTTACAAGGACAAGGAACCGTTGAAGTATATCTTAAAAATACAACTACTGATAAAATTGGAGAAAAGAAAAAAGTAACATTAGATTCTAACTGGCAAAAAGTTGAACTATCACTTAGTTGCAATACAGGTGACATAACTTTATGTGTAAAAACAACACAAATATCACATATAGCAACAATATATGCAACTAGAATAATGATAAATCAATATAATAGTTCAGAATGGTTGATGGGAAAACATAAAAGAGTATCAGAAACTAATGTATCTATTTTAAAAGAAAACAATACAACACATGTTTCCGCTAAAAACATAGCCAAAAATGACTTTACTAAGCAACATTATACTATATCAACAAATGCATCATCATATCTAAACAAGCAAAATATAATAGTTCAACTTGAAAGTGCTGTCTCAGATGGGATAAATGAAGCATTCATAAAAACTGAATATATCAAGTTGAGAGTAAAAAAGAAAAATAACGACAAAATAATAACTTGGAATATTAAGGAGGTTGAATAAATGTCTTTACCTTTTATAGTTAAGGATTCACTAAAAGATGATAACAAAAGAAAGATTCTTTACCACGGTAAATTAGGTAATATTCAGAGTGATTTAGTCAAAGCACAAGATAAAGAATACAATATTGAGCAAGTTATACTTACTAATCTTTATATCCAATCTTGTAATGTAACTTTAGGTGTTTTGGAAAATGATAAAGTGTTGGGTAAGCCACTTGAGAATGATGTTGATTTTGTTGATAGTAAGCAAAATGCTCAAAGAATGAATATTGAAAAAACATCAATATATAATAACTCTCCTTCAAAATATCTTATAAAACAATATTTTGGAACTAATCAGGACAAAAATCAGATGGGAAATTTTAGATCTAGTGGTTCCGTAGGTCAAGGTAGTGATTATGTTCACATACCTTATCTTGGTTACATTACTTCTCCCGCTATTAACACTAATCAATTATTTACAAATCATAAACATAAACCTATTCATATATATATATATATATCAGATAATAACCAAAACGCTTCAAATAAGCGATTTTATGTAAAATTGCTAGACAAGAACAATAATTGGCATACACAATATTTTACTGTTGCATCTAGAACCTATGCAGCTACAATAAATAACTTGGATGAAAAATTCATACATGACAGATTTCAATTTATAGTAGGTGTTGATTCAAGTAATTATGATATTCGTATTAATACTATTTTAGTACAAACTAATACGGGTTCAAGTTATTACGAAAGTAAACCAATAGATTTAACCTATATTGGCTCATATGATACTTCTAGTGTTTCGTATGATATTTTCAAAAGTAATACTACTCATGAATATAAATTTTATACAAGTATATCACTAGATAATGGAATTACTTGGAGTGATTATGTTCACGTTAATTCTAACAATCCATTGCCACAATTAATAAAAGGGCAGTCTTTAGTAGGTGTATTATTTAAATTTAGAGTGGAATTTTATGATTACACTAATTTAGGCAGCTCTAATCAATTAAGATTATCTAATCTTAAAATAGTAATTAATTCTCAAACAATCAATAATATCGTGTTTAATGAATTATCTATAAAAAATAAGAAAACTTCTTCTATAAATATTAATATTCCTGTTTCTAAAGGATATAAATTATCAGGATACCAAACTTCGGGTGACCATTCTAAAGATATGAATATCATGGTTATTGGACAGGAATATTAAAGGTGGTGAAAGTATGAATATTATAGAATACCCTAATATAGATAATGATTTTAGATGGAATATCATATCTAAGATAAAGCTAAAAGATAATACTACTCAAATAATATTTGATAATCTACCGTATTATAAGCAATACGGTATTTTTATGTTTTCTAAAAATAAAAAATATGCTTCAAATATTTTTATGGAAATTTATATTAAAAATGTATTGCAAAATATGAATTATCAGCATGTCTATTTCAACGGAACAAATTTTATATCTACTAACTATCCTAATTATAATCGTGCATCGGTAACTGGTAGAACTAATACTTCAGGGTATTTTGGGCATATAGCCATTGAAAATAGCTCTGACATGAAAATTTGGACTTCGCAATTTTCTGGCGGTCAAGTACCACATAATTTTGCAAGTGGTAGTTTTACCACTGCTAATAATAAACCTATAGATACTATTAAGCTATCTTGTAACACAGACCACCCATTCTTACCAAACTCAGAATTCATATTAGCTGGGAGGGATTTATTTGGCAACTAAAACTATTACTACAGAAGATGGTATTTATAAAGTTATCAATGAAGGTGAATGTGAAGTAAAGATTCTGATTGAACCTAGCGAAAGCTATCTTGAGAAAGAAAAAGTAAAGCAATCAAAAGTTTTATCTCTACCTGCAAATTCTGAACTTTTGAATGCTTATGAAGCTATTGCTATGCTACATGAAACAGTGACTAGTCAGAAAAATGAATTAGATAAATTAAAGAAAGATTTAGAAAAACTAAATCAAAATTAAAGGAGGATTATTATGGTGTATGATTATATGATAAAAGTATATGCTTATCTCGTTAAATATGGAAAAAGAGAAATCACCTCTTTACCTGAGCAATATCAAGAAAAGGTCACTAATTTTTTAACTACGGAATATGAAAAAGAAAATACATTATAAAGGTGGTGATAACCATGACCACACTAATAGGACTAAACTCATATGGTGATGGCAGTGTCTTCGACCCTGCTACTGCCTCTATTTGTAATATAAACGATATAAAAATAAAAAACGCTGTTTTTGATGAGGTTGGATTGTTTGATAGTAGTGCTGATAGAGCTAATGAGAGAAGCAAATGGAGTTCTCATACTGTGTTTATAGCCAAATTCAAGGACAACTTAGAGGCTGGAAATATCTCTCTTGATGAGCATGATATCTCTGGGCTTAAAGTCAAAAGGAAGAAAAGAGCTTCAAATACCTATGTTGATCTAGCTACTGTCGATTATGTTCCTAATAGCATGATGACGTATCTAGATTATTTTGCTGGTAGTAATACTGACTATGATTATGCTGTTGTGCCTGTTAGTACTTCTGGTATTGAGGGTGTCATAAGTACTACTCCTACTAAACCTATGTTTGATGGTTGGTGGCTAATAGACTGTGATGACCCATATAACAATCACTTTCATTTTTACTACAACTTAAAAGATGTAAATATATCAACACATCAAGATAGAACTGTGTTAAATACATTTTCAAAATATCCAAAGGTTTATTATGGGCAAAAATATGCCAAGCATGGTAGTTTATCTGGACTACTAATGCCTGATGATGGCAATGTAGTTACTCAGCTAAGAAAA
Source organism: Abyssisolibacter sp. ZYX002 (assembly GCF_056892235.1). Classification (NCBI taxonomy): domain Bacteria; kingdom Bacillati; phylum Bacillota; class Clostridia; order Eubacteriales; family Clostridiaceae; genus Abyssisolibacter; species Abyssisolibacter sp. ZYX002. Next base: position 63,206 of record NZ_JARMXH010000002.1, read on the forward strand.
CTTGAAGATATGATTAATAAACATAAGCCTTTACTTCTAAAAGACAGTATGGGAAGGTGTTTTTATGTTGATGTATCTGCTCCTAGTATGGTAGCTATGCAGATACCTAACGACATATCTTCTATAAGTATTAACTGGGTGGAGGTAAGTGAATATCATGATTAACGCTAGTGAAAGCTTTAAGAAAGCTCTGCTCAAACCAATATCTGAGGTTTTTGTCAAACTTGAACTTCTAGATAGTGATGAAAATGTAATTGATATATTTACCGAAGAAGTGAACAGTGATTCTATAGGTGATATATCTATTGATAGCAGTAGAGATATACGCCGAATGTTCACTCTCACTCTTGACAATAAAGATGGTAGATTTACTTGGAATGAAAATGGCCTAATCTGGATAGATAACAAGAGAATAAAACTATATGTTGGTTTAAAAACTCCCCTCGGTATCGAATACATACCACAGGGAGTTTTTGTTATAACCCAGCCTCAAGCAACTCATAAACCTAACGCGAACTCTGTAACTATCAATGGGCAGGACAAATGGTACCTACTCACTGGTAACTTCGGACGATTTACTCACGAGACTACTATAAAAAAAGGTACAAACATAAAAGAAGCCATAAAGATTGTTGCTGAAAATGCGGGTATCAAAAAAATGATTCTTGATAATACAGATATAACTGTTCCCTATGACTTGACATTTCAGATTGGCCAAAACAGAGGAAAAGCTATAAAAGACTTAGCTAGTAAAGCATTTGCAGATGGACTGTATTTTTATGATGTGTATTTTGATGTAAATGGATACTTGATATTCACTAAACACAAAGACCCTCTACTACAGGCTCCTTGCTGGACTTATAAAATTGACGAAAACACTCTATATGCTGGGAGCATAAGAAAACTTGATGATACTCACCTATTTAATCATATTTTAGTTTTAGGAGGATCTTCACGTACTGCTGAGTTTAAGACTGAACTAGTTATTGATGAAACTGTGACTAAGTGGAAAGACCATCCTTACTCTATACAAAAAATTGGTGATAGATTCTGTGCATGGAACAATGCAAACCCTGATAGTATGATTGATACTCAGTCACAATGTGATGCAAGAGCTAAGTTCGAGCTTAAAAAGAAACTACAGTTTTGTGAAAAGGTGACTTTGAACATAGCACCAAATTACCTACATCAAGTAAATGATGTAGTTGAGATTATAGATGATAAAAATGGCTGTCAAGGCAGTTATCAGCTCACTAGGTTTTCTATCCCTCTAAAACCTAAGATAGTGTCGGCTACTGCAAATAAAATAAGAAAGGGCTTGGTGATATGAAACAAAACGAATTTATAAACAAAATACAAGATATCATATCTAATTTCCTTGATAAAAGAGGTTTTTATGTTCATGAGTTTCATTTGGGAAAGGTCGCCGGCGTAAACAGTGATGGCACTCTTGATGTGTATATAGACGCTAGTAGCACCATAACTCCCTCTGTACCAGCTAACCCTGATGTAAAATTCGTTGTTAATGACCATATATGGGTTCACTTTGTCAACAAGAATCCAAATAACCTCTTTGTTCCATACAAAAGGCATGTTATTTAAATAGGTTAAATTAAAGGTGGTAATATTTAATGAAAGAAATGATGCTTGAAATAATTGACTGTGGGAGTAATATATTTAAACTCTGCTTTAGTAAAAGCATCTGGCTACTAGGGAGTATATTGGGGATTATATTATCTGAGATAGGATATCCCAAAGAGGTTTTAGTCTTTATTGTAACTCTTATAGTTATTGATTTACTCAGCAAGCAGTATTCAATTATTATAAAGAACTACGGTAAATTTACAATATCACTCTTTTATAAGGGTTGGAAGGACAAGCACTTGACTAGTAGGGCTTTAAAAAACGGTATATGCGTAAAGGTATTTCTATATCTTCCTGTACTATACACTGCTCACAAATGCTCTATACTATTTGAGGTTGTCTATGGTAAAACCATATCTAATATTCTATATACTGTCTTAGTTTTAGTTGAGCTAACTAGTATATTAGAGAATTGTATTGATTCAGGTTTTACAAATCTAAGACCTATACTAAAGTTTCTAAAGCACAAACAAGATAATATTGTAAGCGATAATAATAAAGATGATTAAATGAGGTGTAAAAATGGTTGAAGCTATAAATTGGAATATTGTAATTGCTATAGCGACTGTATTTATGGTAGTTATATTTACCAAATATATATCTAAGTATTTAAAGAAAAAGGATCTTGACCTGTATAGAGAGATCAAACTAGGTTTACTTATATTTGGTTATACATTTAAGGATAATCAAATAAAAAAAATTGCTGATTTGACGTATGAAGTAGTAAGTAATCTGCAATCGTTAGCTAGTGTTACCGAAGAAATTGACGAAGCTATTAAACAAGTCTCTAAGAGACTACTTGATGAGTTTGACATTAATATTGAGCCTGAGGCTTTGGATATGATTGTGCAAATTGCTTATACTTTGCTTCCTGAGGATAATAAGTAGTTTTTTTATTTATTCTGGGTAACGCGTTGGAGTAATATCTAGTTATGCTTTGTGAGTGTGGATCGTTGCTTTATGCATAGAAGCGTTAAATAACATTTACTTAACCCTGCGAGAGTAGTGTTTCTTAACTGTATTAGAGATGTAGCAATACTACTTCCAATGTCGTTTACATCAAATATCATTTAGCTTCTAATAGTTTATTGGTTACTCACTCTTTAGGGTAGGCGTTGTAGTGCGTTGAGAAATACACATTGTAAAAAATAGTTTACTGGTGATGGGAAATCAAAGATAATCTTACTGGCTCAGACAAGAGGGCATTTAAAAAAATTTATATAAAAGCGTTGAATAAATACCCTCTCAAATTCGCCGATAAGAAATATCTTTTGATTTCCTAGTTACTTTATTGGTTGAAATATTATAGGGTAATCAATTTGAGTCAAAAGACCTTAAATTATAACTACAAAAATTACCAACAAAGTAATTAAGCCAGAACTAGGGTCATCCTTTGCAGTGTGACTCGTTACTTTTTGTTAAAAACATTAAATAATCTAAAAGCCTATCGTATTCTCTATTTGTTCATAAAGACTCGATAGGCTTTTTTACAATTTTACATTCACTTTCCATTTAAATATTCACAATAATTCTTTACTGTACATTCCTCACAGTTAGGTTTTCTTGCCTTACATACCCTCCTACCGTGAAATATCAATAAGTGATGACTTCTTGACCATCTTTGTTTTGGTATCAGTTTCATTAACTGCTGTTCTGTATCGTTTACATTGTCACTTTTACTAAGTCCCAATCTATTTGATACTCTAAATACATGCGTATCTACTGCTATAGCTGGCACATCAAATGCATTGGATAATACTACATTAGCTGTTTTTCTACCAACACCAGGTAATTTTATTAAGTCCTCCATATTATCAGGTATCTTAGATTCGTATTCCTCTACTAAAGTCTTACATGTATTAATAATGTTTTTACTCTTATTTCTGTAAAAACCAATACTTCTTATTATATCTTCTAGCTCTCCTTTCGATATATTAATATAATCTTCAGGCACACTATATTTCTTAAACATGTCTTTAGTAACTTCATTCACACGTTTATCTGTGCTTTGAGCTGATAACATAGTAGCTATTAAAAGTTCAAAAGGATTACTATATTTAAGCTCACATTCTGCATCTGGGTATGTCTGCTCTAAGATGTCCAAAATTTCTTTTGCTCTCTTTTTGTCCATTTCATCCTCCATTTAGAGTATTTCTATGCACACATTCAGCACTTCTACTCTATTGTCTCTCTCAATATAGTTTAGTATTTTTGATATCATGCTGTTTGCATGAGTGCTATCATTTGTAACACATGCAAAACCAATTTCTGATTTGTTCCAAAGATCGTTAAATCCTACTTCTGCTATTGATACATTAAACTTTGACTGTATCCTTCCTAGGATGCTTTTTATTACGTGTCTTTTTTCCTTTAATGAGTTTGATTCAAATACCATTAATTCGACTGAACAAGAACCTATTATCACACTCATCACCTCGTCAAATCTATCTCTAAATATTATTGGTAATATCAAGAGATAATGTCCTATAATATATTTTATGATAACACATTATATAAATTCATTCAATCTTGAAATCTTTTACAATGTTTATATACAAAAAAGAATCATCATAGTCAAAATGCTATGATGATTCTTGGAATTATAATTATATTCTACTTCACTACTGGAACGTGTAATACTTGTCCTATTATTATAAGGTGAGGATTCTTTAACTCATTCATTTTAGCTAAGTTTTCCCAAGTAGTATTATGTTTCTTTGCTATTCTCCAAAGAACATCTCCTTTTACAACAGTGTAGTTCACTGTTTTTGGTAACTGTACTACTGGTGCTGGAGGAGTTTCTTTAACTTCTTCCTTAACTTCCTCTTTTACCTCTTCTTTAGGTATGATTGTTATTCTACCTTCTACCTTTGGTGCTACTTCTTTTATTTTTTGCATATATTCTATTAATGCTTCATCTAAAGCATTGTACTCAGCTACTACTGGTTCATCTCCAAACATTGAGAACCCATCTCCACCTGCTGCCATAAAATCATTTGTTGCAACTAGGTATGTCTTTTCTAGTTCTAATGCTTTTCCATTAACCATTACATTTGTTACTCTGTTTCCTGCTGGCTTGTTTGTATCTATCTTGTAAGTCATACCTGATACATGTGTAAATGCTCCCTTTGGTTCTGGCGCTGAATCTGTACCATGTTCAAGAGCTGCTAATATTTGCTTTCCTGTTAAGTTCTTTGTAACTATAAAGTTCCCAAATGGTAGTACTGTGATAACTTCTTCTTTAGTAATCTTACCAACATTGATTGATGCTCTTATTCCACCACCATTTGTGATAGCTATTTGTGCACCTGTCGCATCTAACATAGCATCTGTGATAAGATTTCCTAAGTTAGTCTCACCTGTTCTTACTTGTGCTCTTTCTCCATCTAAAACAACTTTTGTCTCTCCAACTATTTCATTTAATACATCTTTTTGTCCGTTTTTAATTTCTTCCACAAGCTTAACTATTTCTTCGTCTTGTTTTGTTTCTTTTGCAGCATCTTTTGATATTAATTCTGCTTTTTTTGATAATAGCTTTTTACCATCAAACTTAAGAATTACTTTACCTAAGTTTTTGTCATACTCTCCTGTACTTACTATTAGTGTGTTTTTAACTATTTTTCCTTCTTCTAATGTTGTATGGCTATGTCCATCAATTATTATATCTATTCCATCTACTTCTTTAGCTATTTTTTCACTTGTTACTTTACTACTTTCATCTAGCCCTATATGAGCTAATGCAATTATTACATCTACATTTTCTTTCTTCAACTTTTCCACCATGTTTTTTGACTCTTTTACCGTATCTACAAACTTTAAGCCTTTAACATTTTTTGGATGAGTCATATATGCAGTCTCTGGCGTTGCTAAACCAAATATTCCAAATTTCACTCCATTAACCTCTTTGATAGTATATGGCTTAAGTAATAAACTATCATCTTCTTTTTTTACGTTAGCCGCTAATATTGGAAAGTTTGTTATTTTGTCTAACTCTACTAATCTCTCTTGTCCATAATCAAAATCATGGTTACCTGCTGCCATTGCATCGTACTTAATCATGTTCATTATTTTTGCAATACTCTCACCTTTAACTAATGTAGCTATAGTTTGTCCGTGGAAAGTATCTCCCGCATCTAGTACTAACATATTAGGATCTTTTGCTCTTTGTTCCTTAATGTAAGTTGCTACTTTAGCAAATCCCATACCAGCATATTTACCTTCTTCTACTCTTGCGTGAGTATCATTAGTATGGAAAATAACTATCTCTTTGTCTGATGTTGTTGCATTTACTTCTACTCCTGCTACTTGAAAACATAGTAAAAAAACTAACATAATACTTACTAATATACCTGTTATTTTCTTCAATTTTTAAATCCTCCTTTGAAATTTACTTATTAAATAACTATTAAATATTATACCAGTTTTTTATCATGACTTCATCTCATTTTTATTTTTATGTCATGGCAATATATGGCGTATATAACTTTCATTGTATTGTTAATTTTTGAACTTGCCTATTAAAAAAGAAGACTGCTTAAGTCTAAACTCAAACAGTCTTTAAATCATTAAATTAAGTTCATTTCCTTACCTATTTCTTCAAATACTGCAACAGCTCTATCTAATTGCTCTTTTGTATGACCGGCTGTTACCATACATCTTACTCTTCCCGTTCCTTTTGGAACTGTTGGGAATACTATACCTGATACGAATACACCTTTATCCAATAATTTCTTACTAAACTCCATAGTTTGAGCTTCGTCTCCTATTATTACTGGTGTTATTGGAGTTTCACTCTTTCCTGTATTAAACCCTAACTTACCTAGCTTCTCTTTGAAGTATTTTGCATTGTCCCATAATCTATCTGTAAACTCAGTAGTTTCCATAAGCATAGTTACTGCCTGAATTATAGCTCCAACTGCTGCTGGTGGTAAAGCTGTACTAAATAATATTGGTCTTCCTCTATGATTTAACCACTCTTGACCAACTTTACTACACGCAACATAACCACCGATTACTCCTATTGCTTTTGATAATGTTCCTATACTAAAGTCAACTCTTCCGTGTAACCCAAAGTGGTCTACTGTCCCTCTACCAGACTCACCCAATACTCCTGAACCATGTGCATCATCAACATATGTTAATGCGTCATATTTTTCAGCTAATTCAACTATTTCAGGTAGCTTGGCAATATCTCCGTCCATACTGAAAACACCGTCAGTAATAATTAAAACGTTGTTATAATTGCTTCTTTTTTCTTTTAATACTCTCTCTAGGTCTTCCATGTCAGAGTGCTTGAATACAGCTCTGTCTGCTTTACTCAATCTTACTCCATCTATTATACTTGCATGGTTTAACTCATCTGATATTATTAAATCACCTTTTTTTGTAATTGCTTGTATTGTTCCTGCATTACAATTAAATCCTGATTGGAATACCATTACAGCTTCTTCTCTTTTAAACTTAGCTAATATTTCTTCTAGTTGTTCGTGTATATCCATATTACCAACAATTGTTCTTACTGCACCAGCACCAACCCCGTATTTCTCGACAGCCTCTATAGCTGCTTTCTTTAGTCTAGGATGATTTGCAAACCCTAAGTAGTTATTTGAAGAAAGATTGATTACTTTCTTTCCATTTAATATGATTTCAGCTTCATTAGCACCTTCTAGTACTGGAAGCTTTCTGTATACTCCTTGGTCTTTTAGCGTGTTGATTTCTTCTTTTAAAAAATTTAATTCATGTACATTTGACATAATTAAATCCCCCTCATACTTTATTGTATATTTGCCTATATATATAATATCTCTTTGTATTTAAATAGTAAAGTAATAATAGAATTATTAACAAAATTTAACCTGATATTTGACTATAAATTATTGTGATATATCACCTAAGTAAAAGTTTTAGAATTTCTTCTCTAACAGATTCATCATTTTCAAATCTTAAATGTTCTCTCAATAGCTCTCTTCCTTGTAAATCATCTGTTTTTAGTATTGAATATGCTGTATACTTTCTTATCGTCGGACTTGGGTCATTTAGCGTTTCTTTTAATATGTCTAAACTCTTCTTACCCCCAATGTTTCCTAACGCAATTACACTATTTCTTCTTAGTACATTTCTGCCTCTCCAAGAACCTGACATTTCACTGTATTTTTGGTTAAACTCTTGTTTACTCATAGTTATTATTTCTTTTAAATCTATGAACCCCAACGTCTTCTTTGGTATGAATTCATCATGCTCTGATATAACTGCATGCAAATTATACGGGCAAGCTTCCTGACAAATGTCACAGCCATATATGCTTATGCCCATTTTATCCCTTAATTCGTAAGGTATATCTTTTTTAGTTTGAGTCAAATAGGAAATACACTTATTTGCATCAAATTCATATCCTCCGTTTAACGCTCCTGTAGGGCAGGCTAACACGCATTTGTTACATTCTCCACATTTACTATGGTTAGTTATATCTTTTACTCCTAGGTCTATGTCTGTTATCAAATATCCTATGAAAATAAATGATCCATATTTATCATTGATAACAGAACAGTTTTTGCCGTACCATCCTATATCCGATCTTACTGCTACCTCTCTATCAATCAACTCTGATGTATCAACTACAATCTTATAATTATAATCTACTAGCTCTTTTAGTTTACTTGCAAGTTGTTTTAACTTGGCTTTTAGTACATTGTGATAGTCAATCCCCCATGATGTTTTTGATAGTTTTCCACTAAGCTCTAGGGGTTTTGGCTTACTCTTTACATTATAAGATATCCCTATAGTTATAAATGACTTAGCGTTATCTAAATGCATTTTAGGATTACATCTCTTTTCTATATCCAATGATTCTAAATCACATGAATAATTTTTATCTCTTCTATGCTTTAATACTTCTTTTACATCATCAAAAGGCTTTGTACTCCCAAAGCCTATTATATCAATATTTAGTTCTTGTGCTATATTAGTTATATAGTCTTTAATATTCAAATCTTATCAATCCTTATATACTGATTTTAGTAGCTCAATTTCTTTTTTGTGTCCTTCTTCATCAGTTGGTGTTTCCAAATTAAATGGTAGATGTCTAAGCTTTGGATGATTTATGATATTTGTTATAGTTTCTAATCCTATTGTTCCTTCACCTATAAGTTCATGTCTGTCTTTAAAAGAAGCAAATTCTGTTTTACTATCGTTCAAGTGAACAGCTTTTACTCTATCTAACCCTATGATGCTATCTATTTTATTTAACACACCATCTAAATCATTTACTATATCATAACCACTAGAATACATATGACAAGTGTCAATACATACACCTAAGTTTTTGTTATATTTTACTCCATCTATAATCTGCTTTAACTCTTCAAAACTTCTACCTATTTCTGTTCCTTTACCCGACATTCCTTCTAGTAATATTGTAATATTATTATCACTTGTTATAACATCATTAAGTGCATCAACTATGAATTCTATCCCCTTTGTAGATCCTTGTTTTAAATGGCTTCCTGGATGGAATATATAGTAAGACTCAGGTAGATGACTAATTCTCACCAAATCATCTTTTAGTACATTTTTAGCAAATTGTCTGATATCCTCTTTATCTGAGCTCAAGTTCATTGTGTAAGGTGCGTGGGCAAATAGTACCCCAAAATTGTATTCTTTTACTAATTGTTTTATCTTATCTATATCTTCAAAATTAAGTGCTTTTGCTTTTCCTCCTCTTGGATTTCTAGTAAAAAACTGAAAGGAGTTTGCATTTATTTCTACGGCTTGAAGACCAGCTTTATAATATCCTTTTGATATGGATAGGTGACAACCTATTGTAAGCATGTAATCATCCTTTCTATATTTATAGTTGTTATTATTATACCACATAAAACCTTTAAGATTACATTATACTTAAAATATACATAGAACGTTGTAATACAATGAAAACCAATTTATTTAATCCTCTATTAAAAAAAATACTCTACTATACAGCTTTTGCTTACTAAATATGTTATAATGAAAAAAGTATATAAACAAAAATGAAAGGGATTATTATGTTAGGATTTGAAAAAAAATTATTAAAGAATTTTGATTTTATACTGTTTCTAGATGTTATATTGCTAAATGTATGTGGTTTTTTTGTAATCTATCTTGCAACTTTGGAATCAAGCTCTGGGTACATGACGTATCTAAAACCGCAAGGTATGGCTTTTTTGCTTGGTATTGCAGGTATTGTGTTTTTGTGTATGCTAAATTATGAACTGTTTAGAAAGCTATACATGCCTATATATGTTATTTGTAATATTTTACTCTTAGCTGTTATTATATTTGGTGTTGGTGATAAAACTTGGGGTGCTAGAAGCTGGCTAATTATAGGACCTGTAAGATTCCAACCATCTGAGATTGCTAAGGTAGGTATTATAATATCTCTTGCAGAGTTTATAGATAGAAATAAAGAAAACATAAATGATTTCAAGGTTTTATTTAAAGTGATAGCATTTGCAGGATTGCCTATCTTCCTAGTTTTACAACAACCTGATGCTGGTACTGCGATTGTTTTTATTTTTTATACCATTATAATGTTATTTATTGTTGGTGTAAATTTCAAATACTTTATATACTCCTTTATATTGGGATTAATAAGTTTACCTTTAATATGGTTTTTTAAGTTGAAGCCATATCAAAAAGACAGAGTATATGTGTTTTTATATCCTGAGCTTTACCCTAATGGTGCTGGATATCAAGTTTATCACTCTAAGATAGCTCTAGGCTCTGGTCAAATGTTTGGTAGATTTATTACCAATGAAGCTAGTTTTGTAAAAAGTGGCTATCTACCAGCAAAACAAACAGATTTTATATATTCTGTTGCTGGTGAAGCCTTTGGATTTGTTGGTGGATGTGTAATACTTCTGTTGTTCTTTATTTTAATATACAGGTTGATTAAGAATGCACGAGAGGCCAAGGATATGTTCGCATCTTTGACTATTATAGGCATTACATCACTATTCTTGTTTCACATTATAGAGAACATAGGAATGACTATGGGACTAACCCCTGTTACTGGTATACCTCTTCCATTTATAAGCTCTGGAGGTACGTTCCTTCTTTCTAATATGATTTGTATTGGACTTGTTCTATCTATAACCATGAGGAAAAAACAGATAAACTTTTAGCAGTTTTGTTGGAGATTTGATATTTTTTAGTTTACGAATACAACTTAGAATAATTATAATGAATTGAAATCGGGCCATGCTTTGTGAGGAGTGTGGCTCGTTGGTTTTTGTATAGAATCTTATCACTTTACATTCCTATTAGTTTCCTTGAGAAGCTATATCCTTTTATGTATTGCACTAGCTTATTTATTGATATATGTGATAAAACTTATACTAAAAATACATGAGGTATTTTTAGTTCATCTCCTATTAAGATTTCTACATCATTGTTTTGCATACTATTCTCACTTTTTTACAAGCATTGAATTATATGTAAATTTATGGTATTATAATAATGCTAATCATATTTTTGTAATGTAAAAAATAAAAATTGACACAATCAGTTTTTAATTGTGAAAAAAGTTTTTTAGGAGGTAATATGAAAAAGTTTAGTAAATTAATGTTATTAGCAATGATTATGTTATTATCTTTTCTAACTGCATTTGCAGATGGGAAAGAACCAAGTCCATGGGCTAAGAAATACGTTGAGAATAGTATTAGTGCTGGATATGTACCTGAACACTTACAATCAAAATACCAAGATCCCATAACTAGAGAAGAATTCACTGAATTAGTTATTACAGCTATATTAGCAGAAGTAAATGAACAAAATTCTAAGAAAGAAAATTTTATCAAATCTAAATGGAAATTCGAAGAATTAACAGTGGATAATTTTTTACAAAATGTATTAATAGACAAACAATTCTCTGATACTAATAGTAAGTATGTTAGAATGGCTAATGCTTTAGGAATTATAAATGGTATTAGTGACAATATATTCTCACCTAATGATTTAATTACGAGAGAACAGGCTGCTGTAATGTTTATGAATTATGGACAACTAGAAGCTAATCCATCTAGAAAGTATGCACAAAATTCTTTTAAAGATTTAAACACAGTAAGTGACTGGGCGCAGTTAGGCGTGGAATTAGCATTGGGTTCTTCATTCTTTAGTGGTACAAAATCTCCAGTTTTAGACGATGACAATAATGTTATAGAAAAGGGAATATTTAATCCTAAAGGAAATTTAACTAGAGAACAGGCTATAATAGTAGTGTATAGAATGGCTAAAAAAAATTTATTTTCTAAAATAAATATAAAAGGTTATTTAACAATTACAATGGATCAATTAATGCATGGTATATCTATTAAAGATAACACCATAAGTCTATTGAACACTGGGTATGATAATGATTATTCTGAAGGTATGATGACAATAAGGACATGCCCTGAATTAAATCTACTTATAGGAGAATATAATTCTGTCATGTTTGAAGGATTATTATTTAAACCTTTCGGATTACCTAGTCCAGCCATTGGCAGCGTTTATCATACTAAATTATTAAATGGTGAAAAAGAAACTTTTGATTTTGATGTAATAACTATTAATCACAACAGTAACAAAAATATCATAGTAACTGTTATAAGGAATGACAATGATGGATTTTTTACGAAAGAAGATAATAGTCTAAGATATACTGTATTAGATTATTCTAAAATATTAGTATTAGAAAATTAGGAAACACATAAATAGAGTCAGTCAAGTAATTGGTGTAAACTAACTAAAATGAGTAACAATTTTAAGATGAGAGGGGGGATTAAATTCTCCCCTCTTCTAAAATATCTATTTTTCTCTTAATGTCCACAATTAGGATGTCTGTTTATGTTAGCGCTAGAACTACTAGTAACAAAAATTTCCTCCCACCAATTTGCTTTTAATTTATAGTACAGTTTATTTTGCATACGATTATATTTCTTGAAATATTCTTCTTTAGTATCAAAGTGCCTATAACCTACAGATTCTAATGATTTGCTAGAGTTTATATTTCCTTCCCACACATCTGCATATAATACATCCACTTTTAATTCATTGAATACATAATTATATATCAGTTTGCGTGCTTCTTTCATGTAACCTTTTCGCCAATAGTTTGAATGTAGTCTTTGTGAATCTCCTGCAACTTGTCCTTCTTCTGTTTTTTCTGGATAACTTATTCTCATCATTCCTATAACCTGATTTGTCTTTATATCTTCTATCATCCATAGAATAAAATATTTGGTATAGAGATTCAACAACTCTTTTATCTCTTCATAATCTGTTGGGACATTGTTACCTACCCATAAGTGCATTTTTTCATCTTGCGAGACTTCATACCATGCTTTATAATCTTCTGTTAAGTCTATAGGTCTTAACCTAACTTTCTGTCCAGTTAATATAGGTATAGTATATTTCATGTAAGCACCTCCACTTTAGGTAATTTAAGTAATTAATTATACCATAGAAGTTTAATACTCTACAATAATTGTTAACAGATAAAAAGAAGGCTTATAATCCTCCTAGCCCTCGTTCTCGTCTCAACTCATCAATTGACTTTGACGTGACATCTTCTTCATTTAAATCTAGCATCTCTATAGCCCTATTTAAATCTTTTTTATCTTTAACTTCTAACTCTAAATATGTCTCTGGATATGTCTCTTCATCCCATGTATCTATCTCAAAAAGTATCCCATCTTTTTCATAAGAGATTCTCTCTTTTGTCCCACAATGTACTTGGTTTACATTTATTAAGTTAAGTATCTCTTTTAATGATTCTTTGTCGTCAAATTTCGTTTCTAGTTCTGTATTAACTCTCAGCTCATCATTTGATACATTTCTCTTGAGTGTTAATATACACTCAGTTTCATTTGTATTTAAATTTGTCTTTTCTCTAATCCTGAGATAACCGTTAAGGCTGTTTTTGATGTATCTATCTTTAGTATCAAATACTGTATTTTCTTGAAACTCGTGTTTTACTTGTTTAGCCCCTATTTTTTCAAGTTTGTCCATTATATCTTGTTTGTCTATATTTAATACTTTAACTTCTAACTCATTATGCACTGTAGTTCCTCCTTTGTATGCTATAATATCTTTTTCATCTTAAAGTCTATATAATCACTTGAAACGCATTTAAACTCTATTCCCTCTATTAGTCCTTCTATTACATATTTGTGTCCCTCTGAGTGCAAATGACCATATAAGCATATATCAACATTATATTCCTTCATTATTTCAACAAACTCATTAACTGAACCATCGGTATTGAATGGTGGATAATGTATCATCGCTATTTTTGCTTTTACCTCGTTATCTCCTATAGATTCTAAAGACATTCTTAGTCTATGAAGTTCTCTATTGTATATCTTTATATCCTTTTGCTTGAATTCATCGCTATCTTTGCTAAGCCATCCTCTAGTTCCAACTATAGCAACATCTTTATATATATAGCTATTGTTATGGATAAAGCTGACAGATTTTAGATTTAATCCTTTTAGTTTGTTTCTAGTTTCCCACCAATAATCATGATTACCTTTTATGACTGCTTTTTTTCCCGGAAGCTTATCTATTACTTCTAAGTCATTATACGCCTCTTTAAGCTTTAACGCCCATGATATATCTCCTGGTATTAAAACCAAATCTTCTTCTGTAACTATCTCCTGCCAATAGCTTATTATTTTTTTATCGTGATCTTTCCAATTTTCTCCGAATATACTCATTGGCTTTTTGTTTGTAAAATCAAAATGTGTATCACCTATAGCATATATTGACATAGTATCTCTCCTAATCCTTATTCCTCTTGCTAAGTTAAAGTTTAACTTTAACTTTAACCTAAAATTGTGTATTTTCTCAGTTTTATAAAACTTAATGTTCAACATTAATATAATTATACTTTAACCCCATTTTATCAAAATATGCTTTTTCTCTATTATGGCATGTAAACAATATTATCTGTTTTCTATGGCTTATTTTGTGAATGATGTCTAAAATATTGTAAAGTCTTTCGTCATCATACTGAACAAAACTATCATCTAGGAAAACTGGAGTATCTTTTTTTTCACTTAATAAATCTATCATTCCTAATCTTACCGCAATATAGAACTGATCAATTGTTCCTCCACTCAAATCCTCTATGTCAACTATCTTACTGCTATGTTCATCGACTACTTTAACTTCTAAGTTTTCTGTAACCTTAACCTCTTTGTATTTCCCGTCAGTTATGTTGCTAATCATGTCACTTGTCATTTTATTTAGCGACGGCATAAATTCATTGTGTATATTTTTTGATATGTTTTCTATTGAGTTTTTAGTCAATTTTATTGCATTGATATCATGACATAATTTGTTCATTTTTCTTCTCTTTAGTGTTAACTTCTCTCTTATATCAATAAATTGATTGTTATCCTCTTTGTGTTTGATTTTATCATTTATTATTATTTGACTACTTCTTAGATTATTTATTATATCATCTTTTTTACTTATTTCATCTTCAATTTCATCTCTGTTATATTTATTTATAAATTGCTCAATTTCTTCTATATTAATTTCTACTTCTTTTATATCATCTATTGCCTTATCTCCAATCAGTTGTTTTAATAATATCTTTTGATTTGATACCTCTTCTTCTAGCTTTATAAGTCTGTTTTTGGCTTCATATGCTTTACAGTATTCATCAATATTGTTAGTATTATTTCTATTTAGTACAAACTCTATATTTTCGTATTCTTTTAAAAGCTTTTCTTTTAGAGATGACACTCTAGAATACTCTACGTCAATTTGCTCTTTGAGTATTTTTGTTATCTCTACTTTTACTGCATCGCTATAATCATCTTCGTTGCTACTATTTGATAATTTACTTCTCTTAAAATCTAGTATAGCAGTGATTATAAATAAGACCGCTGTAACCATAAATAAAGCTGACGCACTTATCCAACAATATACTATACCTTTTGCATATGCTAAATATATAGATAAAATAGCCAATAATGCTGATATAAACATTGCATAGCTAATTTTACTCCCTTTTTGTCCTTTTTTCGGTTTGCTTATTTTGTTATTCTTTAAAACTTTGCTTATGCCATTATTCAGTTCATTAAGCTTGTCTAAGCTTTTATTATATTTTTTTCTGGCTTCGCTTAAATTTTCTTTAATATATTGCACATTGTCATCTAATCTTATTAAAACATCTTTATCTTCTAATGAAATACTACTAAATTTTTGTAGTTTATCTATATCCTTTTCTTTATCTTCTATGCTTTTAATTAGTGTTAATGCTTCTAGTTGCATTCTTTTATTATCTATATTTTTTAAGTCTTCTAATACGTTTACTAATTGTTGTTTTTCTGTTGTTTCTTGCTCTAATAAGCTATTGATTTCAATAAGCTGTTTTTGATACTCCTTTATGTCTTTTTCTCTCTTGCATAAATCATGTCCTAAATCTTCTAGGTGTTTTATCTCTTTTGCAAGTCTCCCAATTTGTGATTTAGATTTATTTACACTACCTATATCTTTTAACCTATCTTCCAGCTTCTTTACTACATTTACTACTGATATATCTTCATCCAAGGACTGCCCTACATTTATGAGTTTTTCTTTTATATGCTTTGAGAGGTCATTTGACACTACACTTTTAGATTGATTAATACTTATTGTATTATTGTAAACTATGTTGTTTATTCCTAGATGCATTGAACTTGGCTCATACACTCTTGTTACTTTGTTATATGTAAACTGATAGCTGATATCTTCCCCTAAATCATTGTATATTTTAACCTCATCATTACCTTTTAAAAAATTTCTCTCTACTCTATATACTCTATCGTTTACTATATACCTAAGTACACCAGCATAAGCGTTATTGTCCCAAGGCAAGTATTTATCATACTTTAATGTATAACGCTTTGTTCTAGTATTTGGATTAAAAAAACCATAAAACATACCTTCTATAAAGCTATGTATTGTAGTTTTACCTGATTCATTAACCCCATATATTATGTTTACTCCTTTGTCTAAATTTATTTTTTTATTTTTAAATTTACCAAAGGATACTAGGTTGAGTTGACTGATTATCATTTTATTTTCACCTTTTCATCAAGTAATAGCTCTAGTCCAATATTTAGTGCATCTTTAACAATTGGATTATTTAAATCTTTTCTCATCATTTCTTCTATAAATAACCCCACCATATTATGTTTATTGTTTTCACGCAACTTGACTAAGTCATAGTTATTTTTTGTCTCATCTATAAACTGTATGAACTGAGCATAATCTATAAATTCATCTTTAAAAGATGATAAATTAAGTTTCAAGAGGCTATTTTTTATGCCTGTTAGCTTCACTCTGTATATGTCTTCTTTTCCTAAATCAGATATCTCATTTTTTATTAACTCTACTATATCTAATTTATTCATATTTTCATCTATCTCAATCTCTATTATATGATATCTTCTTTTACTTATTGATGCAAATTTAGTTGTTGTCATTTGCTTTGATACTTCTGTTTTAATAACTCCATGCTCTGATGTTTCTCCGAAATCTAAAGGCTCAGGACTACCTGAGTAACACATTTTATCACTATACATAGTAGGTTTATGTATGTGACCTAGTGCTATGTACTCAAATCCATAACTTTGTAATTCATTTTTATCTAGAGGCAAATATTTTGATTCTTTATTTTCCAAATCTCCATGCAACATCAAAATATTTATTCTATCATAATTGTCTATATTGATACTTTTTAATATATCATCTTTTCTTTCTTTTGTATTCCAACTTACTGAATAAACTGCTAAATTGATATCAGGAAAATCTTTATGCTCTATGCCATTACAATTATCGAATATATAAACATTTTTTGACCAATTTACAAGTCTATAGTATGAATCTTCGTCTATAGGATCATGATTACCTGCACATATTAATACATTTGTCTTTGTAAGCTTTTTAAACTCACTATTAATCAGCTCGATATCTGACAATTCGCATGTATCTTCATCAAATAAATCTCCTGCTACTAGCAATATATCTACTTCACTTTCTTTAGCCATTTTTACTATATTTATAAATGTAGACAATATGTCTATACGTCTATTTTTACCATATTCACAGTCCGAAAAGTTTTTGAACTGTTTCCCTATATGAACATCACCTGTATGTATTATTTTTACCATTAGACCACTCCTATGTATAATGCTTTATAGAACATATATTCGATGTTATTAGTTTATTTTCCTTTATTTGCGATGCAAAAAATAAATAGCACCTTAATGCTATTCATTCTTAACTTACTCTATTTATTGACTTGTTTTAAATATTTTTTAACTATCTCACAGTCATCAAAATGAATCGTTTTACCTTCTATTTCTTGATATGTTTCATGTCCTTTTCCAGCAATTATTATCACATCGTTTGCTTTTGCCTCTGATAGTGCAAATTTTATTGCTTTTTCTCTATCTTGTATTATTATACACCCAGAATTAATATTGTCGATACCTTTTGTGATATCCCGTATTATATCTAGTGGTTTTTCATATCTTGGATTATCAGAAGTAACTATACATAAATCTGCTAATTCAGATGCTATTTTACCCATTATTGGCCTTTTAGTTTTATCCCTATTCCCACCACATCCAAATACTACTATTATTTTTTCCTTACTAAACTCTCTAGCTGTTTTTAGTACATTTTCTAGTGCATCTGGTGTATGTGCATAATCCACTATTATATTACTTCCATTTTGAGCTTTTATAGTCTCAAATCTACCTCTGACCTTCTTTATTGATGCTAACCCCTTGATTATATCATCTAACTTCATTCCTAGTCCTATACATGCCCCTGTTGCTGCTAACGCATTATATACACTAAATCTGCCAGGTGTATATATTTGGGCATTTTTTATCTCATTATTATATTCTATTTTAAATGTTGTACCATCATTATTTATTTGTATATCATAACCATATATTTGTGCTTCTTTACTTAATCCGTATGTAATATATTTCCTATCAGTTTCATTTATTATCTCTTGTGCTACCTCTTCATCTATATTTATGACCAGAAATTTACTCATTTTAAACAATTTCTTTTTACAATTTTTGTAATCCTCCATTGTTTTATGGTCATCTAAATGATCCTGTGTAAGGTTCGTAAATACTGCTATGTCAAAATCACAATCATCTACACGCCCCAGTTTTAGTCCCATAGAGGTAGCCTCAATACACACAAATTCTACATTTGCTTTAAGCATTAAATCTAACATGTTGTGTATTTCTAGTGCTTCAGGAGTTGTATGAGTAGTTCTTATTATGTCTAAAACTTCATCATCACATATATTATTTATTGTACCTATTATCCCTGTTTTTTTACCGTGATATTTTAGTAGTTCTGATATATAATACGATACTGATGTCTTTCCATTTGTTCCTGTTATACCTATCATTTTTAGATTCTTTGCCGGCTCGGCATAGAATATACTTGATATCTTTGACATTGCCCTTCGTGTATCCTTTACTTCTATAAATACTACTTTAGAGCTACCTAATGGTTTGTATTCGTTCTTTTGAACCATTATAGCTACTGCTCCGTTATTTATAGCATTTTCAATATAGTCATGACCATCATATTTGTATCCTTTGATACATATAAATAAAGTTCCTTTTTTAACTCTTCTAGAATCATAAGCTATCGATTTGATGTCTATATCTTTATCATTGATAATTTTATAATCTATATTATTGAGAATACTCCTAAGCTTCATATATAATACCTTCTTTCTAATTAAAGGTATTTGAATGTAATTTGCCTAATATACTCATATTAATATCGTCATAATCTACTGGTATTACTTTATTTTTAATCGAAGGCTTTATTTCCTCAACTTCTGCTTTTTTTATCTCATCTTTTATTTCTTCAAAATCATCCTTTACTTCTTCAAAATCATCCTTTATTTCTATTTTTTCTTTAATCTCAACTAATTCTTCTTGTATATCCTCTATGACATCTTGATTATGCTTCTCAATTTTCTCCCCTATTATTTCCAATGTTCCTTTTATGTCTTCTATACTTTCTTTGAGTTGGAAATTAGAAGGCTCTTCTTTATATTCTGCCTCTATTATTTTTGCTTCTTCTAAAGGCTGAGATATTTCTATTGTTTCAGTAGGGTCAACTATCATATTTTCTTCATTTTCTTGTTCCTCGTGTATAGGTACATGGTATATTTCTTCTTCGTCTTTTATCTCTATCTCTTGAATGTCTTCCTGTATATCTTCCTGTATGTCTTCTTGTATATCTACTTGTACATCATCTTGTGTATCCTCATATGTTTCATTATTTTCTTCATTTTCTAATCTTCTATCTAATTCTTTTTTAAGATTCTCTGCTTTACTTGCCATATCTGATACATAAGATAAAAAGTTTGATTTTTCTTCTTCCGGTTTACTCTCTTCTTGGTCATTGTTATACGTTAAATAGGTTAATAAAAAAAATAGAGCTGCTTCAATAATTTTAAAAACCTCCTTTCAAAAATATATAAATATATAGGTATCGACAAATATACAATTGTTCTATTCTATATATTATATTTTCAAAGGAGGTATTTGGTTACAATTTTTTAGTGTTTGTTTTCCTCAATTGTTACTATTTCATCTAACATCAATGCGGCTTTATATATTATATAGTTACATTTATCTGTTTCATTGTAATATATGCTCTCTTTTAAGTCTTTACACTCTATACTACTCATTTCTTTTTCGTATCTATTAAGGTATCCTGACACTATCATTCTAAATTCCTTTTTTTCATATTTATCTTTGTATAAGGAGCTGATTACCATTATTGCTGCTGTCAATGCGCCACATACACTTTCTCTTGCCATGCCTCCACCAAAACCTGCTGATAGCGCTAGTGATTTATCATCTAATCCTAGATTATACACCTCGTTAGCACCATACAATATTTTTTGAGCACAGCTGTAACCTTCATCTATTCCATATCCACTTTTTATCAATTCTTTTAGCATAATCCTTCTCCTTACTTTATTGGCATTATGAATATATTGGTATCTTTGTTTTCTATAAACTCGCACAGTTCATTAAATATTATTTCTGCTCTTTCTGGGCTATCATATTTACCTAATGTAAATCCAAAATCCTGTGGATCTACTCTTCCTTTTATTGCTTTTTTTGCCAATTCAAAGATTTTTAAATTTACTATTTTATTACCATCTTGTGTCTTTACCCATGCTCCCATATAATCATCTCCTATTTGAATATTTTAATTTCTTTCATTGGATCTATTTTAATAGTTGTCAAATACAATAATATAAATGATGCTATTATGTTAAATGATAAATTATAAATTATTATCCTTTTTACAGTTGTCAAGTGTACTAAATTAACTAAAAATATATTTGTACCTAATTGCTGGGATAATATGCCTGCCAATCCAGTAAATGGGTTCGAGTACAACAGTCTTGCTATCAGCCTAATAGTCTCCTGAGAAAATTCTTTATAAAAAACCCCTACAACTGCCACAACATATATTGTTCCTAGCGTTAAAGCTAACATCACAAAGTAGCTAGCAACAGTTGCAGTAACTGTCTTTTTAAAATAAGCTGAGGTAAACAATCCTATACTACCCAATAATACCGCTACTACTAAAAAAAATAAAAATAACAACGCTATATTCCAAATTGATAATCCACCATAGAAAAACAATACGCTTATTATTGGTATAGTAAGTACTAATAGCATTACTGTTTGAAGTAATGAAGCTGAAAGCTTTCCTAATACTATAGCCCAACTTGACATCCTTGTACATGTCATCAAATCAAATGTCTTTCTTTGTTTTTCTCCACATATGCTCCCTGAGGTTGTTGCAGGTACTATTAAGCATATTAATGCCATCATCAACACTGAAATCCCAAAGTATATATCTTTTATATATTCAGGATCAAATCCATATGAATCATATCTTGAATAAGAGGAGTACAACACAACTACTAATACACTAGATATTACAAATATATAGAATATTAACATCAAAGTTGTTCTAACACTCCTACCTTTTGTCTTTAATTCCCTCTTTAGTACTGGATTAATCATTGTTATCACCTCCTGTAAGCTTTATGAATACATCTTCTAAGTCATTCTTCATTTTAGAAAACGATACTATTTTAAAATCACTACTAATAAGATGTCTTAGTAGATTAGAAATTTGCAATTGATCACCAGTAAAGTTAACTTTTATACTATCTATATCATTTACAACATCTACTACTCCATTATAATTTTTGAGTACTTTTATCATTTCCTGTGTTTTATCTAGAAGCTTTATTTCTAGTATGTTTGTTTGACATACTTCGTTGACTATATCATCTAAACTGCCTTTATAATCAACTTTGCCAGAATCTAATATTATTATTTCATCACAAAGCTCTGATAGTTCGTGAAGTATATGTGAGCTTATCAATATTACTTTATCTTTGTGTTTTAGATTTTTCAATATTTTCTTCATCTCAATCCTAGACTTTGGATCCATTCCTGAAGCTGGTTCATCTAATATAATTACACTAGGGTCTTTCAGCAAGCATCTTGCCAAACACAGTTTTTGTTTCATTCCTCTTGAAAGTGAATCTACATATTTGTTTTTTTTATCCTTCATATTTACTAGCTCTAACAATTCATCTATCTTTTTCTTTTTATCTTTTTGTGAAATATAGTTTATATCTAGATAAAACTCCATATATTCATAGGTCTTCATATCGTTATAAACTCCAAAGAAATCTGGCATATAACCTATTTGACCTCTTGCATACTTGTATTTTTTAATGATATTTTGATTATTAAGAAATATTTTCCCTCCAGAAGGTTTTAAAAGTGTTGCTATCATTTTAAATATTGTAGTTTTCCCTGCGCCATTAGGCCCTACAAAACCATATATATTACCCTTTTTTAGTTCAATAGACAAACCATCTACTGCTTTGAAATCTCCATAAAATTTCGTGACATTTTCTAATCTAAGCATTATTTACCAACTCCTTTTATACCAAATTCAGGGATATAAAAGTTTGTTTCAACTTTTGAATGTAATTTTAGCCTTAGTCCATATATTTCGTTATAGTATTTATTGATATTCTCTTTAATCGTCAAAGTTTCTTCTGAAAGCTTATCCCATATGTTATCTTCATAATTATATATATAGTAATTAACTTTATTGTTATCCTTTGTAGTGTGTAAATCCATACTAACTTCTTCGACTTCTAGCCCTTTTATACCTCTTAATTCGAATATGCATACGCCTTTACCATAAGTATTTATATTACTATAAGTATTACTATAAGTATTTATATTACTATTAAAAACTAATGATGGTGATTCTATAATTTTGGGCTTAATCATTCCTTTAGGAAAATCTATTATTTCATCTTTTTTGATACCCAAATTTACTGGTAATATCAAAAGATTCCTGTCTATTCTTTCCTTTTTATCATCAATTTTTAAATCTCCAGCAATTTTATCAGTGTTCCATGCTATTACTTTTATATTGTCATACGGTTTATGCATTAGTGTATTTTTATACTGATTTAGTATTAGTCCTTTCACATCTTCTCCTAACATATCAGTATTTGATGAATGATATCTATTGCCTTTATAAAGCTTATCAAATCTTTTATTTAAACTAATAGACTTCCCTGGCTCTAAGTTTCCTATATCCAGATGAAAATCTCCTATAACTAAGTCACAATCATAGAGCATCATATCTGAAACATTTTTGATTAGTCCATTAACCCCTTTACTGTTAAACATTATATCTGCTTTTATTAGATTATCTATTTTTCTAGTTTCTTCTGTTCCAATATAGTTAAAATCCCATATATTACTATTTGCAAGTGTGATATTTTTCTCTTCATCTAGAAAATAGTCTATACCAACCTTCTCTTTATTTTCAAAGAACTCACTAAGTTTTATCCTATTTCTAAGTCTAAAATCCACATTATTTTCTACGCCAATCTTTACATTTTCACCTTTTATACCTGTTATACCAACTTCATTTTGAACATAAGCCTGTGTTTTATCTATTGTTAAATCTGCTATAGTAACACTGTTAAATATAGCTTTATCAAATACACTTCCTCTACTAGTTAAAAATATAGATACCGTAATAAATAAGGCTATCAATGGACTTGTAAACCATATTTTTTCTCTTTTATCGTATAGCTTTAGAGTAAAATAATTAACTGGTCCTACAATTATAATATATATCAAGAGTATAAGCATAATTTTCTTTATAGATGGTAGCTTTCTCCTT
Source organism: Abyssisolibacter sp. ZYX002 (assembly GCF_056892235.1). Classification (NCBI taxonomy): domain Bacteria; kingdom Bacillati; phylum Bacillota; class Clostridia; order Eubacteriales; family Clostridiaceae; genus Abyssisolibacter; species Abyssisolibacter sp. ZYX002. The sequence goes on from NZ_JARMXH010000002.1 coordinate 87,167, forward strand.
GGTATATGTCTTAATAATGTATTCATATTATTTGTATGGATTTTGCTATCCATTCTAGCGTAATTCATGTTCATTCTCAAAATATAGCTCATATATGCTTGATTTTTCAAATCTTTTATATCTTTATCTATGAATACTATTTTACCCATAGATAAATCATATACCTTTCTACCTTCTTTTAGTTTGACTGTATCTATAAGCTTACTTTTTGTATTTTCTTCAATTAATGCTACTCCGCCCTTTTTGATCCATTTTACAAGTGTTTCTTCTTTTTTTATATCTATATTGTTTATTAGGTTGTTATTTACAATTATATAATCAAAGTTATCTAGAATTCTTTTATCATCTAACTTGACATCTTTAATATTCAAAACTTTGAAATATGAATCAGCTAAATCATCTACCATAATATCGTCTATGTATTCATATTTATTGATATCATCTGTGTATACTGCTACAATTTTTTGGTTATTTATTGCTGATGTTTTTAAGCTTTTAGTTTCATACGCTAGTTCTTTTCCTTCTTCATCTATAAGTGATATATGTATTCTTTCACAACCCTTTGGAATTGTGACATTTATATACACTGTTTCTTCATCACTCAATAACTTAATATCTTTATTGAATGTCTCTGTATATGTATCATCTTCTGCATACATCTTCACAAGCTCTTTGTTATAGCTAATCTTTACTGTACCTTTTAGTCCACTATATGCATTTACATCTATCCGTATAGGTGTTGTTTCTTCTGCTCTGTATAAGCCATCAAAGCCTATATTTACATCCATCTTCACTGACGTTGTTGCTAATATGCTCGTCTTAAATAAAAATATTAATATTAATATAAACAATATTAGTCCTTTTAAGTTTATCTTTTTCATTTATACACCTCATTTCTTGTTTACTATAATGCACTGTATTTTTTCTTAAGAAGATTAATAGCTTTTATTTTTCACGTTCTCTTAATGCTATTAAGCTGACTAAATCAACTGGTTTTTCATCTAATACTAAATTCATCACTTTACTTTTGTTAAATATAGCACATATTGCTACTGCAACTGACCAGTTTAGTTTTTTACGCCCTTTCTCAATCTCTATTAAAGATTTCTTGGATAGTCCTATAATTTCACTCATCTCATCCTGTGTAAAATCGTTTTCTAATCTTATAAGCTTAATATTTCTTGATAATAAATCAATTAATTCTTCTTTTTGCATATTTAAACCTCTGTTAGTATATTGTCATAGTGTAATTTTACACTATTTTAAATTTTATATCAATAATGTTCTAAAATCTTTAAAAAAACTGTAATATAAAAATAGGGATACTCATTATTTTGAGCTAGCCCTATTTTTACTAGTTTTAATTTTACTTTTACAATATATGTTTTATATAATTGATAAGTATATTATTTCGTATTTATACAATAAAACATACTTCCACTTTCGCTATTATGGTTTCCATCATATTGTATTACGTCTATTTCACCACAAGGGTATAACTTTCCTTCGCTTAATTTAATTCCAAATTAAGATTAAACACATAACTCAAATAGTTTTTTTACTTTTGACAAACTACTTGAATCTCATTTCTTATAAATCATTTTTAAAGCTTTTGCTCCAAGCTTCCTTTTGCTTATCGTAATATTTATGCCATATACCTGTTTCATTTTTTCTATTATAGAAAATATATAATCTATCATTATGAATTACTGTAGTGATATAATTAATTTTTGTACTTTTATCTACTAGAATTTGATTTGACCATTTACTACCATCGTAGTATTTATAGTATATATTGCTTCCATCTTTACCATTATAAATTAAGTAAATGTTGTCATCATAAGTCACTGCATTTAATGCTCTGCCTGTCATCACTTTATCTAATTTAGTATTCTTTGACCATTTATTGGCATCAAAATGCTGATACCATATGTTTTCACCACCTTTTTCATCATGAAATACATATAATTTGCCTTTGTATTCACAAGAAGCAACTACATCATTATTTCTAGCTTTTGGTTTATTTTCTGAGCCAAGACTTGGTGCTGGGCTAGGTGTTGGATTTGGGTTAGGGTTAGGGTTAGGATTTGGGTTAGGGTTAGGGTTAGGATTTGGGTTAGGGTTAGGATTCGGATTTGGGCCTGGAGGTAAACTCTTTTTTATTTTATCGATGTATTTTTTTATATTATGATCATCGTGATTAAATATATTATCAATAGGCGGATTTGGTTCATCACTAGAATCATCTGTTATTAATTTTCTTAATATCCCCATTTCTTTAATTTTATAGTAATATCTTCCCACGTGAAAATATTTCCTAGCTGTGCTGACACCTGTTTCAAATCTTGGATAAAGAGTTGCTGGATCATTGTTATATACAAATCTATAATATCTTCTTCCTATTATATCTGCGTAGTTTTTAAAACTTTCATTTCCTATACGTGGTTGGCCAAAAGTATATAATCCTGTAAAATTAAGATTTCCCATATTCAAACCAGATAATAACCCAGTTGCTCCTCCTAGCCCATATCCAGTAATCCACATAGGTTTTCCATCAGTTTTTACTTTATTGATTACATCACTAAGATCTTGTCTAATATTATTTAAGGAATCAAATATTGTGCGATCAACAACTCCATCATTATGATTATCAAATCTAATCAATTCTCTTCTTGTTCTCACGTACTTTCTTAATGATGCACCTCTAAATGCAACTATGATGTAATTGTTACTTGAAATTACTATGCACGAAAGGTATCTATTATTCGAGTCATCATCATCTTGTTCAAAAATTATATCGTATTCTAAGTTCCATTTTCTCATCTGCGATGATATAACATCTTCGCCTTTATCAAATAGTTCACACACCTTAGCTAAAAGGTACGCATTGTGTAGATTAAACTCTCTATCTTGGTAACGAAAATCAAAAACATCAGAAGTATTATTATTAACTGTATCTGCTGAATAAGTTTGTGAACAAATTAAAATAATGATTATTAATAAGCATATATGCCTTATTGATTTTTTTATAACAAAACACTCCTTTTTTATTTTTTATTGAACATTTCCTAAGAAATATTTATATTTGAAATCTTTGTTCTTTATTATGTTACCTACCATTTTCTATTTGGTATAATTTATGTCATTCTGTTTTATCTCGTTCTCAAATATACTTATTCCTGTTTGTAATATGAAATATATATCAAAAGAGAGCAAAATTGTGAATGTAAACTGCTCTCTTTTATCTATTCTATGTTCTGTTATTAATCTGAGTATTTAACAATTAATTTAGGAGGAGTACTAGAGTTCCTATCATATATATATGTCCACGCTGAATGCCACGGTTGATAGAATCTAAATGTCATTTTGTTATCCACATCATTCCTTTTAACAAAATTTGCTACTACATTGGTAACATCTATTGTATCCGTAGTTGTCTTGTCATATTCTATACTACTTGCAATCATATTGTACTCATCCCAATGCTTAGCTTCATTACCATTTACTCTACTCTCTGCCCAATTGCTTGCATCTATATCTTCTCTGATTGCTATAACTGTTGGATCTCCTACTTTTATTGTATATTGTAGCTTGGCACTTATAATTTTTTTGCCTATTAATTGCTCCATACCAAACTTCATAAAAGTAGTTTTAGAGTTTTTCGAATCTGCTTTAGAGTTATAAATCTGTAGGATTGACTCTGTTCCATAATTATATTTACTATAATCTCCCCATTTTACGTAAGAATCTTGTTCTGGTTTTAACTCTAATGTCTTCTCTTCAACTTTTACGTCTTTATATAATATTTCTAATTTAGGCTTATCACTAGTATGTCTTGATTTAATTACAAACCAATCACCAGAATTTGTATAGATTCTAAATGTCATAAGATTATCTTGGTCTGTACTAGCCAAATAATTTTTTATACCATCTGTAATATCTACTTTTACATATCCATTACTTTGTATTCTAAATGATTTGACATCCTTGTTATCATCCCAATGTTTTGCAATATTCCCTGTGAGAGTGTCTTCCTGCCAATCTATAGCATCTCTATCCTCTTTAACAACTATGTCTACATTGCTCCCAACATCTGTGACATCAAATACTAAATATGCTTTAAAAATGTCCTTAGTAGGTGTTCTCAATGGTGACATATCAAATTTCATGAATACATGTCTAGCGTTAATACTAGATTTGTACATTTCTAAGTTATTACGTCTATAATCATCGTAATGGTAATTTTTACCGATATGATCGCCCCAAAGGACATATGAATCAGCTACTGGTACTATATTCTCTGTCTTATACTCACCCCATTTATTACTTGGACGTCCACCTTTAAAAGCTACTTCTTTAAAATGTAGTCCGGCTGTACCTCTAAAATAGATTATCACTTCTGATGCTTCATAATCGCCCTCAACTGGTATCTCATACCAATCACTCAATCTGTTCTGTTTGAATTCAAATCTTCCTATATCGTACTCTGTACCATCATCCTTTTTTATCTTTACTTCAAATGGTACTGTATCAGTGTATGAGAAGAAGTTCAAGTAAACTTTGCTTATTATAACATTATTATTAAACTCGACCTTGAGATATTTATCTTTTATATTCTGGCTTTCTGTACCCGTCCAAACATTTTTATCTATAAACTCTATACCTTTGTGTCCATCAATATTTGTCTCTGCACTTTTTATGTCTTGGTTAATATATATTTCATCTCTATTAAAATAGTTCCAATATAGATTTTTATTTAGAGTTTTCATAGTTTCCCAAGAAAGTCCTATATTTTCAAAATTAATTCTATTAGCTGCATCTACCACATCGACATCTCTAATACCACCTTTAGATTTGTCACCCATAAAGTAATCTAGTCCCACAAAGTTAACTACTCTATTAACTCCTGCGTCCTTCATTCTTTTATTGAATTCCTTAACTAAATCATATATCCTTCTGCCGTTGTTATTTTGTTTTGCTGCCTCATATGATCCAGCAGGAATATTGTCATCATTTATAGGATCAATTTTTAAGACTCTATATGGAGCATTTTTATATTCCTCTGCTTTCTTATCATCAAAAATAAGATGTGCTATTGAAGCTTTATAAGGTTTATCACTTCCGCCAGCTGGATTGCTAAATGATGTATTGTCTGTGTTTTTTACACTAGTTGACGGATCCCCTTTTATCTTATTGTATGTTGGCAGTATTAACACTAATCTTTTATTCTGTAAAACCATCTCTTTTAATGCTGGCCATTCTTTCATTGTCTTATCATGAAAGTCATCTCCTGGGTAAAACATATACTCATGCCTTTTATCCCAAGCAACATTATCATCTCCATAGTAGTTTATTACTTGAGATAATAATCCATTTGATTTTAGGTTGTCAATATACTTATCAATTAGATAATAGAACCTATCATCATCTGTATTTAAAGTGCCAAACACTCCATCATATAAATCACTAACTCTTATAACTGCTATTTCATTTGGATTATTGTCTAGGAAATCTTTTATGCTGTTATTTATAGTATTGATAGATGTTCGACCAAAAAAGCCTATTCTGTGATAACTCTCTACTATATTCCAATCGACTTTGATATCTCCTAATATATCTTTCCAATCCCATTTAGGTTTCTTCCCACCTGTAAATATCGATTTGAAGCCTTCCCATGCTTTTTCAAATGCATTTTTTATCAAAGACCCTATTCCTCCAGTTATAGTCTTAGTAGTGATCATACGAGGACCTAAATCTACATCTATCATCCTAATACCTCGTCCTAACTGGTCTCTAATGCTTAATTTATGGTTTTCGGTATTAATTGTACTTCCTGCTTCTACTATACCAAGTCCTAAATCATCCACTTCTTCTTTACTTAAATAATTTGAAATGTCGGCATCACCATCAGGGTCATTAGAAAATGAGTTATGTGTAGCAGGCCATAACATATCGTTAAAATGTTTATCAAGCATACCTAGTGTCAATAGAAAAGAAGTTTTGGTGATACTAGTAGTGTCTTTTCTATTAGCAAGCTCTGTGAATGCTTCATTTATTTGATCATCAGTTACGTCTATTGACTCATTAGTCTTAATATAATTTTTTATTGCATCATACCTCAGATTCCCTTTTTCATGCATTATTGCATCAATAATAACGCTCGAATCGTCATAAATAAGCTCTGCATCGAATTTATCATCAGCATAATCAACTCTGCTCCACATTAATATACTAGCAAATAATATTATCGCAATTACTGTTACTAACGTAGTTTTTTTATTCATAAGTTTTCATCTCCATTCAATGAACTTAATTTATTATTTGTAATAAATTAAAGTTTTATGAATCATCAAATTGATATTTGTTACAATTATTGTGTTGGTTTGGTGATACTATTATCTATTTTATTGCATAGTTTTCTTATATTCTTTGTTATTACATATATTTTAAATCTAAAATTTTAGCAAGTTTCTTAACAAAAAAACCTTAAAACCAGTGATTATCTGGCTTTAAGGCTATATAAATTTTCAGCTACAAAGCCAGTATGTTATCTTTTCCATCTATTTAATACTAACATCACCTGATATTGTAGTTAAGTTTACTTTATTTGTACCATTTCCTATAGTTGCTGATATGGTATTTTTACTACTATTTTTTCCTGAAACATCAGCTTCTAAAGTTCCAGATGTAGTTTTCATGTATAAATCCATGTCGGATTTTTCTGGTACTGACACTTCAATATCTCCAGATATTGAATTTGCTTTAATATCACCATTCATTTTTATCATATTTAGCTCTACATCACCTGAAACTGTTGATGCAGTGACTTTTGCTGATATCTTGTCTATTATTATGTCTCCGCTTGTATTTTTACAGCTGATATCGTCTACTTTACAATCCTTGACTTCTATATCACCTGACACTGCCTTAATACTAAAATCATTTGTAGAAATATCATTTATCTTTATGTCTCCTGATGTGCTATTAACTTTTATATTTTTATAAACACTTTTAGGAACTTCTATATCTAACTTACATTTAAAACTTCTTGATACGAATTTTCCAAATGTCTTTGACCCCTTGTGTTCTATTTCTAATACTATCTTATCATCTTCTCTTTTACATATAAGTTTTGGTTCTTTTCCTTCATTATATCCCTTAGCAGTACCATACAAGTGCGCCTGAAATTTATTACTTTTTGATGGTATTATTGTTATATTTGAAGCAACTGATTCTATAGATATGTCAGTTACACCTTCAACATCATCTATTATTTTTTTATCATCTATTTTGATTTCTTTTCCTGTGTTTTCTCCATCATCTAGATCCTTATCTTCTCCTGATACAACAACATTGCCATCTCCTACAACATAGTTGAATTGAAGTTTACTTTTTATATAATCCCATACTGATGAAAAAAATCCACCCTTTGCACAAGCAAACGTACTTGCAGTAGTTATTGAAATTACCATTACTAATATAGCTGTTATTAATATATTCTTTTTATTTGTTTTACGCATGTAGACACTCCCCTTTTTATTTTAGTTATTGTTTCAATTTTAAGTTTATTTAATTATTATTATTAAGGTGAAAAAGGATTAAGTTTGTTGTATTAAAGTGTTAGTTTAATACTATCATTTACAAATTTATTAATCAATATAGTAGCACTGAGTTTGCTCTTGCATGTCATAATTCAACTAAAGATGATTTTTCATGCTACTTTTTTTCAATAATACTCCTGTTTCTATTTTTTGTTGTTTACATAAATATTACCTGAGACACTACTCAAACTTACATCATTTCCTCCATCTCCAATTGTAATATTAGCCGATTTTTGTTTTTTAGGAATACTCAATGGGCTATATACTGATAGTTCTCCAGATGTTGTGTCCATCTTTAAATCTAAGTTTGAACCATTAGGTATTATCATAGCAATATTACCTGAGACAGTTTCCATCTTTATGCTATCTGTTATCTTATCAAACTCAACATTTAAATTTCCTGAAGTATTATCAATATTCAAGCTACCAGTTATATTAGCTAACTTCACATTTCCACTTACACAATTTGTCTGCACATCCTTATTGGTACACTCTTTGATATCTTGATCCCCAGATACTGTCTCTGCTTTAAAAATATCTGATGTTATGTTTTTGGCTTTAATATTTCCTGACACACTATTTACTGAAAATAGTTTAAAATGCTTTGTAGGTACTCGAATTTCTAATGAAGCATTGAAATATCTACTACCAGAAATATTTGAATTTTTATGTTTAATCTCAATTCTTATATCATTATCATTTTTATTTATTATAAGCTTAGGTTCTTCTCCTTTAACATATCCCTTAGCAGTTCCTTTAAAGTGGATTGATATACTATCTGATGTTGAAGATAAAATATTTATATTTGAGGATACTGTATCTATATCAATATTATTGATATCTTTTAAATCCTTAATCTTCTCTAATGTATCTATATTAATAGTTTGTGGAACCATTTTACTTTCTTCTTTTTTGACTTCATCTTTCTTATTCATAAATCCAATGCTAAAGCCTTTTTTGAAGTAATCTAGTCCTCCTTCTTTAACCATCAATACTCCTGCTATTGTAAACGCACAAATCATAACTACTATAACTATTTTTATATTAAATTTTTTGTTCTTAAAATTCATAATTTACTCTCCTTTTGCATTAAGCCACTTCTCTATTTTTATTATGGAAGTACTATATAATTTTATTAATTTAATTGTATTTATTACTTGCTCTGTTCCCAGTATTTGTTCTTTTTCATCTGTAGACTCTATGCCCAAAGATCTCTTAAGACTGTACTCTAACCAACCCAATTTTCCAGAGAAACAGGCTGTTAATACTGTCTTCCAATCCATCTTAGGTATATCTATTCTCTTTTTATATGCTTTTATGCAGGATAAAAACTTGCTTTCATCAACAATTTTATTCTCATCTTCAGCCCAATAAATAGCCGTTTCTATCAGTTCATGCATAGGATTTATGTAGTTCGATGACTCCCAGTCGATGATTATTGGATTATCATTATTCCACATTACATTTTTAGGATCTAAATCTCTATGACTTATTATCATTTGCTTAGAAAGCAATCTTACTGATGCTTTAGCTTGTTTGTCCCATTCATAAAGTCTGTTCATTATTTCTCTATATTCATCAATCCACATTGCTTTTTTGCCCTTGTTCAAATAGTATTCCCAATCGATTAAAGGTTCATTTTGTAATATATCATTTTTTATATTTAGCTCTGAAAAATCTATGCTATGTAGTTTGGCTAATATGTCTCCAATTTTACGGCAATGCTCTGTATTGATTTCATCAACTTTCAAACTTCTTCCATCTATTAAGTCAAATATTAAATAATGTTGGTTTTCTACGTTTTGAATAATATCATTATTGAATCTTTTAGCTGTTATAGTCGATAATCCATTCTTTAATGCTATAGCAGATATTCTCTCGGCATTTAATGTATGTCTTTTAGCTGTTGGTCTTAACATAATCTGAGGATTTAATGCCTTTATAGCATATCTTCCTCTTGTTGTATTTACTTCATACATTCTATGCAACAGTCCACCTGTTATAGCTTTAGGACTTTCTATAATCTCACCTAGTTCTAATACAGCACATAATGTGTCAAACTGTACATTATATTTACCTTCGTTCATGATGTTCCCCCTTAGTGTTTTTCATTTAGTTATAGAACTCAATGATATTAAATAATATCTTGAAAACTTCGAACTATACTTAATGATTTAAACTAATAGTTTTTATAAACCTTCTTTACAACAAACCTTCACTTATACTTTGATATACAAAGCACTTTTATATTATAGCAAAAATCTATAATTAAGCTCTACCTAAAAATTATGGTTATATCTACTTATATTACCAATTAAAAGTACAATGCTTTGCATTTAATTTATAGGTTAGCTCAATTTCTTTTATAACATAAAAACTTATAGTTACATTAAGTATTTATAATTAATTTTCCTTATAATTTTATACTCATAATCATTCATTTCCTGTGATTATCTTTAAATTTAGTTTTAAATACTTTAATGATACTCTATAGAATAATTTTATTAATGAATATGAACCTACTGATATCAGATACCCTAAGCATGCAAGCCCTATACATAAAAATATATTAATTGCTGGTGTGTTTTGAATATACAAATCACTATAATATTGTGGCATAAACACACTTATTATCAATACTAATATACTAATTATCACTATTGCTACTCCACATAGTAATACTCCAAATACTGCAATAACTATTCCTAAAAAAGGCATAATGAATATAATATTAAAAAATCCAAGACCTATACACGCCATCACAGCTTTGAATAAATTACGTGTTGTAGATTTCTCTTGCGCATTCTGTATCATGTATGTTGCTTTTAATTGCTTTGCTAATTGCTTTGGATTTCCTAGAGAGTTCGCTATCTCAACTTCGCTACGTCCTTTATTAGCTCCTACCTCAAAATACTCCTCATAATCAAATAGTATATCTTTAACTTCTTCGCTGGAAAGTCCCTTTAGATTGTATTTTAGCGAATTTAAAAATTCTCTCTTATTCATTTATAACACCACCTTCTAATATACCATTAACATTGCTAACAAATAACTGCCACTCCTTTGTTAGCTCATTTTTCATCTCCTCTCCTGTATCAGTTAGTCTATAGTACTTTCGAGGAGGACCTTCAGTCGACTCTTTTAAATAAGTAGTCACATATCCATCTTTTTTGAGTCTTCTAAGCAGTGGATATATTGTTCCCTCGGATATGGTTATGTTGTTTGATATCACATCAACTAGCTCATAGCCATAACACTCTTTTTTACTGAGTATGGACAATACGCACAGCTCCAAAACTCCTTTTTTAAATTGTATGTTCAAAATATACACCTCTAATCAATTATATGTGTTAGATATATGATAACACACAGTACCTTTTTATGCAAGGTACTGTTTTATGTTTTGTGGTGAATTTTGTATATCAGGTCAATATTGCTCTTAAATAACAACTATATCTCTTAGGTTCTTTTGATCTTATAAAACACCTTGCGATTATCTTCATATAGTAGATTAGCCTAAACTATAAAAGCTACCCAGAAATTAACTAGGTAGCTTTTATAGATATTTATCGTTTATGTAGCTCTTGTCATCATCTATTCCTATCTTACATATATACGTTGTATAATGGATACTTTTGTCTTGTTTCACCAACAGAATCACCTTCGTGATTAGGACCACACATACACATCGGCCCATGACATACTGGCGTACACATCACTCCGTTTTTGGTAAGTATTGATATTTTAACATTTTTAATTAGTTTTTTCATGTTATCCCCCTCTTATAAATTTTATATTACACTAATAAGATTATTGAATCATTATCTTTGTTCCATATTTTGTACTCGCCCATATTCTCTTCTTCTTAATTCAGAAGTAAGAAACTTATCTTACCACATCATCTCCAACAATTATATGTCTTTTGTAATTATCTAATTTATTATATTGTTATATTATTTATTGAATAAAAAAACTACCCAGTTCAATTATCTTAACTAGGTAACTTTTCATCAATTTCTAATAAACAAAATCATGTGGATATTGCTCTTTTATGTTGATTAATCTATCATTTAAGTCTACATTACATGAACAAAGTGGAATACCACAATTAGATAATACTCCATTTTTAGTTATTGTTGATATCTGAACTTTTCTAATTAGTCTTTTAATATAAATCCCCCCTTGTATTATTTTATATTACACTAATAAGATTATTGAATAATGCTTATTGTTCCATATCTTATATCTTTTATATCCTATTCCTCTTAACACATGCAAGGCACTTACCTTACCACATCCCCTCCAACAATCATGTTTCTTTTATGATACCCAATCTTTATAGTGTTATATTTTTATTTAATAAAAAAACTACCCAGTCAATTATCTTGACTAAGTAGCTTTTTCATCAATTTCTAATAAACATAATCATATGGATATTCATTTCTTCTGTTGCTCTCAGCATCATCTAAGTCTACATGACATAAACAATGTGGAATATGACAAATTGGTAATACTCCATTTTTGGTTAGTGTTGATATTTGAACTTTTTTGATTAGTTTTTTCATACTAACACCCCTTTTATTTTATCTTACATTCATATGATTATCAAATTTTCCTTTTTGTTCCAAATGCATATATAAAAAACTGCTTATCTCAAGCAGTTTCAGGCTGTATACAAAAGCCCAATTTCTGAGTTATTGTTAAAATTTCTGTTGCTCACTTACCTTTTAAGTAATCTCTGCTACTCAATTTTAACATGCCCCTTTAGTTTTCATATATTCGTCATATCCTCTTCTTCTTAACTCACAGGCAGGACATTTACCACACCCATCTCCTATAATTCCATTATAGCATGTCAATGTTTCGTTTTTTACTATATCCAATACTCCTAAATCGTCAGCTAGTTTCCATGTTTCTTTTTTGTCTATCCACATCAAAGGTGTATGGATAACAAAATCATAATCCATTGCTAAATTGAGCGTAACATTCGTAGACTTGATAAATATATCTCTACAGTCTGGATATCCACTATAATCACTTTGAGATACTCCTGTTATAATGTGATTTATTTTATTTACTTTAGCATAAATCGCACCAAATGTTAGAAACAATAGGTTTCTACCTTCTACAAATGAATTCGGTACTCCTTCACTCGATTTTTCATCAACTTCTATATCACTTCTTGTCAATGAATTTGGCGCTAATTGGTTTAACAGTTCCATATCTAATATGGTGTGCTTTACTCCATGCTTTTGACAGATTTTCTTTGCACACTCAAGCTCTAAACTGTGTCTTTGTTTATAATCAAAAGATATAGCTTCTACTACGTCAAATTCTTTCTTTGCCCAAAATAGACACGTTGTACTATCTTGTCCACCACTGAATATTACTACGCATTTTTTCATATGCTCACCTCTATTTTAATTTTTAGTTAATTCGAAAAATCTATCAGCATAGCTATTGTCATGCTTGAACTTTCCTCTAAACGTGGTTGAGACCGTTTTTGCTCCTGGCTTTTTTATTCCCCTAGCTGTCATACAACCATGTTCTGCTCTTATTATTACTGCTACATCTTCTGTACCTACAATCTTTTTAAGAATATATGCTATATCAGAGCCTATCCTCTCTTGCAGTTGTAATCTCTTTGATACCATATCTGCTATACGACATATCTTACTAAGACCTATTACTTTATCTTTTGGTATATATGCTATGGAAATCTTCATATTGTATATAAATGTCAAATGGTGTTCACAATAACTGAATGTCTCTATATCTTTAACTACCACCATATCATTTTCATAGTTATTTATAAAATCTTCTTCGTCAAAAGTTTTATTAAAAATATCAGCTATTTCATCATTTGTATAATTGATACCTTCAAAGACCTCTTCATACATTTTTGCAACTCTTTTAGGTGTATCTATTAGTCCTTGCCTATCAGGATTTTCACCTATTGCTTCTATTATTCCTCTTATGTGCATTTCTATCTTTTTTTTATCTATTGCCATTATTACACACCTCTTTCATCTGGTGACCATATGATTTTGTGTAGCTGTAATTGTAAATTAGTATTATTAAGCTTATTATCTATCATAAACTGCACTATTTCCTTTAGTTCTACGCTATTAAATACTGTACTAAAGTAAACATTCGTCTTACTTTGCAAATCGTATTTATTTAGTAATTCAAGCACTTTACTCAAATCTTTTTTATCACCAATTACAAATTTTATAACATCGTTTTTAGTCAAGTACTTTAAGTTGTCAATATTCATAGCTTGCTCCATACCACTACTTTCTAATTTATAGTCCATAGTGTATGATATATTCTTTCTTTTGATACTTTTAAAATCAGCTAGTAATACACTTCCGTTTGTCTCTATTTCTATGTGCAAACTCTCATCCTCAGATAACAACTCTAAAAGTTCTTTTATGTTTGCTTGTACTAGAGGTTCTCCTCCTGTTATTGTAATATTTCTAACTCCTGTCTGTTTTATATACTCGTAAATTTGTTCTTTGCTTAATTGGTCAGTGTAGGAGTTTTCATCCTTAGCCCATGCCGTATCACAATATGAACAGTTAAGATTACACCCTGCAAATCTTATAAATACGGCTAGCTGTCCACACAATCTTCCTTCTCCATTTATGCTAGTAAATTTTTCAGCTATTTTATACACAATTTGCACCTCTATTCATAATATAATGCACAGTTATTTGGAGTTTCATACACAATCACCTTTTCTACATCATAACCACGACTTTCAACAGCTTTGTAGAAAAATTCGCTAAAACACTCTGCTGTTGGTCTAAAATCTACTTCTAAAATTCTAAAACCTTCATCAAGTAAACACTCTTTTGTTTTTGGCTTTAGGCTGTCTTTTTCTATTATTAAACTATGATCATAGAAATCTAATACTTCTTTAACATCTCTTTTTAGATCACCAAAGTCTACAATCATACCTCTTTTTTCTCCATCTCTATTAAGTGTTTCACTTTTTATAAACACTTCTACGTTCCATCTATGACCATGAATATTTGCACACTTCCCATAATAATCTTTTAAAAAATGTGCACTATCAAAGCTGTGCTGAATTTTTAATCCATACATATCTATCTCTCCCTTAGAAATTTATGAGCATAATAACAACATCCTATTGCTCCATTAAACTGATTTTCTTTTAAAACTACAACTTCTTTGAAATCTTTTTTTAAATACTCTACAAGAGCTTTATTCTTTGAAGCTCCACCCGCCATTATTAAAATAGAGTTGTTTAAATTTGAAAGCATGGGCAATATTCTCTTATACAGCGAGTAATTTACTCCTGCACATAATCTGTCCATACCAATGCCTTCTGCTATCTTCCCAATCAATTCTGACTCTGAAAAAACTGCACAAGTTGAGTTAAGATTTACTGGATCTTTATAATACTCTCCCATATCATCTAACTCTATCTCTAACACATTTGCCATATTCTCTAGATATCTACCACATGAAGCTGCACATTTGTCATTTAATTGTAAGTCGGTTATTATCCCTTTTTCAACCTTTACAGCCTTTACATCCTGTCCACCTACATCAAGCAACGTAAAATCTTTGATACTCGTTTGATACAAAGCTCCATACACATGGGCTTTAACTTCATTAATTGCTTTAAATTCTTTTAAATTAGTATTGTTTCTTCCATAGCCTGTTGATACAGCTTTGTCTACATCCAAGCATCCAAGTTTATTTAAATCAACTACTATTTTACCGTCTCTATAACCACAATAGTTCTTGTAAAACGAAACAGTGCTTATTTTCTCTTTGGAAACAATCTCTAAGTCTTTCATCGCAACTATCTTTACTTCTCTACTGCCTAAATCTATTCCTAAACACTTCATCAATACACCCCTTTTCTATCTAGGAGCATGTCTGTAAACGCCTCTAATCTGAGTTTTGTTCTAGCATCTAACTCGTTGAGTTTGTCACCTTCTATATTTAAAACTGGTACATCTAACTCTTTGTTTATAACTATATGCTCTATTGCCTTATGACAAAAGCTTTGGGTATAATGTATGACTGCATCTATTTTTCTATGTGTAATTTGCTTTTTGATCTCTTCTAACCTAAACATCACATCATAAGGATAGGTATAATCATAATATTGTTCATATATATTTTTAGCTTTGTGGTGCCTTGGAAAAGCAAACTCTCTTTGCACCTCATTATAAACTACTCTTGCGTCTAATGTTTCTAAAAAACCATATATATCCGCTGTCATTGGTGGCACCCCTATATATGCTAATCTCAAATTTTGCTTTAGAGGTTTTCTATTTTCTATTTCTTCTCTTTTCTTTATGATATCTTTTTTAAATTCTAAGATATCACCATTAAAATCACTTAAGCTGATTTGATACAAATGATTTTCAAAGCCTGTTGCTTTATTATCTATATATGTTAGTTTATCTATATCAATTGCTAAATCTCTTATTTCGCCTAGTTCTTTACGTATTTCTTCTATCTTTTTTGAATTTTCCCCAAATAGTTTGGTGAAGTTATCTATCTCGTTTTTGACTAGACTTAATCTTCTATCTGTCGGATATGAGAATGGATATATTTTTATTCCCTTATTTTTAAGAACCTCTACCAGTGATTTGGTATTGGAACAATCTCCACCTATTACTCCTACTATTTCTTTAATCCCTTTTTCTATACAAACTCCATATATCCCCTTTATCCAAGCACAAAGACTTTTAGGAAACCCATCTTTCTCTGCAATATCTATATAATGATGATAATCATCTGAAGTAATAAATTCATTATTTAAATCAATAACTTTGTAATCTTCAGCTAATAATACTTCTATAGGTACAGTAGTTGTAATCCCTATTTTTTTCATAATACTTCCTCCTTTGTAACCTCTGTATATTATTTTGCACAAAAAAAGGGCATAATAGCCCGTAAATTTATCCTTACATCAAAAATAATACAATAAAATATATTATATATTGCAGATATAAGTAACGGCCTAGTTTTGTTTCACGACAGGAGGTTTACGAACTGTCTATTCTGTTTTACAGTAATGTAGTATATCATATTTAACTCATGTATTCAAGTTAAATAAAATGATAAGAGACCATCTAAAATGATGGTCTCTTAGGTTGATGACAAAGTCATCAAGATAGCAGACTATAGTAAAAGTTCAATTTCAAGGCGTGTTAAAATTGAGTAGCACAGCTTACTTAGAGGTAAGTGAGCAACGGAAATTTTAACATGGTCGCAGAAATTGGACCATCTAAAACGATGGTCTCTTACTGTCTATAATTTTGCTATCTTTATTACTAAACTTTGTTCTTGTAACTTTTACATATGTCTTGGTGGCAACCTATAATTTATAAACTCAAATTTATTGTCACAAAAACACATTGCACAATAGCTTGCAGTTAAGGAATTGTTTTGCCTATTAGTTCTTTTATTTAGTTTTTTCATTAATATCATCCTCCTTTTTTTAAATTTATAGTTATATTATACCATTATTTTGCAATATTTTAAACATTATATTTTATATATTATACACATTTAGATGATTCCAAAAAAGAAGGTCCTCATCACCTATTCTTAGTTTGATGAGACACCTTCTATTTTCAGCTAACTAGGGTACTTAGGTACTACGTCACTATCTTTTCTAGCTGACTTCATAACACACATGCACCAAACGCACAAATCATTAAATAATGGATTAGAATAATAAGTGTTCTTTTTAAAGAGTTTACTCAATATTTCACATCCTTTTTAATTTAATCTACCAATCAAATTTCGCATCACGTATACCCGCCTCTGAATCATCTACGTGAACTATTCTACAATAACAAGGACAACCATTCATTACTAATGTTTCTACATTTTTATGGTATTTTTTAGTTAATCTTTTCATATCTCACCTCCTTATTGTATTTATAATAATTTAATAAAATTTTGGTGGAAATAAACTGCTCTTTGAATCATGATAATTCAAACAATAACAAGCTAAGCAATAACTTGCACATAGAGAACTTTTTTGTCTGTAAGCTCTTTTACATAGTTTTTTCATACACCTTCATCTCCTTTTTATATTTTAGTTAAATTATACCATTTTAGTCTTATGAATACAATTTTTAGGAAATATAAAATCACTGGATACTATATGCCCAGTGATTAACTATTATTTATTTAATTTATTAACTAAATCAAGCTCATACCTTCTTGTTCTAACTCTTTTTCTCTCAACATTAATGCATCTAGTACTGTTTGTATATGTTCGTTTAAATCTACACCCAATTCCTCTGCTGATCTTTTTATTTGCTCTCTATCAACTGCTCTTGCAAATGCTTTGTCTTTCAATTTCTTCTTGATGGATTTTATTTTTAATCCCTCAAATTTGGTTGGCCTAACTAATACACATGCTATTATAAAGCTTGATAATTCATCTACTGCATATAATGTCTTTGCTAATTTTGTTTCTCTTGGTGTATTTGTATCATCAGAGTGCCCTTTTACTGCCATTATGAATTCGTCATCATATCCTAATTCTTTTAATATTTCTATCCCTATTAATGGATGTTCTTTTGGATGTTTTTCAAAGTCAATATCATGCAATAGGCCACAAGCCCCCCATCGCTCAACATCTTCTCCAAATTTTTTTGCATATCCTCTCATTGAAGCTTCTACTGCTAAGCTATGCTTCATTAGGCTATCTGCACTCACATATTTGCGTAGTTGATTCATAGCCGATTCTCTCATGAATATTCCTCCTAAACAATTTAGATTACTTTATTATAACACATAAATATAATAACATGTACATTTTAACTTCACACTAAATATACTATAGTATAGCAACAGTTTTTGAAAGGAAGTTGATTTTATGCCTCATAATATTGAAGCTATTAAATATCAAACTGCTTGCCTTATGAATAAATATCTTGCTAACTTGCATGTTTTGAATTTAAAAATTAGAAATTATCATTGGAATGTTGTTGGTCGAAATTTCTTTGATTTTCATAAAAAGCTTGATGAATTATATGAAACTTTAGGTGAAGAAATAGATCTCTATGCTGAGCGAATATTAATGCTTGGTTATAAACCTGTTGCATCTCTTAGAAATGCACTTGTTATGAGCTGTATTAGAGAAGCAAATAGTGTCAACCATAGCGCTCCATGCATAGCAAGAGATCTAATCTGTGATTTTGAAATGTTAAATGAGCAAGTACGCCATATCGCAAAAATAGCTGGAGAAATAAATGACGAATATACAACTACACTTATAGGTGATTCAATGGGATTCTATGAAAAAAATATATGGATGTTTAGAGCTTATCTAACATCCTAAACTTAAGGAACTGTCTAAATAGACAGTTCCTTAGGTTGATGACAAAGTCATCTAAATAGCAGACTGTAGTAAAAGTTCAATATCAAGGCGTGTTAAAATTGAGTAGCAGAGCTTACTTAGAGGTAAGTGAGCAACGGAAATTTTAGCTACAACGCAGAAATTGGGCTTTTTTCTACAGTCTGAGGAACTGTCTAAATAGACAGTTCTTTAAGTTTATAGAGATAAGTATATAGTAAAAATTTTAACAACACAGATTGGATTTTTTTCTGCAGTCGAACAGACTGTAGTAAAAATACAAGTTCAAGGCGTATCAAAATTGAGTGGCGGAACTTATTTTAGAGATAAGTGAGCAACAGAAATTTTTATAACAACGCAGAAATTGGATTTTTTTCTGCAGTCGAACAGACTGTAGTAAAGATACAAGTTCAAGGCGTATCAAAATTGAGTGGCGGAGCTTATTTTAGAGATAAGTGAGCAACGGAAATTTTTATAACAACGCAGAAATTGGATTTTTTTCTGCAGTCTGGGTCTCAATAAACAATCTCAATTCATATAATATCTTAAACCTTCTAATACATAATAAAACTTAAACTTTAGGAGGAGAACATGAATAAGGCTTTAGAAGTTATAAATTTATCTATGTCATATCAAACTTTAGAAGATGAAATATATGTACTTAAAAACATAAATTTTGATGTTTTTGAAGGGGAAGTTGTAGTTATTGTTGGTCCTAGTGGTTGTGGTAAATCAACGCTTTTATCACTAATATCTGGACTACTATCACCATCTTTTGGCAATATCCAAATGCACAAAAAGGTAGGATATATGTTTCAGAAAGATTATCTATTTGAATGGAGGACCATCTTAAAAAATACGTTAATTGGGCTGGAAATACAACACAAAGTAACTGATGAAAATATTAGCTATGCAAAAAAGCTCCTTTTTACGTATGGTCTTGGTGATTTTATAAACTGCTTTCCTAGTCAACTGTCAGGTGGTATGCGACAACGTGTGGCATTGATTAGAACTCTAGTAACACGACCTGATTTTCTACTATTGGATGAACCTTTCTCAGCGCTTGACTATCAAACTAGGTTAGCTATTGCTGATGAAATAGGCATTATTCTTAAAAAAGAAAATAAAACAGCTCTTATGGTCACTCATGATATCTCTGAAGCTGTTAGTTTAGCAGATAGAATAATTGTTCTAAGTAATAGACCTGCTAGTATTAAGGATATTGTAACAATTAACTTGACTTGTCCTAATGACATAAGAACACCTCTTAATAGTAGAGAAGCTCCAGAGTTTAAATATTATTTCAATAAAATATGGAAGGAGCTAGATGTTCATGTCAGATAATAAACAATACTCTAAAGAACACATTGATTTTGTCAAAAAGCACAATAGAAGAAAAAAAATAATACTTTTTACACAATTGATTATACTCATAGCTATCATCGCTTATTGGCAATTAGCTGCTTCATTTGGTATAATGGATACATTTATGACTAGTTACCCCTCTGCTATTATAAAGCTTATGATACGATTATTTAATCAAGGGTCACTAATTAATCATATATGTATATCTTTATTAGAAAATATAGCAGGTTTTACTATTGGTACAATTTTAGGTATTTTGATTGCTATAGGTCTATGGACTTCGTCTTTTGCGTCAAAGGTCTTAGATCCATACCTTGTTGTTTTTAACAGTTTACCTAAAACCGCTCTAGCACCTATTATTATACTGTGGGTTGGAGCTGGTTATACTGGTATAATTGTAACTGCAATTTCTATTTCTATTATTGTTACAATAATGAATGTATATAATGCATTTATACAAGTGGATGAAAATATCATTAAAATGCTCTATACTTTTGGTGCTTCTAAGTACCAAGTATTTAAGTTAGCTGTATTTCCATCAAGTATACCTTCTATTATAAACTGTCTTAAGATAAACATTGGACTTTCTTGGGTTGGTGTAATAGTAGGTGAATTCCTTGTTTCTAAGGGTGGTATAGGTTATCTAATTGTTTATGGAAGTCAAGTTTTTAAGATGGATCTAGTTATGCTAAGTGTTATTATTCTTGCTATTTTAGCTTCTCTTATGTATAAATTTGTTTCAATTATTGAAAAAAGGTTTATAACAAAAAAATAATCTAATTAAAAAAATGACCTATTTAAATGGTCATTTTTTAATAGGGGCCATATTGTATCACATGTCTTCATACAGCCCCTTCTATAATGCAGGAGATTTAATGGACTAATAAATTATTAATTGCAATAAATATCGGATAACTCATGGTTTATCCTTTCTGCCACTATACTCGGATCTTTTAGTTTTATATTTTCAACTTCATACTTAACCTTACTCTGATTATATGGAATTTCAATATAAAATGTTGTTCCTACGTTTACCTCACTTTCTACACTAATTTTTCCGTTGTGTATATCAATAAATGATTTTACTAGTGTAAGACCTATTCCACTACCAGCGATACTTTCCCTTCCAGTTTTATTGAATCTAGTAAATCTCTCAAATATATGATTTAGCTTTTCTTTTGGTATCCCTGAACCTGTATCCTTAACCATTATTTTTATACTTTCTTCTGTACATTCTAAACTAACTGTTATCATGTCACCTGATTTACAATTTTTGATTGCATTTGAAAGTAGATTTAATATGGTTCTCTCTATCTTTTCTACGTCTACTGATACTATTTTCTCTTCAACATTTGTATCAAATACTATCTCTATACCTTTGTTCTCAACAAATTCTACTACTGATGTTACTAAATCTTCTACAAGCATTACTATATCTATACTTTCAAGGTTAAGATTTAGATATCCTGTATCACTTTTAACTAAATCTGTTAAATTATTAATCAACCTCAATAATCTAAAGCAGTTTTGGTTCATTATAGACAAATATCTTTTAATTTTTTCTTCATCACATACACATGTATCTTCATAGAATTTACGTAATAATTGCACCACTCCAAGTATAATATTAAGTGGAGTTTTGAAATCATGTGATAAATTTGAAAATAGCTCTTCCTTTAATTTGTAGTCCCTTATTATCTGAGATACTAAATCAGCATTCTTCTCTATTATTACTTTCATTTTTTCTTGTGCTTCGACGTATTTAGTTATATCTCTAATAATCACCACTGTCTTAGCATTAGAAATATCATCTACAAATGTTGAATAAGCAATTTCTACATTTCTTTGTTGTCCATCGTCACATGTTAACAGCACTTCTATATAATTGCTCTCTTTCTTTTCCTTTAAATCTCTTAATTTATCATGATAATCAGGTTGTATAAATGAAAGTAAATTTCTACTTAATATTTCTTCTCTGTTGTTTGATTTTAGCATTTTAACTCCAGCTGGATTCACATATGTTATTACACCATTTTCTGTAGCAAATATAGCATCTGGTAATATTTCAAAGAATATCCTATACATTTCTTCGCTCTTTTTGATATCTAACTCTATATTTTTTATATTTGTTATATCTTTTGAACGTATTATAGCAACCTTTTTGCCATTTATATGAGCATTATCTTTCTTTAAAATCACATGCCTAGTATTACCCTTACCACATAAAAATGAATGTGTTACTTCTTCATTTTCTTTACTGGACTCTAATTTTCTTACTAAATCTTTATTTAAACATACCTCATAAGGTGTCTTGCTAGTTAATTCTTCACTTGTGCAATTGAGCATTTTTGTCAAATCTTCATTCGCATATAGATGTTTGCCAAATGTTCCGTCTTTGTTTATTTCTATTATTGTGTAGTTATTGCTGATTTTATCTATTATCTTTTTAATATTTTTTTCGCTATCTAAAAGTAACCTCTCATCTTCATCTATAGTGATATACGCATATCCATAAAGAAATTGTGATTCTATAGTATTATCTCTTTTTAGTGAGCCTTTTACTCTAGATTGCTTCCAACTATTTCCGTAACCCTTTATTCTTATATCTATTTCAAAGTATTCATCAACAAACTTTAGATTATTTTCAATTAAATCGGTAATTATATATCTATCATCAGGGTGAACTAAAAATAATAAGTCATTTAATGTTTCTACATATCCAATCTGTGAATCTGCAAAATAATCAGCATGTCTATAAAATATCTTGATTTTTTGTTGTCCTAAATCGAGTATCCATATATAGTTTGCATTATTATTTAGAACATGAATAAAATCCTTTTCAAAGTTAGTCCTAAATGACTCTATAGATGTTAGCCCAACAAATATATAAGCCATTGCTACTACTATAATATTAATTATTAAATTAGACTTAGGAATTGAGAAGTACATAAAGACTAGTATTGTTAATAATGGCACCATAAATTTAACTGTGTTTTGAAATGTTTCAAATAAATTAATGCTAAAAAAAGAATGTGTAGAACTCTTTTTAAAATCATTAAATATTTCCATAATTCTCATTTTAATAATCTCCCTATTATATTTTATAATTGTAGTTAATAATATATTTCTCTACATACCATTATTTCCCTTTATTTTTATTGTTTTTTTCTATTATTGTTAAAAAATATAATGTTTTTACATTAGTTTTATAAGAAAAAAATTATTGACTAAACTAATCGTTCTGTCAATAATTTTTGTTTTATCTTATTATCAATGTATTAAAATGATGCTTTATTTTGTCTTTTATACTAAGTAACTCTTTGTCTTTGTAAGGATTTAGTTTTTCTTTTCCTATTAAAACACTTTCACTATCTCTAAAATTTTGCAACACATATTTTTTAGCACCTCTAATATGTTCTGCTATGTCTATAATATCTTTTTCACTGAGTAGCTCTCTACAAACAGTGGTTCTAAATTCGTAATCTACCTCAGAGTTCTTTATTATTTCTATGCTATTTATTATATCTTCTATTTTTATATTTTTGTTGGCTATTGTTTCATATTTGTGTATTGGTGCTTTCACATCCATTGCAATATAATCTAAACACTTCTTTGACAATATCTTTTTTATTAACTCTGGATTTGTACCATTTGTGTCTATCTTTGTTAAAAAACCTAACTGTTTTACCTTTTTTAAAAAGTCTAATACCTCAGGATATAGCGTTATTTCTCCTCCTGATAAACAAACTGCATCAATATACTTCTTTCTACTATTTAAATAATCAAATACGTATCTCTCATCATATTCTATATCCCAATCGCCTAAAAGCTCTGAGTTATGACAATAATCACATCTAAAATTACATCCCTTAACAAAGAATACTGTAGATATTGCATCAGGATAATCTATAAATGAACTCTTTATGTGTCCACTAAAAATCATACTATGCCAGTGCTCTTTCTTTTTCTCTTTTATTTAAACTAACTTTAGCATCAAATTCAACTCTGTCGATAAATTCTTCTTTCTTGCCTTTGTTCCATGATTGAACTGGTCTATGGAAACCAACTACTCGTGTCCATACTTCTGTATTCTTGCCACATTTTGGACATATCGATTGATTACCACTTAGATATCCATGCTCATTACAAATACTATATGTCGGTGTTATCGTCAAATACGGAATACGACTATTTTCAAAGCATCTTTGTATTAATAGCTTAACTGTCTGTTTACTACTGATTTCTTCTCCCATAAAACCATGAAACACTGTTCCTCCTGTATAAAGTGTCTGAAGATTTTCTTGTAGTTCTATCGCTTCAAAGATATCTTTTGTATGTCCTACTGGCAATTGAGTTGAGTTTGTATAATAAGGCTCTTTATCTCCTTGTGTAATGATTTTTGGATACATTCTCTTATCCATTCTAGCAAATCTATAAGCCGCTCCTTCTGCTGGAGAAGCCTCTAAATTCCAAAGACTGCCTGTTTCTTCTTGGAATATTTGAATGACTCTATTCATAAATTTCATTATTTCAATCGCAAACTCTTGCCCTTCCTCGGATGTTATATCTTCATCTAATAGGTTCAAACATGCTTCATTCATACCATTTAGACCTATTGTACTAAAGTGGTTTTTGTAATATCCGCCTTGTGAATCTTTAACTCCTTGTAAGTAAAACCTTGAGTATGGATATAATCCTGAATCCATGTATTTTTCTAGTGTAACTCGTTTCAATTCACAAATCTGCTTTGCTTTCTCCATCAAATTTCTTACTCTACGTTTAAATTCTTCTATAGAGTTGGAAAGGTAGCCTATTCTACCCATATTTAGCGTTACAACATTAATTGACCCTGTGAGAGGATTAGCTCCAAATAACCCTCCTCCTCTTCTTCTTAACTCTCTATTATCTAAACGAAGCCTACAACACATGCTTCTTACATCTTCTGGATCTAACTCGCTATTTACAAAATTGGCAAAATACGGTGTCCCAAACTTTCTAGTCATCTCCATAATATGGTTTGATATTTCGGAATCCCAAGGAAAATCTTTAGTGATGTTTATTGTAGGTATTGGGAAACTAAAGCTTCTACCTGCACCATCACCTTCCATCATTACTTGACAAAATGCTTTATTAAACATATCCATTTGTTCCCCGAAATCCCCATATACCTTATCCATTTTCTTTCCGCCTATTGTAACTGGTTGCTTCTTAAGCATAGGATGACATACAATATCTAACGTTACATTTGTAAATGGCGTCTGAAATCCAACTCTAGTTGGTACATTTAAATTATATATAAAGCTTTCTACTGATTTTTTTACATCCTCGTAGCTTAAATTATCATAATATATAAATGGAGCTACATATGTATCTAATGAACTTACTGCTTGTGCTCCTGCCGATTCTCCTTGTAGGGTATAAAGCCAATTTACTATTTGCCCTAAAAATGCTCTTAGATGCTTTGGTGGCTTGGATTGTAGTTTGCCTTTAGCTCCTTTAAATCCGTTGTTTAATATTGATTCTAAATCCCATCCACAACAATAAGGTGCTAGTAATCCTAAGTCATGTATATGAAGATCTCCATTAATATGAGCATCTCTTAATTCTTTTGTATAAATTTTGTTTAACCAATATTTCTGAGTAATCGAATCAACTATATGATTGTTTAATCCTTGTAAGCTAAACCCCATATTCGCATTTTCGTTTATTCTCCAATCATCATATGATACATACTCATCAATCATAATTTCTGCATCCATAAATAAGTTCTTGTTTTCTCTTATTTCGTCATGTTTTCTTCTATATATTATATAAGCTTTAGCAGTTTTAGCATGCCCTTCTTCTATTAGTACCTTTTCTACTATATCTTGTATATCTTCAACTGATGGTACTCCTACTCCAAATGCTTCGTCAAGTATATTTTTCACCATATCAGTTAATCTTTTAGCTTCTTCTTTATCGTTTCCACCAACTGATTTTGCTGCTGAAAAAATTGCATTTCTAATCTTATCTAAGTTAAAGTCTACAATATCACCATTTCTTTTCTGGACTCTTGTTATCATTCATACAACCCCTTTATATTGTGGTTTTCCTTCGCAAAATACATATATATTGTATAGCACCCCTTTTATTTTGTAAATAAGCAATATTTTTTGCACCGTGCAAATATTTGATTACATTAATTATTTTACTTGTTATAGATGCCCTTTGACGACTCATTGTATAATTATGGTAAACTAATTTTTGATTCCAAAGGACTATTTTATTCGATTTTTTTTTGTAAATTAATGTATTTATGCTGAAAAATTTTTATCTAATTAATAATGAGGATGTTATATTAAGTATTATAAAATTATATTATAATAAGTGGTGTTTTTTTAAATATGTTAACCGTATCAATAAATTACTATATTGTGTTATTTAAATATTTACATTTTCTTAACATTTTAGCAAATATAAAAAAGATTGCATATGAATTAATGCAATCTTTTTTCATAAATTATGTTTACAATCTAATACATAAATCCTCCGAAAGGATTATGATATCCACCAAACATATTAGGTCTTCTTCTATACAACAATTCTCCAATCAGTATGATAGATATTATATCTTTAAGTAATTTTTTTCTTCCATAATATGGGCGGTTCTGAGCATATTTTGTTCTTACTACACTCCTTTGTTCTCTAAGGTCTTTATTAATCTCAGGGTACTCTCTAATGACTTCATTATATATTTCATCTATCATAACCTCTACCAAGTCTTCTTCTGGCATCTGATTTAACATATCATATGATGATGAATATCTCATAATACACTGTACTACATTTGGATGTATTCTATAGTATATCTCAGGATATTGCATATTGTAATCCACTTATCACACCTCACTTATAAAATATTTATACAATATCATTCTATGTAAAATATTCGATTGTGTGATATGTGATTACTGAAGTATATGTTTTTACTTAAGCTATCTCGTCTGGTATATATCCTTTAAATTGTAGATTGTATAAGTTCTCATACAATCCTTTGTTTTGTACTAGTTCTTCATGGTTACCAGATTCTACAATACCTTCATTAGTTATTACAACTATCTCATCCGCATTTTTTATTGTAGATAATCTATGTGCTATCACTAGCGTTGTTCTTCCTTTTGCTAGCTTTTCTAATGCATTTTGAATCTTAATCTCTGTTTCATTGTCTAATGCCGAAGTGGCTTCATCCAATATTAATATAGGTGGATTCTTTAAAAATACTCTGGCTATAGATATTCTTTGTTTCTGTCCTCCTGATAGCCTTATACCTTTTTCTCCTATATACGTATCATAGCCATTTGGCAATGAACTAATATAATCATGTATATCTGCTTTCTTAGCAGCTTCTAATATTTCATCATCTGTTGCATATGGTTTTCCATATAGTATATTTTCTCTTATCGTGCCTGAAAACAAAAACACATCTTGTTGTACTAGTCCAATATTACTTCTTAAAACCTTTAAGTCGATATCTTTTATATCCACTCCATCTAAGCTAATTTTACCTTCACTAACATCATAAAATCTAGGTATAAGATGACACATTGTAGATTTTCCACCACCCGACGGCCCTACTAACGCTAAAGTTTTTCCACTCTTTATATCAAGGTTTATATTAGCTAATATTGATTCATTGTCATTATAGGAAAATTTAATATTTTCAAATTTGATATCACCTTTAACATTTTCTAACACCACCGGATTATCAGAGTTCTTTATTTCTGGTTTCAAATTTATAACCTCATAAAATCTTTCAAATCCTGCCATCCCTGCTTCATATTGCTGTGTGAACTGTGTCAACTTCTTAATTGGTTGTAGGAAAAATTGAATATATAATAAGAATGCTACTAAGTCACCATAATTCATTTTATTATAATATATCAAGGTTCCTCCAAGTCCAATAACTATGATTCTAAACAAGCTCATAAAAAAGTTCATTCCAGACGTCAATTCTGCCATATATTTAAAAGCTTCTTCTCTAGATTCTTTAAACTCATAATTGCCTTTGTCAAATTTATCTAACTCATGCTCTTCGTTTGTATATGATTTTGCAACTCTTATACCTGAAATACTATTTTCAATATTTGAGTTTACTATTGCAACTCGTTTTTTAACATTTTTAAAGGCTTTTGACATTTTGCTCCTTCTACTAATAGTAAACCACAGCATTATAGGTACAAATACATATACTGCTAATGTAAGTTGCCACTGTATTGTAATTAATACGCAAAATGAACCTACTAGCAATAATGCTGATAAAAATAAGTCTTCTGGTCCGTGATGTGCTAATTCAGATACTTCTCTTAAATCATTTACTAGTCTAGACATTATATGACCTGTTCTGGTATTATCAAAATAGCTAAATGATAATGTTTGTATGTGAGAAAATAAATCTCTTCTCATATCAAATTCCATTCTAATACCAACAACATGTCCCCAATAATCAATTACGTAAGTAAATATGGCTTTGAGTACGTATAATACAAGTAGTACAGCCACTGAGATATAGACAGCTCTAAGTTTTCCACTTGGTATGTAGTCATTTAAAATATTTCTTGATATTATTGGGAAAAACAAGTCAATAACTGCTATTAACGTTGCCGCTGTCATATCTATTGCAAACAACCTTAAATGAGGTTTGTAATAAGATATAAATTTTTTAATCATAGAAACCCTCCAATCCTAACTAAGTTTACTCATAAACAAAAAACATATACATATCACTTATATTAGGCAATCAGTGAAACTTCGTATTTTATTTTATAAAGGGTTAATTGTTCTGATAGATTGATAATTGCTTTGGAATTGACTGTGATATGTTATATAATTACGTGATTTAATCATTATATAGAATGATATATATTTTGTCAATTAATTTTAACATAAATATTATAATATTTTTATCATATGCTATAATTCTTTATAAATATAATTGCATCATATATCACACAGACACCTCAAAGGAATTTGATTGAATTGTTTATATATAATCTGAAATGTTATATACAATCAATATTTCTAAAAGAAAAGAAAGAGATATCTCTAAGATATCCCTTAGACTGTAGACAAAAGCCCAATTTCTGCGTTGTTGTTAAAATTTCTGTTGCTCACTTACCTCTAAGTAAGCTCTGCTACTCAATTTTAACACGCCTTGAAATTGAACTCTTATTACAGTCTGCTATTTAGATGACTTTGTCGTCAACCTAAGGGATATCTGTAAGATATTCCTTAAATTTTCTTAAATAATACTTCTAGTATTGATGTCATTAGAATACGACTACTTAGTTAACTGTTAATTTCTTAAGTCTATAAATAGCTAATGAAAAACTACCCAAACTAAGAATTGCAAATAACCCTATTACAATTAATATATTATAGTAATCTATCTGATTGTCTAAAATCAGACCTCTTAGAGCATTTATTACGTATGTAAACGGATTCATCATTACTATAATTTTGAATTTACCTGATATGTTGTTCATAGGAAATAGAGATGAACTAGTGAAAAAAACTGAAAGCACTATAATATTCATAATAGTCTCGTATATAGCTTCGTTAGGCAAATAAAGACTTATAGCATACGATATCCCCGACATAAAAAGTGCCGCAAGTAAAACAATAGGTACAATAAATAACATCCCCATAAATCCTGATGAAATTTTTACTGACATCAACATTGCTAATAATAACATGATGGTTATTTCAATAAATGAGAGTAGTACTGACTCAAGCATTTGTCCTAAAACTATAGATCTTCGATTCACAGGCGCAATTAATATCCTATAAAAGCTTCCTTTTGACTTCATAATAAAGTTCAAATATCCACCACTACTACAACAAGCTAATATTACCAACACCATTATACCTGGAAGAATAAAAGAAGTATAGTTAACTCCTAAATTAGTCTGCATCGATTGCTTCGCTACCATGCTATATAATACTAACCATATAAGAGGCTGCACGACCGTAATGAAAATGGAAATAGGATTTTGAAAACGCCATTTGGTGTTTCTCCATAGTATACTTATCGTTGTTTCCATCTGTTACCTCCTTTCCCCATCTGTAAATTTTAAGAATACATCATTCAAATCAGGTCTTTTTATCTCTATCGATTCAAAGCAAATATTATTTTGTAATAACCATTGGTTTATACTTTTAAATAAACTTCTATCCTTTGTAATATCCACTAGCACTGAGTTTTCGCTAATACTAGGTGCTAAAGATATTTGCATGTTTGAAAGCTTACTCTTACAACATTTTGCCTGTTTTACATTAGAAAAGCCTATTTTTAATACATCTTGTTTAGTGAATTGTCGTAAATCTAAAGGTGCCGCCCTTACTATTTCTTTACCTTCCTTTATAATACAAATAGTGTCACTTAGCTGATCAGCTTCTTCTAAATAATGTGTAGTCATAAAAACAGTTGTTTTAAATTCATCCCGAATCTTTTCTACAGTTTCCCACATTGCCTTCCTAGAACTAATATCCATACCCACTGTTGGCTCATCTAAGAATAATATTTGAGGATGTGAAACCATATTCATAGCTATATCTAATCGTCTTTTGACACCACCTGAATATACAGCCACTGGATATTTTAAGTACTTTGATAATCCAAAACTCTCAATTAAATTATCAATCCTCTTTTTTGCCTTAGATTTATTTATTTTATATAGACTACTTTGAAATATCATGTTTTCCATAAGTGATAAATGCTCATCAATGGATACATTTTGTGCAACACACGCTATATTAGCTCTTATCCATGCTGGTTCTTCAGATAAATTTTTACCTAGCACTATAACTGACCCTGCTGTTGGAGCATAATAAGTGGTTAATATATTAATTAAAGTTGATTTACCTGCACCATTTGCCCCTAATAATGAAAATATTTCACCACGTTTAACTTTTAAGCTTAATTCATCTAAAGCTCTCACTCCATTTTTGTATTGTTTAACTAGTTTATTTACTTCAATTGCATACATTCTACTCTACCTCTTTTATAGGAAATTGAATTTCAGTAATATACTTACTAGGATTTCCTTTCAATATCATACCTGGTCCCTTTATATAAACCTCTCTAAATGGAAATCCTATATTAAGATTGTTTTCCTTTGCATATTTCTCGATTTTTTCGTATGAAGTATACAAAGTTTCATATGATCCAACATGTGTAATGCAAACAGCTTTTATACTTGGTATATCTTTTACAAAAACACCTTCTCTTATTGGTTTTTGGTCAGTAGGAACACATAACTCCATATCCCCTATCTTGGTCTCCTTATTCATTTTATAAAAACAACAAAAAGGTGCGCCATTTGCTTTTCCTTTTATTGCTTTAAATACATTTGGAAAAACATTATTTACTTTTGTTGAGATCCCTTTATATTTCGTATATGCTACTCGAATAGACTCTATGTTTTTAATTTCTATTTGGCAATTCATATATTATTCACCTCTTTTTTTATTGCAATCCAAACTTGGACTTGCCCTCTTTTTGATTTATTTTTAATTGGATACACCTCTATATCAGGTAAACCTGCGTATTCATAGTCCGAGAAAGGTAACCACTGGGTTAAAAATCGCTTAAATATATTTTGAACTGATTCTTTAAACAATCCATCATTCTCAAAAACTACCCATGTAGCTGATGCTATTTCTAACTCCACCATTCCTTGTGGCACTAGCTTATCGCTTTGAACTGCAATGTAATAATAAATGTTATTCTGATTTTCATATACCGTAATTCCAAAGACAGCATTTGCATCATTGTTTCTCAACTCACATATTTCCTCAAACCTATTATTGTTTAAAACTTCATCCCATAGCATAGGTACAATCTTTTGGTTTTGCTTCATATCATTTTGTAGCTGGACTCTAACCCCAACAACTCTCATTGCTTTCTTTGTTTCAATCATGTATTTCATGTTTTCATCCCCTGTAATAGTAACAGAAAAACTTATTGGCAAATAAGCATTTAGTAATGTTCCTTGCAATCGAGCAACGGATGGGGAGATTCCATGAACACTTTGAAATGCCCGATTAAATGATGTAGGTGATTCATAGCCATACTTTAACCCAATATCCATGACCTTCATATCGCTACTTTGTAAATCAAAAGCTGCTGAGGTCATTCTTCTACGGCGTATATACTCTGATAAAGTAACTCCTGTTACATAGGAAAACATCCTTTGAAAATAATAAGTAGAACAACACGCGATTTTTGCTGCTTCATCATAGGAAATTTCATTTTCTAAATTATCCTCTACATAGTCAATTGCCTTACTTAATCTCTTTAGCCATTCCATTCATACACCTCCTATCTGAGTTAAGTTTATCATAATAAAAATTATATATCCTTTCTTTTATTGTCCTGTTATGTAAACATATCAAATATGTACTTATGCTTACAACAGTTCTAAGCCATTATTATAATTAAATAAAAAAAGAACAAGTAACTCCATCGTCACTTGTTCTTGTCAATGCTATGTGTCTTGTTGGTTATTTCTATCCATAAAAAATCTTCTTGGTCTTCCCTTACCACATCTAGCTCCTCTTTTTCTACCACCTGCAAAGCCTCTTAGTTCTCTTACATTATTCTCTTCAGTACTACACGCTCCAAATCCTCTTCCTGTCATTTTTCCTTCTCCATAAGGCCCTGTTCCATCTCTTCCTGGCATAGTATCACCTCTTTTTTTATTATTAGCATATGCTCATTTATATTATATCCAAGTTTCGGGCATATGTCAATAATTTTTTGTATCAAAAGTTTCCACTGTTTTTTTTACACTTTACAATACAATATTTTGTAGTATATTGTATACAATTATTTTTATTTTATCTTCTTTAACATCGATTACTGCAAATTATAATCATTATCCTATATTCTTTGTACGTCATCTTGATACTCTTGTTATAAAGTTACTCAGTATATTTAAAATGTTTACTATCCCAATAATAATTTTTAGTAATATACTTCCCTTTTTCTCTACTATATACATCAACCAAAAAATCGTTTTTATTTATTCTTGTTAAATTAATCGAGTAACGCTCTGAGTCAGACGTTGAAAAAAAAGAGTTATTTTCAACAGGTATTAAAACAATTTTATTATCTATTATTGTAAATAATCTATACTCATATGTACCACAGCTGTTGAAGTATTGCCCAAGTGTAAAATCAACATGATTATCATTATTATAGTCATTTAATTTTAAAGTGAAAAAATCATTAAAGGATAAAGTTTGCTCTGAAAAAAAGCTATTCAAACTACTTTTAAATAATATATTCTCTTTATTATCAGTTATTATTATATCAAAGTTACCAGTACAATTTCGTCCATAATATCCAATTGATGCAGTGTCTGACCAATCTTCATAATATCTTCCTGCCTTTAATTTTATGAAAACTAGTGTATCTTGATTGATATTGGTTTTGGAAATGGTAATAGGTGAATCCAATTTTATATCTGACATAACGTTTGCATTTGACTGCTTATTTGAACAACTACATATAAAAACAGAAAAAAATAAGATATAAAATATTTTATAATATTTAATCTTCATAATACTATTCCAACCTTCCTAACATTTTTCTTCTCATATTATTTTTTTTGAATTTTTTGCAATAAAACTCATAATGGTGTACCCTCCTATTTGATATTTTTTATTTATATCACTTTAGAAGCTTACACCATTTATTTTATTGCATAGTTTTTATATACAACCATCTTTATTTTAAGATACCTAAAATCCTATCACTCTTCGTTTTTGCCATGTCTATTTTGACATCTCTTTCTACAAAAACTATGCTTTTCTTTATATTTGCAATTTATTTGACTTGAACCGCACTCTGGACAATTATTACTTTCTATATCATTAAGATCTTCTACTCTTATCTCCCATGTATGGTCACACTCTTGGCATTTTATCGTGCATATGTTTTGCGTATAGTTTCCGCCCTTAATCAATATTGCTTTACCATTTATTAAACTATCTGCAACCTTTCTCTTTGCCTCTGCATAAATTCTTTGAAAAGTTTGTCTTGAGACATTCATTCTTTTGGCACATGCTTCTTGATCCAACCCTTCATAATCTTTCAGTCTTATTGACTCATACTCTTCAATCTTGAGTATATTCTCTTCCAAATCGTATATGGGTATATTAATGGGTTTAAAGTAATTGTATTTTGGCATTGATTCTATAGTTCTCCATTTAATCGGTCTGGGCATTATTAAACCTCCTCAAAATGTATTCTATTTTTTTTGATTCTTTTTTATTATATTAAGTGCTAGTTTATCCATACTCATACACATATCCATACTTTGCTTTCTCATGTATTTAAAGGCTTCATCCTCTGTCATATTAAATTTATTCATTATTATTGCCTTTGCAATGTCAATTTTTTTTCTAGCTTGAATTGTATTCTCTAATTTTTCAACCTTTTGATTTAGTCTGCTCATTTTATCTGAGTTCATTATTACAAATTCTATGATATGGCTGACCTGATAGGGATTGATCGGTTTACTTAGATACGCAAATACCTTATAATTCTCTAGTTTTTCTAAAAAAAACTTATCTCTCTTATCTGTCATGAATAGTACTGTCGATATATTGTCTCCTTCTATTATCTGAGCAACATCAAATGCATTAAGTCCACATATATTTACATCTATTATAACTAAATTAGGCATAATAGCTCTTGTAAGTCTTAACACTCCTGCTCCATCACTAGATTCGTATACTTTATATCTGTTTTTATTTAGTAGTTGCACTAAAGACAATCTATTCTTCTTATCGCTGTCTCCAACTACAATTGTGTAGTCTTTCAATATATAACCACCTTTGTAAGCTGTATATAATATAAAAACAAAGTCTATGTATATTTAAATATGTTTTGACTTTGTTATTATATTCAATATTAATAAGTATATTCTTATTATACTATTTTGAGCTTCTTATTACAATATACTCTCTTTTTTATTAAACTGAAATTATCCATAGAAAAAAATTCATGTTAAACACTATAATGTATTGTTGCATGCCCTACTACATCTGCTTTATCTGCTTTTATCATTATTTTTAACTTTGTTTTACTTGATTTATTCGTCTGCAATACACCCTTCACTTTTTGACCAACTTTAATTTTTTTGTATTCTCCACCTCCGCCACCACTTGAATAAATTGTAATATCATAGTTTGCATTTGGATCATTTACTACGAATTCATAATTAACAGAAATTCCTGCACCAAATGGCTCTGCTTCAACATCATATACCCCTTTTTTGTCTAGGTTAAATGAAATATCTTTTGTTCCTGACATCAAACTTCTTCTTCTACCTCTTCTTCTCCCAAATAACCCGTCTAAGTTTTCATTGTTAATATTACTTATTAAAAACTTGAATAATTGTTCAATATAATCTTTCATATACTTCCCCCTAATGGCTTTTTTGTTATTAATATATTTTATTTTGCCATAAGGAGGAATATAACTATTGTTTTAAAGGCCACTACAATTACAAATAACTGCGCTATTAAAATATACACGACTAATTACGTACATTAGTACGCTCAAACCGTGTATATTTCAATGCTTAGTACTTTAACTTATTCTAAAATATCTTTAGGATTAATAAAATTAACTTGCTAGAATTTCTTTAAATATCTCTCTAGTTCCCACTTAGAAACAAATTGCGAATACTCTGCCCATTCGTATTTTGCTAAATCTATGAATTTTTTATAAATATGTCTACCCAGAGCTTCTTTGATAACTTCGTCTTTCCTTAGGAATCTAACTGCTTCATATAAGTTAACTGGTAAGCTATCTATACCATTCTCTTGTCTCTCCCCTTTATCCATATGATATACATTACTGTTTACTGGAGCTGGTGGAGTAAGTTCGTTATTTATACCGTCTAATCCTGCTTTTAGTACTACTGCTAATGCTAAGTATGGATTAGCTGAAGGATCTGGATTTCTAAGTTCTATTCTTGTTGATTGACCTTTTTTAGCTGGTACTCTAACTAGTGGACTTCTATTACTAGCTGACCATGCTATATGAACTGGTGCTTCATATCCCGGTACTAATCTCTTATATGAATTTATTGTTGGGTTAGTGATTGATGCTATTGCTTTAGCATGCTTTAAAACACCTGCCAAGTAATGGTATGCGTCTTTTGATAACCCTAATTCGTTATCCTTATCATAGAACGCATTTTTACCGTCTAACTGTGCAAGTGACATATTTATATGCATCCCTGAACCTGCTATACCATGAACTGGTTTAGGCATAAATGTAGCGTGTAATCCATGTCTTTGTGCTATTATTCTAACTACCATTTTAAATGTCATTATATTATCTGCTGCTCTTAGTGCATTGTCATATTTAAAATCTATTTCGTGCTGTCCTGGTGCACATTCATGATGCGATGCCTCTATTTCAAATCCCATTTCTTTTAGTGTAAGTATCATATCTTTTCTAGCATTTCCACCTAAATCTACTGGTGCTAAATCAAAATATGCTGCATTATCATGTGTTTCTAAAGAAGGCATTCCTTTTTCATCTGTATGGAATAAGAAAAATTCACACTCTGGTCCAACATTCATTTCATAACCAAGTTCTTCTGCTTCCTTTAGTACTCTTTTAAGTGTATTTCTAGGACATCCTTCAAATGGAGTTCCATCTGTATTGTATACATCACAAATCAATCTAGCCTCTCTTGCATGCGTTGACCAAGGAAATACTACAAATGTAGTTGGATCAGGTCTAAGATACATATCTGATTCTTCTATTCGAACAAAACCATCTATTGACGATCCATCAAACATAATCTCATTGTCTAGAGCTTTTTCTAACTGTTCTATAGTTATCGATATGTTCTTCATTACCCCTGATATGTCCGTGAACTGTAAATGTATAAACTCAATATCAAACTCTTTTGCTTTTTGTAAAACCATTTCTTTGTCATAATTTCTATTCATGATTTACCTCCTAAAAAATAATAAAAAAAGTCCATAATAAATGGGTATACCAATTCCCACTATTATGGACGCCTTTGCCCTAAAATTTAATTATAGTGTTATTATAATATGTCTTCTAAAATTAATCAATAAAATTTTTAACTTTTTTTATTTTAGTCTTAAATGTGGGATATACATAACTTTAATTGCATAATATAGTATTGATTAGTTTTAATAGATTTACTCAAATTACCTGAAAGGATGAAAATTTATGTATACTATTCAACCTATATCTTTTGATTTTAAAACTGTACAAGGTTTTACTTTAAATCAATTAGATCAGCATTACAAATTGTACTTAGGCTATGTACACAAAATCAATATTATTTGGAGTATTTTATCTAAGAATAGTAACTTTTCCAATTCAAATAGCACTTATTCAGATATGCGAAGTTTAAAGCTCGGAGAAAGCTATTCGCTAAATGGTGTAAAGTTACATGAACTTTACTTTTCTAATATGACTGGTTTGAATACTGAGCCTTATGGCGATGCTTTATCATTTATTGTTAGAGACTTTAAAACACTTGATAATTTTTATACTAGGCTAACTGATGTAGCTCTCTCGGTTAGAGGCTGGGCTGTTGTCGCAGTTGATTCTATGGACAAAAGAATACATATATTTGGCTGTGATTCACATGATGTAGGATCTATTTGGAACGCTTATCCTCTATTAGTTTTAGATGTTTATGAACACGCTTATATGATCGACTTTGGTATAGACAGAAAAACATACATAAAAAATTTCATTGAAAATATAGATTGGAGAGTTGTAAACAATAGGCTGAACATGATGAGGTTAAATAGACTGGTATAGTAGTTCTAGATATCTCCATGCTTTGAGAGGTAAAAAGAATCCGTTCTCCATAGATTACATATTGGTAAAGAATATCCTAATTTCCTATGGACTTTTTATAGACTTAAAAATATTCTATTTAGCAAAAATTACTAGAAAATCAAAACATGTGTCTCAGTAGTAAATTAGAGGAGCTATTTCTTCAACACTTTTACTTAAATATTAGAAACAGCTTCTCTACTGCACTGCAAAAATTATCTTTGATTTCTTACCAATGCACAATTGTTTACAATGAAAACATTTCACACACTCCGACGCAATTATTTTGAACCATTACTTTTGTTCTGCTCTATTATTCCCATCAATTTTGTTGGATTAACTATTTTTCCAAGTTTGCCACTTTCGCTATTGTTGTCAGTTATTGTATCCCCTGTACTAAGTGCTACTTTCCAGAAAGTTTCTGGTGTAATATCAGGGTCAACTTGACACGCTAGTGCATATAGTCCTGCAACATATGGTGTTGACCAGCTTTCACCACCATTTCTATTGAACATATAATCATAATCGCCTGAATTACTAGCAAAACATCTAGAATCCATTGGAACTAATAAATCTTTATTTTCATAATAGCCATTCCAGTACTCACCTTTTGAATACGCTTTAATGTCATCTGCATTTTTTAAAGGATTACGTCCAAGTCCTCTAAATGGAGCACTGCCTACATATATAGTATAAATTCCTTCCAGCTTTGCCTTTTCAATTGATTTAAGTGCTTTTTCATAACATTTCATATTTTCATTTATTCCTAAAGAAATTGATATTACTCTTATTTTTTCTTCTTTAGATAAAGTCTTATTGATTTCTACGATACGATCTATTGATTTTGCTATCCAAGTAAGATCATATTCAATCTCCCCTTCTTCATTTCTTTCTGCTGTGTCTTCAGCAATGTAATATAAATTTGCCTCAGGTGCTACTCCAACATTCTTGCCTACTGCTATAGATGCTACTGCTGGACCATGTATACCAACTAGACCTCCACACCAATGAATCTCTTCATACAATTTTAACTGGTCCTTGTATTCTATATGGTCAACTAACAAGCTCTGATCGAGAATTGCGATACCTATCCCTTTCCCTGTGATTCCTTTTTTATGAAGTTCTCTTATCTCTAGGCCAGGGTTTTTACCTAATTCCATTATTAACTTAGGATCAAACTCTTCTGGTAATTTATCTGGCCATTGGGTTCTGCTATTAAAATCAGCATAGATTAAATTTTCAAGTTCATCCTTTAAATTTAAATTAGTAAGATTTCTACTTCTTAAATCTACTTGCCAACTTTCTTTCAAATCTGGATTATATTTTGGCAATTCAGTCATATATGCATATTTATGACCACTATAATGATGTGCTTTAGGTTTTCTCACAATATTCAATTCACCTTTTTTCGAAAGTATAGTTTCGTAATTAAGTCCTGATGACTGTTCTTGTATCTGCTTTGATGACTCTCTGTCTACCATCTTTGGTGAATTACATCCAGTTAACAACATACACGTAGTTACAAATAAACACAAAATTCTCTTCATCCCATTTTCCCCCTATTATTTTTTTGCCATTTGGATAAGTTTTAATGAGTTTTGCAGGCGATCTTTGATACCTTTAACAGTATACAATATTGCTATAAAATAACAGCAAAGAAAATATAAAGATTTTCTAAATATTTCCCTGTATTTTGTTTAGATTTGTATTTCCACATAATTTTAACTCATATAAAAAAGAACTATGCAAGCATAGTCCCTTCTAAATCTTTTCTTTATTTATTTAAAACCTCTTCAACTTTCTTATAAACTTCATCTGCGATTCTCACGCCTTCTGTTACAAGCCTAGTCGTCTCTTTTCTAACTTTATCAACATATTCTTCATCTGTTATTGAGTTTATATTTATTGTTACGTTTAATTGCCCACTTATTATTGCAGCTCTTAGACATTGCACACCTACTCCTACATCACTTATGGCTAGTCTTGATCCTTTATCTACTAGCCTTTCATGTAGTTTTATCGCTTTATATGATGTCTCTACTATTTTTATAGGTACACTGCATGCACTTTTTAATGCACTTTGCAACACAGCATTTTTATGTTCTTTTTCTTCTGGTGTATTTGCTTTTATACCATAAGCCTTTGATAGTGGTAAAAAGTTAACTGCATCTTCATCTATCATATTAAGCAGTTCTTTCTCTATATCTCTAGCTTCTTTAAGTATTGTTTTTATTTCTTCTTCATACTCAGCGTACTTCTTTTTTCCTATTGTTAGATTACATACCATACTACTAAGTGCTGTACCTATAGCACCTACTAATGCGGCAGCTCCTCCACCTCCTGGAACAGCTGATTTGCCACTGAGTTCTCTAACGAATTCTTCGCAGCTCATTTTAGCAAAATCCAATAAACACACCTCCTAATAGTTAGAATAGTCCTGTTATTACACCATTCTCATCTACATCAATCTTCTCAGCAGATGGTACTTTTGGAAGTCCCGGCATTTTCATTATTGATCCTGTTAATGCTACTATAAATCCAGCTCCTGCTGATATTGTAACATCTCTAACTGTTACGTTAAATCCTGTAGGTCTCCCTAACTTTTTAGGATCATCTGTTAATGAATATTGGTTCTTAGCAATACACACTGGTACATTAGTAAATCCTAAGTTTTCTAATTCTTTGATCTTTTTAGTCGCTGCTGCTGTAAAATCAACATCGTCTGCACCATATACTTTTTGGGCTATGCTTTTTATTTTGTCCTTAATAGGTATGTCTAGTTCATACGCATATGTGAAATCACTATCTCCCTCTTCTATTAGTCTAAGCACCTCTTTAGCTACTGCTTGACCACCTTCTGAGCCTTTAGCCCATACTTCTGATAATGCAACATTTACACCTAGCTCTTTACATTTATCTTCTACTAATTTTAATTCTGCATCTGTGTCTAATGGGAATCTATTTATAGCAACTACAGCTGGTAATTTAAATACCTTTGTTATATTCTCTACGTGCTTCAATAGGTTCGGTAGACCTTTTTCTAATGCTTCTAAATTCTCTTCATTTAAATCAGTTTTTGCTACTCCACCGTTATATTTTAATGCTCTAACTGTAGCAACTATTATTACTGCGTCTGGCTTTATATCCGCCATTCTACATTTTATATCTAAGAATTTCTCAGCACCTAAGTCAGCACCAAATCCTGCTTCTGTAACTACATAATCAGCGAAATGCATTGCCATTTTTGTAGCTATTACCGAATTACAACCATGTGCTATATTCGCAAACGGTCCACCATGAACAAACGCAGGTGTGCTTTCCAATGTCTGCACTAAATTAGGTTTTAGAGCATCTTTTAATAGTGCTGCTACTGCTCCATGTGCATTTAAATCCTTTGCTGTTATAGGTTTTCCTTCTCTTGTATATGCAACTATTATCTTAGATATCTTTTCTTTTAAATCTGCAATGTCATTTGATAAACAAAACGCTGCCATTATCTCTGATGCAACTGTTATATCAAACCCATCCTCTCTTGGCATACCATTAGCTTTTCCACCTAATCCATCTGTAATAAATCTTAATTGTCTGTCATTCATATCTACTGCTCTTCTCCAAGTAATTCTTCTTGGATCAATATTTAAGCTATTTCCTTGGTATATATGATTATCAATCATAGCAGCTAGTAAATTGTTTGCTGCTGACATTGCATGAATATCCCCTGTAAAATGTAGGTTAATGTCTTCCATTGGAACAACCTGAGCATATCCTCCACCTGCAGCTCCTCCTTTAATACCAAAAACC
Organism: Abyssisolibacter sp. ZYX002; assembly: GCF_056892235.1. NCBI lineage: Bacteria > Bacillati > Bacillota > Clostridia > Eubacteriales > Clostridiaceae > Abyssisolibacter > Abyssisolibacter sp. ZYX002. Next base: position 129,186 of record NZ_JARMXH010000002.1, read on the forward strand.
GGTCCTAAGGATGGCTCTCTTAATGCTACTATTGTAGATTTTCCTAAGCTTGATAAAGCATCAGCAACTCCTATCGTTGTTGTTGTCTTACCTTCTCCTGCTGGAGTTGGGTTTATAGCTGTTGTTAAAATCAATTTTGCTTTCTTTCCATTACCTTTTTTTAGTAAGTTATAATCAACCTTTGCTTTATATTTACCATATAGATCAATATTATCCTCAGTTAAACCTACTTTTTTAGCAATTTCTCTGATGTCGTGCATTTTTGCTTCTTGAGCAATTTCAATATCTGATTTAAAGCCCATCAATTACCCTCCTCAAGTTTTTTATATAATTAACCTCCACTTATTATCGGAGATTATTAACACATTTTAGTACTTTTATTACTAATTATAACTAATATATATTGATATTCCAAGGTTTATTTTGATTTTATTAAATGTAAATACTTCATAGACAATTCTATCATGTCTACTTACAATATGCACTGGGAAATATCACTCCTTGTCATTAGCAAAAAAATACTGGAGTAGCATGATTCAGCTATTTCCAGCTATTAAAGGTGTATTGATGTGTATATACTTCTTAAATATTTCGAAAATGTTAATTTTTAAAATCAAAATATTAGTGAAACTTTGATTAATATTTTTCATTATTTGACTAAAATAATGTTATATTATTGTTACTTTCTTCTTTTCTGTTACTATGTTGTTCATAGGTATATCAAATTTATCTTTCTGAACTTCTTTTATCAATTGATAGTCATGACATAGTGCTATTGTAGTTACTTTAGAATGGCTACTTAAAAACCTATCGTAATAACCTCCTCCAAATCCTATCCTGTTACCTTTTATATCAAATGCAACACCTGGAACTATAACTACATCGATATCATATGTAATATCATCTATTAGTTCCTCTTTAGGTTGTAAAAAACCTAGAGGACTTCTTTCTAAGTCATTTCTGCTAGTTATCTTACATGGCACCATTTTATTATTTTCTTCTATACAATATGGCACTACTACATTTTTACCATTCTCTAAGCACCAATCCAATAATTCAAAAGTATCTACTTCGTTGCCAAAACTAAGGTAAAGCATTATTGTCTTACTAGATTTTATTATATCCATATTTATAAGTGTGTTTTTAATCTTATCGCTGTTGCACTTTACTTGTTGATATGCCATACTTCTTCTCATTTTTAGCATGTCTTTTCTTGTTTGGTTTTTGTCCATGGTTTTCACCTCAGTTATACTGGATTCTGTATGCAAACATCTATAAAATGTTAGCTATTTATTATAAAGTATATATGTATTGACTAAATTCATAATACTTTTAATTGTTTGTTAATATTATAACATATTATTTCAATATAACAAAGCAATTTATAACAACACATGTATGCACTCTTTTTTCCAATTTATTTGCATACTGGATATTGCTCATCATAATCCATATCTTTTATTTCTGTGAATTGTATATCAAATACTTGCTCTTCTTCAAAATCATAAGTATAAACAAACTCCTGATACAATGTCAAATCAAGTTCATTGATTATGCCATCAGTTGTGCTATTGTATCCACTTTCATATATAGGAGTAGTATATTCTACTTCATTATCTTCATCTTTATTTAATACAAATGAATATGTTCCTGTATTCTCTAAATAAAAATTCTCATATATACATTCATGCAAATCTTCTAATGACTGTGTTCCCATTATTTCTACTTTTAATATTTCTTCTTCATTTTTTATTAAAAAACAATATATTTTTTCTTCTATACTATCCTTTTCTGGTTCTTGTAAATGCATCATATCGCTACTATCTTTTCTTAATTCGTTGTTTTTTCTATTAATATCTATTATTTTATCATGTATTTCATGATAATCATCTGTATTATCTAACATTAAAAACAAGTCACCTTTATGCGTTGTTCGATATTGTCTCATTACCTCTTTGCCTAGTTCACTTAGATTGTAATAATGAGGTACTTTGTATAAAATATCAGCTTTACTATTTTCTTCGTTAAGTTCTGCATAATATAATTTAATATTTTTATTAAAGTCATATTCATTAATGTATAATGGACATATTATCTGTAGATAACATCCGAATACACATGTAAAATATTTATCAAAGACTCTATCAAATAAATCTCTACTATTTATTATCTCTCTACTAATTTTATATTCTTGCACTAGTCTATGAAATATATCAGTATCATTTATATCATGTGGTTCAAATTTAAAATCATTATTACAATATTTTTCATTCAAATACTTAACTTTCAGCTCTTGAACATCTTTATTATTGTCAAGTATTGATATCATATAATCTTCCGTATACATATCAGTATCTAAAAGTTCGTTTAATTTATTTCTACTTATAATTATAGCCTGTGAAAGCACAGCTTCAAGCTGCTGTCCTTTACTCATTCTAGCAAATCCTTGTATTTTTGTTATTTTATTTGCTAATAAATTTATGTACCTGTAATAATCACTATCTTCATAGCTTATATCAGCCATTATTTTCTCTATATTATTTATATTTTTATCTTTTTCTCTCATTATATATAGTAAATCCTCTACTACTGGATGCTCATGTATACTGTAGAGCTTACAATCCTCAGTAAAACTTACTTCATTATTATAATCTATTCTAGTTTTTAGAGTCACAAAGATTTCTTTATCAAATCCTTGTTCTTTTTTTAGACTTCCTTTTATATAATTTGCAGGTGAATACCCTAATCCACCATATAGTGTCGAGTAATACCATACTCTATAACTCGAGTTAAAAGCATTGTTTAAAATATATTTATTATCGTATTTTAGTTTATGTAGCTCATATTGTAGATTATCTTTGTACAACGAAATAATATCTTCTATATTTTTCTGCTTATGAAGTCCATTGCCTATGCTCTCAGACATAATAATTCTCCTTTTTACTAGTAATTATTTTACTTAATCTACAATTTCGATATAAATAATAAAAAACCTCCATTTTGAATGAAATTTTTAAGGGGATGTCTCTAGAGACATCCCCAAGGGGTGTTTTGGAATTTAAAAACAAATTATTTATTATTAAACTTATAGTGAAATGACACTAAGATTGCTGGTTAGTTATGTGTCCACTGTGTATATCAATATTCCTTTTAATATTTTTTCGCTTTCTATACATTTTTTAACAATTTTAATCATTGTAATCAACCTCCAGTATTATTTGTATTTATTATAGCTGTAATATCATTTCTTTTACTATGTCTTTTCTTTTTACTTGCTTATATTCTGAATTATAAAAAACTCGAACATCTTCTTTTCTTGTTGTTATCTTATCTATTAACCTTTTTAGCTTTTTCATATTATCATCCCTTTTCATTGTTATAATTACCCTATAGAACTATTTGTTTTTATAATATTATCTACAATTTGGCTTCTTATCGATTGTCCTGATCTATAGTATCTATGAATATCTTCTTTTTTAACTTTTAATTTACTTATAATCTTTTTTAATTTTGTCATGTTACCATCCCTTGTCATTTTATATTTGAACTTTTAAACTATCTTCTATATTCAAGCTTTAAGTATTCCATCATACCTATATCTTCTTTAGACCTGTATGTGGAAGTTGATAATTTATCAGTATTCATTTTAACAATGTTTTCGTTGTTTTTTCTATCATTCTCTAAATACAACTCTTTACAAATTACTTCTAAATACGCTTCATACATTACTATCACCTCCCTATTTTGGTTTTTAAGTTATTGTTTTTATAACGTACCATCTCTTATTGTCTTTTACTTTTTTAATTATCTTCTATATTCAAGCTTTAGGTATTCACTCATACCTACATCTTCTTTAGCTCTATATGTAGAAGTTGACAATTTATCAGTATTCATTTTAACGATATTTTCATTGGTTTTTCCATTTCTCTTTAAATAAAGTCCTTTACAAACTATTCCTAAATATGCTTCATACATTACTATCACCTCCCTTTTTTTAATATTTTTGTTTCTAGTCATGTTAGTATCTCTTGTAGTCTTTTACTTGTAAATTATCTTCTATATTCAAGCTTTAAGTACTCTATCATACCTATATCTTCTTTAGATTTGTATGTAATAGTTGATAATTTATCAGTATTCATATTAACAATTTCTTCATTGCTTTTTCTATTTTTCTCTAAAAAAAGCGCTTGATAGATTACTCCTAAATGTGCTTCATACATTACTATCACCTTCTTTCTCTTAGTATTTTTGCATTAAAAAAAATCGCTATTGCGACTTAACTTTAATGGTTTAATGTTTTTAAGTAGTAAACTTGAAATACTTTAATGTATTATCCTACAAACATTTTATGACACAAAAAAATCACAGTCATTACTGCGATAGATCTAATCTTATGTATTGTATAATATACTGTTATAGTCGCAGGTTTGCCACGCAACTAGAACATATCAAAGTATCCTTTAAATTACCAGTTGCAGGTCGTATTATTTAATTTTATTAAGTTGTTCACTTTAACATTCGTATTAATGTTAGTCATTACGACCTACCTCCTTGTTTAATTTTTACTACATAGACGATTGTAGCACATATATTTAATATAAGCAAGCTTTTTTATAATAATTTTTTAAAAAATTCTATAGGAAGTTTAAAAGCCCCCTTTTTAACATTACTAGGAGGCAATTTATTTTACTACTTTCTGTATTCTAGTTTTAAATATTCACGAAGTCCATCGTCTTTGCAAACTCTTTTACAATCAAACAATAAATTAAAATAGCACATTTTTATAACCCCTCCTTTTTTTACTGTCTAATTATTTTTTATGCACTTCGTAACTAAAATGTTCCTAAAAATAAATATTCAGAATATTTAACTTTTTATATTTTTACTTATTATTTGCATAAAATACACTAATCGAAAAATTTATTGTATTCACAAAAGAAATAACTCGCCATATTTAATATGGCGAGCTATCCTTGGTTTTAAGATAATATTTATTAATATTATCTTAAAGTGTTCGTTGTACTTGAATTGCTCATTTTTTGTTTTGCTTCTTGTATTTCACCTTGACCTACAGAGGTTGAGCTTGTTAATGATGATCCCATTCCAGAATAAGTAGAGTTTGTCATTGCACCCATACTACTGGAATTTGTCATTCCTTTACCCGAGTACATTCTTTTTTTAGCTTCGTTTAATTTAAACTGTTGTATTTTACTTTTTCCTGAATAGTTATTCATATTTACCTCCATATAATCTTTTTGCAAAGAATACACAATAAACTAATCGTCTAATGCTTTTCTTTACATATATATTTTTGCTTTTTTATAGTTTTTTATAGCTTGTAATATTTCATATTATAAAAAGTTTATGGAGATAATTCTATAATACTAGTTCTATTTCTATAAACTAGTAACCATTTGTTTATTTTCTTGATTATTTTGCTTTTCCTTTTTAATTTGATTAATAATAAAAATAAATACAACTATTGATAACATCACTGATAAAAATAGTACATATATACTTATTTCAAATGTGCTCAAATATTTCATTGATATTATACTTAAGATATTGTTACTTGCATGTATTAATATTGGTATGTAAATGGATTCTGTATAGTAATATGTAAGTCCAAGTGTTAAACCAAGAAATATTGTAAAAATAATCTGTACAATTTCACCATGATATAGTCCAAATAAAAAAGCTTGTAATATTATAACTATTTCTATATTGAATAATTGTTTCAATTTATTAAATACTATACCTCTAAATAATATCTCTTCAAATATTGGTATAATTATCCCTATTGTGATTATTGATGCTATTAGATTATTTTCAGTTATAATATTTTGTATTGTTTTTAAATTATCTGTGTTGTACGTATTTATATCTATGATATTTAACAATATAATTGCAATAATATTAATAGATATTCCTAATACAACAGCATAAATTAATATATTTCTTTTTTTTCTATTAAATTTACAATACTTAAATAAATTTTTATTATTAAATTTATAGATCATATAGTAAATTAAAAGCGTGAAAAATATATTTATAATATTACAAATTAAAGTATTATATATCCCTTTAAATACTTTGTAAATATTGCTAATTATATTATAGTTTATATTATAGATAATACAATAGAATGAAATTTGAATAGCAGTTTTAGTATATTTATACACAATAACCTCCTTTAAACAATTAGTACGGCCATTTCTTGTTATTTCGTCTCCAAAAATGTTAATTTTATCCATTTGTATTTATTTTACCACATTCTCTCTTAATTTGCAAATTAAAAGGTGCATATTTACTCTATGCACCTTGAATATAATTATCATATTTTTTTAGATTTTATCTTTATTCACCATATTTACAACCAGTTTTTTAATATTCATCATTATAATCACAGCTACTATTAATGAACCATTTTCATCTACTACATTTATTTTACCATGGTAGTATTTTACTTTTATATTTTCTTCATTTTTCATATTCTCTCTAACCATGGATATAAAATATTTATCTTTATCATTTAAGCATATTTATATCTATCTCCTAAGTTAGTATATACATAAGCAGTTGTTGATAAAGATAATACAAGTATCGGTGCTATAATTTTGGATATTTTTTCTTCATAAATTATTATCATTTTTTTATTTTGTTTTTATGTATTTAATAATAATAAATAATTATATACACAGTATTAACTAATATTAAAATATTGGAAATGAATAAATTGGTAACAATATAGTGATGTTATCCAATCCTTAAAAGAAAAAGTTGCTTTACTAAATTAGTAAAGCAACTTTTTTCTAAGAGAGTTATCATGATGTAGTTTTTTCTCTTTATTTAACTAATTCTTTAATTTTCTCCATCAATTGTTCTTTTGTTATAGTTCCATCTTTAAATTGTTTTTTGAGCTCAAGTATTTGTATTTTGTTATCTATATTATCAGCTGAATTCTTAGTCAACTGTTCTTTTAGCTCTTCTTTTGTTATTTCTCCATTCATATACTTACTGCATATGTCTCTAATTTCTTTCATTTGTTTTGTTAGTTTTTTTCTAAACTCTCCTCGTTTCTTATCTCCTTTTTGTGGCAAAAGCTTTCTAGCTTCTTCTTTTGTTATTTCTCCATTTTGGCATTTTTTCTTTATTTCTAATACTTCCTTAAACTTTTCATTGTCTGCTATTTTACATCCTTCTTCTTTTAGCTTTGTTATGCACTCGTCGATTGTAATATCACCTTTGAAGTATTCTTCATATATAGCTTTTCTTTCTTTTATCTCTTCTACTTTTTCTTTTATTTTATCAAAATCTACTTCTTTTCCCTCAGGAATTAGTTTTTGAAACTCTTCCTTGAATTCATCAAAAGTAATCTCTCCCTCGATAAGCTTTTTCATTAATTCTCTATGCTCACCTAATTTTAAACCTTCTTTCATATTTTGTATCTTTTCTTTAATTTTATCAAAATCTACATTTTTGCCTTCAGGGATTATCTTCTTTACCTCTTCCTTAAACTCATCAAATGCGATTTCACCATTAGCTAATTTTTTCATTAACTCTCTATATTCACCTGATTTTATGCCTTCTTTCATAAAAATCTTGTTTCTGAATTTAGGCTTTAAACCATCAGCTGATTTTGCTTGTTCACCTTCAGTATTTGTTGTTGCTGCAAATGTTGGTACTACTAATGACGCTATAAGTGTTCCTGTAATTAATAACTTTTTCATTATTTCTATCCTCCTATATTTTAAGTTTGTTTCCTTGAGTTTAGTATATGAAAAAGTTATAGAATAAATATAAAATAAATATGTGAAATTATGTGATTTGTGCTTTACCCTGAATTATTCATTGAACATTGATAAATATGATGTAGTTTTCTAAATTACTGTATTTCATCGATTTTGAAAGCGTACTGGTGGTACGGTGAAAAAGTGATGGATATATTGTAATTAGAAGGATGCATTATAGTTATTATTTTTCTGTGATTAATTTAGGTTTACTTGTTAAATATTTTATTGCTAATTTCAAGACCTGTTTTTGTTGTTGCTATACCACCAAGAGATGTTTCTTTAAGCTCGAAAGGTAACATCCTTCCTACTTTATACATTGCTTCTACTACCTCATCAAATGGTATAATACTCTTAACTCCAGCTAATGCCATATCAGCACAAATTAATGCATTAACTGCACCTGATGCATTTCTCTTTGCACACGGTGCTTCTACTAAGCCTGCTACTGGATCACAAATCAATCCCATTATATTTTTTAGCGCTATTGCTGCCGCATGTAGTGACATTTGTGGTGTTCCTCCACTCAACTGTACTATAGCTCCCGCTGCCATAGCTGCTGCTGATCCACACTCTGCTTGACATCCTCCTTCTGCTCCTGAAACTGTTGCATTTTTTGATATTATGATACCTATTCCTGATGCTGTTAGTAATGCATCTATTATCTCACTATCTGTAGATTGTAGTATCTCAGCTGCTGTTAATACTGATGCTGGTATTATGCCACATGACCCTGCTGTCGGTGCGGCGCATACTTGGCCCATGCTTGCATTCACCTCCGCACATGAATAAGCTCTAGCGATAGCTATATTTACGCTTTCTCCACATAATGTTTTACCTTTTTTAGTATAATCAAACACTCTCTTAGCATCGCCACCTATTATGCCACCAACTGTTTTTATATCTTCTTTAAGCCCAATCTTAGCTGATTTTTTCATTATATTTAGAGTTTTTTGCATTCTTGCTTTAATATCACTTATAGACACTTCTGTATATTCACTCTCACATTGTAAAACTATTTCTGATATTTGGCATTTATTTTCATCGGTCAATTTTAATAATTCTTCTCCTGAATTAAACATTTTTTTGCTCCTTCCTTACAGGTTTATATATCTTACTGATGTAATATCTTCTATTTGATTTAAATGTTTTACTATTATATCATCTATTTTTTCATCTACTTCTAAAATCATTGACGCTTGATTTCCTTTTTTTGTTCTACTAACTTTCATTGTAGCTATATTTACACCATCTTTGGCTAACTCTGTTGAAACTTTACTAATCATTCCCTTTTTGTCTATATGTCTGATTATCAGAGTTGGTAGCTTTCCTGTAAGGTCTACAACATATCCATCTATCTTTTTGATATTTATATTACCTCCACCTATTGATTCTCCAACTATTTCTGTAGTACTCCCATCTTTACTATGCACTACTATTTTAACTGTATTTGGATGGTCTACTTCATCATCACGTTTTATGAAATATACTCTTATCCCTCTTTCTTTTGCTATTTTTAGAGAATCCTTTAAATTAGTATCACTCGGATTCATTCCTAGTATTCCTGCTGTTAATGCTTTATCAGTACCATGTCCTTTGTATGTTTTTGCAAATGATCCATATAGATAAAAATCAACATTATCAAAGTTGTCTCCTACTATGCATCTTGCTATCATGCCCAATCTTGCTGCTCCTGCTGTATGTGAGCTAGATGGTCCAACCATTATAGGACCTAATATATCAAAAACGCTATAATCGTTCATTTATCTCTCTCCTAACATAAACCCAAAATAAATCGGATTAAAACTTATAATTCGATATTATTATAACACAAATTACAGTTTAGCAAACAAAAGTTTATAGTTATCTATATTATTTCTTTTAGGTCTTTGTAGACTTTAAAAATTGCACTGATAAGTATTTTGGAAAATCAAAAATTCCCCATCGATAAATTTAATGTAGCGATATTCTTTAATTTTATCTCAATTATAAAACCCACTTTTTTGTTCAATAAAAAAAGAGAGACTACTTTAATTCAGTAATCTCTCTTTTTATAATTTTATATTCATTATTTAACTTCATCTGGATTTGTAAATCCATCTAGCATATATTCTTGTTGTATTTTTTTACTTGTATTTATTATATTTTTATATTCTTTGTTATTTTCTATTTCTACTACTATATAAGGATATGTTATTACCTGTAATACAAAATCATCTTTATTCATTCTCTCAATACTGTAATCAACAAATAGTGAATCGTTTTTGCTATTTATGTCATTAATTTTTATTGCATATCCTGAAGTAGGTGCTTCTCCCATAATAAATACATAAGTCTTATCACCTATCTGTTTTTTAGAAAGCATTATTGCTTTCTTTTTATTGTCTTCTACCCATGTTTTTATTTCTTTCTTATAGTTATCATATTGAAGAACTTTATATTCTATATCTTCAGTTAGCACCGCATTTGAGTCTGCTAATATTTTTTTATAATTGGCTTTTCCCTCAATTTCAACTACCTTAAATATATTATTAATTTGCTTTTTTTGATGTCCTTTATGAGTACATCTATTGTTGTAATTTACAAACAGATTACTTCCAATGCTATATAAGTCACTTATCTCTAAGTTATTTCCTATACCATTGACTTGCTTCATTATATATACATACGTTTTATCTTTTATTGTTTTTATATCTTGTAATTTACCTAGCTCTTTGTTTTCTTCAATCCAAGCTTTTATTTCTTTGCTAAATTTATCTACTTCTTTATATTTTATATCCTTATTTATTTCAAGCTCATCTATATTTATGTGTTTTATCGGTAAAACTCTATTATAATCATTATTATCTTCTACAACAAATACTATATGTGGATATGAGATAACTTGAGCTGTCATTACATCTTTTGGTATATCAGTGTTGTATTTAACTACTAATGTATCTTTAACACCTATAACATTTTGTATATTTAGTGTGTACCCAGATGTATTTGTTTTCTGCATTACATAAACATATTTCTTATTTCCTATTTGTTTAACTGCACTAGTCTCTTTTGCTTTTACATTCTCTTCTACCCATTTATTTATTTCTGCTGGTAAATTATTTGTTAAAATTTTATATTTTATTTCAAACTCACTATTCTTTATTAGCGTTTCTGACCTTCCTAAACTAAATTTTAACATACTTCTATCATTCAATATGTTCCTTAATTCGTCTATACCTTGTGCAAATGCTATTGATGTCATCGTAAAACTTAAAATTACAGTCAAAATAATAAGTCTATACATTTTCATTAATTACATCTCCTTTATTCAAGTTCTTATATATAAGACTGAAATCTGCACTTAAAAGTTCCATTAATATAATATATTATTCATATTAATAATTATGGTTTACATATATGACATGGTATCGCTCCCTTTTTTGCACAGCTTATCTTGTCTCTTTCTGGCATATCATACACTCTAAGATTTTCACATGTACCTTTATGATAGTATTTTATACCTGAGATTGCATTTGTTTGTATATAGTATATCACAGGCTTAACTACTTTAGCACCTCCAAGTGCAAAATTATTATATTTTTTTCCTCTTATACCCATAGGAAAACCTTGAATAAAAACCAACATACTTACATCATTTATTGTATTATACCAATCTTCTTCTTTTATTACTGGAAGTGTAAAATTATATGATATACCAAACTGTCTTGCTATGTCGTTATGATTATTTATTGCATAATTAAGCTCTCTTTTTATGGTTTCTATAATCGTTCGCATTCTAACCTTTTCAAACAAAGTATCATCATCAATAAAGCTAATGTTGCCTACTCCCTTTAGATTATTATATGTATTTTTATAAAGTTTTCCATTCGCCGTATTATTTATTGTTACTTCTTTACCTAAAGTAAAATTAACAACATAATCACCCGAAGCTTTACTATATGTTTTTTTAGCCTTCCATGTCTGTTTTATTAGTTTATTATCCTGAATATCTGCATATTCTTCATTCGATAATATATATATTCCGTTATAATCAATAATCGCTATCACTGGTATATAGCATTTTATTTTTTGTTGGTTTATTTCATCTCCAAGTATACCTAGGTTTATAAATAATGTATTATAAAATGATTGTACAGCCCTGTTTTTACATAATCTAATTTTTTTATCATCTCCTATTTCAACAAGTAAAGCAGTTCCATCTTCTATTGCCGTGTCTATTACACGGTTTAATATCGTTTTTTTATATAAAAGAGATTCCATATCATTGCTTTTAAACTTTAATAGTAGGATAAAGGGAAAGGCTAATATGACAAATATTATTGCTAAATCAGTTAGTTTCATTTTGGACCATTCCTCCATAATAAATACTTATGTTTTCATTTGGTAAACAAGTGTTATATACCAAATCTTTTAATCTTGTTGCTATTGTTTTATTTTTATTGACAACTTTTACAGTAAAGTAATCACCTTTTGTAAAATAGTATTTTTTATTTTCATTATTGCTATTATTAATCGCATTGGTTATGTTTTCTGTGTAATAAGCTATGTAGTTAATGTTAATATCATCACAAAACATTGAACTATCTGTAGTATCTATATATACAGGGTCAACATTTTTGTGAAAGTGCTCCATTTGTATCTCATATACGTTATCTGTTGCATATAACTTTTCACAGAATTCTCTATACATATTAGTCGATATATACCCTAAATTTCTAACTGAATCTACCAGTTTTGTAGTTTGTGCTAATACGTATATTCTACTTGTATCATCTTGTCTTTCTAAGAGTGTCATCATAGGAAAAACAAATAGTAATATACAAGTTATTATTATAGCTATTACTTTACTAAAGGAACTACCCATATTATTTACACTCCTTCTTTCTTTTGGGTATGCTTTGTGAAATAAAAACATGTAGTTTTTAGTTATTTATCACCTGTTTACGGACTAAATAATGTTCTTTAATGCTTCCAAAAAGTAATAATCCACACTACACGACATCGCCTAATTCTTCTTAATACTATATATTATTTTAGTAACGACTCCACTGCTGTTGATCTGGTAGTTTACATCATAATAATCATTTATTTGTATCATGCTATATGTCTTTATTACAGTAGTATTATTTTCAAACTTATCTGGTTTAACTTGTTTATTGATAGTTACTCCATCAACCTCTATATCTACTTCCAATCCTGCTACTATAGATCCTATTATTTTACATCCCTTAATTTTATAACTGTCTATTTTTAAATTTTTCCAATATTTTTTTTACTATTTCGTCATTAACCTTTTATTTCTGATAGATTTGTTGGATAACTGTTGAATATAATGCTGATTTTAGTATAAAAAACCCCCTATTAGAATCATATAATTCATAGGGGGTTCTGACTTCTTATTTCTTTTTTTGTGATACTAAATATTCTACATAACTTTATTATAGTAATGTATTTGTATCTTTGGTTAACTTACTAAGTTAAAATTTTACTTCACCTTCACTATTTTAGTTCTTCAACGAACTTTTCAATTTTGTTTTCTATATCATGGACAGTCATTTTTTTCTTTATTACACCTAGATTCGCACTAGATTTTTTAGTTAAGTTTTCTATATGCTTAAATGTACTATCTAAACTACTACTTTCGCTATTCAGCACTATTGCTATGTTATTAATTTTATCTTTTAGCTTTTTACAATAAGTATTGATAGCTGGTGGCACACTTCCTGCCCAGATAGGTGCTACTATTATTACCAAATCATAGTTCTCTGGTCTTTTTGAATACACTATTTGAGTCATCTTTTTACTAAAGCCGTAAAGCCCCCCTTTAAGATAACCAAGTATACCACTCCAGTTTTTATCATCTTTTATTTGCTCTGTATCAGCATTTATCTTACCTGCAATATTTTCTGCTAACATCTTTGAGTATCCCGTACGTGTAAAATATACTACTAATGTTTTCATAAATTCCTCCTAAAGTTTTATATTTTCACGATACCATTTTTTACATTATTTTGCAACCGATTTGTATAAATTTTCATCTATATTAGATATAAATGGAGTAGGTTCTTTAAAGTAATACATTTTGAGTTTATGGAGCGCTCTTGTACATATTGTATAAAACAAGTGTCTTTCTGGTTCTAAGAAATATTTGTTTGATTCTACATTGTATATTATTACGCTATCAAACTCTAACCCCTTTGATAAATAAGATGGTATAACTAGAACTCCTGATTTATAGCTATCATCTTCTTTTTTGATCAAATTTATATTACTATTGATAGTACTTAAATTTTTTATTTTATTGTATGCCTCTAAAGTTTCATTCGCATCCTTGCATATTATTGCTATAGAGTTCATTCCAGCGGATATATCATTATTTATGCCATCTGCAATATCTTTTAGTTTTTCTTGATCATTTCTTAGCTTCATTAACATAGGCTTTTCTCCGTGTCGAATTACACCATCTAGATCACAGTTTATAATTTGTTTTGTAAATCTAAATATTTCTAAACTAGAACGGTAGCTCTTATTCAATTTAGCTATGGCTGGATTTTTATGTTTAAAGACTTTTAATAATTCTTCGTAGCTATCTAATTTGCTTAAGGGATTGACTGTTTGATTGATATCCCCTAAGACTGTAAACTTAGCTTTTTTAAACAACTGTCTAATAGTATGATATTCGAATGTAGAATAATCCTGTACTTCATCAATTATAACGTACTTTATACAAGATAAATCTATTGCGTTTATATCTATTGCGTTTTGTAAATATACAAGAGGTATTGCATCCTCGTATTTTATAACTTTACTTTCTATAAACTTTAATGTCTGATGTATAATCTTATCAATATTATGAGGTAATTTATCTTCAGCGTATTTTTTAAGCATGTTTTTGTCACTAAATAATTTTTTATAAAGTTCTATTATATCTATATTCATAGGCAGTAATTTTTTTATATTGCTTTTGAAATTTTCCCATTTAACTGTTATCTCGGCTTCACTTTCTTTTGTTGGATCAATTATATAACCACTAACATCATCTATATTGTTCTCTATTTCCTCTTTTATCAACTCGTCTACATTTTTAATACGTACGTCTATGTCTAATAGCAATTGTTCAAATCTATTTTTTACTGGCCATTTCTTATATGTTTCGTAAAACAAATCTTCTAATTCATTCTTTGAAATAACAATCCATTTCTTGAATTTGATATCTTTAAAATCAAATCCTTTTGTTTCTATATCTGTAATGTACTCTTTCATTATATTTACGAAATTATTTGAGTTCTTAAATCTTATATTATCTAACCTAGTATTGTATTGATTATCTTTAATATCTGATATAACATATTCTATCTGACTATAAACATCCTCTATTTCCCTATCTCTTCCTAGTGTGTTTTTTATATATTCAAGCAACGTAGTTTGGATGACATTCTCTTCTCCTAGCTCAGGTAGTACATTTGATATATAATCATTAAATATCTCATTAGGTGAAAATATCACTATATGCTCTGGTTTTATACCTTTATTTTTATATTTGTACAAAAGATATGCTATTCTATGAAGAGCTATGGATGTTTTACCACTACCTGCTCCCCCTTGAATTATCAACATATCGTTAGATTCATCACGTATAAGCTTGTTTTGCTGTTTCTGTATAGAATACACTATTGTTTTCATTTTTTCATCTGTTACCTCACTAAGGACTTTACCAAGACATTCATCATCAATTTTTATACTACTATCAAACATGTACTGGATTTTACTATCTTTGATTTTATATTGCCTTTTTAATGTTACATTACCACTAATATTTCCATCTTTACATTTATAGCTTGCATGTCCTTTCTCGTTTTCATAATAAAGACTACATATTGGAGCTCTCCAGTCATATATTAATATGTTTATATCATCTTCTAAATCTTCTATTAAGGTATTGATTCCAATATATATTACTTCTTCTTTTTCCTGGTCATCTTCTTTAAAATCTATCCTAGCAAAGTAGGGATTGTTAATTACTTTTTTGAGTTTGTTTATCGCTTTTTCAAGTGTATTATTTCTAACTTCTTCTCTTTTTATTAGCTGAATGTTTTGAGTTAGTGAAGCTATCCTATCAAAGTCATCTTGCCTTGGAACTGATGCTTCATTTTCTCTGTAGTTTCTTATTAGGTCATTTATTTCATCGTTAGCTTTTTCTATGCTATTCTCATAATCATTTAATTGCTTATGGATAACCTCTATTGTTTTTTCTAACCTTTGTGCTTCAATGTTCCATTCTTTCTTTGAAATACTCATTTAACAACCCCCTAATATTTAAATTGTTATGCTTGGAAATAAATCTGAAATAGATATAAGATAATTTTGATTCTAATAATATGATTCTAATTTGAAGTGCTTTTTTATTATACATACAATTTATATAATTTGTAAGACTGTTTTTTTATTTTTTTATGTGATATAATAGATATAGGAAAAAGGTTGAAGATTTGCTGGTCTTCAACCTTTTTTATTATTATTGAATTTTTATATCTTCTCCAAATAAATTATCTTCATAAATCTGAAACAAATTAATTAACCTATTAATCTAAAAATAAAAGCCAAAAAGGGGGATAATTTTATGAAAAAGCTCCAAAAAACTAAAAGAACGAACACAATAGAATTAAGTAGACCTAAATGTTTATGTTTGTGCCATCCTGAAGATGATGACACTGTATACCAAAGTTATGATTTATTCAGATATGAATAATCATAGTTAATTAGACACAGCATTGTTGTTCACAATCTAGCAAACTGTAGTGGTATGTTAAAATTGAATAGCATGACTTATAGGTAAGTAAAAAACGTAATTTTAACATCAAAGAAATTGCTATTCACCTACAGTTTAAGGGCTGTCTTTTGACAGCCCCTTATTAATCTAGCTACTAAAAAAACTACTCATGTTTTTAATATATAGATAATATACTTAAGAATATATTTAAAATTTTAAAATCTAAGATTTCAATCGTCTTCTTTACATACCTATAAAATTTCACTTTGGCAAATTGATTAATTCCATTTTATGATATAATCATGGTAATACTAAAATTTAATAATATCCAATTCTCAGAAAGGAAATTTATTATGAAAAAAACAATAGGATTTTTAGGAATTTTATTAAGCTTGGTCGGCTTTTATTTTGGATTATGGTATAGCAACAATTTTAGTCAAAAAATACTATTAAGCTTTGCTTTAGGAATACCCCTAGGTTATTTCATAAAAATGATTAAATACAGTTAATATTAAAGTCAAAGCGTAAATTATGTTTCTGTCATCAAGATAGCAGACTATAGTTAGAGTTCCAAGTAGGGGCGTGTTAAAATTGAGTCACAGAGCTTACTTAGAGGTAAGTGAGCAACGAAAATTTTTGGGCAACGCAGAAATTGTATTTGTCTACAGTCTGAGAGGATGCTAAAGCATCCTCTAATTATAATCTATATAAACTTAATTTCATTAAATAATTTTCTCAATCTTTGTACCCACGTATGATCTAAGGCACAACGCTTTTGTCCATTCACTGATATTTCCTCTCTTTTCTTTGGATTATCTAGATAATATCTTATCTTTTGATATAGTTCATTATTGTTTTCGTAGCTTTCTATTTCTTTTCCATATTCAAAAAACTCTCCTATTTCTTTTATCTTTTTAGTTATTAAGAAAGTACCTGTAGCAGTAACTTCAAATAGTCTAACTTTGACGTTGTAGTACCCAGCTCCTGTTTGCGGAAAATCAATCATTACTTTACTAGCATTAACTACCTTTAGCCACTCTGGGTGATCTACTGCTCTTACATTTTTATATGGCCATCCGAATCCATATATTTTTGTATCAAATCTTTTCTTTAATTCTTTTACTAATGCTAGTCTCTCTGGTCTATAATGACCCATAACAGTTACGTCTGATACATACTTAGGCTCAATCTTTGTTGGTACAAAAAATCTACTATCTATACCAAATGGCATATAATATGTGTTTTTAAGTCCTAATTTTTTATATCTTTGATATGCAATCTTAGAATTTGTGGTGTGGTAATTAAACCTACTAGCATATTTCTTTACTGTAGGGAATACATCTGGGTCGCTTAGCGTAATACCTAATAGTTTTATGCCTTTGTTTTTTAAATATTCACTTGTCGCTTCTGAAAAACTCAGTCCTCCTGCTACTAACATAATCATATGTGGTTTAAAAGTCTCTACTTGATGTTTTATATATTTATACGAAACATTGACTGGTCCATTACCACCTTTAAAGTTATGTGGATTATATAGTATTCTAGGAATTACTGAAACATCTACTTCTCTAACATGATAATCCATTTCAACTAAAGCATAAAATATGCTTCTCAAAATATTAGTATAATTTTGCCTTGTTTTTGATATGAATAAAATTCTCTTGTTTTTGCCCATAAACTAGCTCCTCTTTCTAATTAAATCCATTGCTATATCAATATTTTGTTTTTCTCTTAGCCTTAATACATCCATTTTGTCAGTTATAATTTTACTAATTTTAGCTGAATTCTTTATTAGATTATCTACTTTATTTTTAATTTCATTTATATTTAAGTCATCTATTGGTATTGTTAAATTATTTTGACCTATTTGATTCATGAAATTTTCTATCTTCCTGTCATATGACAATGCTATTATTGGCTTTCCTATGCTTGCTGCCATTAGCAATGAATGAAGTCTCATTCCTATTACAAAATCCATGTTTTGAATTGTTATTATTGCTTCCTTCATGGTTACTTTGTTTTCTACAAATACATGGTCTTTATTTTTAATATTATTTTTTAATTCTTGTAGTAATTTCAAATCATTGTGATTTTTACAGAATGAAAAAATAACTACATTTATATTATATTTATTAATAGTATAATCAATCGCCCTAGCCATACTTTTTATTAATGCTCCTCTTTGATATTTCTTGAAAAACCATTCTCTCAAGCAAACACCAAAATACCTTCTTGATGCTTTATTTTTTGGTTGATTTTTGGAAAGATAATTTACTGCTGGGTCACTAGTTAATATAGCTTTTACATGAGGGTTTATTTCTTCAACAATTTTTTTTGATTCTTCATCTCTTACCGTTACTACATCTGCCCAGTTTAAAAGTGTCTTAACATTTAGGGTTGATTTTCTATTGAAAAAAGGACCTACTCCAACAGCATACAACATAACTGGTACTTCGTGTAGATATGCTAGCTCTATAGGAACGGCATAATAGTCTATACCTTTTCTTTTATCCCCAAAATGATTTCTTATATCGAAACCTGAATAGTCTTGAAAAATGCCTCCTCCACCACATATGAATAAATCAGCCTTTTTAATTTCTTGATTTATAGCATTAAAATCATATCTTGATACCGTTTTGTATTTATATTTACATGAAGGAATTGGTGACATGTCTCTAGATAATACAACTATATTAGCCTTAGGAATTTTACTATAAATTGAACTTATTATCGAGTGTAAAATTATATCATCGCCAAAATTACCAGCTCCATAATAACCATGGATAACAATGTTGTTTTGCATAAATTTTATACCTCCATTTAACACCTGTCACTCTTTAATAGTTGTTTTTTATCGTTTATTATTTCTCATATTTTACCCTGTATAAATCCTATATACTATATTATGTTCTAAACAATAAAACTGTTAAGTTATAGAGGTTTTGAGTATAAAAAAGAGAGTCGCTATTTAGCAACCCTCAAACTAATCAATAATTTATAATTGTTCTTTTAGCATCATATAATGCATATCATATGATGCTGGTTGTAAAGGAAAACTACACTTACAAACGCAATTCACACTATTTTTCACAACACTATTATGATATATTTTTTTTACTAATTTCATGATATCCCTCTTTTATTTTAATATTTTTTGATTATAAATTTTTAGCATTTTTAGCAATGATATTTTGGTGACACATCGTTGTTATAAGCATTGATTGGATCTATAGTACAAAAGCAAACTGGTCCTGTTCCCCAATTACAACTTAAACATATAACCTTTTTACGTAATTTTTTCACAATATCCTCCTTTTTCTAATTATTAGGTAGTTCAAAATTATCTTGAAGTCTTACATGCATTAATTCTACGAGATCATCATTGATTTGTCCTGGTGGATAACAACGACACACGCAATTACCTTTACATACCCTGATTGTTGTAGAATCTATTTTTTTACTTAGTCTTTTAATTATACTCACCTCCTGCAACATAATTAAATAAACTATTAGTTTATTTACAAATACTTAAATATTGCACATCATAATTATAACTATATATTTACGTTTATATTATTCGAACTACCCGTGTGAAACTGAAGTACAAATACAGTATTTAAACATATTTCTAATTTTTTTACTAAACATCCTAGTTAATTTTCTCATCACTACGTCCCAATATTTTATATGTAAGATTATTCTATTATACAATTTGTTCCAATTTAAGATATTATTTAATAATTTGCTAAAGAGGATGTTTGTAAAACATCCTCTTAGGTTGACGACAAAGTCATCTAAATAACAGACTGTAGTAAAAGTTCAATATCAAGGCGTGTTAAAATTGAGTAGCAGAGCTTACTTAGAGGTAAGTGAGCAACAGAAATTTTAACTACAACGCAGAAATTGGACTTTTGTCTACAGTCTGAGAGGATGTTTATAAAACATCCTCTTTATATAGTAAATTAACTAAGCAGTTATTGCAAAGTATGAATCTAAGAAATCTCCTGTAATCTTTGGTGAACTACAACGACATGAGCAAACCACTTTGCAGATATTAATAGTTCTTGTATCAGCTTTTTTTATTAACTTTTTCATAAAAACCTCCTAAATAATAGATTGACATTACTAATATATTATTTTTATTTATGAAAATTAGAACTAAGCTATATTACTTTACATAATGTATAGTCCAATCTGGACATAGATTATTAAAAATAACTTCCGGTCTACATCCTCTTATAGTAATATTGCTATAAGATTTAAATTTTGTTAGTGTCATTATTCACCCTCCTTTTTAATTTATTTAATATAGGTCCATTTTCTAACTCTATGTCTTTAAAACGCCTTATTTGCCAAGATAGATGAGCATTCGAATCCATGAACATAAACACTATTAAGTTTTTCATGTTTTAAATAAAACTACTTATCAGATTGATAATACTTATTTTTAATGTTAATTGATGACATTTGCTTCATATTCTAACTATAAAAAAGGAGTGTTTAAATCATAAGACACTCCCTTTTTTGTCATACTGATAAACTTTACCTATTTTACATACAATAATTACTGAGTTTGCAATTGCAACCAAGGTAATATTATCTAACATTATTTTATTATTTAGTTTTCTTAAACCCTCACCCCTATATAGCTTTGTAAATATATGATATTTAGAGGTGTCTATTTGTTCCCTATAATCTAAATTTTTATAAGTTTATTTTAATTCCAGCTCCTTTTGCTCCTTAGAGAATGACTGGAGTTAGATTGCTTTGTTTTCATTGTAGTAATTTGATTACCATTGTTTGATATTCATATTTCTTATATCTATATAATTACTATTATCAATCTTGCTTCTCTTTTGTTTCAAATAAATCAAACAATGCATATGCTATTGGTATTAGGAGAAAAACCAGCCATCCTGGATGCCACATGTTATAAACAAACGAAATATAAAGATATATTAGAACACAAAGTATAGATATAGCTGCTCCGAGTGCTGTTTTCCTTTTTTTTGATATTTTTTGAAATGATGATTCTATATCATCATCGTCTTTTAAATATTGTCTGTTATACATATAAAATCGTTCAAACATAAAACCGCTTTTTATTAAAATTAGTGTACATAATCCAAATATTAAGCCAAATATTAATACATTAACATCATCACTAAATGGCAAAAGACTAAAACCAAACACACTCACAATAAATATAGCCACTGCTATCATGATAAGCTTTTCAGCATTTTTCTTCATTTCAAGCATAACCAGCTTAGGTTTATCTTTTAGGTCAGATTTCTGTCCATAAATAAATTCATCTATAGTTAGTTCAAAAATATCTGCTAATGTAGTTATGTTATATATATCAGGTGTAGCTTCCCCTCTCTCCCATTTTGAAACTGCCTGCCTACTAACACCTATCTTTTCTGCTAAAGTTTCTTGTGACATGTTTAATTCTTTTCTTAATGTGACAATCCTATCGCCAAGATTATTTACCATATTATCTCCCTCTTTCTATATGACTTTAGTTTATTTCCTTTGACATTATCATTCAACACATTTTGAGTATGAACTTTTGTTAGCTTTATTATGTCATAATTATCAGTTTACTTCTACAAACTCTCTTTGATTTTTCGCAACCAATGGTTGCAACTATAGTTGCATAGTTGAAAATAAACGATTTTATATAAAAAAGATAATTGTTAAATTCCTATGTATATAATTTATTCACACTAAGCTAGTAATATTTGGTTGTTTAATAGTTTATCTTTGATACAACCTTTTATTTATTAAGTTAATATAATAGCTAAAATTCGCTTTAAACAAAAAATCAGACTGTCTCTATCTTCAGAAACAGTCTAATTTATATAAATATAATTTTATTTTGAATGCTCTATATATTTTTCTGCTGATACTGCTGCTATCGCTCCGTCAGCTGCTGCAGTAACTACCTGTCTTAAAGGCTTAACTCTACAATCTCCTGCTACAAATAATCCATCAACGCTAGTTTGCATCTTATCATCTGTTTTAACATATCCATGCTCTAGCTCTATTTTATCTTTTAGTAACTCTGTCTGTGGAACATAGCCTATGAATATGAATACTCCAAATGTGCCATCTTCCTCATCAGCCTCATGAACATACTCTTCACCTGTTTCTCTATTGTGAAGAACTACTGATTCTACGATTCCTTCGCCTTTAATTTCTTTGATTTCTGTGTTCCATTTTATTTCTACTTTATCATTTGCAAATACTTTCTCTTGTATTGACTTAGCGCATGTAAGCTCTGGATCTCTTGATAATAGATAAACTTTTCTTGCAAAGTTTGTTAAGAACATAGCTTCTTCTACTGCTGAGTCTCCACCACCAACTACGAATACTTCCATTTCTTCAAAGAAAGCTCCATCACATGTTGCACAATATGAAACTCCTTTACCTGTGAATTCTTTTTCTCCTGGTACACCTAGAAGTCTTGGTTTAGCTCCTGCTGCATATATCACTGCTTTTGCTTTGTAAGTCTCTTTTTCGCAAACTACTTCTTTTAATTCTCCATCTAGTTTTAACTCTACTACTGTATCTTTTATTACGTTTGTTCCAAACTCTTCTGATTGTTCTACCATTCTTGCTATTAATGTAGGGCCACTTGCTTCTCTAACACTACCTGGTACATTTGCAACTTCTTCTGTAGTTACTATTTGTCCTCCTACCTTAGATTTTTCTATAATAGCAGCGTTTAATGTAGCTCTTCCTGCGTATAATCCTGCTGCCAATCCTGCTGGGCCAGCTCCTATTATGATAATATCATAAGTATTTTCCATGATGTTCACTCCTTATCTTTAGTCTACGCTAATATATCCTGCTTTAGCTAGTATCTCAGTTGCCACTTCTACATTCTTTTCGTTAATCATTACTATAGGACCAGTACATCCCATACCTGACTCTGCATATACTTTGTTTTTCCAAAGCTCAGTAACAGCATCTTCTAGATCCATGATATCAACACCTGCTATTGATCCTGTTACGATTTCTTTTGGTGGCATGGCTACTTCTTCTTCATCTTTTTTATTTGCTTTTTTGTCTTTTGTTAATTCACTTAATATATCATTTAGTTTGGCTTTTTTAGCACTATCATATTCTACTTTTGATTTTCCTATGATATCTCCTTTTGCTACCTCACTAGCATATTTAATAGCTCCTGCTATTAAAGGTGCTCCTGATGCTCTAGATATGATTAATATGTTTCTTTCATAACCATCACCTACACCAGGTCCATAACCATAACCAAAGGCTTCATAGCTTCCACCAGTTGTATATGATGAGAATATCTTCATTAATAAGTTACCAGTTAATGAATCAGTTATCATTACATCTGGTGTTCCTGTTAATAAATCATTTCCTCTCATTACAGCTCCACCATCTGCTCTAAGTGACTCTGCAAAGTTTATATCATATCCGTTACTATTTAATTCTTTTAATGCTCTTTCTACTTGTCTAGCTCCGTCAACATTGAGTATACCAACTGTAGGGTTTTCTATACCTAAAGACTTTGCTGTAATAATTCCATAAAGTCCATTCTTAACCATTGCCTCTACTCTATGTGGTGAAGATGTTCCTGTAGTTGTTGCTATAAGCATTTCTTTTCCCTGAGATGGTGTTACTACTCTACCAACTGTTGACACACCAATTGGGAAGTTATAATGAAGCGTTACACATCCTTGTATTTCTCCTGAATCCAACAATTTCTCCATCACCTTGTGTTGCTCTTCTTCTGTATTAGCTTCGTATGTTTTTAAGTTAGTATCATTTTTGGGTCCTATTAATACTACCTCTATAGATGAATCTTTTTCACTTGCGAGCATAGCACCTTTTAATACATTGTCTGCTCCGTGCTCGCTTCCTAGGATAGTAACTCCTATTCTTACTTTCTTTCCAAACTGGCCTGTTTCTATACCATCTGCTATATCGTTAAAAACTCCTGCTATCATTTGTTTGACTTTATTATGCTCCATCTAAACACCTCTATTCTTCACAAAGCTTAGATGCAAATTCTCGCATAGCTTCTGCTACCATTTTCTTTAATGCTTCTTGTGGAAGTGCGCCTTGATCACTTGTTTCTCCGTTATTTGCTTCTATTATTACTGAAACTCCATCAAATAAGTTAGTCATTCTTCCAAGGAACAAGCTTCCTTTTCCAACTATCATTGCTCTTTTTACATCTCCTGCTAGGATATCATCTTTAGCAAACCCTAAATATGGTACTCCTGAAGGTATATGTCCTTGAGTAGGTGCCCATCCCGGCATTCCATGCTTTGTAACAAAATTAGCTAAATCTTTTCTATCTATTTCTTTTCTCTTTACTCCTAATGCACCTATCATCTTATAGTTAGATGTTGGTACATCTCCAGCTCCTGCTGGTTTTGTTATATCTGGGTTTTGCATTTCTACTGAATACTTATCTATATCAGTTATTTTTAAGTTACCCTTATCAAGTGGGTTTGTAATTAGTGATGTAATAACTGCTTGAGGTGATGAACCTGTTCCTACTGTGTGTTTTCCTACTAAGTCAGTTCTGATAATAGGATTAACTCCATCATTCTTGCTTATTAGTACTGCAAAACCACCTAATGTATCTTCTAATATAGGCATTTCTTTTTTTACATGGTCTTTTCCATTCATACCAAGTTTAGCTGTTGCCCCTCCAGCTACTATAACAACATTATCATATGTTCCTGCTTTTACTAATGAAGCTGCTTCTATTAATGCATGAGTTGGAGCAGCACAGAAACCTCTAGTATCTGAACCTGTTGCATTTTCGCATCCGCAAGCTTCTGCGATTGATTTAGCAAAGTTTCCTCCACCTCTTTGGTTCATATCTCCACATGCTTCTTCTGAACACTCAACTACATAGTCAATAGTCTTTGGATCTATATTATTTTTATCTAATAAGTTTAACATAGCTAAAACACCTGATGCTTTAACAACTAAGTTCTCAAACATAACATGAGCGTTTAGGTTAACGTCTACATCATGCGCTCTTTTTACACAACCAACTAATTCGCCTTCATTGTAAATAGCTTCGCCGTGATATTTTTCAATTTGCTCTTTAATACTTTCTATATCTGATGATCCTTTTATCGCTGCAACCATTTCCTCTGTAATAAGTGGATGTTTACTTAGTTTCTCTTTAACTGAATTTGTAAATTCTTCTGTTAACATTACTAAATCAAATACATCTGATATCTTCATTAAGCCTATGAATTCATCTTGTGGCATTATTTCACCGAATTTACCAAATCTATTTGCTCCATCTACTTTTTTATCAAACCATGGCATTTCATAATCATTTAACTGTTTTGGAGTGATTTCTCCTATATAAGTTTGGTTAGGTGGATAGTTAACTACATCCTCAAATTTTCTCAAATGGTTTGGTAATTGTTTTAAGTATTCTGACTCAGGATTAACTATTTTCTCAGTAGTTTGAGTTGTTCCATTATGCATAATCATATCTGGCGTATGCACTAGAACATATCCTGATCCTTTTATTACTGCAAAAGACATTTGTTACACCTCCGAATATTTTTGTAATTTGATTTTTTATTTTGTATTTTATATTTATTTTTTATAAACAAATATTCACATAAAAAATGTATTCTTTATGTGAATATTTATATATTTTAAACGTTTTCTTTTCTCAATGCTTTTACTATAGCTATCATAGTAAAGAACATTATAAACACAAATGGGAATGCTGCTGCTATTGATGCAGTTTGAAGCATTTTTAATCCACCTGATAGCAATAATGCTAATGCTAACAGTGATTGGATAACTCCCCATATTACTTTTCTCTTAAGATCTGGATTTAAATCTCCATTTTGGGACATCATACCTAACACGAATGTTGCTGAATCTGCTGATGTTACGAAGAATGTACATAATAAAAGTATTGCTACTAACGATATTACTGTTCCTAATGAATATTCAGACATAACAACAAATAGAGCTGTTGATGTCTCTGTTATAGCAGTTTTCGCTGTGTCAAGTCCTGCTTCTATTCCAAGTGTACCAAAGCATGCAAACCATATTAATGATGCAATCGTTGGTGCTAATAAAACTCCTGCAACAAACTCTCTTATAGTTCTACCCTTTGATATACGTGCTATAAATGTACCAACAAATGGTGCCCAAGCAATCCACCATGCCCAGTAGAATATAGTCCATGTACCGTACCATCCCTCTTTACCAAATGGATACGCATCTACAACTAAATCCTTAGCATAAGCTAAGACCCCTGTTCCTAAATTTTTAAATATTAGTACTGTAGGTCCAATAATTATTGCTAAAACTAATAATGAACCTGCTATACCTACGTTAAGATTTGATAAAAATTTAATTCCTTTATCAAGACCTGTAACAGCAGACATCATAAACAACACTGTAACTATTACTACTATCAATATTTGTACCAACTTACTTATCGGTACCCCAAACATATAATTTAAACCACTATTTATCTGCATTGTACCTAATCCAAGTGATGTAGCAACTCCTGCTACTGTTGCAAATATTGCTAATATATCTATTATCTTTCCTATAGGCCCTCTTACAGCATCTTCTCCTATTAAAGGGATAAATACGCTACTAATTAGACCTGGTTTTCCTTTTCTAAATTGCATATATGCAAGTGCTAAAGCTAAAATACAGTAGTTAGCCCAAGGGTGCAATCCCCAGTGTAAGAATGATTTCATTATTGCAAAATCAGCTGCAGCTGGTGAACCTGCTTCTCTCATTGTACCAGCAAAGTGATTTAAGGGCTCTGCTACTCCCCAGAAAACTAATCCTATTCCCATACCTGCTGAGAATAACATTGCAAACCATGATATAAAGCTATATTCTGGTTTTGAATCATCTGGTCCTAATTTTATTTTTCCATATTTACTTAATCCAAGCCATACTGAAAATACTATGAACAATGACATAACTGAAAGATAAAGCCATCCAAAATTACCTGTTAAAAATTTAAACGTATTATTTGCTACACCTTCAAAATGTTTTGGAAAACCTATTCCCCATACCACTATAAAAAATACAACTACTAAAGATATATAAAAAACAGCATTACTCTTCTTTTGACTCTTAACCATATCTATCTCCTCTCTTTTTCAAGGATTGCGAGAAGTATTGTATATGATATTAATACTTCTCGCATAGTATGTTATGTTGTGCTAATTTTAACATATCTATCCTATTTTAGTCATTGAATTTACAGAACTCTCCTCTGATTTCAGTCATTTCTTCTATAATTTCATCAACATCAAGAACCATTTCCATCATACCAATTTGCTCTTCATAAACATCAGCATCAACTTCGCCCTTGAATTGAGGTTCAACAACATGATAAACTCTAAGTCCTAACTGGACCCCTGCTAATGGACCTGCAAAAGTTGGGTCTCCACCAGTTACTGTCTCAGCAGCTAATCCAGCTGCTTCAGCTTCTGCTGCTCCTAATAACACAACAACATTTTCTGCGCCATGCTTCTCAGTAAGCTCTTTAACCCTTTTTTGATTTTCCAAATCCATAGCTCCTGCAGCAGTTCAGACAAAACATTCAGTTGAAGAAAATACTACTTCTGCTCCTGTTGTTTTTAGACATTCTTCTACGGCAGGACCTGGGATTCCGTCTCTATCACCGATTACGATGACTTTTTTACCATCATATAATCCCATTTTTATTCCTCCTTATCTCTTAATTATCCAGTATGAATAATTAATTTTTAGCTACTATTTATATATATTTCTTAATCATAGCTTCAATATTAGTTTCTGTTGCATCATCTTTTGTTAATTCATCTACTTTTTGGCCATCTTTATAGATTACTATTGTTGGTAATCCTAATACTTTTTGTTTTATAGCAAGTCTTCTGGCTTTAGTGATGTCTAGTTTGCAAAACTTTAATGAACCTTCATATTTACCTGCTAATTCTTCTATTGAAGGTAATAGGGCTTTACATGGTTCACAACCTTCACTCCAAAAGTCTACTAATACATAACCCTCAGCTTCTAATACTTCTGGTTCAAAAGTTTTCTTATCTAATGCTAACATTTTATCACCTCTTTAACTTATATTTTAACTCTGTATACTGTTTGCTCTTTAGCATCATCAGTAAGTGCGTCTAAAGCTACTCCTACTCTATGATGTCTTAATTTCCATTGTTCTTCCTTAGTTGTTGATGGATCTCCTAATGGATATGGTATAGAGATAGTTGGTACTATTTTGTTAGATCCAACTGTCTTAGCAACTGGAACTAAGTTTGCCATTTGAACAACTGGGATTCCAGCTCTTTCAATTTCTTTTACCATCGTTGCACCGCAACGTGTACAAGTACCTCACGTAGACGTTAATATAACTCCATCAACTCCGCCTTCTTTTAGATACTCAACTATTTCTTTACCCATTCTTGCTGCTTCTCCTTGAGTAGTACCAGTACCAACTGTTGTGTAGAAATACTCATGGCATTTTCCTATTTTACCCTCTTTTTCATATGCCTTAAGAGAATCTAATGGAACACATACATTTGGATCAGCATCTGCTGCAGCTGGGTCATAACCAGCATGGATTGTTTTGAAAACACCTGCTTCTAGTCTATCCATCTTAGATACATCATATCTTCCCCATCTTGTAGCTGAAGCTGATTGTATTCTATCTGGATTGTCAACTGGAACTATACCACCTGTTGTAACAAATGCTATGTTCGCTTTCGATAAATCTTTAATTGGTGTAGCTATTGGTATTCTATCTAACTTAGGAATAGGTAACTCTGTTACATATTCTTCACCATTTAATTTCTTTATCATCATCTCAACAGCACGCTCAGCTGCAGGTTTTTCGCTATCTAACCATACTTGATGTCTGATTCCTCTAACAAAATATCCTTCTTCTTCTGCTGTTCCTAATTTTTCTCCTGCTAATATCTTATCTCCATAAGCTGCTATTTTTTTGATGTCTTTTCTCATAGCTGCTGCACTTTTTCCACCTGGGAATATTACAACATCTTTCTTAAACATTTCAACACCAGGGTTCTCTATATGCATAGATGATATTACTGGAACACCAAATTTCTCTTTAACTGCTTTAGCTATTACACCACACGCATTACCATATCTACCTGCTTGGAATGCTGGTCCAGCAAAGAATATATCAAATTCTTTACCTTCTAAGAAACCTAATATTGTACTAACTGCTTCCTCTTCATTTGAACCCATGAAGTTATCTCCACATATAATAGTATGTGTTACTTCAGCATTTTGTAATCTTTTGTCTAATTCCATTGCAGGTCCAACATGACCCTCTATGATTTCTGGTGCAAAATCAGCTTTATCTTCTCCTCCAATTTGACCAAAGAATTGGTTTAAATATAATATTGCTTTTTTCAATCTTTACACCTCCTTAAAATTCCTTCATAGTCTTTGTAGACCATCCAACAACACGGTCTCCACAGAACATTGCGTTATTTTCCATTATTATAGATCCATCTTCTTTCACTGAAGATCCTAATATTTCATCAGTTGACCATCCACCTGATAAACCATCTCTAGCTAATGCTTCTAATTCTCCTATAACTGTCTCCATTGGTGGTAATTTTATTAACTCAGAAACATTACCGCAAGAAACTATAGCATTTGCTTTCTCGTCTAATGTAACTAATGGCTGACTCATACCATCTCTACCAGTACACTCATTAGTTATACCTACAGTCTTTACTCCTGCATCTTCTAATGCTACTACACATGCAATAAAGTCAGCATCAGGGTTACCATAACCTTCTTCTGCAACTATCGCACCGTCAGCACCTAATGACTTAGCAATTTGAGCTACAAATAATGCAGAACGCTCTTTTTGCTCAAGTGCAACATTTAAGTTTGATAATATAACTCCTAAGAAATTAAGTGATTTGCCATGCTCTTTATATAATTGTTTAATAAGAGGTAGGTTTTGGAAATCATATGTTGACCATTTTGATGAACATGGCATAAAGCTTCCTGAAATAACTGCACCATCTAATATTTCATTTGGATGCATAAATGTTGGTACTAAATGATTACAATCCCATCCATATACTAAATCATTGTATCCTGCTTCTTCCATTTGTGATTGTGGTTGAAGTACTAACACTACGTTTTGTAATTTGCTTACTTCTTCTGATCTCTTAGTAATCGGAGCAAGTTCAAATGTTTCTACTTCTTCTGGCTCCAAATCCTTAACTGCATTACCAACATATTCAGCTAGTCTCATTCCAGCCCATCTTAATGCTTTATTTTTCTTTTGCTGCTCTCTCTTTTCAAATTCTTCATCTGTATCTGCTACTAATACTATATTTCTTAGTTGTGAGAAGTAAGTATACTTAGCTCCTTCACCACCCATATCTATCAAGCCATCTTGGAATCCACCCCAGTGTTGTCCTACTACTAAAACACTACAACCTTTTAAAGCATGAGTTTTTCCAGCTCCAGCTTTAACTAAATCTCCAGTTACTCCAGGGAATAACGGATCTCCATTCAATTTAACTCTTGGTTCTATTGCTTCTTTAACTGGTACCAAACGTACCATGTCACCAGGGTTAACTATTTTGATATCAGCTTCTGTAATGTGCTCATCTTCTCTAACAACACTTAAAGCTTCTTCTTTGTTAATAGTTAATACACCATTTTTGAACTCAGTTTTTGCACCAAACTGAATTTCCTTTACATGAAAATTACCTATTTCTAGTTTCAAGTTACACACTCCCTTCTTAATTTATACCTGTAATCATTTATATTAAATTAAATAAATGAGCAAGATAATCTACAATAATATTGGAATTCATTATTATTGTTTGTAGTTTTGGAATTTTTAAGCGTTAAAAAATCTATTTTTAACGCTTATATTTGTTAAAAATATAACATTTAAATTCAAAATAAAAATGAATGAGCGTCTGCAGACAAACATTT
Source organism: Abyssisolibacter sp. ZYX002 (assembly GCF_056892235.1). Classification (NCBI taxonomy): domain Bacteria; kingdom Bacillati; phylum Bacillota; class Clostridia; order Eubacteriales; family Clostridiaceae; genus Abyssisolibacter; species Abyssisolibacter sp. ZYX002. The sequence continues at coordinate 160,728 of NZ_JARMXH010000002.1, forward strand.
TCATTTGAAAAATAATGTAACAAATTGTAAATAATATAATTTTCTTTTTTGATATTTGTAATTTTTTTTGCCAAATGGCATCATCTAGATTATTTAGTAATCATGATTGTTAATATTTTATTTATCTTGATTGTATCATAATCATGATTATTGTACAAGCATATTTTTATGATTTTATCAAAAAAAGCACTTTTTTGTATAATGTAAATTGCAAAACATGTAGAATAATATTTTACTATGTAATATAACGTCAATTTATTCATTTTATTCATTTGTAAAAATGGACTTTTTAAATAGATTTATTTAAAGGCATATGATATAGGTATGCATAAAATAAGAACTCAGAATTGAAATGTATTAAAATTAAGTAACAGAGCTTACTGCGGTAACTTTGATTACAACAAAGAAATTGTCATTTGTCTTTCTGAGGATTGTTCTGTAAAACAATCCCTTATATTATCTTTATTATCTCTGGTTCTTTCCTAGATGGTATATGTGGTATTTGCTCTGGATAACCTATGATTATTGGAGCTACTATCTTAAAATTTTCAGAAATCCCCAACTCTTTTAGCAAATATGGTGATTTAATTTCTGTTGCAAAGTTGATCCAGCATGTTCCAAGATTTCTTGAGGTTGCTGACATCATAAAATAACTAGCTGCAAGTGAACAGTTTATAATCATATTTTTAAGTTTTTTATCTCCAAAAATAAATACTACACTTGGAGCATTGTAAAAAATATTGTAATTTATATTACTCAGCATTTCTTTATATTTTTTTGCATAATCATTGACATTTAATTCTATCCTCTTTAGAATATTAATCTTTGCTTCGTCTGAAATTTTCTTCATCAATTTTGTATCACTAACTATTGAAAATTTCCAAGATTGTTCATTTCCCGAACTTGGAGCAAAGATACTCTCATTAATCATTTCTATGATTATTTCATTTGATACTGCTTCGTTTTTAAATTTTCTAATAGAACGTCTTTTTATTAGTAATTCTTCATATTTCATCATTCATTCCTCCAATTAATAATATTTAAATCTTAAAATACTATATAACAATTGAAGTAAAATTACTTGAATAAACCTACTGTAGCATTAACTAATTATCAAGTATCAAATATAATATTAATATTTTTACAAGCTTTTAAAAGATTAGATGGGGGTATCCCAAACATTTTCTTGTAAGTTCTACTCAGATGTGCTGAATCAGAGAAGCCGCTTTCATATGCAGCTGTTGTAAAAGATTGTCCCATTAGTATTATTCTTATTGCCTTTTTTAACCTTGACCATAAAACATATCGTCGTATTTGTGTTCCCGTTTGCTGTTTAAACAGATGAAATAATCTACTTTCAGATAAATTTACTCTTCTTGCTAAATCTCTAGAAGATATTTTACTTTCTTTAATATTGTCAAATATATTTAGTAATAAATTAATTCTAACATCAAGTTTTATCTGACCGTAATTATTATTAAATATAGAAAAAATTATTTCCTCAGTTAATTTTCTAGCTTCATTACATGAATTGCTACTACTAGAATAAAATATATTAATTTTTTTTATGATATGGCTTACTGTATTATGACTTAGCATGAAATATTTTTTATTATTAAATACATCATTCCTAACTCTATAAAAATTATACAAATTAGGGTCTATTAGAATTATCGCAATATTTCCTGTAATATGATTAACTTTATGCATTTGATTTGAATCAATAACTACTCCTCTACATTCAGTGTATTTATCTCCAAAACTGATTTGTAAATTATCATCTAATCCTATATATATCTCAACAGGATAATGACTATGTAAGTCTGATTTAAAGTTTTTCAATAATAACATTGATGCTCCATCCCAATAATATATTGTACCTTTTTTATTGTTATTTAATTTGTATAATGACAATTTGATCCACCTCTTTTAAGATTTCATCTATATATCTTTAACAACCTTATTATACCATGCAACCTCATCTATTTTTATTATATTTCCCAAAGTTTAATCATTAAGTATAGGACTATAATCATTAATATATATGATAAAGGCTATACCGCTTGATTTTTTCAACTTTTTTCTATATAATAAATCAAGACTCATAAAATTTATACGAGCAGAGCAAAATATTAAATAAAGGTGGTTATATGTCAAATAAAATTATACAAAGAAAAAGAATTATGAGATACTTCATTGATGCTGCTACTGAGATAATAGAAATGCAAGGTATTGAAAATGTAACTATTAGAAATGTAGCTAATTTAGCAGGATACAATAGCGCTACACTATACAATTATTTTGATAATTTACAACATCTTATCTCATTAGCATGTATTAAGTTTTTAAAGGATTATGTTAAAGCTCTTCCAGAGTACATCTCAAAAGCAAATAATACATATGAAAAAACACTTATGATTTGGGAATGTTTTTGTGTACATACATTTACTAAGCCTGAAATATTCGCTTCTATTTTTGTTCATGGTAAAGATAAAAATATAAGTTGTTACATTAAAGATTATTATGAGATATATCCAGAAATTCTAGACCATATGCCAGAAGATCTGCGAAAAATGTTAACTTATAATGATTTATATGATAGAACTTTAGTACTGTTAAACCAATGCTGTAAGGATGGGTATTTTAATGAGAATGATTTAAAATCTATTACTGAATTATCTTATTTTATCTATACTGGTATGCTTTTAGATATTTTATCTGATCAATACAATTATACTCTTGAAATAGCTACTAAAAAAACTATGAACTACTTAAAGAAAATATATGATTCATATAGAATAGATAAATAACAAAGACATCTCTAAAAATTTTGAGATGTCTTCCTTTATTTTAACTTTAAAATAATATTTTCTAATTCCTCAATTCTTTGTTTCATCACTTCTATATCGTCCTGAACACTACCAACTCCAGGTGTCTCAAGTTCAGATCTAGATGTTAATAAATCTTCCTGGGCGTTTATTGCAATTAATATCTGCGATATACTTTGTAAGTAGTTTCCTACGACAAACTGTTGTTCTATGGTTAATAAGTCTCCTAAAACTGTTCCAATAGCAGTAGCCATAAGTGTTGTTATTGTAGTTATTCTATTTTTTACTACTCTCTTACTATCTTCCATACAAACACCAACTTATAAAATAATAACATACTATATATTATTCAATTCTATATAAGATGTTGTGTATATTATATTATTTTATTTTGTAACATGAACTTTTATCACATGTTTATTTTTGTAAATTAATAATTTTAATAATATATGCTATTTCATCATCAGGTATATTAATCTGATATATTCTTTCTAGTACGTTGATCTCACTTTTAATATTGCTGTATAAAAATTCATTTTCTTTTATGTATTCTTTTACTCCCTCATATAATGCTATGTTGTTTCTAGTTAATCTTTCTATCATGCATGATACATGCATAACTATATTAAATATATTTTTCTCATCTCCAAGTGTTATTTTATTACTTAAACTTTCTATGACTTGCTTTATATAAGAAATAGCTATTGGAATATTTAGAAATAATAGATTTTTTTCTAATATTTTTTCTGCTTCTTTATAAATATTCTTTTTATTATGCTCTGTATGAATTACTTGCTGACTAACTAAATATTTTACAAACGCCTCCCTCATAGTTTCACTCAGAACCTCTGAAATATGAAAGAATGGTATTTCTACCCTTGGCTTTAAATTCCCAACACAACATACTATATTGTATTTTTCATTAATATTTTTATATTCCTGACTATCAACGTATGCATTAGAATAATCGAGTGTTATTACCTTTAAATCCTCAATATTCTCGTTGTCTATTATTTCTGTTAACATCGTTTTAGCTATCATACTTGCACCTTGTCCTGTAGCACAAACACTAAGTATGACGTTATTCTTTTTTATTTCATAAGGTTTTTTATTTATCAAGGAGTTATACAATTCATTTATATCTCCATCATTATATATTATCTTTCTAAGTGCCTCTAATGCTAAAGGGGTAGATACTTTATCTATTGTTTTAGTTATTATTCCTGTTTCATTTGATATTCTCTTTCCAAAATTAACAGCTGAGCCCATATCCGCTAAAATCAATACACCTTTACCTCTATCTAGTTCTTTAACCATAGTAAACGCTTTTTTGTATATTTCATCATCTCTACTATCAAGCGACATATCTAACGCCTTAACATAGTTTGAATTAAGTAGCCTATTGCACACATTTGCCATACTTGTTGCTGTATTTTCACCATGAGTAATTATTAGAATACCTATCTTGTCTTTATCCTCACCATCCTGTTCATGTAACATTAGCATTGAAAAGAAGTATATTTCACTATCTGGAATATTAACATTAAGCTTTTGATTTAATAGCGAAACCATCTCTTTTCCTGTATTCCAATACTCTGTGTCTATGTCTGCATTTCTAAGTACATCATAATTATCTATATACGTATTATTATTTATTCTATCAAGTAGAGCTTGTATGTGAAAAGACAATGCGAATAATAGCTTATTTGATAAGCTTTTATCTAATTTGTTGCTAACCTTTTGTAATAATTCTACAGTTATATTAACTACATTTTCATCAATAATTCTATATAAATCTCGTATGTTGTGATTCTGGAAGTTATAATTTTTTATCATTCTATCATAGTACTTATGAGCTTCATCATTTATTTTTATATTTATTTCATTATCGCTGTACCCTAGAAGTTTCAATTCTTCTAATTTGTTTGATAATATATCATATAAATTCTCTTCTGGTTGATCTTCAATGATTTGATGAGTTGTAGGTTTAATCGTTATTTTTGAACTAAATTTGTTCAAGTACCTATCGTTTTTTTGTGAAACAATCTTTTCTTCTAATACTGAATTTTTAATGTCCCTTGATAACATTGAAAATTTTACAAACATTCCTTGCTTATTTTGCAAATGAATTAAAAATGCTTTTGCACATGTCAGCTTGACTTCTGAATATAACCTTCCTATATTACCACCGCACTTTGAGGTAGCTAGAGCTTTTAATGCTTCTACATCTAAAGTTATAGTCATTTTTAGCCTTAATGCTTCTTTTCTAAATAATGCACTAATTATTTCTACTCTTTCCTTTATTGATTTATTTCTGAATGGTGGCAATGTGATAATTACTGGTATTCTTCTAGTAAAAGTTTCTAGTAATGTATTATTGGGGTTTTCAGTCGTAGCAGCTATTATTAGCACGTTACTTTTTCTATTTCTCAGTGTCTCCCCTAATCTGCTAAATGTGCCATAATCCATAAAATGAAATAACATTTCTTGACCATCTGGAGGTAATCTATGAACTTCATCGAGGAATAGTATCCCTCCATTTGCTCTTTCAACTAAACCTTCTTTATCAATATCCGCACCTGTAAATGCTCCTTTTTTATGCCCAAATAATTGAGAAACTAACAATTGTGGATTATTATAATAATCAGCGCAGTTAAAAGAAATAAAAGGATACTCTTTATTACTAACTGCTTTTTTCTCTACTGCATATTCATACATTTTTGTAGCAAATGTTGTCTTACCAACTCCCGTTTCTCCTAGTAATAATGTATGTAAACCATTGCTAGGATACATTATAGCTGCTTTGGCTTGCCCTATTTGTCCTTTCAGACTATCGTCATACCCTACTAAATCACAAAATGGATTGTATGTATCTATCTTATTTATAATACTTTCTAGTTCAGCCTGAGAAATAGATGATTTGATAATATCTGACTTGCTATAGTTTCTTAAAACTTCTAATAATATGAATCTAACTGGCCTGCTATTAATTTTGATGACAGATCCTTCTTTATTTAATTTATTAAGTATAGTGCTCGCATTATTTCTTAAAATACCTAGCTTTTCTTCAATCTCATTAGCATCTATACCTAATTCGTTGATACTTGTTTCTTTAATGTAATTGTGTGTTATAGTTTCACGAAGGTAATTCATTACTCTATCTAACGTTTTCATAATTACTTGCCTCCACTATATGTATCCTATCTAATCTATTTTTCTTGTACTATCCTTAAATCTAACTACTTTCATACTATTAAAATACTTTGGTAAGGGTATTTGTTTAATATATCTCTTTAGATATAGTGACAATATTAGTGCCATACTTGCCATAAAAATGTTCTTTGTCATAACTGAGAATATTAGTGTTACTATGTCAGCTATAACTAACAAGTACCAAATTACTGGTTTCACAAAACCATCTCCTTATGAGAAAATAAAAAATCCCATACATTATACGCATCTTATTTTATTAATAGTATGGGATTTTTACTAATTAGATTTATTTTTTCATGCTTTCTGGATATTTCCACGCTTTGAATTCTTCCTCTGGTATTGCTTCTAATGGCCTATCTGATTTCAAGAAGCTCTTTATAGCTAATGAATGATAGTACATCTGCGCAACCTCTTCTAAGTAAGTTGCTTTGGTTAGAGCAACATCTATATCTTTGTCAACTAGTAAAGCCCCATGCTTTTCCATAAGTACTGCATCTGATATTTTCAGAGGTTCTATTATACTCTTAGCAAGTTCACTCGTTCCCGGTCTACCGTATTTAGCAAGCGGAACTTTCCCCCCATAGGCTAGAGCCTCAAATACTACGCCTTTAATTTCTTCACTACATATAGCAAATGATGTAGCATACATTGAATGTGTATGAACTACTGCATTTATATCTTCTCTTGTCTTATACGCCTCTAAGTGCATCATTGTTTCACTTGTTGGCTTTAATCCCGTTTTATTTTCTACTATGTTACCTTCTGAATCAATTATAATTATGTCATGATATGTCATCTCTGCTCTGGGTAATTTTGTTGGTGTTATAGCTATATAGCCTGTCTCTTCGTCTTTTATACTAAAGTTACCTGACCCATCTAGACATAGTCCGCTCTCACACGCTTTTTTGGCTACGCTAACCACCTTTTTTTTAATATCTTCTAACACTAATAATTCCTCCCTCTATGCTACTTGATTAATGTTCTCATTAACCTTTTTCATATATTTATAATACCACAATGCTAACACTACGTACACTGCAAACACAATCATACCCTTTATATCTCCATTTATTATATTTGCAGCATGTGCCATTATCCATCTAAATCCCGGTGCCTCTAATGTAGACCATATTATAGTCTGACCTGCCTGAATATCTATTGTACCAACTTGTCTTGCTAATTCTGTCACCATAGGAGCAAAATTAGTCGCTACGCCTAAATATAAAGGTGTAAACATTGTACCTAATATAATCATTCTTATTAAATCTCCTCCAGTGATTATAAGCGCAACGGGAGCAAAGCATATATTTATAATCCCACCTAAAGGCAATACTGTATTAAGTCCCATTTTAGAAAGCACCATTGCTAAAACTAACTCAATAGGTACTAGTATAATTGCACAAACCCATACCTCTGCACTACCAGCTAAAAATGGCCAGTCTAAACCAATATAGATTTCTCTGTCTTTGAACTTATTTTTCATAAAGTTACTAGTTGCATCTGCTATAGGTGATAACGCTTGCATGAATAGTTTAGCAACCATTGGAAACAACGTAAGTGCAGTGGCTACTTGAATAGCTGTGGTAAGTATTCCTTTGACATCGTATCCCGCGGCTGCAGCTATTGACCCCCCTACTATGAATCCCATAACACTATTTTCTCCAAAAATACCTATTTTCTCTTTCAAAGATGCTGCATCAACTCTCTTCCCTTTCAATCCAGGTATAAAATCTAGCAACCTATTAACAGGTGCTAACAATATGCCCTGTAACATCATTGGATGAGTGCAAGTTATTCCTGGTATTTTAGATATCCTTTCAATAGGCTTTTGTAATAAATCTCCACTCTTTAACTCTACTATTATTTGTATGGTTGCTATTATGAATGCTGCTGGTAGACTACCTGTTATAGATACAACTATTACAGAAGTAAGTATCTTACTCCATACATTCCACAAATCCACATTTAGCACATTTGTAAATCCAAATGCTAACATTAGTATGTTGACTACTATCTGCAATGGAAATAATGCCAAAGCATACGGCCATGCCCAAGCAATTGCTGACAATGGTGACCAACCAACATCTATAGTACTTAGCTTAAACCCTGTATTCTCAACAAATTTTCCTGCTGCTGGAGATATGACTCCAAACATAAAACCTAATATTACTCCCATTCCTATAAAAGCTATACCTAATGTTAAGCCAGATGTAAATGCTCTTTTAAACTTCATTCCTATACATAATCCTAAAAGTATCATTATAGCAGGTAGAAAAATTCCTGCACCTAAATCTAAAATATAATGAATAATACCATTCATGAATATGCCTCCTTTAGTTTATTATTTGACTATAAATATGATTTTAGCTTTTCAAATTCTTGCTCAATCCCCATTCCTGTTAAGAACGGAATACCATTAATTACTGGCTTGCCATAGTCTTTTGCTACTGATGTGATTGACACATATACATGACAATGATTGATAATTAACTCTAACGACCTAATATCAACTGCTTCTACATTTACATTAAGCCCTTCATCCTCACACATCCTCGCAATTTTTGAAGCCACTGTTTGCGATGTTGCAACTCCTGAACCACATGCTACTATTATTCTTTTCATAATAAATCCTCCTATATATTAAGTTAATATTGCAAATTACCTACTCTTAAAACTATTACTTTTGTTAATCTTATTGTTAATCTCTAAGCAAGCTTTTTATTTCTGATATGTGTGTAGCCTTTTTTATACTATTCAATTTATCCCCATTCGAGAAAATTCCCATTAACTTGCCTAATGTTTTGGGTTGATTCTTAGGGTTTTTAATTGCAAGCATGAACACAAGCTCTGCATTTACTTGTCCGTCATTACTACCCATTTCTTTAAAAACTACTGGCTCTCTTAGATTCGCAACTACTATCCCTGGTTTGTTTACATGTACTGCATCTGTATGAGGAATAGCTACCTGAACACCCATTGTATTTAACCCTGTAGGATAAACTTTTTCTCTATTAACTACAGCATCTATGTAGGATTCTTTTACATATCCCTTTTTATATAATAAACTAGCTAATTTATATAATAAATCTTCCTTATCTTTAGCTTGTACATCAAACAATATTAGTTCATCTTTTACTAGTTCGTTGTCTTGTAAATTCATTTTAATCACCTCAACTATTTTTGTATCATTTTACACAAATTAATATTGCAACTAATATGCCAAGTAGTGCATTAAGCTTTCTATCACATTACTTAATCTCTGTAAGTGCTTGATTTATAACAATTTAAAATAATTATCAAAATAAAAAATAAAGCACAATTTTTGATATGATTATGCACTAATTACGTATGTGTAATTTGAACATTTTTGCGTCTATTATATACTTTATTAAACCCACTTTTATTCTTTAAAACTCTTAAATGACTTTCTATGACCAAAACGCACTACTCTATACCATAGGTATATATATATTATTTAAACTGTGCTATACTGTCAGGGAATTCAAAAATAGGAGGGTAATCATTATGAAAAAATTATTTAAACAAAGTACAATTATTGCAGTGTTAATACTAACAGTTATGGTAACAAATATTACAGCTTTTGCATCAGGTAATTTTGTAAATGGTGACTTCTCAAGCAACTTAACTATACCTACATACAGTAGCGCTTATGTCGATGGTTCTATTAATAGAACTATATTCGCAGGTGCAGAAAAATCAAAAGCAAAACCTTGGGTTTTTGCAGATGTAAAATTAACATCAGTTAGAACTCAAAACGATAAAGTAAACTATGGTGTGTTAGCTCTAAAACGAGCTATAGCATATTTTCAAGACCAAAATCAGCATTTAAAAAACAACGATTATTTTATAATTCTAAACAATGGTTTTATAATAAATAAAAACAACTACAACAATCAAGAAGTTTTTGATCAAGCTAAAAGAACATTGTTAGATAATGAAAGTTATCTAGGAGACACTATTTTTACTGTTGCGTTTTTGTCAGGTGAAAATAAAGTTGTAAAGCAAAGTATGTGGAAACTAATTGACATGATTAATTTAGCCCCTGGAAGTAGCTTTACTTCTAATACTAACTTTAATGTTGGAATAAGTACGCAAGATCAACTAACACTTTCTGAAACTTTGGGCTTGAAAACAGCAGACAAGATGGGCGCTAACTTAGGGATAACAAAATCTGCCACATTAGGTGCACTTGCAGAGATTAATACAGAAATAAATGAAAACTTGGCTAGAACATTTAATTTCTCAAACCAAGTTAATGCACAAAAAACTGAAAACGTAACAGTTAAACACTCAGCGACAAAAAATAGTATGCTAGTGTTAAGATATCAATTAGTAGACAACATTAATGTTGACTTAGAGACTTTTTATAAAATAACTAAAGATTTACAAAATACTATGAACATGGGTGGAAGAGATATTGTAGAGACAAAACCTGCATCTGGTGCATCAGGTATTGATATACCTTCTAATATGATATTTGATGTGATAATCAATCAATAAAAAAGTATTTTGATTTATAGCTATATCGTGGATTCTACCCGATATAGCTTTTTTAATTGCAGAAAATGGGAACAAATCCTAATAAATTAATATCTTATCTATGTAAAACTATTAGTAAAATAATTAACAGTTGTTTGCAAGTATATTTTAAAAGTGAGGTGAATACGATGAAAAAAATCACAAAAAAATACAGACGTAACACAGTAGTTGCTTTTAAACCTTATTGCAATCATTGTGTATGTAATTGTGGTTATGAATGGCGCAATGATAGTTCTCAGCTAACTAACCATACTATACTACAAAAAGAACTTGATCCTTATTTACCATAATTATCATCAAAATAAAACTAAAAGAACTTTTCTCTAAAACCGAGAAAAGTTCTTTTTTGTCCACTTTAAAATGAAATATTAATTAAAAACTCTACTTTTTTCTCTATAGCATATTAACAAAATATACTATTTGACATACCAAAAAATGTATGGTATTATTTACTTGACGACCGTTAAGTAAGGAGGAAATTATGAAAAGAATATTAGGCTTTGATATAGCTAGAGCATTAGCAATTTTAGGTATGATGTTAGTTAATTATCATATTGTATTTTCCTACGGAGTTGTAAAATATAATGGTATTAATAATTTTTTATGTTTATTTGAAGGTAGAGCAGCAGCTGTCTTTCTCATACTAGCAGGTATAGGAATAAGCCTTATGACTAAAAAGAGTTACGAAATACAAGATAATATAAATAAATATAAAGATAGATTAATTTTAATAAAGAGAGCAGCTTTTTTATTTGTACTAGGGTTTATATTACTAGTAGTATTTGAGTGGACTGCAGATATACTACATTTTTATGGAATTTATATAATTATTATAGCTTTGTTTTTCTTGTTTTGTACGCCAAAAAAACTAGTAATCAGTATAAGCATCGTTTTAGCTATAACTTTTATATTGCAACTTACTTTAGACTATACGGCAAATTGGACTGGTGATTTTACATACTATAATAATTTGTATACTTTAAAAGGCCTTTGTCTTAATACATTTTTCAACGGCTATCATCCAGTTTTTCCATGGATTGTATTTATTTTATTAGGGCTAATATTAGGAAAGCTAGATTTTAAAGACCCAATAATACTCAATAGAATGATTGTTGATGCTTTTGCATTAGCTATTATTGTTGAAGTAGTTAGTATTATTTTTATTGAAGCTTCTGGACATTGTGAAATTACAGTTTACATATTTAACACTAAGCCAATGAATCCTACTATATTCTATGTTTTTGCTTCTAGTGGATGGGCTACCGCTTTTATAGGTATATGCGTTAAATTGTGCATGGAATCTAAAAATAGTAAAATAATTAAATATCTTGCTACAACAGGACAAATGGCTCTAACTCACTATGTTATCCATTGCGTTATAGTGCTAACTATTTTTACACTAATAGATAATTTATCTTATAAAGATGAACTATTTGTTGTTATATTATCGACTTTAGTATTTCTGTTTATGATAGTTTTTTCTAATATTTGGATAAAATATTTTAAGAGAGGTCCTTTAGAATTAATTATGAGGAGGATAACAAAATGACTATAAATAATACAAAAATGAAAATTTTAGATGTTTCTTATGAAATGTTTGCAAGATTAGGATATGAGCAAACTTCTTTATCCAATATAGCTAAAAAATTAGGTGTTAGTAAACAAGCTTTGTGTTACCATTTTAAAAGTAAAGAAGAAATATTTGAAATACTATACGAATGTATTATTGAAGATATAAAAGCAAATCATTATATCAATAATAATATAAGTAGTAGAGATGAATGTTACAGCAATATATTAACTTTAGGTTATAATATGATAGATTATTATATCGAAAATCCCGAATTTCCATTAATTATGATGCAGTATTTTTTATTAGGATTAAGGAATGAGACAATAGCAAATCTTACTGATAAACTCATGAAACAGGTTAAAATCTACTACAAAAAAATAATTGGTATGTGTGTGAAGTTTGACATGATTAAAAGCAATCAAGAAGATTTATATGTACATATTTTTGAAATGATAGATCAAAGCATTTTAGAAAGATCAATTCACTTACCTAAAACAACTCTCTATGATATTTGGAAAACATTTGTAGATAAAATGTTAAACAATAATTGATTAAAAGTCTCAAATAACACTTTTATATTGATCAAATTGCATAATGTTATCATATAATAAGCTGTAGAAAAAAGACAACTATAAATTATCTACTCTCTACAGCTTTAAGCAATAATATCGATGTATTACCATCTTAATTATTATGTTATGTTTGTAATTATGTTATTAACTAAAGACAAAATTTTTTATTATTTTTTATTTTATAGTCAATTATATAATCTACACATATTTCCATACTCACTTTGCCAACCTCAGCAGTTGCAACAGTAGCATCACCTAGTATACCATTATTAGATGTAGCTTTAAGTCCTTTCATTTCGACACTCTCAAAGGTTTCCTCAATTGTACCCAAGAACCCAGTTTCTGCTTTGCTCATATCTACATATTGAGGCCAATATGCTAACATCTCAGAAGTTTCAATTCCACCAGCGTGAATACCTCCTACAGTTTGATCCATTTCAGCGGATTCAGAAGATGTTTCACTCATTTTAGACATATCTTCAAGAGTTAAAGTATTTATTATACAAAAATCAGGATGTTTCTGTGATAATTTTTCAGCCATATCTTCAGCAACATCAAAATTACCTCCATGTGCTGGTGCTAAAATAATATTTGTAAATCCATGTCTAACATAGCTATCTACATAATCTTCTATGAGATCTCTAAAAGTCGATTCTCTTAAAGTAAGTGATCCCGGAAATTCCATAAAATCTTCTGACAGACCCGGTCTAATAGCAGGAGCAACTAACGCTTTCTCAAGTCTTCTGGCAATTATTTCTGCTAATGAATAACCTAATAAAGTATCACAACTGATAGCGATATGTGGGCCATGTTGTTCAATAGCACCTAAAGGAATAACCACCGTTCTAACACCTGCGTCCATAGCTTTTTTTATTTGTACCCAAGTCATTTCTTCTAATAAAAACGTTTTCATTTATATTTCCCCCTTTCTTTTTATTGATTTAATTATATAGGTTAAATAGCTTGTTGTCAATTATGTTTGTTAAATTACTCGATTATTGTTTTATAGGTAAACTATAAATAATGTATAAAAAAACTAGCCAAGTCCAATCTCGACTAGATTTATATCTAACAATTACTTTTGCTCATCTTTAGTTTGTACTAAATAATCTATATAATTTTCTAAAAAGTTAATTATTAGCTGTTGATCTTTTTCTGGCAACTGACTAATATGAGTCCAATCATCGTGACAATGCTCTGCATGAAACGCATTATGCCCTTCATAAGCCAATCTTCCTTTACTAGTAAGAATATAATACACTTCTTTATTGTTACTTACAGCTTTTAACTTTCTTATAAGACCCTTTTTTTCTAACTTTGATGCAGTCTTAGAGACAACACTTTTAGCACTTCCAGTAAATTGTGATAATTTACTAACATTATAATCGGGATTATCATGTATAGCTTCCAGTAGGTGAATTTCAGCTGAAAAAATCTCTACATCTGTCCCATATTTATTTGATATACGCGATACTGAAATAAGGTGATTAGTTATATTTCCTATCAAAGCATCAATTTTTGCTATATTATTTATCATGTTACCTCCTTATATTTATAAATATTATCATTAAATCAATGTATTTTTGAATAATAATTATGATGAAATTGCTTATTTAATAAAAATTTCTACTTATATATAATATTTTATAGAAAATGTGTAGTTTATTCAAGTTTAAATAAACAACTTCTCTCTTTATTATAATTCCATTTGTAGATTAAATGTAACCCAAAACAAAAGAGCTCTAAGAATTTCTTAGTCGCTCTATATAAAAAACAAGGTAGTTTATAAACCTACTTTAGTTTGTTTCACCCCAACGTTTAAATTTGTTAACCTCTATACCGAATTTATATAATATTTTCCCTATTATATGAATCTCCATCTCTTGTATTGTGTTCGGGTTATTATAATACGTAAGCATAGGAGGCATAATAGTTATATTGTGTAACTTTGATATATAACAAAGATTATCTAAATGGATATGACTAAGAGGTGTTTCTCTGATACATAATACCAGTTTTCTACCCTCTTTGATATTTACATCAGCCGCCCTTAAAAGAAGGTTGTCTGAATACCCATGAGCTATACCACTTAATGTTTTCATACTACAAGGAAGAATTATCATTCCCTCAACTTTAAAAGTACCACTTGCAATACTAGCCTCTATATCTTTGTTATCATGATATACATCTGCTAAGCTTTTTAATTCTTCTATATTCATATCTGTTTCAAAAGAAAGAGTCTTCTTTGCTCCCTCTGTAACAACGAGGTGAATTTCGTATTCTTTAAACCATTTTAGTTCTTTAAGACAACATATAGCAAGAGGAATACCACTTGCTCCACTTACACCAACAATTATTCTCTTTCTATCCATCATAATTTTCTACCTCCCACGCTGTAAAAATAACTAGTCTGGTTAACTTCCTTCATTTAAATAAATACTAACTATACTTTATACCCAATGAGACGGATCTACTTCCATAAACTTAGAACGCTCGAAATGCTCTTTTTTATTATAAGGAACTGTACAGTCAAATATAGTTTTACAAGCTATGCCACTATCTCTAATGCTAGGTGACATATCTGGAGTATTAGAAGGATCTAGTGGATGACACCTTACACCGGGTATACAAATAACATCCGAATCTGCTTGAAAACGTGTGTTCATCGCCCATAGTACATCATTGATATCAAATGGATCAACATCTTCATCTACAAGAAAAATGTGTTTTAACTCGCTAAAAGCCGAAAATGCCAGTAGTGCTGCCTGTCGCTGTCTTCCTTCATCACTAAGTATACTTTTTTTAAACTGAATAATAGCCATATATTTACCCCCGCCAGCTGAAGAACAGTATACATTTTGTAATTTATCAGGCATAGCTTTATCAATCATTTGAATTATACTGGCTTCAGTAGGTATACCTGCCAGCGATACATGCTCTTCACTTGGACCTATACAAGTCTGCATGATAGGATTTATACGTGTCGTCACTGCTTTAACCTTGATAACCGGCAGAGATGGATTTGCATCACCTGTGTATCCCGGAAATTCAGGCATAGCTTTACCAGTACCAGTATTACAATCTTCTTTCATGCGAACATTTGGTAAAAGTTCACCTTCAATGACATATTCAGCATTAGCAATGCATCTTTCATTTATTGTTAAACAATCGGTTAATCTAACTGGTTCTTTACGAATAGCTCCAGCAATCTCTAGTTCATCAAATCCTAAAGGAGTCGTTGGCGGCTCAAAACATGATGCTATAGCTATTGCAGGGTCTACACCGATACTGATAGATATAGGAAGTGGTTGATTATTTTTCTCAGCTTTATTTCTAAATACTTCGATATGACGAGCTCCCGGAACAAGATACATAGTAATCTCATCTTTGCTTTGAATACACAGACGATGAATAGTGATATTTGATTCCTTTGTTTCAGGATCAGATGCATAGCACAATCCCATAGTAATATAAGGACCTGCATCGTCAGGTGTATTAGTAGGAGCTGGGATAAGCTTACGAATATCAAAATCTGGATCATCCGCATAGTGCACTACTTGTTGACATAAAACATCTTTGGAATTAATCATCACAGGTTTGATTGGTTTTTTTACAGCCTCATTCAAAAGACGCCCAAGATTCTTAGGGTCTTCATCTAAAAGATACCCTACCCGTTTACGGCTAGCGAGTAAACCTATTACAACTCTATCTCCTTCATGTCCTTTGACATTATTAAAAATCATCGCTGGACCTTCCTTGGTAGGACGCGCAACAGTTCCCCCAGCACCAACATGTCTATAAACTCCTGCAAGTTCAGCTTTAGGATTAACTTCTACATCTGTTTGTATCAACTGCTCTGGAATGTTATCTAATAATTCTAATGCAGAGCGAAGATCATAAACTTTTCTATTTTTAGACATTCCATTACCTCCTATCTCAATAAATTGAATCTTTTTACTTAAATAAAGTTATAGTTATTTTTGAAGTTCTATGATTATATCTTCTATAATTTCATTGCACGCATCGTATATTTTAGTTATGCATTCACTATCAATACCATCTACATGAACACCACAACTACATGACACGGTACAATCAAAACGTCTAGCTATCTTTTCAGAAACAAGCTTTGCGATTTCCTCATCTTTATGCGCTAATTTATTTATTACAGAAGTAGTCACACTAATTCCATTACCTGTTAAACTTTCCCTAGGAATAGTTAAAACTATACATCCTATATGAGCTACATGACCACCATAAAGTGAAATAGATATATCTTTACCCATCTTTACTACAATACATTCAACCAGAAAATCATTAACTACTCTTTGATAATACATATCTTATCTATTTATAAAGCTTGTAATATAGCAGTTAATATGGAATAATACTTATTTTCTGGTTTGTCACTTCTACTAGTCATTATTACTGGGCTAATGGTACCATTTAGGGTTCCCGAAGATGGTAGCTCTGCAAAAAATGTTAAAGATTTAGTGAATATATTCCCTGAGCACAAATCAGGCATTATTAGTATATCAGCTTCTCCAGCCACAGGACTAACGATTCCTTTATGTTTAGCAGCATCTGCAGATACTGCATTGTCTAGAGCAAGAGGACCATCTACTATACATCCTTTAATTTGTCCACGTTCAGCTGCCTTACTAAGCATAGCTGCTTCTATAGTTGAGTTTATTGCAGGATTAACTTTCTCTAACGCTGAAACAATAGCTACCTTCGGTTTATCATTTCCTAATTTGTTAGCAAGCTGTACTGCATTTTTTATAATCTTAACTCGCTCTTCATAACTTGGGTTAATATTAACTGCGCAGTCACTGATTATCATCAGACGTTCTTCTTTTCTATGCTCTAAAACTGTAGCTTGACTTAATAACGCTCTCTCTGGCAAAAGACCTTTCTCTTTGTTTAAAATCGCTCTCATAAATGAAGATGTCTGCATTAAACCCTTCATAGGAATATCTGCCTTTTTTTGATGTACTAACTCACAAGCCAAATTAGCACATTCAGATTCTCCCTGAAAAGAAATTATTTCATAATCCTCTACACTTTCATTCATACCTACGAGAATTTTAATTATCTTCTCTTTATTTCCAATTAAAACCGCTGTTATTATACCTTTTCGCTTAGCACTAACAACAGCATTTAATGCATCGTCATCATGTGCACCTGCTAATGCTATCTTCTTCTTAATATTACTTGAAATAAGATATTTTTCTATTTCTTTAAAAGATTTAAACATAACTCTTCACCCCATTCTTTGAATTATTGTTATTATTCAATCATTATAATTCTTTTATTTCTTCCTCACCTTTTAGAGCTGCCAATGCATTTAATACAAGAGACTGCATTTCGAATTCACCTGGATAAACAACTACTTCTGCAATAAATCCAACATGTTCTTTGATAAAGTCAATTATTCTCTTTGAGTTTGCAATACCTCCAGTGATAATAATTGCGTCAACATTACCACATAAAACAGAAGCACAAGCTGCAATTTCCTTAGATGTCTGATATGACATAGCATCAATAACTTCCAAACATTTTTCGTCTCCCTTTTCTGCTTTTTCTTCTATAGTTTTAACATCATTTTCTCCTAAATAGGCCATTAAACCACCGTTACCATTAAGCATTTGCCTTACTTCTTCATAAGTATATTTACCTGAGTAGCATGTTTTCACAAGCTCTCCAACAGGAACTGTACAACAGCGGTTAGTAGAAAATGGCCCATCTCCATCTATTGCGTTATTAGCATCAACAAGTTTTCCTTGTTTATGTACAGCAACGCTAATTCCACCGCCCATATGAGCAACTACTAAATTTAATTGATCATATTTCTTTCCAATTTCTTTAGCGTATTGTTTTCCAACAGCACGATGATTTAAGATGTGAAAACTACTTCTTCTTGGCATCTGTGGTAATCCACTGTATCTAGCCAAAGGTTCAAATTCATCAGTAGTAGGTGGGTCAACAGTAAATGCAACTGGACCTTCCTCTGAAAAACTATTAGCAATCTTTAATCCTAAATCCGTAGCATGATTTCCATATTTTTCACTTGCCGATTGCTCTAGCATTTTATTTGTTATACGATATATACCTCCTATAATTGGCTGAGTGTGACCACCTCTTGTAACAACCGCATCTAATGATGCTATTTCAATACCTTTGTCTTTTAAAAATCTACTAATAGCTTTTTTTCTGTACTCAAATTGTTCCCATATAGTTTCATAAGATCGTATTTCAACTGCTGGATGCACCAAGCTTTCCTTAAATACAAAATTTTCACCTTCACAATATGCAATCTTTGTAGATGTAGATCCTAAATTTATTGCTACAATTTTATATTTATTCATAATTCATTTCTCCCTTCTTTACAAATTGTTATAGCTTTACGATTGTATATAAAGTTCGGCTTCCGAATAAAGCACTGCTTTTCCTTTTATCTTAACTCTGCCGTCTTTACTTCGACAATATAGTGTGCCTCCCCTTTGAGAATGCTGTCTAGCGACCAATTCGTCTTTTTCAAGTTTTTTAGCCCAATATGCAGCAAGCCCACAATGAGCAGAGCCACAGACAGGATCTTCTTGCATACCTATTTTAGGAAAAAAGCATCTAGAAACAAAATCATACTGATCACTACTCGCAGTAATATGCATACCTTCTCCAATAGGAATCTTTTTCATCAATTCAAAATTAGGTCTAGCGTTCTTAACTTGCTGCTCCGAATCAACTAAAAGTATCAAATCACGACCAAGCACTGCCTCTCTAGGTTTAAACCCTAGTACTTCTTCTATAAGAGGAGTAACTTTGCAGGAGGTCAATTCAAAAGCTGGAAAGTCCATTTCAAAAGTATTTTCATCAACTAATATCATAAAGTTTTCACTAGCAGATTCACAATTAATAGTTTTTATATCAGGCTCATAATAATTAGATATTATAAAAGCTAGTGCTAGTGTTGCATGTCCACAAAGACCAATCTCTTTTTCTGATTTAAACCATCTTATATAATAATTACCCGGTGATTTTTTTACAGCAAAAGCTGTTACACTAATATTGTTTTCTGCTGCGATCTTTTGCATTAGAGATTCAGATATAGGCGAATCTAAAACACATACCCCTGCTGGATTTCCTTCAAATACCTTATCAGCAAAAGCATCTACTAAATAATACTTCATAACCGACCTCCTCTTAATTTATTGAATTTATAATTTTACCATAGCTTTCTTTTAGTATTTGTAAGTGCACGTGCGCCATCATCTGTAATTAAGATGACATCTTCAATAACTCCGCATCCTAGTCCTGATATCGTAACCATAGGTTCTAATGCAAACACATGTCCAGGCTTAAGTATTGTTTCACTCTGCCAATGAAGACTTGGAGCTTCTACTAATGATGTTCCTATTCCATGTCCAAAACCTGTTGGCCAGTGATATTCTAACAAGCCTGCTTTATCAGCTACTTCAATAGCAATACGTTGTAAATCTTTAATCATAACACCTGGCTTAGCTGCAGCAACTACGCTTTCATACATATTTAAACCACAGTCAAGCAAACGTCTTTGCATATCTCCTACTTTACCAACACAAAAAGTTCTAGACGCATCTGTACAATATCCTTGACGATTAACACCAATATCAATATAAACCATATCACCATCTTCAAACTTACGATGAGATGGGTAAACATGTTTAAGTCCTGCTCTTGGTCCACCAACTACCATACAATGAGTTAAGTAATCTGAATCAGCTCCTAATACACAATGTATAACAGATGCTATTTCCATTTCGCTAACCCCTATATTAGCGTGTTCTATAGCTGCCTTTAAACCTGCTGACGTCACTTCGCAAGCTTTTTCCATTATTTTAATCTCAAGTGGACTTTTTATAGCCCTAATCTCTCTGCATATACCTGTATGCACTACTTCTATATCAGTAAAATTAGATGTAAGCTCATCCATCATATGCCCTGACATTATGTGAGCACCTTCTACTCCTAAACGCACTTTTTCAAGACCTCTTTCTTTAATAAAGTCCATTACATGTAGCATTATACTCTTTGGTTCTTTAACTGTACTAGGTAAATGGGCAGGTCTAAAATCACGAATCCATGCAGTATGTGCAAAGGAATGCATAGGTGCTGAATGGTAAACAGAGTTTGTTGTAACCATCAAATCTCCCTCACGAGGTATAACAACAATAGCATCACATCCAACATTACAGTAATTAGATATCCAACGAATATTTGCAGCTAAATCTCCATCTCCTCCGTATACCAAAAGGCAATCAAGACCTTCTTCATCCATTTGCTTTCTTACTCTTTCAACACGTGTATGATACTCCTCTACAGGGAATGGTAACTCTAGCCATTTCTTTCTATTATCCCAGTCATAGGGTTCTCTTTGAAAAGCCATATCCTTATCAAGATACGCTTTTAATCTATTATTAAGACTTTTTGTACTCATTTCTTCCTCCTACTAATTATTTATTATCCTATAACATTCTTGAAAATCCTATATGCATTTTTATAGCATATTTTATCTACTTCATCAGCAGTAAATGATTTGGACAGCGCCTCGGCAATCATAGGCATACCACTATAATCTTTAAACTCAAGTCCGTCCATAAAACGGTCTGGCATACCATCAAAATCAGAACCAATAGCAACTGCATCAATACCTGCTTTATCTTTAATATGGTGAGCATGTTTAACTATATCGTCTATATTTGTTTTAACAGTATCCTTCTTTAAAAATGCTGGAACAAAAGCTATCCCACAAACGCCACCACTCTCACCAATTACCCTTAACTGATTATCAGTGAGGTTTCTTGCTGAATCACATAACGCTCTACTACAAGAGTGAGATGCAACAAATGGTTTTTCACTATACTTTGCCACATCATAAAAACCACCCTCTGACAAGTGAGAAACATCCACTATCATTCCTAATTTATTCATGCGTTTTACAACTTCAATTCCAAAAGGCTTTAACCCTCGTTTCATTTTTTCCACATAATTACTCTGAGGAAATCCGATGCAATTTTCATAATTCCAAACTAAAGTCATCATACGCACTCCTAATTCATATAGCTTATCAAGATAGCAAATTTCATTATTTAATAACGTAGCATTTTCTATAGTTAAGATAAGTGAAATCCTATCATTTTCTTTGTTTGTAATCAAATCACCAACACATCTAGCTTCACTAATATAATTTGAATATTTATCTAGTATTTCTCTGTAGATTTTATAACAGTTATCAAAATATTGCCTAGGTGGCTTTATATCTTCACCAGTTATTTTATCTTCCAAAAATATAGCCATACATTGAGCAATAGCTGACCCTGTTTTTAATTTTTTTAAATCTATATGGTACTTATTTTCCCAAAACGAAATGTTTTCTTCATAGCATCTCATCAGAGTATCACAATGCAAATCTATAAATCCCATATCAATCACCTACAATCCCATTTCTTCTTTTACTTTAGCAAAGCAAGAAATAACAAAGTCTAAATCTTCTTTACTGTGTGCAGCTGAAATTTGAGTCCGAAGTCTCGCTCTTCCTTTTGCTACTACTGGATAGGATATACTCATAACAAATACCCCTTTATCAATCATGCGTTGACTAAACTCAGCTGCTACTGATTCATCCCCTAAAATAATAGGTACTATAGGATGTGCCCCATCTGGAACTTCAAACCCAAGTTTTTTTATCTCTTCTCTATAATACTGAGTATTATCCATAAGTTTGTCTCTAAGACCTGTTGACTCTTCTAAAATATCAATAACCTTAACATTTGCTTGACAAATACAAGGCATGAGAGAATTAGAGAAAACATACGGTCTAGAACGCTGTCTAAGTACTGTTACAATATATTTGCTAGCACTTATAAATCCACCTGAAGCACCTCCAAGAGCTTTTCCAAGAGTTCCAGATATTATATCAACTCTTCCTTCTACTCCACAATGCTCATGAGTACCTCTGCCGTGAGCACCAACAAAACCAGTAGCATGACTATCATCAACCATGACTAATGCTCCATATTCCTCAGCCAAATCACATATTTCAACTAAACTTGCAATTGTACCTTCCATTGAGAATACTCCATCTGTGACTATTAACTTAACACGTGCATCTTTTGCTTCTTCCAACTTTTTACGAAGATCAGACATATCATTATTTTTATAGATATAGCGTTGAGCTTTACAGAGACGAATTCCATCAATAATACTTGCATGATTAAATTCATCACTAATTACTGCATCTTGTGAATCTAACAAAGCAGCAAAAATACCACCATTTGCATCAAAGCAAGATGTATATAATAATGTATCCTCCATATGGAGAAAATTACTTAAACGACGCTCTAGCTCTCTATGAACACTTTGAGTGCCACAAAGACTTCTTCCTGCTGACAGTCCAAATCCCCATCTATCAATACCTTTCTTAGCAGCATCAGCCATAGCGGCACTTCCAGCCAAACCAAGATAATTGTTAGCACACATATTTAATAATCCCTTATGATGCAGTGTATCAACATGCGCATCTTGTTTACTAATCACTTCCATAGGTCTTTTCCATGTGTTTTTACTATCTTCAACAATACTTTTATAATATTTAACCGATTCTTTCACTATCATTAATCCTCCTAACTTTTTGTTTCACTGGTTAATAATTTATTCTTATTTATAATATTAAATTACTATTAATTAAGTGTCAAGCAATATTTTTATTATATTTTACCTAAGAAACTATATTGATAGTTTTATCAAAAATAATATAAATATATAACTTGATGAATGAAATATAATTTATAATACAGTAATTAGGGAAAACATCGGCTAACCAAGCATGTCCTATATTCAATTCCAACTTATCTTTATATCATTCTATTTTTGTTCAAAAACAAAATAAATAGAATTAAAAATATCAATATCTAAATTTGTATGATCTTGTATGATCCCTATGTTACAAATAGCAAGATTGCAAAATAATAGTCTTCTGGTAAAAATTCGAATTAAATCTATTCTTTTGTTTGTTTTATTACTTTGATATAGAATGCAGAAATATAATCGATATTTTTTATTAAATTAATTATATGTAATAAACCATCTGATTATTCTCATATTGTTTCATAGGTATATTTTTTTCGTCATTATATTACATTTAATATTTGTGATAATTCATCTATATTAGAGGTGCTAAGCTGGGTATTTATAAGTTTTATAGCAAAATCAACTGTATAATGTTTAATTGACATTTATTTTGAAATAGTTTATTATAAATATATAATAATTTTTGTTTCATTGTGAAACTTTTTTTGAAATTATGGCACTAAACTATTATTAATTTAACAAGGTCAATAATCAATTTAAAATTTATAGAAACATAGCTTTAAATTTTAGCTTCTATTCCACAGATTTATTTTTTATAAGTTTCATGAAATCGTTTTCAATCTATTTATACGAAAAACTTTAAGATTAAAATATCATTAGCCTTTTTCTCCATCTAAGGTGATAAAAGAAATTTTTGACAACTTGCTTTGTACAAGTATAAGTCGAAAGGAGGTAAATAATTGAAATAGCAATTGTAAAAACTTCACTGTTTAATGTATTAATTAAAGATTTATAAGATGATTTTATTAGGAGGCTATCACATGTCAAATTTAATTAGTTCAGATGAACGCTCAGGCAAACTATCAATTCCACTAAAGATTGGCTATAACTTTGGAGCTTTCAGCACTTCCATCTCAGCCTATGTTTACAATTTATTTTTTTTAGTCTTTGCTGTAGACTTTGTAGGACTTAATCCTGCTTTTGCAGGTGTTATCTCATCAGCAGCTGTATTATGGGATGCTATTACAGATCCAATAATAGGCCATATGTCTGATTCTTTAAAAAGCAAAAGAAATCTTTCTCGTCAAGCTTTTATGCTTAGAGCACTTATCCCATTTACAATAACTTTTGTACTGCTTTATAGAATTATAGATGCAAGCCAAGGCGTCAAAAACGTATATTATGTAATAATGGCAGTAGCATTTTGGACTAGCTATACTTTATTTTCTGTTCCATATGATGCACTTGGTGTAGAACTAACTAATAACTATAATGAAAGAAACTCCATCAAGATAATCTCTCAAATTGCAATTAATGTAGCATTATGTGTAGTTGGTATGTTTTCAATGAGAATAGTAGAATCAGTTCTAGCAACAGGTGGATCTCCAAAAGCGGCTTGGGGCAAACTCTCTTTAATCTTCGGAAGTATAATATTTATATCAGCTGCAATTAGCTTGTTCTCTGTAAGGAAATATAAAATTGTGCAACCCACTACTAAAAACAACAAATCATCAAAAAATATTTTCAGTACAATGTTTAAAATATTAAAAGGTAAAAGTATTAAGATTGTAGCAGCTTCTATTTTTATATATTCTATTGGATTTACAACCAGCCAAGGATTGGTAGTATTCTTGATGAAAAATATACTTGGATTAAATGGAGCACAAGTAGGTAATTATTTCGTGCTAGTTGCGGTAATAGGACTTTCCAGCGTTGCATTAATTAACTATTTATCAAACAAAATCGGAAGACGTATTACTTATATAATTTTAGTGATAGTATCAGCGATTATGCAGTCTATGTTTATTATCTTAGATATTCCTAATTTTGGTTGGATGGTTACATTTGGAGTATTACAAGGTATAGGTCATAATGTGTTTTGGTCAATAGGCTATTCAATTATGTATGATTGTTGTGATATAGATGCATATGCTAATAAAAAACGTCGTGAAGGTACAGTACTATCCTTAATCCTTTTATGTCAAAAAGCTGGATTTGCTATCGGAACATCATTAGCAGGTATATTGCTACACTTCTTTAAATACGACGCAACGCTTACTACTCAAAGTGCTGAAACAGTTTATGGCGTTAAGTTATCAATGTTTATAATTGCACCTGTATTCTTTGTATTAAGTGCTCTCCTCATGACTGGATTTAAAATGAATAAAAAACGTTATAAAGCATTACAAGATGCATTGTCAGCTATGGATGAAGGAAGTTCTCATTCCTCAGATGGATTTGAAGAACTATTGTAGTTTTAATCATATAACAAACTATCTATAGTCAGAGATTAGTTAATAACAAGAGATTCACAATACTAATATAAGAAGGGATTTCTCATTTAAGAGAAATCTCTTCTTGTTGACAAAGCATACCATAAAAAAATAAAAGAAGTCAGTATCTTAAGTATACTTGTATTTTAAGTGAAGGATATATTTATATTATATAGAAAATAAATATTATAGTACCTAAAGGGAGGACTACGCCGTGGAAGAATATGTAGGGCAATTTATAGGCTTTATTGCTTTAATTGTGAATATATTTATATTAGGTTTTCTATGTTTATTTATTTACAGAAAATTTAAATATGTTAGCAGGAAATGAACCTCTGAATATTTGTTATTTGTAGACTTGACTATATTTTTGTCTTTTATATAAAAAGTAGCAATTAGATGACTATGAGTATCTTAGTACTATTCCCTTATAATATTATAATACTAAAAAACACCCATAAATTTTATGGGTGTTTTTAATATATCTCAATTATTATTTTCTCTACTACTACAACTATGCCCACAACTACTACAATCTGAGCAAGTGTTTTCACCATTAGCTAATTGCTTTGTCTTTCTATATATTATAAATGCTGCTAATCCTATTACTACAGTACCTATAATAATTGTAGCCATAATATCATCTCCTTCTATTAATTATTAACTAAAATATTAAGCATCCTACTTGATATACAATCATTGCTACTATCCATGCTACTAGGAACTGGTATACTACAGAAAATGCTGTCCATTTCCATGAGTTTGTTTCTTTCTTTATAGTTCCTATAACTGCTAAACATGGTGTATAAAGAAGTACAAATACCATGAACGCATATGAAGCTACTTGACTGAACGTTTCTTTTAATGTAACTGCGAATACTCCTGCATCACCTTCTACTGCCGCCTCAGCTACTTGTTCTCCTAATCCATAGATTATAGCCATATTACTTATAACAATTTCTTTTGCTGATATACCTGTTATCAGTGATAATGCTGCTTGCCAATTTCCGAACCCAAGTGGCTTAAATATTGGTGCTGCAAATCTACCTATTGATGCACCTATACTGTCAGTGATTTCTGCTGCACCTGAGAAGTTGTATCCAAGTATAAACCATATTACAATAGATGCTGCAAATATAACTGTACCTGCTTTTATTATATATCCTTTACATTTTTCCCATACATTTAACAATGTATCTTTTATGGTTGGAATCCTATAAGGTGGTAACTCCATTACAAATGGCATACTCTCACCTTTAAATAGTGTTTTCTTAAATATTAATCCCATTAATATAGCAATTAATATACCTAAAATGTATAATGAATAAATTACATATGTTTCATATCCTCTAAAGAAAACTGAAGCAAATAAAACATAAACTGGTAGTCTAGCTCCACATGACATAAATGGATTTATTAAAATGGCTGATAATCTATCTTTTTCATTTTCTAGAGTTCTAGTTCCCATTATAGCCGGAACGTTACAACCAAATCCCATAAGCATAGGTAAGAATGCTTTTCCATTTAAACCTATCTTTCTCATAAATCTATCCATGATAAATGCAACTCTCGCCATATATCCACTTGCCTCTAATAATGATATAAATAAGAATAGTAAGGCTATATTAGGTAAAAACGTAAGTACTCCTCCTACTCCGCCGATAACACCATCAACTATTAAAGACTGTAGCCAGCCCGCTACGCTCATGTTCTCTAAAGCTGTTCCTACAGCACCACTAAGTGTTTCACCAAAGAATACATCTATTTTATCCAAATATATATTTCCAATATTAAATGTAACATAAAAAACTAAAAACATAAGTCCTGCGAATATAGGTAATCCGAAAATTCTATTTGTCAACACTTTATCTATTTTATCTGATGCTGTTAATTTCTGAGTCTTTGGTCTCTTTACTGACTTTGATAGTATTTTGTTTATTACATTATATCTTTCTTCTGCTATCGATGATTCAAAATCGTCTTCTTCGTCTACATCTGAAGTTGCTGATACTTCATCCATTTTTTTATCTTGTAAACGCTTTAATATTTCTTCATCGTTTTCAAGTACTTTTATTGCAACCCATCTATCTTCATATCTATTTATAAGTTCAACCCTTCTATCTCTAAGCTTTTCTATCATGGCATTGATTTCATCTTCTATGTTCCTGCTATAAACTAAATCGGATTTTGCAATCTTATCATTTTTATTATGATTATATATAATTTCCTTTAATTGATCTAAACCTGTTTTCTTAGTTGCAACTATTGGAACAACTTTAGTTCCTAATTCCTTAGATAATTTATTTATATCTATTTTATAACCTCTTTTTTCGGCTACGTCCATCATATTCAATGCTACTAAAACTGGCTTACCAAGCTCAAGTAATTGCATTGTAAGATATAGATTACGTTCTATATTAGATGCATCAACAATATTTACTATAATGTCTGGGTTTTCATCTAATATATAATTTCTCGTTATTACTTCTTCAATAGAATAAGGCGACATACTGTATATACCTGGTAAATCAACCACCTTAATACTATCACCTTTAATATTTAATGTACCTTCTTTTTTTTCTACAGTAACTCCTGGCCAGTTTCCTATGTGCTGTCTAGCACCGGTCAAGGCATTGAATAGAGTAGTTTTACCACTATTCGGATTACCTGTTAAAACAATTTTCAATAGAATTCCTCCTTTATTTCGATGTTAATACTCATTATCAATAGGTTTTCAAAAAAATTTACTCTACAATAATTTTTTGAATATCGTCTTTTCTCAATGTAAGACTATATCCTTTAATTTTTATCTCAACTGGGTCTCCTAGTGGTGCTACTTTTTCAACTAATACTTCGCTTCCTTTTATGATTCCCATGTCCATCATTCTTCTTTTAACAATACCTCCTCCATTGATTTTAAGTATCTTAGTCTTATCTCCAGGTTTTAGATCTTTTAATGTTCTCATAACATATACCCCTTCCTACATACATTCTACCATTATCTTATTGCTTATACCCGCTCCTAACACAACTTTTGAGCCTCTGATATTCACAACTGTTGCTCCACCTGTATTACTATATAGTACTTTTATCTCAACGCCATCTGTTAATCCCATATCAGAAAGCTTCTTTTTCAATTTTGATCCTGAATATATAGCTTTAAGCTTAACCATCTTACCATCTTCAACCATATTAAGTGGCATATGTCTCACTCCTTTTCTAATACATTATATTTATATATAATGATAATTGTTATCATTACCATTTTAGCATGTTATCTAGCATTTGTAAAGATATATTTATAACTTCATCAAATTCCATTAAAGATTCAAACTCATATTATAATTTAATTACCAAGTATAAGCATCCCCTTAATGTTACTTACACTTGGCATATTAGAATTACATATTTACATATAATACTTTGATTGAGCTTCCCACATATTTTTATATTTTGAACAATTTATTATTAAATCTTCATGATTACCTATCCCGATAACTTTTCCTTTATCTAAAACAACTATTCTATCTGCAAATTTAACACTACCTAATCTGTGCGTTATTATTATTGATGTTTTTTCTTTAGATATATCTGCGAATCTTTCATAAGTCTTACATTCTTCTATTGGATCTATAGCAGCAGTTGGCTCATCTAATATTATTAATTCATGACACCTATAAAGCCCTCTTGCTATAGCTAGTTTTTGCCACTGTCCTCCTGATAAATCTATCCCTCCAAATTCTGTAGACAACATAGTTTTATACCCATCAGGAAAAGTACAATTATTTATTTTTATATCAGCTTGACTTAATACATTATCAACATTTTCATTATTAGTACCAATACTATAATCACTTATAGTAACATTATCTATTAAGTTAAACTTATATTTTTTATAATTTTGAAATACACCTGATATGTTCTTATATAAAAAATCCTTATTGATTTTACTTATATCATATTTATTGTGCGTTATTATTCCATCACTAGCTTTATATAAACCTATTATTAATTTAACTAATGTTGATTTTCCTGAGCCATTTTCTCCTACTAATGCTAGAGTTTCTCCTTTCTTTATTTCAAAGCTAACGTTATCTATTGCTTTATCAGACATATTTGGATATGAAAAACTCACATTTTCAAGAGCAATATTTCCTGTTAATTTTTCTGATTCTATTTTGCTGATTAAATCCCTCTCTGGTAAATCTAAAAATTTTATATAGTTTTGAACCTTCCCAAAGTTTTTGGAATAATACCCTATACGTCTACATATCACATCTTCCATATTATTAAACAAACTATCGATTGAAGCAAATACCGCAGCAAAAGCTCCTACTGAAATATCCTGTTTCATAAGGCTATCAAAAAGCAAGAATAATATACCTATGTAACCTAGTAGAGAGATTATTTTAGATCCAAATTCTACTAAATTTGATTTTAAGTTTGCGTTCCACTCAAGCTTAATAAGCTGTTTAATAGTATCCTTATATAATTTATAAAAATATGGACATGCTCCCAGAGCTCGTGTTTCTCTAATATACTCCCTACTAACTAAACACTCTTCATAATAACCCGTTCTTCTTCTTATAGGTGCACTTTTATCTTCGAGTTTTGAATGTATTTTGACTTTTATTAACTGTGTTATCAAAACTGGCAAAAAAACTAAGCCAAGTGATACAGCTAATATAGGCTTTAATTTGTATAAATATATACCCATAAATAAAAAATATGGAACATATAATGCAAATACATCAGTTAAAGTATTTACGAAATTTATAGCATATCTTATACCTGTATAACACTTGTTTATATCATCTAAAACTCCTGTGTTTTCAAAGTATAGTGGATCAATTCTAGACATCTTTAAATTAACATTATTAGCTAGTTTTGCAAAAGTTCTAGGATCGTAAGTTTCTCCAATAAAATTATCAATACCTTCTATTATTTGCTGAGAGATTTTCACTACAAACAACATTGCAAGTGCCAAAACCGTAGCTCTTAAAGATCCTTTTTTAGTTGCTAAGTCCGTTACGTTATCGAAAAGTTTTTGCATAAAGATAACAGTTACTGCAAACGAAGCACCATCAATGATAAATAGCATCGTATTGCTTATATATAGTAAAGGAGATACTGATATCACTTGAGGGAAAATTTTTCTTATCATAGTCCATACTGAAATATTTTTAATATTATTTTTCTTGTTCATAATACCAACTCCTTTGGGCTATAAACATATTGTTATAGATTCCTTTTTTATTAACGAGTTCTTTGTGTGTGCCCTTCTCTGCTATGACTCCATTATCAACTACTAAAATCTCGTCCGCTATCCTTGCTGCTCCTAATCTATGTGTGATCAATATTGAAGATTTTCCCCTGCTTACTTTACCAAACAATTTATATATATTACTCTCACTAATAGGATCAAGCGCTGCAGTAGGCTCATCTAATATATAGACTGGAGCATCGCTTGCTAAAGTTCTAGCTATTGCAATCCTTTGCCATTGACCACCAGATAGATCTTTACCATTTTGATTGATTTTACCTAGTGGTGTTTCTATCCCAAGAGGCAATTTTTCGATATCATTTAACATCTCTATATCTTGTAAGATTTCTGAAACTTTTTTATTATTATTGTAATTGTAAACAGTATTACAATCACCCAGTGCTACGTTATCTTTGATTGTTATCCAGTATTTAGCATAGTTTTGATATACGACTGAAAATAAAGCCTTTAGTTGTTGCTGTGTGTATTCTTTAATATCTTTACCATTAATTAAAATCGTTCCAGTATAATTAGTATAAAGACCAGTCAATAACTTTACTATAGTAGTTTTTCCAGCACCATTTTCGCCAACAAAAGCATAAAGTCTATCTTTCTCTAGCTTCATAGATAATCCATTTAATATTCTTTTATCTGTATTAGGATAAGAAAAATAAACATCTCTAAACTCTATGTATTCAAAATTCATATCACGAATTGATATATCTGCAAGCTCATCTGTGCCAACTTCTTCATCAAGATATGAAAACTCTGTTAAATCTTGAATATAAACCTTGTTTCTTGAATACTTTTGCATCGTATATGATAGTTGCCATGACATCTGTTGTACTAATTTAAACGATGCTGTAACTAGACTCATATACATACCTGCTGTAAGTAGTCCATTCTTGACTGGACTCAATAATACTAATGCTATCAATACAGATAATACGACTGTTATACTACTTGCTGTTTGCATTTTTATAAAATTATTTTTATCTACTTTGTACTCTATCTTTCTAGCTATCTCATATTCATTAAACCATTTTTTATTTAGTTCTTTTGTAAAACCAAATAAAGACCTCTCTTCAACATAATTTCTTGATGAAATAACGTCTGTAAGATAGTCTGCTTTTCTTTTATATTTTTTAGCATCTTTATAAGCTTCATAATCTGCCTGTCCACATTTAAACGATAGTTTAAACAATGGTATGGCGATAACTAATATGAAAATACTGACCCACCAAACTTGTACAGATATTATAAATATAATGCTTCCTATTTTCACTATATATTCGAGTATATTAAGAATATTGTCAAAACCATCAATAATTTGTTTACTAGGACATTCTCCTACTCTTGATATCAAATCCCATGTATCATTATTTTCAATATGCTTATACGACAAACAGGCACGTTTTTTTATAATTGCATAAGAAACAGCTTCATTTGTTTTAAGAATAAGTTTAAGTTTTACAAACTCAAGTAACATACGTGACAACCATGAAAATCCAACTAAAATCATTATCGCAATCAATGGTATATATATTGATAACATTTGTTCACCATTAAATATACCTATAGCTGTATTTATAAAATATGTAGTTGCTAATACTAAAAAACTAGGGATAAGGGCTATTAATATACGTAGTATTATAATACTTGAAGTTATCAATGGTTTTAATTTCCATAGTATAGCAATATAGTCTATTGGTTTATATTTCTTACTTTTTATGTTCAAATCTTCTCCTCCATCTTTGTATATTAACTAGCCATAATTTCATAATAATAAAAAACATCTAAAAAGATGCTTTTATTATTATATATTATATTAATTATAGTTTTAGTCTAATTTTGTCGATTGATATAATTTGTTTAAACTTATTTAATATTTTAATTTATTATGAACATTATATTATCGGTATTTACGAATTACATAACCTTCCTTGATTGAACAAAATTAAATATTATACTTAGAACATTAATTGATACAAAGAATATTATACCTAGATAATACATACTTATCTTTATTTTAAGTATTTCTGTTGCTGTGAGTATTATAAATAAAAATGATGCTATATTTATTACCTTCAATGTATTCTGCGCTGATTTTGCTCTTATAAGAGTAAATAGCTCATCGTCTTTGTTTACAACTCCAACACTCTTTAACGGTTTTTTTGTAAAATATTTTGACAATATATATCCTACTACTCCTATTATTAAAAACATAATTGATAGTATCTTGGTTAGTTTCATTCCCTCTGCCATTACTACTCCATTTGTTTTGGCATAGAACCAAGCTATAAGCCCTATTAAGCCCATTAATACAGATTCTATATAACTAAATGAATCTGAATCCATTTTTCTCATATCTAATCCTCCTCATATATAAATATTTGCTCTATCTGTGTGTTAAAAACTCTTGATATCTTAAATGCTAATGTAATAGAGGGGTTATACTTACCTTTTTCTAATGATATAATAGTCTGCCTTGATACCCCTAACTTAATAGCCAAATCATCTTGAGTAAGGTTGTATTCTTTTCTTAAATCTCTTATTTTGTTTTTCATATATATTCCCCTTTATCCATTTAGTAAATCTTTTGGGTTTTCAATATAAAGATTGATATTGCCACACTCTGGACAGATAGCAACTTTTGGTTTAGCAACTTTCTTTCCAAATACACCTTTTCTAGTTATCTTTATACCATAGGCGGATGCATCAACTTTGATATCAAATTCTTCTATCATCTCTGTATTACACTCATTACATTTTCTCACATCTTCTCCTCCTTTATTTCAATATGTAAAGTATCCTTTACATTGATATTACCATCTTAAGTTTTAAATGTCAAGCTACCTTTACATTTTATTTTTGCAAAATAAAAGATTATTTCAAGCATTTGTCACAAGAAATAATCTTAGGTTAATGACAAAGTCATCAAGATAGCAGACTATAGTAAGCGCTCAATTTCAAGATGTGTCAAAATTGAGTAGCATAGCTTACTTAGAGGTAAGTGAGCAACGGAAATTTTAACAACAACGCAGAAATTGAGCTTTTGTCTACAGTCTGAGATTATTTCAAGTAGTTAGTCACTTAAAATAATCTCAATTTGGTTTATTGATTAGCCCAATATTGCTTTTAAGTCATCATCTGGCGTAGATATTGGTTTTATGTCAAATTTATCAATTAATACTTGTAATACATTTGGAGATATGAAAGCTGGGAGTGTAGGTCCTAACCTTATACCTTTTATCCCCAGCGACAACAATGTAATCAATATACAAACTGCCTTTTGCTCATACCACGAAAGTATCATTGTAAGTGGCAAGTCATTGACTGTACATTCAAATGCATCTGCTAGTGCTAAAGCTATCTTGATGGCTGAGTAAGCATCATTGCATTGACCTACATCTAGTAATCTTGGTAGATCACCTATATTTCCAAAATCCAATTTGTTAAATCTATATTTCCCACATGCAAGAGTCAATATAATCGTATCTTCTGGTGTTTTTTGTGCAAATTCTGTGTAATAGTTTCTACCTGGTCTTGCGCCATCACATCCTCCTATTAGGAAAAAGTGTTTAATAGCTCCTTTTTTTACTGCATCTATTACTTTGTCTGCTACACCTATCACTGTATTATGACCAAAGCCTACTAGTATTTTCTTTTCTGGCTCATCTTCTTGTGTTCCACCTAGCTCTAATGCTTTTTCTATAATCTGAGAAAAATCTTTCTTATTATCTTCACTTTTAATGTGCTTAATTTCTGGATATCCAACTATACTAGTTGTATATATCCTATCCTTGTATGAATCTCTTGGTTTTTGTAAACAGTTTGTTGTCATAAGTATAGCACCTTGGATGCCATCAAATTCTTTTTGTTGATTTTGCCATGCTCCACCGAAGTTTCCTACTAAGTGCTTGTATTTTTTTAACTCAGGATAACCGTGCGCTGGTAACATTTCTCCATGAGTATATATATTTATCCCTTTTCCTTCTGTTTGCTCTAGTAATTCCTTTAAATCCCTTAGATCATGTCCAGAAACTATAATAAATGGTCCCTTTTTCATTGTAATCAAAACCTCAGTTGGTACTGGGTTACCATATGAATGGGTATTAGCTTCGTCAAGTAATCTCATACATTCTAGGTTCACTTTACCAAATTCCATGTTGAGTTCAAACAAATCGTCTATAGTTAGACTATCGTCTATAGTAGCACCAAAACCTTTAAAAAAGAATTCATCAACTTCTTTTGACCTATATCCCAATACTTGTGCATGATGTGCATATGCACCCATTCCTTTCATTCCATATATCAACATCTCTCTAAGTGATCTGATATCTGGGTTTAAATTTTCATCATACATAATACCTGCTTTTTTTGAGTCTATTAGCATAGCTTCTTCTGTTTCAGGTAATTCATATGATACTTCTTTAGGTACATTTGAGATATCACCTAATGATTGTCTTAATCTTTTCTTTATTTCATCTGCTTTTTTTAGATACTCTACAAATCTTTCATCATCAAAGTTTACATTTGTGAGTGTTGCAAATGAAGCATCTGCCATAAATCTACTTGCTTCATCGTCTATTTCATGTTCTTTTTCTATCAGTTTCATCCCACAATAACCGATTCCCTTTAATTGATAAATCAGCAAATCTTGCAAGCCTGCTACTTCTGCATTTTTCCCGCAATTTCCTGCTTTTGTACATCCTTTTGATCCTATTGTCTGCTCACACTGATAGCAAAACATTGAATCTAGTTTCATTTTATATACCTCCAATCGAATTTTCCTACATATATATAATTTCCTTATAACAACTAATATATGTGTTTCATATTGAGTTAATCATTTGAATAAACATAGTAATGACAAATAATTAAAATATTCTTAAAATTTTTTAAAAACTTGTGTTAACGTTTTACTTTTGTATATTTAGCTATTAAATTAATGTAACATTATCATTATTATTTCGTTTAATTGTGTTAAATGTATTGATATTTATATATAATTCTTGTAAGATATAGACAATAATATTATTATTTTAGAGGGGATGGATGTCATGACAAAAAAAGTTGATATCGACTGGGCTAATTTATCATTTAGCTATATGAAAACTGATTTCAGATATGTAGCAAAATGGAAAGATGGCAAATGGGATGAAGGTAAATTAGTTGAGGATAATATGTTGACAATAAGTGAAGCTTCTACAGCACTTCATTATGGTCAACAATGTTTTGAAGGATTAAAAGCATATAGAACTAAAGATAATAAAATACAATTATTTAGACCTGATGAAAACGCAAAGCGTTTAAATAGAAGCTGTGACAAATTATTAATGCCTAATTTTCCAGTTGAAAGATTTATAGACGCTTGTATGCAAGTTGTTAAGGCTAATGAAGCATATGTGCCACCTTATGGAACTGGTGCAACTTTATATCTTAGACCATTTTTAATTGGCGTAGGAGATAACATCGGTGTTAAACCAGCACCTGAATATTTGTTCTGCGTATTCTGCGTACCTGTTGGACCTTATTTTAAAGGCGGTTTAACTCCTGTTAATTTTGTCATCTCTGAGTCCTTTGATAGAGCAGCACCTTATGGAACTGGTGGAGCTAAAGTTGGTGGTAACTATGCTGCTAGTTTAGAAGCTCACAAGGTAGCTGTTGATAATGGATTTGCAGACTGTATCTATTTAGATCCAAAAACACATACGAAAATAGAAGAAGTTGGAGCTGCTAATTTCTTTGGTATAACTCACGATAATAAGTTTATAACACCTAAGTCACCATCAATACTTCCTAGTATAACAAAATACTCTCTTTTACATATTGCAAAAGAGTACATGAATCTTGAAACTAGTGAAGGTGATGTTTTGGTTGAAGATTTAGATCAATTTAAAGAAGCTGGAGCATGTGGAACAGCAGCTGTTATAACACCTATTGGTGGAATCGAGTACAGAGGTAAACTTCATGTATTCCACAGTGAAACTGAAGTTGGCCCTTTAACTAGGGAATTATACGATACTTTATATGGAATCCAGTTTGGAGATGTTAAAGCTCCAGAAGGTTGGATATACGAAGTTAAATAAATTAGAATAAGTTATGGGACTATCTCGCTGAGACAGTCCCATTTTATATAAAGCTTTTAGTCACAATCATCATTATCAATGTACCCTCTTAACTCTAACCATTCTCTTCTGAGAAGCCCTAATACACTCCCGTCATAGTAGTTACCATTCCTAAATACAAATGCTCTATCATTACCCTCTAATTTAAAGCCTATGCGTTCATAAAGCATTCTTGCTTTTTCATTAAAGTTAAAACACCCTAAATATACTCTATGCATGTTTAATTCTAAAAACGCATAGTCATTAAAAAGTCTTATAGCTTCTGATCCATATCCTTTGCCTCTATCTTTGTCACTTAATATCCCTAACCCAACCATTAAATGTCTGTTTTTTAAATCTATTATTCCTGCTCCAATTGTTCCAGCAATTCTACCATCTTTTGTTCTTATCCCAAATGATATCCCTTTTTTTAAAGTAAAGTAATCATTTTTTCTTTCTACTATTCTTTTATATTCTTGTATTTGTGCTGGTGCAGGCGCTCCTATATATCCATATTGTTTCTCATTTGAATTCTTAGATAACTCATACATAACTTTGATATCATCTTCATTAACTGGTGTTAAATCTATTTTTTCTCCAATTAGTAGTTGCTTTATTGGAGATAAGTTAACTTTTAACTTATAATCATCATCAAACTCTGTATTGCTAATATTTACGATTTCATCCTTGTATATTTTTTTGTTATTGAAATCTTCTTTTGTAATCCCCATTGCTAGCACATCTTTGTATTTTCCATTTATATAAAAATGTTCTCTTAAACGTGCCTCTATCATAAAGCCACTTGCTAATAAAATCTCCAACATTTGTCTTTTGCTACTTCTAATACGTATATTTAGTTTATTGTAGTTCAAGTCACCAAAACACTTTTGAACTATAATGTTTAATGCCTTAATCCCAAATGGCTCTTTATATTGCTTTGATACATAATATCTGATATGAGTATAGCCATTCTTTGTTATACTCATATCAAATATACAACAAGCTATCATAGCTCCGATCTCGTTTTCTACAACATAAACCCCATCTAAACTACTTGCTTCTTCAATTTTTTTTCTTAGCTTTTGCTCTCTTATATCGCTTGGTCCTTGAATTTCTATAGCATAATATTTTTGATTTTCATTTTCTAATTCCAAAATATCTTCTATATCTTTAAATGATGCAAGTCTTATTTGTAATCCTTTCATAGCTACCCCCATATCATTTATTTTAATATTCTTAAAACTCAGTATGTATTTATAGGGAATGTTTCGTACGAAACATTCCCTTTGTTAATAATTATATAAATGTAAATCTACTATTCAGCACTTACCCCATATTCAGCACATAAAGCTACTAATCCTTCAGTAAATCCTGAACCTACTGCTCTGAATTTCCACTCTCCACCATGTTTATACAGCTCTCCTACTACCAATGCTGTTTCAATAGAGTAATCTTCAGATAAATCATATCTCATAAATTCAGTTCCAGAACCAGCGTCTACTATTCGTGCAAATGCATTGTCTACCATACCAAAATTCTGACCTCTTGTTTCTGCTTCATTAATAGTTATACAAAATGCTATTTTTTCTATCTCAGGTGGCAATGAAGTCAAGTTTATTTCTACTGATTCATCATCCCCTGCTCCTGCGCCTGTTCTATTATCACCACTTAGAACTATAGCACCTTCTGGAATATTTTTATTGTTGTAAAATACAAAATCACTTGCATTTCTAACCTTTCCATCTGCTTTTAAAGCAAATGTGAATACATCTAGATCAAACTCATTTTGTCCATCATATTTATTTGTATCCCAGCCGAGTCCTACTTTAACAGTAGTTAATGGTCCGTTTACTCCCGCTCCTTGAGCACTTTTAGCAAGTGATACCTTTTGACCTTTTTTTAATGATACTATATTTGATGACGGTGCTGGAGTTGTTGTATTTGTTGGATTTGCTGTAGGCTGTGCTCCTCCAATTCCACCACCTATTCCTCCTCCTAGCCCTGCTGGCTGAGATGTCTCTGTAGCTTGTTGTTGATTATTTGTATTTGTAGTATTTAAACCACCTAATCCTCCACTTATGTTCATAATATTTCCTCCTCTTATTTGTTAGTCATTAAAAAATCTGCCTAGCGTTGATCCTATATTACCTAATGGATTTGAGTTGTTACCATTTTGTCCTCCCCCAAATGCTTGTCCAATATTTCCCATTGTATCACTTACATTAT
Source organism: Abyssisolibacter sp. ZYX002 (assembly GCF_056892235.1). Classification (NCBI taxonomy): domain Bacteria; kingdom Bacillati; phylum Bacillota; class Clostridia; order Eubacteriales; family Clostridiaceae; genus Abyssisolibacter; species Abyssisolibacter sp. ZYX002. The sequence continues at coordinate 200,194 of NZ_JARMXH010000002.1, forward strand.
TCCTTGAGTTTTGATATGAGCTTCCTTGTCCTCTTGCCCTTCCACCTGAGTCTATAGATATATCTAATCCTGATTTTCTTTCTGATGGTTGAAGAACTACTGATTGACCTGCATTTTTAAAGTTGAACATATAAGATTCCCCAGAGGTTTGTCCTATTATTGTCTTCCAGTTAACATCAAGCTTTAACCCAGGGTCTGGACCAGTCCAACATATTATTGCATCTGGATCTACTCTACATGGACTTTGAAGCACTATTGCATTACCATCTGTGATAATTGCAACAAACCCTACTTCACCGGAATTGTTTTGAAAATTAGTCGTAAACAATCCCTTTTGTGATAACACTCCTGCTCCTATAAATCTCACTCCATATTTCAAGTTACCTGAAAATGCTAGTATATTCTCTGATTCTACTCCTAGTGATTCTCCTGGTTGTACAGGTATAACTTTAACATTTTTACCTTCCCAAGCAAATATGACCATTCCTTGTCCACTTACTTTCATTATCTCCATGTTTTCTCCTGTCAATCTTCTTGAAACTTGATTAACTATTCCTCTAACTAATCCTCCTCCATTCGGATCAAGCAGGATTTTCTCGTATTTGAATTGCCCCTGATCTGCTACCATTGCTCCTTTTTTAGCATACATTACTCCATTTCCTTGTGCTACGCATGAGAATGCTGGTGTTTGATCTGTTGCACCTGTCAATTTCTCATAGGTTTCTAATTTGTATCCCATTATGTAATACCTCCTTGGTGTTTGTTATATTATAAATTCATTATTTATTTTCTTAATCGGTTAATTGATTATTTTAATTATATAATAAATAATGTTAAAAATCAAGTTATTATATTTGATATTTTTCATATTCTTCTTTATAATTTCTAATTAGGTTTTTATCATATTTATCCTTGTATACTCTTGTGAATTCTTCTGAAGTTACTTTAAATCTATTTAATACATCCATATAGTACATCATTACATCTCCCATTTCTTCTATGAAACGTTCTCTTATTTCTTCGTTTTCCATTATGCTATTTATTCCTTTTTTCTTTATTATAGCTATTACTTCTCCAAGTTCTTCAACCATATACAATAAAAAATCTTTACTGTATTCTGGTTCCATAGGAGACCATCTTTCTTTGTTACTTTCCCACAGTAACTTTGATAGATTTAACATTTCTTCTATATTCATTTACTCTCATCACCTCATCATCAATGTATAATATTATATATAGTATTATATATAATTTGTGCTAATCGAACAAGCGTTTTCTCATATAAAAAAGACATATTAACTTAATATGTCTTTATATCGATTTACAATTCCATTTCATTGAGTATATCTCTGAGTTTCTTTAAATCTTCCGCTGAAAGTGTAATTCCCTTTCCCATTTTTTCATGACCTTCTGACCAATCTCTTATATCATATTTAGGAGCTCTAGAGTTCCAGCTAATTTTGTTCAACTCCTTTGACCATCCACTACTTGACTTAGATAATACTCCTAATTCTTCTACTATTTCATATTTGAATTCTGCCATTTTGCACCTCCTACTTATATTGTTGCATAATTTGACTATTTAAATTCTATGATAGAATATAACATATGTCAAATACCTTGCTTATGGTCATTTCTTTGTAAATTGGATAGTACACTCCAAAACAAAGTGTAACTCATGTATTATGCTTATATTCTCTTCTATACTTAGTCCATCAACTGTAGGAGTTTTTAACTTTGTAACGCCATCTACTGCCCCACACTCAGCCATAGAATATAACAACCTCTTTTCCATATCTATATCATGTAGCAACCGTTTGTTACTCATGATTGATAATCCTGCTATTATAGCATGCGCTCCCCAATTAGACACACCTGCTACTATTAAATAATCAGAACTAAATTCACTACAAATTAAATTTCCGTAGGCAACATGCTCCCTGATATAATTAGATATTTTCCCCATTCCTATCTCATTTCCTCCATCTCCTATTGCTATCGTTACTATCTTCATAGCTTTCGCATATTTAAACAATATATCTGTATTTGGTACTAGATGTGTTATGTCATCTCCATTCATTGAATAACAACACCTGTCTTTAGCTCTCCCTGGCCTTTCTACTGCTACTATATGAGAAGGTTGGTATTGTTTTAATAATGCTAATGAATTTGCCTCTACATCTGTTTCTTTAATTATCTCTATATCTATCCTATCTCTTATCTCTACCTCTAAACTGCATTTTTTCACTATATTTACAGAATATTTATCTGTTACTATAATTACTTTTTTTTCTAGCTTGAGTAGAGCATTTGCAAGAGCTACTGCTCCTAATGGTCCATCTGTTTCTCCTACAAGTACATCTTTAATCACAAATCCTGTGACTATCATGATTACTTTACTTTTTATCAATTCATTACAAATACATTCTAATTCCCCTTTTAAATAAACTCCACCCATATTTCTATTGTCTAGATTTTTTCTCATGATTCCTTCTATTTTTTCAAGTGACATGTTATCCCTCCGTTTTATCAACATAAAAAAACCCACAACAACATAAAGTCAGTCATGGGTCTTATCTACAATTGTATATAAAGGTCTTTTATATACCAATAAATAAAACTATTATTTACTTGATTACATTATACTATAAAATTTGTGTTTTTTAAATGAATTTTGCCAACTCATTTTTTTGGTATTTTTACCACAATTTAGACAAGTTTTTATTGACTTTTGCACGTAAATATTATAAATTAGAAATAGCTAGTCCATGTAAAAGGAGGTAGTATATGACAAAATCTGAAACGAATCCCCAAGAATTTAGCATTAAGAATATTTTCAGCTCATTTAAATACTGGCCTAGGATACTTAAACTCCTTTGGAATTGTAATCATAAGTATCTAATAGTTATAATGTTACTTAGTATTTTAATCGGTATTATGCCTGTTGTAAATATAAATGCTATGAGAAATTTAATCAATGTTGTTCAAAAGGGAGGTAATAATTATAGAAGTGTACTAAACGCATTCATTTTTTTAATTTCAGCTTCGCTTTTTGCAAACTTATTGTCTCTAGCAAAAAATTATTTTGAAAATCTATTCCAAACTATTATGACTTATGACATCAAAGTTGATATAATAGACAAAGCAAAAAAACTATCACTAGCTGATTTCGAAAACCCAAATATCTATGATAAGCTTCAAAGAGCTCAAAATGAAGCTGGTTATAGACCATTTTCTGTTTTCACATCTATTCTTGCTATTATTAGTAGTGTTTTAACGCTTGTAACTTCTGCTGGAGTTATTTTTATGTGGAAATGGTGGGCAGCTGTTTTATTAATCATTGTTCCTTCTTTTTCTACTATAAGTCTTTTAAAACAAGGGCAAAAAGAGTTTTTGTTACAATGGAAAAGAGCTCCAAAGCATAGAAAGTCATGGTATCTTGAATTTTTACTCACTAGAGATGCATCTGTAAAGGAAGTTAAGCTTTATAATTTGGGCAATCACTTAGTAGAAAAATATAAGAAATTTTATAAAGGTTTTTATCGTGAAGATAAAGCTATGACTAAAAGAAGATTTTCTCTTACTCTAGTCTTTGATATGATAAACGAAATAGCTGTAAACGGTGTGAGAGGATTAGTAATTTATAGTACATATATCGGAAAGCTTTTTATTGGAGATTTGTATGCATTTTTAAGCACTACAAAGCTAGTCCAGTCAAACTCTCAATTAGTTTTAAATACAATGTTTCGTATGTACCAAAACAATTTATACATAAAGCAATTATTTGATTTTTTAGATTTACCTGTTGATGAAAACAATAAATCTAGCTCTAACGGTTTAGCATTAGATACAATAAAAGATATTGAATTTAAAAATGTATCTTTCAAATACCCTAATAAAGATATCTACGTTTTAAAAAATCTAGATTTTAAAATATCTGCTGGTGAAAAAATAGCTATAGTAGGTGAAAATGGTTCTGGAAAAACTACAATAATAAAACTAATGTGCAAACTCTACGATAACTTTGAAGGTGATATCTTAATTAACGGTATATCTATAAAAGACTATGATGAAAATTCATTGAGAAACAAGATGTCTATCGTTCTGCAAGATTTTGTAAAATACCAACTAACTGTAAGAGAGAATATTGCATTTGGCGATCTAAAATATATTGAAGACAATGAAAAAATAATAGCCTCCGCGAAACGTTCTGGTATTAATGATTTTGTTATGAACCTTCCTGACTCTATTGATAGTCAATTGGGTGTCTGGTTTGAAAAAGGAACACAATTATCAGGTGGTCAGTGGCAAAAAATTGCACTATCTAGAGCTTTTATCAGAAAGTCTGATATATATGTTCTAGATGAGCCTAGCTCGGCTTTAGACCCCTTATCTGAAAAAGATATATTTGATAAGTTCTTTGAATTATGTAAAGACAAAATAGGTATATTTACTTCTCATAGATTTTCAACTGTTAGATTTGCAGACAAGATATTAGTATTTAAAAAAGGTAATCTAATCGAATGTGGCACACATGAAGATTTGATGGCAAATAAAGATTACTATTCGAAGCTTTATAGTATACAAGCAACACCTTTTAAGGATAACAACGATAGAAATAAGGAATACGAATGTGTTTAATAAATAAAGGGGGCTAATTGATAATCGTTAGCCTCCTTTATGTTAGTTATTTTGAAATCATAATATACTTATTTCTAGCATCTTTTACAGAGGCAATAACTGCTTTTTGTGCCATTCCGTAAAATCTAGTATTAACCTCTTGTACTATTTTATCTATATCTTTCACAAGGTTATAACCTATCAGCATTGACCTGATAAAATCTGTTGTGGCATCTTTGACCATATTACATGTGGCATCTATTATTTTACTATTATCTTTTTTTACTACTAAGCCAATAAAAAATATATCGTATAAAGCAGTTATGGGGTCAGTTTTGCTTATTTTAGCAGTTCCAAGAATGTATATAGTATTTTTATCATATAGCATATTTTCACCTCTACTAAATGTATTATCTAAATGTTCATATCATAGTCAGTAAGTTTACCATCTACATATATGAACTTAGCTATTTAAAATTCATAATCTCTCATCCATCCTAAAATAACTTATTTCTTTCAGACATATTAAGTTCTCCTAGATTATCGCTATCAATCAATTTAAGTATGCTTATTGCTATCTTTTAAATCACCCGAAAAGTATCTTCACTTCATTTAATAAACAAATACATTATTATATTTTGTAATAGTTTCATCATCTATTTCATTACCTAAAACATTTATCTTATACAAATGCTCCAGCTTCGATAAAAATTCCCAGTCATTAATTTTGTTATTTTTTATACTTAAAATCATTAATAATTTTGTGTGGTCAAATAAGCTTTGGTTTATATTCTTTATTTTATTGTTATCAATACTTAATATATACGTTTCTTTTAAGTTCAACTCATTTATATTCATTATCTTGTTGTTATTCAAAAATAAATATGCTGTCTCTACGTTCTTGATTGGTGATATATCCGAAATATTATTATTATTCAAGTTTAGAACTTTTAAGTATTCTATATCTTTTAAGCCAGATAAATCTTCAATGTCATTGTTCATTAAATAAAGCTCTGTTAAATTCATAAGATTCTCTATAGGTTTTAAATCTTTAATATTGTTATGTTCTAAATATAATCTTTCTATATCACTATTTTTCATGCCTTCTAAAAAAGTTAAATCACTTATTTCATTATTGGTTAAACTTAGATATCTCAAGTTGTTTAACTTATTTAAACTTGGCATATCTTTAATCCCATTATTATCTAGATATAAATGATTAAGATTTATATTCTCATTTAGAACACTTATATTTGCTATCTTATTATTAGTTAGATCTAAAAACTCCAGTCTTTTTATGGTAGCTAATTTAGATACATCAACAATATCATTATCATATAGTATTAATGTTCTTAGATTTTGCAAATTTTCTATACCATCTAAATATTTTAGTCTTTCGTAGCCATTGTATATTAGTTCTCCAATACTAAGGCAGTCATATATATAAAGATCACCCTGTGGTTTATTTATTAGCTGTCTAATAGACTTTTCTAAGGCTTTATCCTTAAACTCTACTATCTTTTCGGTATCTATTTCTTCAAAAGTACTTGCATATACTTCCTTCTTTAATTTATTTAATGTAGTTCTAAAGCTTAATGGTACATTTTTATAACTAAACATATGTTTATCTTTATATTTCATTTCTCTATACTCATCCTTGTATTGATAATCTATCTTTATCTGCTGTATTCTGTTTTTCGCATCAATCTCAATAATTATATCTGCTTTAAACTCTCTTGATTCATTTTCTTCTATCCATGTATTAAATATTAATTCATAATATATATTAGCGTCATATGTAGTAATTGTATATATATGTTTATCACTACCTGTTTCTTCATATTTAATAACTAACTTCTCTTTGTTGATATAGTTTATTAAATCTAACTTAAACATTTCAATATCATAAATTGGTAATTGATCAAAACCTTTAAATGCTGTCATATTATCAACATCTCTATCAATGTAAATAGAATCTGCCTCACTATACACTGGCTTTTTTCCATTGGCAATCATTTTTATACCAGCCATTCCATCTCTAAAGTAATAGCTTTTAACTATATCTAGTCCCTTTTTATCTAATTTCACCTGTCCATCTAAGTTTTTTAAAAAAACTGGGTTGAACCTTCCAGTCTTGTTATATCCTCTTATATTACAATAAGTTTTACTATTTGTATTTTTGTAGTATTTATCATCTTCTGTAACGAGCTTTTCGGTATGGATTGAATCTATTTCAAAATAATTACTATTGTATCTTAGATTAGCAATCATACTATAAAGTTTCTCGTAATCTGTATCTATTAATACCTCTTTTTTTTCTTGATCAAATACGACTTTACAAAGCATGTTCTCTTCAAAAAATTTAGCTTCAGCATAAAGCTCAACATTGTATAAATAGTCATATTTTGTGTATCTTTCATCTGTTATATAATCTTCGTCAATATAAAATTTCCTATTTATATCATCTCTACTAACTAAAAAATCTTGATTTGTAAGCTTTACTTCAAATTTTAAAAGCTTAAGTGTATCGCTAACTGGTAAGTAAACTTTTTGATTATGTTCTATTATTGGATGGAAAATTTCCATCTCTTTATTGTCAAGCTTCACTTTCCACTCGCTCTCTGCTTTAACACTCTTGCATGTTATAATCATAAATACTATCATAAAAAAGACAGCTGTTTTATTTTTCATTTGTTAACCCCCTATAAGTAGTTCTAAACCTTAATCTTTATTTCTAGATAATATATCTTTATATTTTTCAATATCTTCTTTTTTTATTGGATTATGTTCTACGTATATTAATTGTATGTATTTTAGCTTAGATATGAAATCTATATTTTTTATTTTATTATAACTAATATTTATAAGCCCCATTTCTTTATCTTTAAATAATTCCTCATTAATATATTCAATTTGATTATTGTTTATAGCTAAACATTTCAAATTCTTCATAGGTAAAGTATCTACTCTTTTTATCTCATTATAGTCAAGATATAAATAAACTACTTCTAAGTTCTTTAAAGGTGTTATATCTTTTATTTTATTAAATGATAATTTAATTGCTTTTAAAGTATCCATTTTCTTTAATTTAGATAAATCTTGCACACCATTTACTGATAAGTTTAGATACTCTAAATTCATATCGTCAAAATTACTCAAATCAGTAACCTTGTTATTCTCAAGATTGAGTGACTTAAGATTAGTAAAAACACTTAAATACTTAGCGTTAGATATATTGTTATTTTCAAGATTTAGGTTCTCTAGATTGTTAAATTCTCCTTGACTTATTTTCTCCAAAGCTTTTAAACTAGATATGTTGTTTGTAGATAGATTTAGTTTCTTTACGTGCTTCATACTTTGAATGTTACTAATATCACTTATTTTATTATTTGATAAATTTACCATAACCAAATCAGTTAATTTATCTACTCTAGGAATTTCACTTATTTTGTTACCTTCAAAATCTATTTCCTGCAGGTCAGTTAAATAATTGATGCAGGATATATCTTCTACTAAATTGTTTTTAATAGATAGCTTTTTTATTTTTTTTAATTTTTTAAGTGGAGTTATGTCTTTTATTAGATTGCCGTCTAATCTTATAAGTTCTAAGTTTGGCATGTTCTCTATATCTTTTATACTTTTTATTTTTTGATCTTTGTACTTATCAATGTCTATACTTTTCAATGAATATAGTTCATATCCATATATGTCACTTTTGGGTTTGTTCAACAAATCTCTAACTATATTTTCAAAAGCTTTATCATTAAATTTTATAACTTCATATGCATTTTTACTATCAAACTCTTCTTTATATACTTCTTTTACAAGGCTTACTAGTGAAGTATCTAATTCATTAATATTTTTAAGCATGCTAAATCTAAGATTTACTTTTTGTTTGATACTTGTTTTATTCCCTTCGTCTATAGATATGTAATACTCAAATTCATTAATATTATAGTTTTTGTCATAACCAAATATAAATTCTAGTTTAGATTTAGTATTAGGCATGAAGCCTGTAGGAATGTTTAGCAAACAAGCTATTGCTTGGTTATCAGTAGTTATAATTTTAACTCTGTTTTTACTCCCAATATTACTTAATTGTATCTTAACTTTGTCATTACTTATTAAGCTATTAATTGACCATCTACATTCTCTAATAGTTCTTATAGCTCCATTATAAAAAGTATGTGATTCATTGAAGTCTTTACCATATTTCTTCATACCATCTATCGTTACTATAAAACCTTTTATATCTCCATAATAAAAATAATCTAGTTTTGCATTCGTTTTCTTTCCGTCTACTAAATGCATACTAGATGCTTTAAAAACGCTTTTTATAGGTTGACCTCTATCAAATAAACATAAAGTTTTGCCTGTGAGTTTTTCTTCATAAACATTTCTATTCATATCATCCTTATGTCTACAGTACTCATCTACTACTATTTCATATCTTCCACTATTGTAACTCATCTTATGGAGTGATGCTATGAATTTTGTGTATTTTGTATCGATATATAGTTTTTTGTCTTTCTTAGATATTTTTATATTTGCAAACATATTATTTTCGATAAAACTACTATCCACATACAATGTATTGTCTTTAGTTGTAGTTTTATGTTTAGTCATTGCATCATACACAACACTTTCATATATCATATAATAACCTATCTTTGAATCTTCATCTTTGACAATTATCTTACCGTATTTATCAATTTCAATATCAAAGCCTATTATTCCAAACATATCAACTAAAGGAAAAAATATTTCATCTCCTTCGCTAAATGGTTGATTCTTAATCTCTACCAACTTTTCATCCTTATATATCTTCCATGTATCTTGCTGCGCATTTGCCTGTGTTTTTAATCCTATTATAAACATGGATGCTATTAAACATATCATCACTTTTTTCTTCATAAACTCCTCCTTTTAAGCTTCAAAATATACCATCTAATGGTTATTATACCATATAATTTATCTATTATTGTCATGGATGTTTTTAAAAAGTCAATATAGATAAAAAGAACTACTAAATAGAATTAACTACTATGTCTATACCTATTAAACAACAAAATATAGGTACTGTATACAGCACCTATATTTTTACTATAGCTTACAAAGTGTCTATAAACAATCTGCTTCTAATCCATATTATATTCTTTTGATTTGTCTAATTTTTTCTTGTACTTGATCAAATCTTCTTGCTCTATTGGGTTTGAATCAACGTATATTGCTCTTAATTGAATTAGCTTAGATATAAAATCGATACTTTTTATTTTATTATTGTTCATATTTATACCTATTAATCCACTCCCAGTAAATATATCTTCATTTATATATTCAATTTGATTATTGCTTATCGATAATAGCTCCAATTTGCTAATAGGAAGCTCATCTATCTTTTTTATCTGATTATAATCAAGCATTAGTGAAACAACTGTTATGTCTTTTAGTGGTGTTATATCTTTGATATTATTACTCCTTAAATTAAGTAATTTCAAATTCTCCATTTTCTTTAGCTTTGATATGTCCTGCAATCCGTTTTTAGATAAATCTAATACATATAAATTCATTCCATCAAAATCACTCAAATCACTAATTTTATTATTAGATAAATAAAGAAACTTAAGATTAGTCAAAACGTTCAAATATTTAGCACTAGATATATTATTATTTGAAAGTTTGAGTTCTTCTAATTTACGGCAGTTGCCTTGATTAATATCTCCTAACTGTTTTAAGCTAGATATATTATTATTACTTAAATCTATTTTTTTAACATTTCTAATGCTTCTTATATTACCAATATCGTCTATCTGATTGTTTGATAAATTTACTTTGGATAATCTATACAACTTATCTACACATGGTACTTTCTTTATTTTGTTGCCTTCAAAGTCTATCTCTTGTAAATCCATCATAGAATTTATACATGATATATCTTCTATGTGATTGTTTTTTATAGACAATTTTTCAATCTCATTTAACGCTTTAAGTGGAGATATATCTTTAATCAAATTATCATCTAGCTTAAGTGTCTTTAAGTTTATAATGTTCTCTATGCCCTTTATACTTTTTATTTTACCATTTTGATTTTTAAATTCGGTAGTATCTAAATTTCTTAATGAATATAGTTGATACCCAAATATGTCCCCTTGTAGTTTGTTTATTTTAAACCTGATAATATCCTCAAAAGCTTTATCTTCAAATTTTACTATATTAAATGCATTTGTATTTTTAAACTCTTCACCATGTACTTTCTTAATAAGGTTAATTAACGAATTATCTAGTATCTTTGTATTTTTTAGTTTACTATATTTTGAATTTATTTTTTCTACAACTTTATGATTTTCATTATATATACATATGTAGGCTTTGGTTTCTACAATTTCACAATTCTTATCGTATACATATGTTAGTTCTAACTTAGATTTAGTAGTACTAGGTACAGTTTTTCTAGTTAATTCCAAAAACTTAAATATTTCATTACTATCTATAGATGTTATTATAACTTTACATTTAGTACCTATATTACTTACTTTTATACTGAATTTATTATTATCTAACAATTCACCTATTTCGTATCTTGCTTTTTTCACTATGTCTATATTATCTAATATCTCTCTTTTTCTAATATTAACAATCTTTAATTCTTCTCTTTTAAAATCATAGAAATCCTTACCATAACTCTCTTTACCATCTACAGTCAATATAGCACCTAGTATATTATTATAAAAGCACTCTACCTTTGCTTTCTTTTTTCCTTCTTCTGTATAGTAATCAATATCTGAACTAAAGACAACTGCGTCACTGAATCCATGCGCTAATTTAATTAAGGTTTTATCTTTATACTTATTCTTGTATATAGTTTTTCCTTCTTTTTTTAAACTTGCATAGCTATCTCTTGTTATTTCATATTCTCCACTACAATTAATCATTTTGTAAAGCGATGTCAAAAATTCAGGCAACCTTATATTAATATGTACTGTTTTTTTATCTTTATTTATCTTTACATGCGATAGTAAGTTGTTTTTTATAAAATTACTATCTACATACAACATGCCATCTTTATATTTGATTTTATATATATCAAATATATCAAATAAATCATCGTTTTTAAAACAATATAGCACCGTTAAATCTTCATTTTTAATAATCAGATTGTTATATTTATCAAACTCAGATTTAAACCCCATGATTTTTAACATATCTTCTAAAGGAAAAAATATTTCGTCTCCTTCGCTAAATGGTTGATTCTTAATCTCTACTATCTTTTCATCTCTATATATTGTCCATGTAACTTTCTGTGCGTTTACCTGTGTTTTTATTCCTATTATAAACATGATTACTACTATAATTAATGTTAACTTTCTTTTCACAAAACCCCACCTTTTATTATTCTTCCATCTAATGGTTATTATATCATATTACTTGTTTATTATGGTCTTGCATGTTTTTTTAAGTTAACATAGGTAAAAAGCACTAAGCTTTAAATAACTCAGTGCTTTAGAAATTGTTATTTATATTCTACATTATGAAATTGTTTTAATACTTCATCCTCTATCAAGTTACCTTTCATATTAATTTCCATTAAATCCTTTAATTTATACAAAAAACCAATCCCATTATCATTTATTTGATTATTGGCTAAGTCAAAATAAAATAGCTTATCACATTTATTGAAAATCTTAGGATGTATCGTTTTAATATGATTATTGGATAAACTCAGTAACTCGATATCACCAATCAATAAATTATCAATGCTAGTAATATTGTTATAATCTAATGATAATGTTTTTATTTTAGTATAGTTTAGTGGTGTTACATCACTTATATTATTGTGACTAAGATATAGACTTTCTACATAGTCAATATTTTCAAAAACCTTTAAGTCACTTATTTTATTCATTGATAGATTTAAATATGACAAATATTCTAAATTGTCCACAGGAGTTATATCTTCAATATTATTTTTTATTAGTTCAAGTTCTTCCAAATTGCTAGTTATGTATTTTAAAGGCTCTAGATCAACAATTTGATTCTCATTTAAGATTAACTTTTTTAGGTTTGTTTGTTTACTTAGATTTGGTATGTACATTATTTTATTCTTAGTCAAATCCAAAAGTTCTAACATTTTCATATCACACACCCATGACATATCTACAATATCACAGTTATTTAGTATTAGTGTCTTCACTTTTTTCATATTTTTTAGTGTTGAGAAATCTGCTGTTTTAGCATTTGTTATATATAAATATTCTAAGTTATTTAAGTTTGCAAGCTTTGATATGTCCTTTAATTTGCATCCATCAATAACTACGAATTCTAAATTACACATGTTTTCTATACCATCTAAACATGTAATTTCTCTGTTTAATAACGTTATTGCATTTACATTCAATAAGTCATAAACATGTATAGTGCCTGATTTTAAATCTATTTTCTCTCTTATAGTTTTTTCTAATTCTTTATCTTTAAAATTAACTATTTTATCTATATTAATGCTTGGATAATATGATTTGTAAATTTCTCTTTTCAGACCAGATATTTCTTTACTGAAGTTGTCTGGTTTTTTTATATACTTAAATGTATACTCATTTTGAATAAAATCAATTAGATTATCATCTTTAAAATGACCAAAAAATCTCATATTATCTATTCTATTTTTTTTATCAATACTAACTAATAATATTGCAGTTTGCTCTTCATCTTTATCCAGTTCGCTTAGTTTTACGTTTTTGTTATTAAATACTTTATAGTATATCTCCATATCTTTAATACTTATATAATAATCGTATTTATTAAGCGTACTATCTCTATCTATACTTCCTATTTCAACTAAACCAAGCCTAGCGTATTCAAGTAAATAATTATAAAAATTGTCTATTTCATCTATTGTAAATCCCCTATTATACTCTACAACATATCCCTCTGAATCTATATTACTCTTATCATGTAATGGCGAATAAAACTTTTCTCTTTTATTCTTTGTGTATTTAAGTCCTCCTAACATACCTTGTTTGAACTCTTTTATATCTACATTGCAAAGAGTCTCCCCCTGCTCTGTGAGTTTTAATTCACCGCTTATATCTTTAACTTGAGTAATTTTAAACATTCCTGTGTTTGAGCCCTTAATGTCGCAACTTGTTTTACAATTTTTTTCAATATAAACAAGTTGTTCTTTATTTATGTTAAACGTATCTACAATTTCATTAGATTTTATCTCTATAAAGTTATCATTATATACTAAGTTTGCAAAACCACTAAGTAACTCTGAATACTTTGTATCAATAAATATTTCTTTTTTTTCATCACTAAAAATAACATTACTAATTAGATTGTCTTGAAAAAAAAACTCATTAGCATAATAATTTCCATTTATAAAATAACAACAATATGTTTTATTTCTACAATTTTGTAGACTATTCTTGTAATAATCGAACTTCATTGTAACACCATTTTTTTTCATGATTATCACATGGTTATCTATTTGTATATCAAATCCTAATAATTTACCAACATCCTTCACGGATAAATACACAGAACTCCCTTCAGTATGTACTACATTTTCACTTAAAGTTATAGTCTTACCATCTTTGACAATCTTCCAATCACTTTGTGCAAATACACTTTTACTTGAAAAAACCATTAAAAACAATACCAATAAAAACATAGTTCTCTTTTTCATTAATGCAACCCCCTATTATCTATGGCATACAAGGATTATTATACCATATTTTTTATCAGTTTTTGTCATTTATTTGTTTACAATGGTTTTTTTTTATATTAATATATATATTGTTAAAACTATCAAAGGGGGTTTTTATATGGAAGAAATGAAAAGTATTGAAAATGCTGAGAATATGAATAATACAGAAGAAGACATTGAATCAGAGGAAATAGAAGATACTAGTAGTCCTTCAGGATTTTTTGTTTTTACAGTTATTATGGGCTTTGTAATGTTCATAGTTTCTGCAGCTTTTCTTCACAAAGGTCATGATAAAATGTGTAATTATAGCACAGGCTATTTCAAACAAAATGCATATGTTGGTGGAGATGCATACAACTATATTATAAACAGCAATTATTCTACTTCATTTTTCGTTCTTGCTACGTTGTTTGCACTTCTTGGAGTGGGCATAATTATAATAGGTTATTTGCATAGAATAGCAATCAAAAATAACGATTAACGAAAAATATAAAATAATTAACACAATACTTGGGAATGAAATGGGGTATTAAAATGAAAGATGTATATGCGAAATTTAAAGTATCAAGTTTTATTATGTTTTTAATTTCTGTCTTTTTCCTATTTAAAGGTTACGGTAAAATGAATGGTCACGATATGAATTATGCAATAGCATTATTTGTTTTAGCTACGTTTTTTTTAATTCTTGGAATTGGTTTAATAAAAATTGGATATTTGCATGAAATAGCCATTAACACTGATAAAAATAAGCAAAATTCATAGCAATAATTGCATACTTAAAAGGTATATAAATTAATCAAATATTTTAACTATGATATTTAAATTGAGTCATGCTTTGAGTATGGCTCAAAACTTTTTTAGAGGCAGATTATTAAAAACAATTAAAAAGCTTAACCAATAAAACTATGTATAACCACAATGCTCACATAGATAATCTAAAAATATATAACAAAATGACCATTAAATTAATGGTCATTTCGTGCTAGTATCATCATTTCCTATTTATTAATCATAATATCAAGTATCATCTCGTCCGTATGCATCATACCCTCTGAACCAATTTTTGCTATGTTTTTAATTGTTTCTTCTACATCTTCGTGTATAATACCATCTTTTCTTGATATTTCAATATCATTTATGGCTAAAAGTGCAGATTGTATAGCAGCACTTACACCAGTTGAAACCTTTAGAGCACATCCTGTTTTAGCACCATCACATATCATGCCTGTTATATTTCCTATCATGTTTTTAAGAGCATAAACTATGTTCTTGAATTTTCCACCCATCAGATATGTTATACCGCAACTTGCCCCTGCTGATGCTACTACACAACCGCATAACGCTGAAAGTCTACCTAGATGTGTCTTGATATATATCGCTATCAAATTTGCTAAAGCTAATGCCCTTATTAACTCTTCTTCACTGTTCTTGTTCTTCTCTGCTACTGCTAAAACTGGTAACATAACTGTAATCCCTTGGTTACCACTACCTGAGTTACTCATAACACTCATCATGCATCCATCCATTCTAGCATCAGATGCAGCTGCAGTAAGTGCCATAGCATAATTTTGCATGTCATCAGATAATATCCCCTTTTGTATACTATCAAATAATGTCTTCCCTACGCTTAATCCGTACCCATTTTTTAAGCCTTCTTCTGCTATTTTTTTATTTAACATAGCTCCTTCTAGTAGTGGCTCTATTTCTTTTATATCCACACTTTGAACAAAATCATATATCTTTTCCATATTCATATTGTATCGTTTATTATCAGTTTTCTTTACTTTTTCATCCTTATCTTGTATCTTTTCAAATAATACTTTATCATTTAGCTTTTCTAGTACAATATTTGAATGATTATCTTTTATTATTACTTTAGATATATTATTTTTGCTATAACAAACTGCTTCTACATAGAGTTTAATATCTGTATTCTTTATTTTAACTTTAATTAATCCCTTAGATATCATTTCTTTTGCTTTATCAATATCTTGCTCGGTTGTATCTTTTAGTACCTCTAAAACTGCTTCAGCCTTACCCCCAATTCCACCTAAAGCTGCTGCTATATCTAGTCCTGTAGAACCTGTTCCTGGTATTCCAACACCCATACCATTTTTATATATATTAGGACTAACATATACTTCTAATTTTTCCAACTCTCCAAGTATCTCTCTTGCTTTTGCAGATGCCAACGCTACAGCGATCGGCTCAGTACAGCCTAGTGCAGGTACTACTTCTTTTTTCAATATATCGACAAAATTATTACAACTACAACAGTCCATCGAAATCACTCCCTTTACAGATTTATATATTCCCTTGTCTTTATTTTATTAAAATTGCAAATTTATTCTTGTTAAAAATTAATATAGCCACCATTATTATATTTTACAATATACCCTTAGTCAATCTAATGTCATTTTTTTAATAATTGTTGTCAATTTAACTTTATTATTGTATTATTATTTTGTACTAAAAATCATAATTGCAAAGGATGAAAAAAATGAGAGAATTACTGCA
This sequence comes from Abyssisolibacter sp. ZYX002, assembly GCF_056892235.1. Lineage (NCBI taxonomy): Bacteria > Bacillati > Bacillota > Clostridia > Eubacteriales > Clostridiaceae > Abyssisolibacter > Abyssisolibacter sp. ZYX002. The sequence continues at coordinate 217,034 of NZ_JARMXH010000002.1, forward strand.
TTCATTAATAGAAAAGAATAAATATTGGACTCAATATGGAAACGTTGCCACATATATACCAGAACTATCTAATAGTAACCCTGATGCTCTAGGCATATGTACAATGGACATTGATGGAAAAATATACTGTGAAGGTGATTATAATACAAAATTCACAATACAAAGCATTTCTAAGGTTGCCTCATTTATGTGCGCGTTAAAAGATAATGATATAAATAAGTTATATAGCAAAATAAGCTGTGCGCCTACATCGGATGGCTTTAATTCTATTGTAAACTTAGAAACAAAAAACTCCCACAAACCACTCAATCCTATGATCAATTCTGGAGCTATAGCTACTATTTCAATGGTATATGGCTTAACTGCTAATGATAAGTTTAACAGAATACACGAATTCATAAAAGAAGTAACTGGCAACAATAATTTGAAGATAAACTATAACGTATACCAATCCGAGAAAAATACAGGTGATAGAAACAGAGCATTGGCTTATTTCATGAAAAGTACTGGTATAATTAATGAAGATGTTGAAGATATATTAGATGTATATTTTAAGTTATGTTCTTTGGAAGTAACCTGTAAAGACATTGCTCATATGAGCTTAGTTTTAGCAAGCGATGGAATATTACCAAACAAAAAAAGACTTTTAAGCAAACATATATGTAAGACCGTTAAAGCTATAATGACTACTTGTGGTATGTATGATGGCTCAGGTGATTTTGCTGTAAGTGTTGGTATTCCTGCTAAAAGTGGTGTAGGAGGAGGTATAGCTGCAGTTGTGCCTAAAAAGATGGGAATTGGAGTCTTTGGTCCTGCATTGGACAAGAAAGGAAATAGTATTGGTGGTATAAAGCTTCTAGAGGATTTATCTGAAAGGTTAGACCTTAGTATATTTTAAAATGAATTAATATTGCAATTGGATACTATGCATAGTACAATTAACATACACTTCTAATATAATCCAAAGGAGGAAATACAAATGAAGAAAATAGTATCACTTTTGTGTATTATTGTATTATTGATTTCAAATGTTGCAGTTTTTGCTACCGTTGATACAAATGTTACTCAAAAGCAAGATTTAAAAGAAGAAGTAAATAAAAGACTTAAATACTATCAATCTATTACTCATGACACTACAATCTATAGCTTAAGTTTTAATAGTATGGGTGAAGCTGAACAAGAGGTAATTACTCAAGGAAAAGTAATGACTCCCTCATATTCTGATATAGTTTACTGTGAGCAAGCTATATCAAAAAAAATTGATGAAGTTGTCATAAAAATAAACTCATTTTGTAAAACCCAAGATGAAAAAAATCTTATTTATGCAAAGATACTAGAAAATTTTCCATTTAAAACTGCATATAAATACTCTAAAGAGCCTACTGTACTCAATATAAATGGAAAAGATCTACATACTACATTGAAAAATATAGATAGTGCTTTTATATTTACGAAAGGACAAATTGAAAAACAGCGTGAACTTATAAAGGTATTTAAGAATGATTTACCATCTAAAGAAAATATTTTTACAATTGCTCAAGTTATAAAGGATAAAAATTTACCTAAGAAGTTTCAAAAAGATTTTCAAAGACCTTTGACTATAGGAGAATATTGTGAACTATTATATGAAATAACTAAATCACAAATAAAAATAGATAACTATACTATAAGAGAAAAAAGCATCAAGAAAACACATCCTGCTTATGTAAAACTAGCTTATATATTAGGTTACATTGATACATACAGTGATTTAGATAAAACTTTAACAAGAGAAGAAATGGCTAACATTGTTGCTCCTACTAGACAATTCTCCAGTAGAGCAACTTCTATGGATTTTGAGACTATAAATCCTCTATACCTTGATGCTGTAGGAAATAGTGGAATGAAATTGATTGGTACTAATTTTAGACCGAAAGAATTTTATAAATTAGAAGATGCTATAGTTGATGTTAAAGGTTACTCGTTGTTTAATTTTAAAGTAAGAGGTTTATTATCACTAAGAGATTTACCAAGTCATTATTTTATACTAGATGGTAATACAATCACTTTACATAAAATGAAAAACTTTGACTATGCTGTTGAAAAATACACTAAAAAGCTAGCTAATAATATATCTATAAATTTATCTACACACATGCTTGACTACGGTCCATTTTGTGTTGATGTTGATAGTAAAAACAAAAAAATCACTTTTACTGTAAAAGAAGGCTGTTCTACGATTAGCTTGAGTGTAGATTGGCGAAAATACAATTTTTATTTTACTGACAATCATATAAAAAACAAGTATGAAATAAGAGCTATACCTAAAAACAATCAGATTGACAAATTCGTAAAAGGCGATAAAGCTAATCAAGAAGTAAAACTTATAGCTAAAAATATTATAAGTAAAATAATACAGCCTAACATGAATCAAACTCAAAAAATAAAAGCTATACATGACTACGTAGCTAAAAATCTTACTTACAGTGGAGATCCTTCATTTGTAACTACTGATGTTGCTTTAGCTGGATTCAAAACTGGCAAAGGTGTATGTACAAATTATGCTACTATGTTCCACTATTTATGTCAAGAAGCTAATATTCAAAGTAGAGTTTTATCTTACTACGATACCTTTGTTGGTCCTCACACATGGAATGTAGTATATGTAAACAACAAATGGTATCATGTAGACGTAACATGTGATGACGCAAAAAACAAAATAACATATAAATACTTTATGAAGACCTCAGAAGAGTTTATGCCTACGCATGGGTGGGAAGCTTTTGGAAATATAGTAATTACAAATTATAAGGATATTGATCCTATGAATATTAAATCAACTATAGAATTGAGATTGTTTCTTACTGAATATGTTAATTCGCGCGAATACGCAGACTCTGATATAGATTTTAAACTTGCAGACCCAAGTATAGATACAAATTTACGTTTCTTAGTTCTAACACGTGGTGGCACTGGTCGCAAATTTAGTCTTTCTTATAATAAAAAAACTAAAGTATATACATTAATTGATAATTTTAAGAAGAATTAAAATCATAACTTTTTTAAAAATGTTAAATAGTCTTAACAAATTCATTATAGATAAACAATCAGACATTTTGCTATGTTTAGCGTAGCAAAATGTCTTTTTTATAAAAATTATTGCAATTATATGCAGAGTAATAATAGAATTATATAGTTAATAATTATATTTTGAAAGGAGTTAAAAATGAAAAAAACAATATTAATATTATGTATATTATTACTTTTAAACAGCATCACAATGGTTTATGGCTCAAATCAACCTTCAATTGAAAGCATTGATTTAAGAAAAAAAATCATAGTTGATTTTGCTTATAACTCCAATGTACATCCAATTTTCAGTGATTTTCTTGATAATCATTCAATTAAAGAAGTAGAGCAAGCTAGAATTGATCTTAGTAATATATTAATAAAAAAAATTAATGATATTAATCAGGAAATAAACAACTTTTGTAATAATGAGTATGAAAAAAACATGATTAAAAACCATATTATTAATAACTTTCCTTATTCAGAAATCGCAAATGCTTATTTTAGATCTTTTGATAAATCAAAATCTAACAAAGAATCTGCAGTAAATAGTCTCCTCGATTTATTACTTGAGCAAGCAAAAAATAATATTACAAGATATTTAAACGTATTTAAGCATGATAAACCTTCTTCTAAGCACAAAGCGACAATAGGTAAATACATATTTGAAAAGACAATTTCCCAAAAGTTCCAAAAAAATTTTCAAAGGAATATTACGGTTGGTGAATATATAGAATTATACTATGAAATTCATAAATTAAGTGAATTGAATGCGCTGGATGATGTATTTTATAAGTTTGCCATTAATGAACCAAGCATAAAAACTTCTCATCCAAATCATATAAAGTTTGCATATATATTTGGCTTAATTAATAAATATAGCGATTTGAATAAGACTCTGACTAGAGAGCAAATGGCTCACATTATTGCGCCTATAGTAAAAGCAAATAAGACTTGCCAATCAATAGATTTTGAAAGTATAAATCCTAAATATTTAGACGATGTTGGTAATAGCAACATGCATTTAATAAACAATTGCTTTAAACCAAAAGAATCTTATAAACTAGAAGATGCTATTGTCGATATTAAAAATCAAAAATTTCACTGTTATAATGCTTATCTAAGAGGTATTTTCCCTCGTGCACTTTTTTATCTTTTCAATAAAGATCTTTATATTATAAAGGATAATACTATAACTATTGATTGTGGACATAAATATAATAACTATAATGAATCAATTGATATGTTTATGAAATTAGGTAATTTAGATATAAGAAAAATAAACACTAGCACTACAACTATTGATTACGGCCCATTTTACGTGGATATTTATAAAGAATATAAAAAGATTAAAATTACAATGAAAGAAAATGCAAAAATAGATTTTACTGTAGATTATTATACTCTAGGAAATTCATTAAGAAGTAGTTTTGAAGTTAAACTGCTTCCAAAAAGTAAAAAAAATATAATCGCTTACGGCGACTCTACAAAATTAGTATTAAAACAAAAAATAAAAACACTTATAAGCCAACTATCTAATAAAAAGATACCTCAAAAAGAAAAGCTAAAAACAATAAATGACTATATTGCAAACAAACTAGTTTATGATGATTGTAATGAATATAAAGGTGTTTATAGTCTTACTTATAAAACAGCTCTAGAGTCTTTAAATAATAAGGTATGTTCAAGCAATGGTTACAGTACTCTTCTTAGTTTTTTATGTGATGAAATTGGTATTCCAAATAAAATCATTCACGCTTATGACGAAAATTCGGGCTTGTATCACTATTGGAACGTTGTATATATTGATAATAAATGGCTTAACATCGATGTAACACTGGATGATAAGGACAAAAAAATTGACCATAGCTATTTTCTAAAGTCTACTTTTGAATTGATGTCTACCCATGACTGGAGAGTGTTCGGTAATATCACAATAGATAACTACCCTAATATTGACCAAATGAATATAAAGTCAACTATTGAGTTTAGGTTATTTATGACAGATGGTCTTTCTAAACGTCCAAATTTAAACTTAGCATTTAAACTAGCAAATAAAGATGTAGACCTTGATCTGAAATTTCTTGAGGTAGGCTTGTCAAAAGCTACAAATCATAAATACAAATATTCTGTTATTTATGATGAAAAAAGTGATACTTATATGTTATCTACGAAAATTAAAAATTCTTTATACTAAATGCTGGTAGGTTTAGGTATAAAATATCTAAACAATACTTAAACCTAATAGCTTTTTATCCTTCAATCTTATTTTTACTATTTCTTTTATTACATTACCTATTGTAAAAACAAAATACCCCTCTATCTCTATAAATCTTACTACCAAAACTCTTTTCATTCCCAATATACACTTCCTTTATTATTATATTTCTAACTCTCATTAGTATAATAGAAAATCTAAAATAATCTCAAAAACTTAAATGTTAAATTTTTGTAATTTTTGTATTTTTTTCTAGGTTAAATTCAAACTGTGTGCTATAATAGTTAAAAGTGATATATTTTACATATTTTAGGAGGATTGTTGTGAAAAAATTATTCATTCTACTTTTAATAATTAATATGATTATAATCGGTTGTAGCTCTGTCAATAGAATTAAAGATACAAATTCTCTTTATCAGACACTTTTTCATGAAGTATACAATAATAAACTGGAGGCTAAAGATATATCAAATATAAAAGTATTATCTATATATAATACTTTTGGTAATATTCATATTGCTAAATCAAATGATAATAACTTAAGAATCACAGTAAAAATGGCACAAACTAAAAACATACGTGATTTAGACAAGAAATTAGAAAGTATTGTTATAATACCTGAATATAAAAACAATATAATGCTTTTAGAACCTTTATATTCTAAAGTAAATCACCAAAATTATTGGCAATGGATTAATGAAAAATTCAATGCAAATGGTATACATTTAGATTTCTTTGTACTTGTTCCTGGTACAGTAAAAGAACTTCGATTATATGGAGAATTAGGCGATATAAATTTAGAAAATATTACAGCAAAAATCCATGCGCAAACAAATATCGGTAATATAACTGGAAAAAGTATTAATCCATTAGATGATACTACATTTTTAACAAATATTAATGATAAAAAAGGTATAGATATTGGTTTTACTACAACAAATAACGCAAATAAAATTACTGTTATAACAAATATCGGTGACATTAATCTACGTATCCCAAATGGAGAAAAAATTGATTATATACAAGTAGATAATAAAGAGAATTATAATTATATTTACGAAATGTTTTCACAGAACCAATTTCTATATTGTAAAAATAAATGTCTACAAAAATATACCCCTATTAACAAAACAGTGAAGAAAACTACAATAATTACAAATACCGATAGTATTTTAGGAAAAATAAATATCAGTAATCATAATTAGTTTAAATTTGAAGTTATAAGTTAGTACAATATAAATTTCTTTGAAATTTTTTCTAAATTAATTCTACATATAATTAAGAAAAAGTTTCCAAAATTATTTGTAACTTATGGATTACAAAAATTTTATAAAAAAGGAGGTAATAGAATGAAAAGATTTGAAGTTTTAGAAAAAGGTATGTTGAATTTTTCTGAGCCTAATTTCTGCGTTTTCGCTAACTGCAGCTCGAAAATCTTCTAATGGAAAGTGAGGACTAATTAATGAGATTTAAAATAATTGAAAAAGGAAATTTGCTTTTTAACGAACCAAATTTTTGTATATTATTTGGTAAGTGTATATGTATAAGGATATTTTGATTTAATATTTACTGCTAACTTATAACTTCTCTAATCAGGAGGTGATATATTGCGTTTTTATATTTTAGAAAAAGGTGTATTATCTTTTAGCGAACCAAACTTTTGTTGGTGGTTTATGAATTGTCCTACAAAGATATTTGATCCTCCAACTAACCCGTAAAAAAATGAACTAGAGCTGTAGCAATAAATACTTATGCCATAGCCTATATGAATAATAAAGGCTATGGCATTATTAGAATAACAACATAGATTTATTCTATCTTTAATCATAGTTAACGTTAACTTAAATTAAAATCTATTTAGGAGGTATTTTTATGATAACATCTAAATACAATGTAGTTGTTCCTATAAATAATCAAAATTTTATTTTTAATTTAGCATCTCAAGCCTTAATTAAAGCAGATGATGATTTAACTGATCTATTAACATCAAATGACAACAAGATGGATTTATCTTTAGAGGAAATTAATGGTCTCAAGGAAAATGGTATTATTGTTGATAGTGCAGAACAAGAAGTAGCTAGATTAAAAAGCAATATAAATTCACTTAAATATGATAGGAGTAGATATGGTATTTTTTTATCAATGACTTCATCCTGTAATCTTAGTTGCACTTACTGTTATCAAGATAAGAGAAAGGATCAAAAAAATACTGAATATTTATCACTGGATAACTGGAAAATTATACTTGAACATTTCAAAAGTGAAATCAAAAAATATAATGTTAAACTATTTGTTGTAAGTTTATTTGGTGGAGAACCTATGTATGATGACAAAATGTGTCAACGTATTATTAAAGATTTGAGAAATCTAGAAAACGAATTTAATGGTATAAGAGTTCAGATGGCTCTTATAACAAATGGAACTCTCTTTACTAAGGATAACATTGATTTTTATTTAAATAATGTTGGTACTATACAAATAACAATTGATGGTCTAAAGGAAATCAATGATAAATTCCGTATTTATCCTGATGGTTCAGGAAGCTTTGATGATATTATTAGAGGGCTGAAACTCATAAATGAATTCCCTAAAAAAGATACATATGAGGCGTGTTTAAGAGTAAATGTTAATGATGCAACGATAAACTATGCCAAAGATTTGATAGATTATATAATTGATAACAACCTTCATAAAAATATAACTACAATTGCTTTCCATGAGATTTTTTCATCCCAAAGCCAAGTTTTCTCGGAAAGTTGCACTAATAAGAATGTTGAACTAGCAAAAAAAATATCTGAACTTAATTTCTATCTAATTAGTAAAGGCATAAGAGTTTTTAAGGAATTGTCAGGTCCTTGTATAGCAAAAATGTCTACAGGTTATGCAATAGATGAAAACTTAAATATATACGGATGTCCTGGTATAATATATAGTCAAATCCACGGAAAATTAGAAAATAATGGAGATATCACTGTGCAAAATAAAGAATGGTATGACTACTATCTAGAAGATTCTAGTTGTATCGATAGCTGTAAGTACGCTCCTATTTGTTATGGAGGATGTACTTGGGCTAAAGGAAACAATGAAAAAGATTGTATGAAAGATATCTACGATGCTACTATTGTGAGAAAATTGCAATCATATATTATGTCAAAATATCTTTAACATGTGGAAATACTATTATTAATAGGGGTGAAGATTTGATAAGGTACCTAAAAGAACAAAAACTTATATGTTTGATAATATCTCTTTTGTCTATAGTTATTGCTGCTTTAGATGTATCAAAAGGTATTATTTTAAAACTTATAGTTGATACTGCAACTAAAACTATCAACTATCACTTTCAAAATATCATATTAATAATACTACTTTTTATAATTTTAAATTTTGTTATTCTTTCTATATTTAAAAAATTAATATATTATTCAATTAGAAAAGTTTCTGTGGAAATTAGAAATGATCTTTTTAAGACTATATTGTTTTGTGATTTTAGAAAAGACAATCTTATTAATAATATGAATATATTATCAATGTGTAATAAAGATATTGAAATATTAGCAGATAAATACTTTTTAAATTTTTTTATGTTAATTAGACTAAGCGTAGTTTTTTTATTGTCAATGATATATTTATCATCAATTAACTTTGTATTATCTATAGTTATATTATGTTCTGGTATCATTAGTGTTGCTTTACCACATTTTTTTGTAAAAAAAAGTGGACAATTAAGAAATGCTTATTCTAAAAATAACAGTATCTTGTTTAATTCTATTAAGGAATTGTTATATGGTTTAAATACTATCCACCTCTTTGGATTAGAAGACAAATATTATTCTAAAAATGAAACAACAAATGAAGATTTTGAAAAATCTAAAGAAAATAGCATTTATTTTGATTGTTTTATTCAAATAATTACTACATGTACAAGCTTCCTTATACTAGCTACTAATGTTGTTTTTGCTGGTTATTTGTCTTTTAAAGGTTATTTTAGCATCGGTACTGTATTATCTGTGATGCAGGTTATGAACTATGTACTCTCTCCTCTTACTCAAGGACCTTTATATTTTGCAGAGATTAAATCGGTGAAACCAATAATCCAAAAAATAAATAACTTTATTATAACCATTAAAGATAACAGCTGTAATGTACAAGAAATTATTAAAGAAATAGAACTTTCAAACCTTTCCTATAAATATTTAGGAAATACAAAAAATTCTATATCAGAAGTTAATATAGTATTCAAAGCAAATAAAAAATATGCAATAATTGGTCCTAGTGGATGTGGTAAATCAACATTAGTTAAAATATTGGCTAAGCTTGCAAATGAATATGTTGGAACAATAAAAGTAAATAGCAAAAATTTGCACAATCTCAATTCTTATGATTGGAGAAATAAAATTTCAACCGTCCAGCAAGAAGTATTTATGTTTGACGATACATTACGATATAATATTACTTTGGGAAAAACCATTTCAGATAATATGTTACTAAAAGTATTAGATGACGTTGAATTATTAGATTTTGTTAATTCTCTACCTTCTGGTTTAGATACTCATATAGGCGACAATGGCAATCTAATATCAGGTGGTGAAAAACAAAGAATAGCCATTGCTAGGGCTTTAGTAAAAGACACTGAAATAATAATTATGGATGAAGCAACCAGTGCTTTAGATTTCTCAAACACAAATAAATTAAATAATCTAATTCTTTCGTTAAACAAAATGATAATTGTAATTACACACAAGTATAGTGCTGAATTTCTTAAAAAATTTGATCATATAATAGTAATGGAGAATGGTGAAGTGCTTGCACAAGGTAATTATGATGATATAATCTGTATGGGTATACCTTATGATTCGTAGAATAAAAAGAGGTATGTAAATAATTGTTGATTTTATTTACCTACCTCTTGTCCTTCTAATGCAAAAACCTTAACATAATTAACTATATTATTATTTATTTTTATACAAAACAATGCTAATATTCTTATCATCTATATCAAGCTTTATCTTATCAACCATCATACTTATAAGAGTAAGCTCTGTATCTACATCACATTCTCCTGCCAACTCCCAGTAGTACTCTTCCATTTCTTCCTGCTTAGGGCAATTTATGCATTTGATTAATTTATCTATTTTTTTCTGATTATTCTCTTTTACATAATTGCTTTTTGCACTAATTTTGTATCTAGTCTTTTCATTTTTTATATTGACCGTTATATCATCTGCTCCTATAGACATGAGGTATGTCGATAACTCATCTACTATTTTAGATATACGTTTTTTTGTGTGTTTCATCAATCATCATCCCTTCTAAATGCTTCTATAACGGGCACTAAAACCGATGCTACAATTCCTGCTGCAAAACCATTATTGTAAAGGTTTAATCCTCCATGTAAAGCTCCTACATTTAATACTACTGATGAATGTACTAAACCTGCTAATATACCAAAACCCCATCCAAACTCACCTGCAATAGGAGCTAACGCTGTTCCAAATAATGCTGCTAGCTGTATATGTGGATCATTTATCTGAAATACTTTTATAAGTGAACCTATAAAAACTCCCATAAGTATCGGTGTAATATTTCTAAAATGCTTACCAAATGCTCCGAATCCTACTACTGTCAATATTCCACTTATTGTTGGCCCGTTTAAGTCTCCTCCTATTAATATAACATAAGATAGCGAAATTAATCCATTAATCCCCATATTTATTAGTGTAGGAGGAAAACCTTCTAGTATTATAAAATCGGTAACCAATCTACCTGGATATCCGATGATACCTTTGATGCCATCTAATGATCTATGGTTCATAATAAACCCTGTTACTATAAATGTTAAAAATACTAAATAAAAAAAACTTCCTAGCAATAAATTATTTCCTGTGGTCCATATCATTTTTGGACTTGGTGTGAAACCAAAAGATTTGAAAAGTGATACGTAGATTGTTCCAACCATACCTGCCGTAAAACCAATGTTATAAAGGTTGAAACCTTGATGTACTCTTATAAGAAAAGCTGCTAATGGAGGGAGTATAAAACCTATACTTATCCCACTAAATATACCGACGATTAATCTCATATTAAAGCTCATTTGAGCTGTAAATATTATCTCTGTTACTAAAGGAGCCATAGCTGTACCAAATAACGCTACATATATATATTTTGAAAACTTCTCTCTTTGCACTTTAGCAAATAAAAATACTCCAAATACTACAAACCAAACATTAAATAGATTTTTCCCAAAAAGTGAAAACCCTGATATTAAAAACAATGCAGCAAATGTAGCACCGTTAAAATTTATTCTTAATCTGCAAAGTAACATTACAAAAATGAGAGTTAATAATCCTGAATTGACAAAAGCTGCTCCTATACCTCCAATGCCAATATAATCTGTTATTAGTGTTCCCGGCTCGAGTATAATCCTGTACATACCATTTATTATGGTCTTAGGATTATCAACAAAGAATCCAAATAATATCATAGATATAGCATAAAAACTAATTATCTTAACCTTAATAGTATTAGTTATATCCTTTTTTATTTTATTCCTTACGAGTCTTATTGAAATACCTCCTTTACTTTAAAATATTTTGTATACACTTATATTACAATAGCACCCAGTATATCGTCAACCAAAATTTATTACAATAAAATATTAGTCTAGTAATGTTATTCTTTTTTGGTCGCTACCAATGTAAACTCTCCTGGTATATTTTTATGTTCATCAAATCTTGGCCCTTCAATCAACTTTTCTACCACAAAACCAACCGACGCAAATGCAGTTATTATCTCTCCCATAGTCCAATACCTCAAAAGACATTTTGGAAATTCTTCATCCCCTTTATTATTTAATATCCTTTCATAAGCTACCTCTCCTTGCTCTAGTTCTGATGAAAAATAATCTCCCCCTAATTCTAACTTTTCTCCCTTAAAGATATTGCGTTCTTTTAAGACTTTTCTGAAAGGATGAAAATCATTTAAAACTAACTTACCTTCTTTTTTTAATAAAGAATATATTTTCTTTGCTACTTTCTCAATATCTGAAAAATAATGCAATATTCCACCCTCTAGATATGCTAAGTCATACTTATTATATGTATTTAATTCTAAAAAATCAGAAACTATAAAATTTATATCGACATTTGCTTCTCTTGCAACATTCATAGCATATTCTTTGTTATCCTCTGATATGTCAACAATAGTTACATTTGCTCCTAATAAAGCAAGTGGTATAGCTTTCTTGCCACATGAGCCAAGTATGTTAATAATACTCTTTTGATTAACCTCACCTAACAAGTCAATATGTCTACGCAGATAATACTTTGGTCTTTTTGTCATATCTTTAGCAACTGTCTGTGGCTCTCCCAGCTCCTTAATCCAAAACTCCTTTGCTCTATGTGACCATGCTTTTTTATTAGTTTTACTTTGGTTATTCATATAGCATCTCCTCTCTAAAAAAAAATAAACATCCACAACTCCTAATGAAGTTATAGATGTTGAACATATATTGTATCAAAACTATATTAATTATTCAATTAATATTACCTAAATTGTAGTATTTAATATCTTCGTCTTCTATATTTAATGCGTTTCTAGTATCTAAAATCATAGGTGTTCTCATTTTACTTGCCAATCTTTTATAATCCATTTCTCTAAACTGATTGTGAGCTGTTAGTATTAATATTAAATCCGAATCCTCTACTATACTATCTATAACCGACTCCTCATAGTATCTTATTAAAGGATCGTATACCTGCACTTGGTATCCTATCTTCTCAAGAATTCTAACTATCTTTAATGCTGGACTTTCTCTTATATCATCAATATTTTCTTTATACGTCAATCCAAATACTGATATCTTTGGTTTCTTGATTTGACTTAATAGTTTTTTTACTTTATCTACTATGAAATAAGGCATACTATTGTTGATCTTTCTTGCTGTTGCTATTAGTTTGCTTTCTGATTTGCATTTCTCTATTATAAAATAAGGGTCTACGGCTAAGCAATGTCCTCCTACTCCTGGACCCGGCTTTAATATATCTACTCTTGGATGTTTATTAGCATATTCTATTACTTTTAAACCATCAATTCCAAGCTTATTGCAAATCTTAATCAATTCGTTAGCAATAGCAATATTTATATCTCTAAACGTATTCTCATAAAGCTTTGCCATTTCTGCAGTTTTGGAATCTGTTAATATAATCTCACCTTTTACAAATTTATTATAGATACTTGCTGTTTTTCGGTTACAGTTATCTGTGCAACCTCCTATTATTCTACTATTGAATATAATCTCATGCATAATATTCCCCGGTAACACTCTTTCAGGACAATGCGACAAAAACACATCTTTTCCAACTTTAAATCCTTTTTCCTCTATTATTGGTTTTATTATATTCTCAGTTGTTGTAGGTGGCACAGTTGATTCAACTATTATCAAATCACCTTTTTTGAGATATTGACATACCTCTTTTACTGATTTTATCACATGGCTTAAATCGCATTTTCCGTCATTATCTATTGGAGTAGGAACACATATCATAAATACATCTGCGGTACTTAGATTGTTTCTTATTGATATTTTATTTTTATATATAAGATCTCCAAAATGCTTTTCTAGATTTGGTTCTTTTATATGAATGAGCCCTTGATCTAGCATTTTCACAACTTTTTTGTTTTTATCAACACCAAATACTTTAAACCCATTTAATGCTAGTGTTATAAGTGTTGGCAAACCAATATAACCTAAGCCGACAACACAAATTTCATTCAACATAATCACATCCTTAATTATAAAAACCGCTTATATTATACCGATACATATTTTTGTGGAGATATTACTCTTTTTAGCTTCTTGCAATTCTTAAGATAATCAGAATCACTTATCTTCCAAGTATGCTTTGATACATCACCATTTCTATATACTATATAGTTGTATTTATCAGCTGAATATAGCTTAAAGCCATGTCTTATGCAATCCTTTAAAAACACAGTATCCTCTCCTGTAGATTTATCTATAAATTTAATTTTATCAAATACCTGTTTCTTTACTATCATAGCTGAACCAGATAAAAAATCTGTATATTTATGCTCATTGTCAGGGAACCTTATAGCAAATGTCTTACTTTTAGTCATATAAGTGTAATATGACATTTTACCCACTATATCTGCACTAGTATAAGTGAATGCATTCATCAAATCTCCGATAAAATGGGCACCGTAAAAATTATCGTCATCAAATTTTGATACATAGTTATATTTAACTTTACTAATCGCATAATTTAAACATGCACCTAGAGTCTTGCTTTCATCTAGCTTAAATATCCTTACATTTTTATACATCTGAGCTTTCTTGAAACATTCATCTATATTAAGACTATTTTTGTTTAGTATTATTATCAATTCTTTATTGTTATACCTTTGCCTATTATAATTTCTCAATATATAATCTAATTGTTTATCTTTATTTGTACAGGTTATTATTGATACTCCTGACCTTTCTTCATCTGTATATTTAATTTTTATTGTATCTAATATATATTTTAATCTATGCTTGTAAGTATGTTTATCAAATACCTGTCTAATTCCTCTGAGTGCAATTCTATCTCTTGTCTCTTTGTTAGATAATAAAATTTTATAATATCTAGCCGCTTCATCTTTACTTTCAGCTATTTTGACAATATCTTTAAACACTTTTTGCATCCCTATTGATTTATTACTTACAGCACAAGTTCCACATGCTAAAAATTCATATATTCTTCTTGAAAACATAGTTGGACTGTCTACTACTGTATTAACATTTAAAAAAATATTATATTTCTTATAAAGCTTAACAATCTCTTTATATGGCTGTCTAGGTTTTAGAAAACCTTTATACATCTGAGGAAATTTAAAGTTTATATTATTCCAGTGTGAATTTCTGTCGTATATATCAATTTTATATCTCATAGCAGGAACTAATAAGTTATGGAGAGCCAATTTTCTTTCTTGGTGTTGTCTTGCATACCAAGACCCTGCAAAGGCAATTTTACCTTTTTTCTTGCAGTCTCTATTGATTGGATTGTGAATTTTAGGCTGTGCTGCAAAAGGCAATGGATATATTTTATTATGTTTTAGATGCTCTTTATACATAGATATACAGTTTGAATCTGATGTAAACACATAATTAAAGTATTTTGCTGCTCCTAAAAATTTATGGAAATGAGCAGGGTCTTCTTTGTTCCAAAATACAGTAGGTATTTTTCTAGCTCTACACCAATTCACTACACTTCTTAAGACAGTATTTCTGCGCTTGTGAAGATTTATTATGCTATTTTGCCATGTACGTCCGTTTCCTTCCCAAGCTGATTCTACAAATAATAAATCTATATCGTCTTTTATTGCTTCTAGATCTTGCTTCCATGTCTTTCTTCTGATTAATTTCAAATTACACTCATATTTAAAACAGTTATAACTAAACTCATCAACTATTGTTGCTACGGTTATATCTTTAATGTTTTTTATACTCAACGTCATGCATCCCCTTTAACTCATAATGATAAAATAAACTAATCTTCTATACTATAGTATGAGTCAAAGTGTGTATTGGTTTAGTTTTAATTAAAAAAAGCTAGAAATATCTGTTTAAGACGTTTCTAGCTTTTTTAAACTCACTATTTTTATCCTGAATCATGTGGATGATTTAGGTTTATATGCATTTTTCTTTTTAAACGTTCTTATAAGTGTCAGTACTATAAAATTCACTGCTAAAAATACTGGTATCAAATATAATATAAACTTCGTTCCATAATCAACTGATACTTTCATTCCTAACATAGGGGCTACTATCCAACCTGCACTACCTACTAAACCTTGAAATCCAAATAGCTCTCCTCTTCGTTCTGGTATTGTATTCTCTGCTGTTATAGATGTGACTATTGGCTCTATTCCACCTATTAAGAAAAAAAGCAATCCATATAACACAAAGAACATATTAAGTGAATCAGATTTTGTGAGAAAATATGAAGTAACTATTGCAAAAACCAATAGTATTGTAACAATCTTTAGTTTATTGTATTTGTCCCCTAATCTACTGATAAAAATACCTGAAGCTGCAGATGTAAGTCCAACTATTGCATTGACAGTTCCTGTGTGTTCAGCTGCTCCTACTTTAGTTTTTAAAATTCCTTGTATATATAGCGCTACATATGGTGAGAATACTGTTCTCGTAAGTCTGTGAAAAAATAGAACAACTAGCATTGCTATTACTAGTTTTGTAAAAATTGATTTTCTATTTTTATCTTTATTTTTGCTCTTCTGTTTTTTAGCTTGTTTTTCTATGTCAGTTTTATCTTCAACTACTAAAAACAATACTATTAAAAAGCCTATTAACATTACTCCAGAGCCTAGAAAAAAACTAAATCTATATCCAAAATACTCAGCGAATTTACCTCCTAGAAATGGACCTATAGTATAGCCAATAAACGTTGATGATGATATGATCCCCAACGCATAAGAAAGCTTGTGTTTTGGCGTTGATGCTGCAACAAACACTGTCGCTGCTGTAACAGTACCAGTAAATAATCCTTGAAACCCTCTGAGTATTACCAATTGCCAAACATTGGTTACTAATCCCATAGCTCCAATAATAAATACAGAACAAATCATAGCTCTAAGTATCATCAACTTTCTTCCATATCTATCTGCTAACCATCCCCATACTGGGGCCATTATAGCCATTGTTATTGCTGGAGCTGTAGCTAATATTCCTGTAAAATACTTGATTTGCTCTTGATCCACAACACCTAATTCTTGAATATAAAATGAAATAAAAGGTAGTCCTAATCCAAAGCTCGTCAAAGAAATAACTTGTGAAATCCATAAAGTATATAAATTTCTTTCCCACCGCTGCATAAAATTCCCCCTATTTCTATACAATTTTTTTACATGATATATAATATCACAGTTAGAGATAAAATGAACGGGAATATTTTGCTTTTTATAAGCTTAAGTTAGAATTAAATTCGTAAATCTATACTATCAGTTAATTTACTCTTAAATGCTTTATAATGCTCAATGATAAAATATACATTTCATAACTCCTCTTTAGTAGCTTATTTTTAGTAGCTTTTATATTATTAATATTTCGTAATATAATTTTGCACAAAATACTACTTTATCATGTAACCCTATTATTTTTTGTAGTTTTCCTCAATTTTAACATTCCAAATCGTTTTTATTGGAATATAATAATCTAATATATTATTCTTTCAGTTAGACTCTTTTTTTGCACTAAACTTCTTTTACTTCTTCTAATTTCATCATATTTGTACTTTTATTGAATGTTCCCTTATAAATTTTCCCTTCATCTACTTTATTTATAACTATTCTATAATTATAATTTTCTATAGTATAAGTTGTACCTGTTCTTCCATCATTCAACTTGTATCGTTCTTTTATTATGATATTTGTAACATCTTCATAAATATTTGTTTTTAAAACTATAACCAATAAAATAATAACCAATATTAACGACAACCTTTTCTTCACTCTAAAAATGCTCCTTATATGTTATCTTAAAATAATTGGTTTTATTAGTTTAATGATATCATATTTATATTATCCTAGCACAAAAAAACACCCTAAAATCACACTGTTACGGTGTGTAACTTTAGGGTATCATAGCAATTCTCAATTATCATACAACCTATTTTTAAGTAATGACTATTACCTATTATTAACCCAAAGATCAAAGTCATGCTTTACAAATGAATCGGCTGCAACTTGTGTTTGTAGCACTTTAAAGTATTTACCTTCTCTCTTTCCCATATGTCCGTTAAATTTTTTTACTATGATAGTTCCTACTATACTTATTACTACAAAAGCTATTAATACTTCCGTTATAACAGATTTAGATGTGGAGAAACCTAAGTCATTTATCATTTTAGTCAGATCGCTCTTATCCCTTAAATCTCCTTCTCCAAACAATATAACCTTATTTTTATTAAAACCATAGTTAACCCCTGCTTTTGAATGTTTCATATTTATATCTTTTAAATGAGTATCAGTTAAAGCATTCTCATCTTTATCACCAATTATAATCATATTTTCAATCTCTCTGTTATTATTGGCAAGCTTATACTGGCTCATACTCAAATTAATCGCATTATGGCCTTTTTTATTGGATATATATTCTGCTAAACCTTCTGCTATTTTATGATGTTTTTCAGATGCAACAATAGCTATATCCATAAATCTTAACCCCCTAGAACAAAATCCTCCCTCATAGTCTTATAATATGCATTCAGTGTAATTTTCTACACTAAAAAAATGTATTTTGTTCAATTTTTTTAATAGAACTTATAAAACTCATATCATAACTAAAATATCACTAATAATATTGACACAAGCACTATGTAGCTAATTAGCCCTATTAGTGTAAATTTCTTAATCAAATATCCATAGTATTTTTCTAGTAGTTTGTCTTCTTTAAGTGCTGGTTTCTCTATATTTAGTTGCTCAATATTCATAGACATTGCTTTTTTTATTTCCCTGCAATATTCACATTCCTGTAGATGCTTATCAATAATCTCGTTTGTTTCTTCTCTACATAAGCCTTCTTCATACAGCGGCAATAAATCTAAAATCACATTACATTCCATCTATAGCGCCTCCATATAATTTCTTGAATTTTATTCTTGCTCTGTATATCGTAATCTTCACTTTAGATAAACTCCAATTCAATCTATCTGCAATCTCCTTATACGATAACTGCTTTATATCATGCAATATAATTGCATTTTTCTGATCTTCATTTAATTTATCTAATATCTCAAAGATATATCTAGTATCCTCTCTGTCATCTATATATAACTCTGGATTTTCATCTCTATTATTATTTACTTTATCATAACTATCAGTGTACTGGCTTGTTTTAAATTTTTCATGTTTACGTAGATAAGATACAATTTCATTTCTTGTTATAGATAATATCCAATTTTTTATAGATGCTTCTCCTCTATAGCTGTGAATCGATTTATATACCTTTAGAAATACTTCTTGCGTTATTTCCTCAGCTATCGCACTATTTTTTAGTTTTATATTAATATAATAATAAACTAGGTCCTTGTACTGTGTATAAATATTTTCTATGCTTTCTCTCATGTTTATCTACTCCATAATATCGACCAAACACTTATCCATGTTATAAACAAAATTACCGCTATACACCCAGCATAGAATAAACGCCTGATTTTTTTTAATAGTTTTTCATCTTCTTTATTTAAAGCTTCATCTTCCGTCATTAGTTGCTTTACTTTATTATTTGGTATATAGTTTCTACATTCTTCACACGCTGATATGTGCTCTTTAACATATGCTAAAGTTTCTCCTTCTAACCCTTCTAATCCATAATAATCTATAAGATCTCTAACTATCATACAATATTTATTCATCTTTGTTCACCCCATCAAAATCATAAAGTGAAGTCACTTCTTTATTATCTGAATCTACTCTATATACATGTCTCTCGGTTTTACCATAAGGCATTATCTCAACAATATAGTCATATTTTACGTCCTGACCATTAATGAACTTACCCAAACTTACTCTTGATTTATATACTTCTAAAGGTTTATACAATTTTTTAACTGCTCTTACTGCATTGTTTTTATTAATTTTAAACTCAGAAAATGTTCTATCTTTAAATCTATTTTTGTAACTATGAAATGAAACTAAATCTCCATTGTTATCTAAATTAACATATATATTATGTTTATGATTTTTAAAATAATGATTTTCTTTAACCTCATAAGTGTATTTTTCGCTTTTTAATATTGGCTTAATATATTTTAAAGCTATTTCCATGTCCTTTTCGTTTGCTTGTATTCTCTCCCTATTATTTAATCCGTATGATGTTACTATTTTTTCCTTTCCATTTATCCTTATAACTTCTGTCATAGTTTGTATCTTTATACTAGGTTCCTCATCATACTCATTACGTATTGCTGTAATAGCATATGGTGGCATTTCTTTTTTCAAAACCCTATAAAATTCTTTTAATATGTTTTCTATTTCATCATGTGTTATAGTTATATCATCATAAAATGACAATGGATACAATCCAAAATTACTATTATATGTTCTAAGTTTCCCATCAAATGAATAAACCATGTTTCTACCATCATAAATTGTATCCTTCTTTAAAACTTTTCCATTACTCAATTTTAGAGGGAAATCTATTTTGTAACAATTCTCCTCTTTTTCTATTATCATGTCCTCTACTAATGGATTATATGGATGACCTATATCCCTTAGAAACTCAAGAGATATATCTTTAATATCCTCAATAGATTTTGTGTGTTTGGCACTTTCTAATAAACTATTGTCACTTGAGTACATACTACGGTGGTGAATTGAAAATATCCTATTATTTGTTTGACAAAATCTAAAATCATAATCTCCCACATTCCCACTTAGTTGATAATATAGCACTCCAATCCCTGAGTTTCCATCCACTCTAAAGTCACCCTCATAGTCATTTAGCGCTTTTCTTAATATTATCTCACATACTTTAGGATTATCTAAATGTGCATCTTCTCTAACTGTTGACTCCATTATTGGTAATGTATGCTCGACACTTAAATCAAATAAATTGTAGACAGGGTTAAGCATTATCACTGATAATACCATCACTCCTACTAATAGTGACTGAGTAACTTTATGGTTTTCTATTTTCTTTAGATGTATTAGATAATATACAAGCTCATAGCTTCCTAAAAGCAATATAAACAGCGATGTTGTTAAAAGAGGATCTCTATTGGCGTAAATTTTTATAAAACTCTGTCTCCATAACCCTGTTAATAACCCAATTGTTCCTAACATATAGAACCAAAGAATATTATATTTATTTTTACTCCAGAACATCTTAAAGAAAAAGTATATAATCACTCCTATACCAGCGATTGAAGTAATTTCTATCAAAACATACATCCATCCATCTATGAATTCATCAAACATTTTAATCAATACATATATCAAGTAAAATATTCTGTATATCATAGGAGTTGTCATGACTAATACATCAAAGCTATAAAAATAGCCTCTATACTTAGTTTTTCTTATGGTCAAGATATAATATATTCCAAAAACAATCATATAGCCAAAAAATAAATTGTTCCATATTCCTCCAATCACTCTATCTACATTACTACTCACCTTAATTCTATGTAAAAAACCGTATCCTAGTGAAATGAAAAAAACTAGTCTTAAAACTACTCCACCTATAGCCATACTTCTTGAATATAGCTCCTTCTTCCAAAATAAATGTACAACATAAATAAATGCAAATATCATTATGCTATAGCAGATTATACTTATACCCAGATCACTTATGACAGAATATCTATCTAAGTGATTTACTATTTGTGCTAAAAACCTCATACTATCACCTTTCTATATTTACTAAATCAACGTTAATTCGGCTATAAAGACGTAATATTTATAAAAAAGTTACACATTTATGCTTTTTTATTATATTGCATAATTTTGATAATAATATTATAATCTAATTGTTATACATATTTTAGAAAATGGTGATAAATAATGTTTTTATTTTATACTTTTGTTATAGCTTCATTGATTTTGTCTTTTTTATTTGATAGAAAAAAGACAATAAAAGCACTCAAAATAGCATACAAAAAGCTAACTAAGATTCTCCCAGCATTTTTGACAATGCTAATATCTGTATCAATAGTACTTTATCTTGTACCTGATACAACTATATCAAAATATTTAGGCAGTGGAAGCTTATATGTCGAAATAATTATTGCTTGTATAATCGGTTCGATTTCTCTAATGCCTGGCTTTATTGCTTTTCCACTTGCTAAAGTTTTGATTGAGGCTGGCATAAAATACAGCGTGATTGCTTCTTTTACTTCATCTCTTATGATGGTAGGTATATTGACGTTTCCAGTTGAAAAGAAATATTTTGGCAGTAAATTAACTATTTATAGAAATGTTCTTAGCGTTATTATAGTAATAGTATTGTCAATTATAATGGGATTAGCATATGGGGAGGTTACCTTATGGTAAATAAAAAGAAACTAGCTTTATTTATTATCTACATAGCTTTTATAATAGCATCTCTTGTATTTAGTTATGACCCAGGAATACAAATCGGTAAAAACTTTTATATATTTGCTCTTGATATGATAAAAGTCCTACCTTTTGCTTTTGTACTAATAGGGTTGTTCGAAGTATGGGTAAAAAGAGAAACTATAGAAAAGCATTTAGGTGAATCTTCGGGTATTGAAGGATATATGTGGGCTATCTTGTTATCAACAACAACTGTAGGGGGCATATTTACAACACTGCCACTCGCTCATGCATTGTACAAAAAAGGAGCTAGATTGAACGTCGTAATTACATATTTAGGTGCTGCGTCCGTATGTAGAATTCCTATGACGGTATTTGAAATTTCATTTATTGGTTTAAAATTCTCTATTATAAGATGGTTAGTATCATTACCTCTTGTTATTCTTATAGCTATATTTATAGAAAAGGTATTTAAAAATAAAGACTTAGGTATACCAGATGATATTGAATGATATAGTTTTCTAGGGTAATGATTTAATAAGATATGATCTTTTATTATTAAAATTTACAAATAACTAAATCAGTATTGAAGTTATAGCTACTTTTCTGAAGCTTTGAGAATATAATAAATGACATACTATATTCATTGGTATAAATTAGCACCGAAGTTCCATGACGACTAGTGTTTCTTTTGATTTGTTCTTACTTGTAATGAGTAGTGCTATTTGTTATAATGTAATTGATAATGATTATTGATTTCCTTAAAGGAGTGTACTATGAATATATTAATGTTAAGAGGCACAACCGAATTAATAATTTCGATAGCAATTACAGCAATTTTGTATTTTAAGTTTAAAGACTCTATTAAGAAAAACAGTAAGTCTTGTTACTTAGGTTCTACTATTATATCCGGGATATGCATGGCAATATCAATTATGGTTTTTATAGGTTTGTGGAATGTTGATTTTAGTATATGGTGGGTGAGGATGATTAGAGGAATTGCTAGTGGTTATTTCCCTGCATCTATTTTCATGTTTGTAATGTATGCAGGAGCTTTAACGCATGCAAATCCATATAAGAAGACTCTTATGTCTATTAGGACTGAAATGTCAATTATAGGTGTAATATTTTACTTGCCTCATACGATACTGTATACTGCTTTTTCTGCGCCATATGGAATAAAAGCTCTAATAGCAGGAGATATACAATTGATTCCTCAATTGATGACGTGGACAGGTCTTATAAATAGTATACTGCTGATTGTTCTCGGTATTACATCATCAAGAAAAATGAAAGCTCGCCTTAATAGCAAGTGGAAAAAGCTTCACAAATGGTCATACCTTTTCTACTTCAACTGCTTTGTACATTATATGACTCTCAGTATTAGCAGGGGGAGATATGAACGCTCAGTTATATATGTATTAGTTTATGGAATCTATCTGATGATGAAAATTAGAAAAGAAGCATTTAGTAAAAAATCAATAGGTGCTTAGCTAGATAAGGTTAACTATATTAAGTACTCCCATATTGATATTATTAATGGGAGTACTTTAATCTAAAATAAAACAATATCTCAATCTATTTAATTTTTTTAAAATAAAGGGACTATACGTTATTCGTATAGCCCCTTCTTTGCTTGCCAAAAAATATTTTACATATAAAAATCATGTAAACCTATTGATTTATAAAATGTTTTGTTGTTAACTATCCAAAAATTCTTAGCTTTATCAGGATTTAAGAAATATGTGCAATTTCTAATATTATTGTTCCCTGACAATGCTTCTTTTGCTGCATTTGTACTTTCCTGTGATGGAGTATTATAAATAGAACCATCTAATACTGGGCTAAACTGATAGTAGCCAGATGTTTTTTCAAAAACAACACCTTTAATTGTATTTGGAAAATCACTACTTTTTACCCTGTTTAATATAACATTAGCAACTGCCAATTTCCCTTGATATGACTCTCCTTGAGATTCAGCATGTACTATTCTTGATAACCAATATAAGTCGTCAGAATTATTAATTTCACTATGTGTTTTACCATATTCGTCATCGTATGCTTTGTTAGTATTTATATGAGCTGTATAGGTATGCTGATCCCAACCTACATTAACACCAAATACCTCACATAAAAATCTTAATGGAACAAAAGTTCTTCCACTATAAACATTAATTGGAGCATCTAATTTTACCTTCTTATTGTTTATATAGGCTGTATCTGAGTACAACGGTAGCGATATTTTTTTACCATCTTTCATTATTATCGCTGTACTATTTTTTTCATCCCATTTAATCTCATCTGCTTTTAAAGCATCTGCTATTGTTCTTATTGGTAAATGAACTCTACTACTTTCTAAATAAGGGAATTCTTTTGGCCAAATCGACTTACCGTCAATTTTTATTTTGATATTTTGCTTTGAAGACTTTAATCTTATAAGTTTTCCTTCATATAGCATATCACCATAAGACTGGTTTAGGTTTTGAATGGTTGTTAACCCGATACCGTATTGATTAGCGACTTTCCAATAAGTGTCGCCATCTCTAGCTGTGTGCATTACATATGAATTACCTAATGAATAGGAGGTATTCACAACAACACAAACTAGAGCAAGTAAAGCTAAAATCTTTCTCATAGTATTCCTCCTCTCATCAATCATTACTTTATCATCTATCTTTTTTCATATCAACACATAATACTTTCAAGCATATCATAATAATACCTATTTATTGATATTTTTGTATCCAATGAATGTTTTTATTATTCTTCCACATATTTTTATTGGTAAATAGTTCTATGGTTCTAAATATTACAAATTTCAAAAAAGTATTGTATTTATCACGTCTAGAGGGTATAATGTTTTTAGACAATACTAATATAAATAATGAATTACATAGAACAAAGATAGGTTTAGTTCTATAACCTATCTTTGTCATGTAGTCTCTATCCTATTTTTGTTTCATTTTCCCCTATTTGTAACTAATCCCAAAACATTGCATTGATGCTTTTATTTTTATGTAAATATTTCTTCATTTGTATCAATTTAATCCACAGCTAAACTATTTTATTGCTTTAATTGTCCACAGGATTTAAGCTCGATTGTTTATCTTTTTTTATTAATTAACTCTATTACACCTTGAACTATTCTTTCTCCAAATATCTCAGCTCTTTCTTTTTGTTCTTTTTCTCCGTCTTTTATGCATACTGCTCCAAAGTGAGTATAAGGTTGTCCTTTACTTGCTCCAACAGAATATACAAACATTCCTTTTACTAATAGTTCTGAAGCAATAGCTAATAAGGCGTTGTCAGCTCCACCACCTAAGTAGTTCTCTGTTGCAAATACACATCCTACTTTGCCTGACAGATTAAGTTTACAAGTATCTAACCATTTCTTCATTTGCCATGAGTATGTACCCGCATATGTAGGTGTTCCAAATATCACTATATCAGATGACTCTATGTACTCATTATCTACATCATTTATAGACATTATCTTTACATTTGTACTTTCTATTTTCTTTACCCCACTCATAATCCTTTCACTTACTCTCTGTGTATTCCCTGTTTCACTATGATATACAATAGATATTTTCACGTTTTACACATCTCCTTTATTTTCTTTTAATGAACTAAAATAGTTTTTATTGCACACTCTATTCCTTTCGTTATACTAGCTAAACACATACTAGGTAATCCTTTTTTATGAAGTGTCTGTTTAGGTATAAAAGGAACATGTATGAATCCACCTTTGATATGTCTATACTTTTTATTTATTAGATACAATAAGCCATACATAGTGTGATTGCATACAAATGTTCCTCCTGTATACGATACACTTGCTGGTATTAGGTTATTATTCATTTCTTTCACCATTGCTTTTACTGGTAAATTAGAAAAATATGCATTAGCACCGTCTTCATATATTGGTTTGTCAGTTATTTTATTATTCTCATTATCTGGTGATTTTGCATCAATAATATTAATAGCTACTCTTTCCACTGTGATTTCTTTTCTCCCACCTGCTTGTCCTAAGCAAATTACTACATCTGGCTTTACATTCACGATTAACTCTTCTATAGCTTTTACAGATTTATAAAACACTACTGGTATCATTGCTTTAATGATATCTACATTTTTTATCTTGTCTTTTATAAGATTAAGTGTTTCTATCGCTGAATTTAATCTTTCTTTACCATATAGCTCAAAACATGTTACAAGTATCCTCATTACCAATACTCCCTTTAACACAGATTTGTATTTGTCATTCTCTAACTATCTAATAGTTTCTTTGCAGATAACTTTATTCCTATAGCTCCAAGGGGTGCGGTTACTAGTATAGATAATACTGCTATTGCTAATATAACGTCTCCTGATGTAACTCCAAGTGCTAATGGTGTTGCTCCGATAGCTGCTTGAACAGTAGCTTTTGGTGTATATGCTATTATACAAAAAATTCTCTCTTTAAAATTTAACTTCGTTCTCATTGTTGATAATAAGACCCCTATACTTCTACCTATCAAACCTATCACTATTATTATCAGTCCTGTTACCCCAGAATCAAATGCAACATTAATATTAACTTCTGCGCCTACTAACACAAATAAAAGTATTTCAGCTAAGACCCATATTTTATTGAACTTGCTAGCAAGTCTCTTCGCTTTTTCAGTGGATTTTTCAAGTATTATAAAACCTAATGCCATAACTCCTAATAGTGCTGCTATCTCTATTTTACCATCTAATTTTGTTTCTAGTGTAGTAAATATTATGGAAATACTTAAGATTATTAAAACTTTCTCAGTATCTCTTATGCTATATTTTCTAAATATCTTTATCAGTAATAGACCTGTAACAATACCTAACCCAACTCCTATCACTATTGAGATAGGTATATTTAAAATCTGCATAAACACGTTTACTTGTTTTCCACCATAAAGCCCTATGAATGTTGAAAATATAGTTATCGCAAATACATCATCTATAGAAGCGCTGGCAAGTATTAAAACTGGTATATTATTTTTTCTTCCAACACCTTTTTCTATAAACTTAAGCATATGAGGTACAACAACTGCTGGTGAAACTGCTGCTATAATAAATCCTAATATTCCTCCTTGTATAAAAGAAAAGTCAAGTAACACCATTGAAAGCACCGCTATAACAAATCCCTCAATCAACCCTGGTATACAGCTCATTTTTATTGCTATTTTCCCGACACTAGTAAGCTTTTCCTTACTGATTCCCAGTCCTGCTCTTAATAAAATAATAATTAATGCAATCTTTCTAAGATCTTCCGAAACATTCATGATACTATCATCAAGCACATTAAAACCATATTTCCCCACTACAATACCTAATATAAGCATTCCTAGTAGCCCTGGTAATTTAATTTTTTCAAATAACTTATTTACTAAAAAACCTAGTAAAATTATTATTGCTAAACTTGTAGCCATATTTATTCCTCCTCTTCTTATACAAACTAATCATCTTGGATGTATTTTGTATAAGCATAAAAAAACCTACTGATATACAATAAATACATCAATAGGAGTCATTAGCATGTCATGCGTTTAATGGCGAACTCCATCGCCTATTCTGTTTACCTATTCATTATAATATAAATTATATCATCACACAATATATTTTTATCATTTTATATTGTTCTATACATTATTCTTATTAAAAATACAAACTATAGTAAAGAGGTGATAAAATGATAAACTTTACGCAAAAACAAAGAGATATTTTAAAGGAACAAAGACATGACGAAGAACTTTGTATAAAAAAATACAATAGGTACGCTAGCAGAGCACATAATCCACAATTGAGCCAGTTATTTACAGAATTAGCCTCTGTAGAGCAACAACATTACGATACCTTAACTCAAATGCTAAACGGTGTTGTTCCAAGTATGAACCAAAGCGGAGGGGGACAAGGACAAGGACAACAAGCACAGCAACAAAATATGCAACCTTCAAAGCCTACAGGAAACTACAATCAGCAAGACTCTGATTTATGTCGAGATGCTCTTAACACCGAAAAATTCATATCTGGATTATACAATACAGCTATATTTGACTTTGAAGATAAAAATGTAAGGCAAGTTCTCAATCACATACAAAAAGAAGAGCAAGAACACGGAGAAAAAATATCAAATTATATGACAACTCATGGGATGGATATAGGATAGCCTAATACTTATAGCTCCCAATAAGCCATGTTACTTTAGAATAAGTATGGATTTTAAAGTAACATGGCTCAATCTTATCCAATGCATAGTTGTAAAGTTAACTTTTGATATCTATATGAAGTATAATCTAAAAATTTAAACAAAATGTTGTATTTTGGAGAATAAACTCATTTAATGTAAATCTTTCTCAGATTATATTTTTGTTGGTATCTATAAAATATTTATGGTATAATTGTTTTATTCTAACTTTCTAAGGAGTGACTTTATGAAA
This sequence comes from Abyssisolibacter sp. ZYX002, assembly GCF_056892235.1. NCBI lineage: Bacteria > Bacillati > Bacillota > Clostridia > Eubacteriales > Clostridiaceae > Abyssisolibacter > Abyssisolibacter sp. ZYX002. Next base: position 245,831 of record NZ_JARMXH010000002.1, read on the forward strand.
TCCGAGGTATTAATTGCAAACGACAACACAGTTATAAACATACAGAATATATTCAATCTAATACAATGTGGTAAATTTGAAGAGGCATTTCTCTTATCTTCACAGACAATGACAAGAGGAGACTGTGGAGATCAATTATTTCATGAGTGGGTCAAATCTCTAGCTGAATTTTATTCATGCAAAAATAAAAAAACAGCTATTCAGCTATTAGAAAAAATAAAACCTGATAAATTAGAAAATGAAATCCACTTTAGAATAATTAACTCCTTGATGTCGTTTTATGGTGATATTAAAGATGAACATAATTTCATACTCTATAAAGAAAAATTAGAATCCATTCTTCCTTCAATAACTAGCTATGATTTAAAATTTAGAATACTCGTTAATATTAGCAATGGCTATTATGATATAAAAAATTATAAGAAATCATTAAATTACTGCGAAAAAAGTATATGTATAGCACAAAAGCATATGATATTTGATTTTAAGTTTTGCAATGTTGTAATGATAAAAATAATGAATCTTTTTTATTTGGGAGAAACAGAAAAAGCTAATGATTTGAAAATGGATTTTACAACGTTTTTAAGGCTTACAAATAATTTATATGTCAATAAATATCTGGATAAAGCATTAGATAAATTTAATAAGGAGGTGTTAGATAATGAATAAAATACTAAACAAAATTTACAAAAACCCTTTATTCACAATAGCTATATTATTCCCATTAACTACTAGTAGATATATCTTTTCTTTACTAGGCGATTTCCCTTATATTCACTAATCTCGATCAACCCCTACCGTTAAAGACTACTCTAGTGGTAGGGGCGTCTTAAATATTAATATTAACTACTTATCAATTTAATGTTTTTATCCTAAAAAGAAGCCTATAAACGATATTATTATATATATTAAATCATAAATCAAAGCACTATTATTATAGATTGTAAATGTAGTGGGATAAAAGAACATACCCATAAATAAAAGTAAATACCCCTTAAATCTATTATTCTCAGTAAAAAAATATCCAGTTAGAAAACTATATATTGTATTTACTATTAATGCATAAAAACTCCAAAAAATCCTTATTATCTTAAGAACATGAATAATAAAATGCTTGGTATTAATAAAAATAATAGGATTGAACTTAATATATTGTTATTTTGCATTTTATTTTGTTTATTATTACTATCAGCTTCTTTCATGTTTATTTGTCCTATCTGTTACAATATAGGTGACAGCAACCTCGAAATAGCTTCTTTTATCCTTATAATCCTAGAACGGTTTTCATATACTTCTCTTGTTATTTCACTACAATTCTTCATATCTTTTTCAAAAATCTCTTTTAATCTACTAGAAACTTCTTTATCATATATTAATGCATTCACTTCAAAATTAAGCTTAAAGCTTCTTATATCAACATTTGCTGTGCCAACGGAACATATATTACCATCAACAACAAATGTTTTAGCATGTAAAAACCCTTTATTGTACACATACGCTTTAACACCAGCCTTTAACAAGTCTCCAATATATGAATAAGTTGCCCAGTAAACAAACATATGGTCTGGCTTATTTGGTACCATTATCCGAACATCTACTCCTGATAATGATGCTATTCTTAAGGCTTCTAAAAAACTGCTATCTGGTATAAAATATGGCGTTTGTATATATAAACTCTCTTTAGCTAAATATATCATCTTTAGATATGCATATTTAATTTGCTCCTGCTCTGAATCTGGTCCACTAGATACTATCTGTATACCTGCATCGCCCTTACTATCTGTATTCTTAAAGTATGATGAAAGACTACTAAACTTCTCTTTTGATGCATATCTCCAATCAACTAAAAATCTACTTTGCAAGCTATAAACTGCTTCGCCTATTAGTTTTAGATGTGTATCTCTCCAATTCCCAAACCTTTTATCAAGACCTAAATATTCATCTCCTATATTGTATCCTCCGACATACCCGTATTTCCCGTCTATTACTACTATTTTTCTATGATTTCTATAGTTTAGTCTATAGTTTAAGTATGGTATTAAAGATGGAAAAAACGCAGCTGTTTTCCCTCCAGCTTCTCTTAATTCACATAATAATTTTCTTGATATTAGATGACTACCCATAGCATCATACAACAACCTAATTTCTACCCCTTCATTTGCTCTTTCTACAAGGGCTTTTAAGATTTTCTTACTAAGGTCATCATTTCGTATTATATAGTACTGCATATGGATATGATTCTTAGCACTTTTAATAGAATCCAGTAGTGCATCGAATTTATCTTTTCCATTCGTGAAAAATTGTACAGTATTGTTTTGTGTGAATAATGAATTATTGTCTACTAGATTCATATGAATCATGTCTTTATATTCACACATTGAACTATCTTTAAATTCTACTTCATCGTTTTTAAGCATATCTACTTCATGATTTATCAGTTTCTTTATACTTTCCTTTTCATTTTTGTTGTTCTTAAATATCTTTTTCTTAGCTATATTTTGTGAGAACAATAAATATAGTATGAATCCAACACCAGGTATAAATAACAATACCATTATCCAAGCCCATGCTACCGAAGGATTTTTTCTTTCTAAAAAAATGACAGCAAAAGCTAACGGTAAATTTAAGAGCATTAAAAAATATATTGATGACGCAATATACATTATAACACCTCCGAGACATTAAATTATGATATAGCTATTTTATAATATTATTTGCATCAGCTCAATATATAATCCAATATTTATTAAGAATAAATACTTTACATATTGTCTATTATAGAAAATAATTCATTTTTATATTTTTCAAGTTGTCTTAAATAACTATTGAGTGTAATTCTATTAAACCTAATCTTTGCTTTCTTCCACTCTTTAGTTAAACCTCCATTAAGTAATAATCCACTTACTCCTGTTATCAAAAGCACTCTAATCCATCCACCAAATATCAGCTTTGAAATCAAAAATATAAACATACCAACAATTATACCAAATAAGATGTACGGTGTTTTTGTTGGATCTTTTAGATTTATATCTCTTAGGTTTATACCTTCCAGAACTTTTTTTATATCCTCGCTTATATCTGGTCTGAATTCACTTAAATTGTTTAACCCTGTATTATTTTTACCTTTATTACTCCAATTTTGCACTTGTTGCTTAACTTTTATATTAATGTTTGGCAAACATATATTATTTCTAGTTACTATTGATTTAGACAACTCCAATTTTATTATTGACTCTAATGTATTAAACTGTTCATTGATTTCATTTTTAAAAGACATCTATACACCTTCAATCTTTTTATTTTACATACTTAATAAAAAATATTCCCTAGCGTATAATAATATGCCGTTATTTTATATATAAAAAAGCCATCTCTTTATTTGAGATAGCTCCAACTTTAGAATGAATTTGTATTCTTTAAGGATCTTTTTACCTGTATTCCTATAGGCAACGCTATTATAATTCCTACTGTAGTTGTTAGTATAGAACCTGGTATTTTGCTAATTGGAGATATAAAATTGCCTAATAATATAGCATTAGCAAAATAGTATCCAACTAACGATATTATACCACCGATTATGTAAGCAAAAAAATTCACTATATAATTCATACCATTGCTTTTCTTATGCACAATAAGTGATACAACAAATGCCATAAGACCTTTTATGATAAGTGTAAATGGTGCATATTGCAGAAAATTACCCAATATGTCGAATAAAAACATTCCTCCACCACATGCTATAGCTGAATCAATTGGATTTAGTATTATTGCTGTTATAAAAAGAGTTGTTGTTCCTAAATGCATCATGCTAGTTCCTATAGGAACTTTAATAAATGTAGCAACTAAGTTAATAGCCATAAAAAACGCCAATCTTACAATCCTTCTAGTATTCCATTTTTTATTTATATCCATAACATCACTCCTATATTTCATAATATAGCTTAGATAATCACGGATTAATTATCGCATGTTTCATTGTTAACTTCAATAACTAATTTTAATATTGATATATATAGTTATTTTATAAAGCATTATTTTATCAGCTATTAGCTCAGTAAATATTACGAAAAAAATAATGCTATAAGCCTAGAAGCTAAAGATTATATTCTAACTGTATTTGTTATTTTTACTTAATGACATCAGCAATTGATTAACTATTGTTTTATACTCTGACTTTCCTAATAATCTAAAATAAATACTCCTTATTAACTGCTTTACATTGTTGTTAAAAATAAATTTATATGGATAATCCTTAATACTATCCATCTCAAAAAGCTTTTGAATCCACTCTATAAATTCTTTCTCCTTGATAATGTTTCTACTTAAAATACTGACTATGGTAGTTGTCATACGTTCATCTTCTTCGTACATAAAACCTATCTCATAGATATTAATCTTACATTTTATAGCACACAATATTTTCATTAAATCATCATGCTCTAGTTCCTGACATAATGCAAATTCGTCTAAAGCATCAGATGCATGACATATTGCATGTAACCATCCCTTGTCTTTAATGTATCCTCTAAAATCTAACTCTTTATTAAAATAATACAGCACTCTTTCAAATGAATATTTAACCTCTTCATGTGATAAATAATTATCTTTTCTATGCCTAAATATAGTACATGCAATAATTAATATAGTAAACGCCCTTTTAAATCCAGAATCATCATCCTTGTTACCTAATCCATATAGCAAATAATCATCACTTAATGCAATATTGTGTAACTGATAAACCTCTTTTGTACTAAGAATTTCATCATTTGTTATCCATTTAAATAAAACTGCATAGCATAAACTGTCCCTTAATTGCCCATCTGTATCACCTAAGTACTTCATTGATTGCATTGCTAACTCGAATGGGTCAATATTGTCTATTACTTTATAATCATTTTCTCTTATCTCTATTAACAGTCTCTTTAATTCTTCTTTATTCATGTTCACCCTCCTTTTTAGTTAATTATATAAAATAAAAGCTGACATAATCTTGTCAGCTTTACTCAAAATATTTATTAAATTATTTTTATTTAAAGGGATTAAAAATATTTTTATATAAAATGGTAGGGTTTCTCTATATACTTACGCCTCAACTATCCTGCTTGTCAATAAACTTTTATTAATAGCTTCTTTTACATTATATCCAATTTCATATGATCTTTCTAGTTCTTCTTGTCTATTATCATCTAAATGAATACTCTTCATGGTGAATTTTTCTATTGGCATTATACCTAACTGTTTGTAAAAGTATTCAATTGTATCTATTGCGTGACTATTTTTTAGATTATTTGACTCAATAGCAACTGAGATACCACATTTACCACCTCTCATAGCTATTTTATCATTGAGATATGGTCTGCATCTGTCAAAGAATACCTTTAAATGTCCAGTTATATCCCCTAAATATGTAGGAGATGCAACCAAGATTATGTCAGATTCGTCTATGTCTTCGTATATGGCATTCATGTCATCATACTGTTTACATCTCTTCATGCTCTGACAGTAATTACAATCTTCACAATAATTAATGTTCAAATATCCTAAGACATATCTATTAACCGCTATACCTGCTTTTTCCATACCCTCTATAATTTTATCTACCACTAAAGCTGTATTTCCATTATTTCTTTGACTGCCAATAATACATACTGCTTTAATTTTAATCACCTCTTTAGTATATTATTTGAAGAAAAATAGTAGAAAATTTTTGAATTAATAATTTGTGATACTGCATATTAAATATTTTAATAAACCTTTGCTCCAAATTACTATTTGCCAAAAAGCATTTAAATCATATACCCTACTTTATTTTTTAATCCCTATTATACTACCCCTTCTTTCATATATTGTAAATTTATACACCTTCAACTTCAGGTGATGACTTTTTTTTACATATATTGTATTGATGTTAAATCTTTCTCTATGTATAATATTATATCTTAATATAAATAATCCTTTAGCTAGTTTTGTCGTATTATAGATAAAATAGCCTGTTGTAGTTATTATCTATATTAAAATACTCAATTTTTTTGAAAAAATTTTTTAAGACTTTAAATCACTAACATATTCTGTAAAATTGCTATTTAAATGTATTTTTATTCTAGTAAAATAGAGTCTTCACATATAAATTTAAATTATTTAGATATAGATTTTAATTATCAGATTAAATATAATTAATTACACTATTCGGCTAATCGACAAGCTATTCTTATTATAAATCTGCACCCATATGTATCTTTTTCAGTTAATTGTTAATTATTGCTATTATGTAAATATTTGTTGTCGCATTTATGTGTTTTTTTATATTAAAATAATCCAAATAAAAAAAGCTGATAACTTTTCAGCTTTTAGATTGATGACAAAGTCATCAAGATAGTAGACTTTAGTAAGAGTTCAATTTCAAGGCGTGTTAAAATTGAGTAGCAGAGCTTACTTAGAGGTAAGTGAGCAACGGAAATTTTAACACGGGCGCAGAAATTGGGCTTTTGTCTAAGGTCTGAAAGCTGATAACTTTATCAGCTTTTTTAAATCGATGAATCTATTTATTTTTTTGTCTAAACTCCAAAACCCTTTCAAATAAATATGGCTGTATTTGAGGATAAGTCATTTCTTTTGGCAAATCATCAAAATAGTCTATTTTTTCTATCTCCATGTTTGGCAATTCTCCCATTACATTTAAGTCTGCAGTAAATAATCTTCCGTAAGATGTATTCTCATCTCTAGTTACATAATAATCACATATAGGAGTTATTTCAAACTCTTTTGCACCTGTTTCTTCATAAAGTTCTCTTTTTGCTGTAGTATTTATATCTTCATTTTCTTCTCTGTGACCACCTGGTATTTCCCACGTGTTTCTGTCCTTATGCTTTACAAATACCCATTTACCATTATGTATAGCCATTATAACTGCAAATTTAAGATTATATGTTTTATCATGTCCGATTTCTTTAAAACCTACCTTCATAATATTCCCTCCACTATTCTATCATATTATACATTATAATGTGTTACAATAAATTAAGCAATAAACAATAACAAAAAATTCAACGTCAAACTTGTACTTTTACTAATTTGCCAGTTAAATTATTAATTTAATTTCAATAAATTGATTATAATATTAATATAAACTAAATTTTGGAGGTTATCATCATGAAACTCAGTTCATTAAGAAAACCAAATCCTGTCTTAGCTAAAGGTATGGATTATAAAATGGAAAGTCATAATACTACTGATACAATGACAATGGGGGGCACAATAAACAAGATAATAATACTACTAGGCTTAGTCATAATAGGTGCATTATTACCTGCAAGTGGCATAATACCTTTAGTATCGTATACTGGTATGATAGTATCTATTATATTTACTTTTATAATAGGTATCATAGCCTTTTCAAAACCTAAACTATGTCCTATATTAGCTCCAATATATGCAGCTTTAGAAGGAGTTTTTTTAGGGTATATGTCATTAGCTTTTGAAAGAGCCTATCCAGGTATAGCATTACAAGCAGTACTACTGACATTTGGTATACTTGGAGCAGTTGTAACCATATATAAACTTGGACTTATAAAAGTTACAGAGGAATTTAGATTTATGGTTTCTAGTGCTACATTAGGGATAGCCTTACTATATGGGTTAACTATCATACTAAGATTATTTGGCATTGATATAGCATTCATACATTCAAGTGGTATTATAGGAATAGCATTTAGCTTGTTTGTCGTTTCTATAGCTACTTTCAATCTAGTCTTGGATATTGAATATATTCACAATGCAGTTAGAAGAAACTTTTCTAAGGAATATGAATGGTATGGTGCTTTTGGATTGATGGTAACTTTGATTTGGCTATATATAGAAGTGATTAGATTACTTGCAAAGCTTAAATCAAGGGATTAATCAATTATTTTTATAGCAAAACATCAATATACAGACTGAAGAAATAGTTCAAGTCTGGGACGTGTTAAAATTGAGTAGCAAAGCTTACTTAGAGATAAGTCAGCAACGTAAATTTTAGGACAACGCAGAAATTGGGCTTTTATAACAAGTTTGAGGTTGTCCAGCATTATTGCTAGACAACCTCATTTTTAACTAATGGTTCACCGAATGTTTATGCCAGTACTGCATGTGTGTACTTTTATCATAATACTCACATGCCCCACATTCTTCTATAGTAGTTACCTTTCTTTTATATACTGTCACAAAACAATCTTTGTAAGGACATTCATAATATCCGCATTTAATCCATTCTCCATAAGTCGTTCTCCTAATAAATCCTGACCAATTACCACATTTAGGACATGCTGGCGCTCTTATGCCTACTTCATCGTCTATATGATTATGACAACTACATGTCTGCTCATTGGCTTCTAGATTCCCTGCATATACGAAATTGATAGTAAAAATAGTAACTACCAAAATACTTACCAAAAGAATATTTCTCTTATTCACAAAATCACTCCTTATTTTTTGGATGTTTATGAATATATATAGTGTAATAAACGTTATGAAGAATTACGAGATATTAGAACACCTTACTCACCTCCACTAGAATAATACTTTGATAATCAATGTAATTTTATTTTAACATTATTTGTAAATATTGTCAATGGAAGTCCATCTCTTTATACGTTAAACTTGTCAATACTCTCTATTAGATTATTTGATTGAGTTTTTGTAATCTGTGCATTTTCATTCATTTCTTCTATAGAAGCTAACACTTCTTGTGTACTAGCTGATACCTGCTGAGCTGTAGCTGATGACTGTTCAGCAAACGCCGCTAAATTACTCAAAGTATCTATTATTCCATTTTTGATATCCTCTATGTTTTTAATATTTAACTGAGCTGAATCCAACTTGCTAAATAACGATGATAAGTATTCATCTGTTTTGCCAAATATCTCTTCTGTGCTTTTAATTGACTTATTTTGTTCATAATACGATGTTTTCATTTCCTTCATCATAGTTACTGATTTTTGAGATTGTTCTTGTATATTACTAATCATCTCTTTAATCTCATTAGTACCTTCTGCCGTCTGTTCGGCAAGTTTTCTTATTTCATCAGCTACTACCGCAAAGCCTTTGCCTGCCTCTCCTGCTCTTGCTGCCTCTATAGAAGCATTAAGTGCAAGTAAATTAGTTTGCTGTGCAATACTGTCTATTAATCCTATGATTGACTCAGTATTGTCCGCATACTCGTTAACTTTGTTTATTATATCTGTTATAGCCTGTGTACTTTCATTTGCAATTTTTGTTTTTTCATTGAGATTTACCATTATATCTAATCCGGATTTACTTAGTTTGTTAGTCTCTTCTGATATATTGTATACCTCTGATACAACTTCAACTGTCCCATCTATAGATGTTCCTAAATTATTAGTTCGATGAGATAGATCATCAACGTCTTTAGCTAGTCTAGATGAACTCGATGATACTTCCTCTATAGCTGATGAAATTTCATTTACTGATTGATTAGAAGCCTCAACAATCTCTGCTAACTGCATAGAGTTTTTATTAACAACATCTGATGACGATTTAACATCATTAACCAATACTCTCATCTGAGAAATCATATCATTAAAATTACCAGATAGTTGCCCAAATTCATCCTTTGTCTTAATATTTGAAAGCTGCGATAAATCACCGCCTGCCGCTTTACTCATAACACCGCTTATTTTTTTCATACTACTATTTATGTTTTTACCTATTAGTATATTACTCAATGTTGATGCTAATATTATACATAGTATAATTATGATATTAATTGTACGACTTTGGTTATATTCACTAAGTATTCGACTTCTAGGTATGAATGTCATTATCGACCATGTTGTATCTAAGTTTTTTAGATGGAAAGGTTCAAATGTTATTAATACTTCACTATCTAATTCACTAATATGGTCAAAATATGAAGTTTCTTTATTCGCTTTTATTTGTTTCATTATTTCCGGCTTAACAGAATCATTTTCAAAGATTTTCTTAGGTAAAATACCTTCTTTAAAACCATTAGCTACACATGATCCTTCTGCCGAAACTAAAATAGCTACTCCACCGTAATCATTAACACTTTCTATCGAAGTTATTTTATCCTGCAAATAATCTAACTCAATATCAGTAGTAACAACTCCTAAGAATCTATTGTTATTTAGTATAGGATAAGCTATTGTAACCATTAGTACATCCTTACCATTAATCTTATAAAGATATGGCTCTGTAATTATTGGCTTTTTAGTCTTTTTAGGTACTAAATACCAATCGCCATCACCTTCTACATCGTATCCAACTAAAGGTTCTACTTTTATCACGCTACCACTTTTATAAACATAGGGCAAGAATCTCCCTTTAGAATCACACCCTAGCTCTTTTTCCTTCATAAACATCATATCTTTTCTGTCATATGCATTTGCCTCAAATCCAATAGCTAATGCGATTACATTTGTTCTGTTCTTCAAATTATTCTTTAGTATATCAACCGCTGCTTGTCTACTTATTGTTCCTTCTTTAGCTAAGTTAGAAAAGGTGCTAGCTAAACTCTTTACTGTATTTTCTGCTATTTCAATATCTTTTAGTATCGCTGCTGCTTCTTTTTTTGAACTTTCAGCAACTATAGTACTAGTTTTGTTCAGACTCGTCGACTTTAACTCACTCAAAATATAGAATATCATTGCCACCGACATGCACAGTATAATCCCAGACAAAATAGTGATCTTATACTTCATTCTTAAATTGTTGAACCATTTCACTTTTTCATTCACTCCTTTTCTTATTATTTGCATACAACATTAGCCTATTTATGTGATATAAGTTATTTAAATTATACACCATTTTAACTAAATATGTCATGTATTGTTGTAATTTTTATTATTATCTATAATTTTATTATTGTAGTAAATTATAGATAATATTTTCTTTCACATCACTTGAATAAAGATGCAAACTAATCTAAAATCAATGTATTTTTATTATTAGAGTTGACATAGATATTACAATGTGTTAGTATGGATAAAAGTTTAAAAGCAAATCAAAACTTAATTAAGAATAATATTAGTACCTTTAATTCAGCCCTGTGAGACTGAGAAGGATGTTTATTAAGATATGTGTTAAACACTGTCTATTATTTGTATGCAAACAAATAGGATACCCAAGATAAACGTCTTAAAGTATTCTATTTTTTTATGCAATAAAATAACGTAAAATATTCATTGAGATTAATAAATATACTGATTTTTCTATATTTACTTTCAATTGTTTAGATTGTAATATAAAAACCATATATCAATAATTAAGTGTATAGTTAATTCTAGATGAGCATTTTGGTTTAATGAGTATTTTAAGCGTTTATTATTAATTAAAGGTTTTATAACAGTGTATAGGTACGAAACTTATTCTTTCAAATAACAAGCAAAGGTGTGGTTAAATGAAAGGTATACTTTATCTAGAAGATGGAAGTATGTACATTGGCAAAGGTTTTGGAAGTATAGGAACAAATGTAGGGGAACTAGTATTTAATACTTCCATGACAGGATATCAAGAAATCATGACAGATCCTTCATATGCTGGACAAGTAGTCACTATGACTTATCCATTGATAGGTAATTATGGAGTAAATCCAGAAGCTAACGAAGCAACTAGTATATTTGCAAAAGGATTAGTAGTAAAAAATATATCCCAAAATCCATCAAATTATAAATCTATGGGAACATTAGATGAAATGCTTAAAACAAAAGGGGTAGTTGGTGTTTATGATGTGGATACTAGAAGTATCACTAAAAGAATAAGAAAACATGGAGCTATCAAATGTTTAATAACCAATGAAGATTTAACTAAAAAGCAGATGCAAAATCTAATCAACAATACAAATATAAAAGAAGATTGGATGAAAGTAGTAACAACAAATGAAATAACAAATATAAAAGGTACTGGACCAAAAGTAGCCGTAATAGATTTTGGTATCAAGAAGAACATCATTAGAATATTAAAAAAATATGGATGTGATATTACTATTTTCCCTTGCGATAGTAATATAGAACAAATACAAAAAACAAATCCAGACGGTGTTTTTCTAAGTAACGGTCCAGGAAATCCCAAAGAAGCAAAGGCAGGAATAACCCTCATAAAAAAATTGATAAACATGTATCCTATATTCGGTATTTGTATGGGACATCAAGTATTAGCACTCGCTACAGGAGGAGATACATACAAAATGAAATATGGACATAGAGGTGGTAATCATGGTGTCTATGATATAGAAAATGATAAAGTCTATATTACTTCACAAAACCACGGTTATGCTGTAGTTAAGGAAAGTTTACAAGAAAGTGATATGAAAATAACACACATAAATCTAAACGATAAAACTGTAGAAGGCATAAAACACAAAAAACTACCTGTTTTCTCAGTTCAATTCCATCCAGAAGGCGCGCCAGGCCCAAATGATTCAGAATATCTATTTGAACAATTCATAAATCTAATATCGGAGGGAAAATAATATGCCTTTAAATACATCTTTAAAAACAGTTTTAGTTATTGGTTCAGGTCCTATTACAATAGGACAAGCTGCAGAGTTTGACTATTCGGGAACACAAGCGTGCAAAGCTATTAAAGAAGAAGGAATTCGCACAATCTTAGTTAATAGTAATCCAGCTACTATTATGACAGATAATAATGTGGCTGATAGAGTATATATAGAACCTCTTAACATTAAAAGTTTGACAGAAATCATAAAAAAAGAAAGACCAGATGGTATACTTGCTGGATTTGGTGGGCAAACAGGACTAAATCTAGCCATGGAACTTGAAGACAACGGCATATTAAAAAAATATGAAGTATCATTGCTCGCAATAAATAGAGATACCATAGAAAAAGCTGAGGATAGACAAGCATTTAAACAACTTATGCTTGAAATTGGTGAACCAATCGCTAAGAGCATCATAGCCACAGACATTAATCAATGCTTAGATTTTGTAGATACCGTAGGATATCCAGTAATTATAAGGCCAGCGTACACACTAGGAGGAACAGGTGGTGGTATCGCTTATGACAAAAATGACCTCATTAAATTGTGTACATTAGGAATAAAATGTAGCCCTATATCACAAATACTCCTTGAACAAAGTGTAGCAGGATGGAAAGAAATAGAGTATGAAGTGATTAGAGATAAGAAAGATAATTGCATTATAATATGCAATATGGAAAATATGGATCCAGTAGGTGTTCACACTGGGGATAGTATAGTCATAGCACCTTCACAAACATTAAGAGATAAAGAATACCATATGCTTAGAAATGCTTCTATTAAAATCATTAAAAATCTTAAAATAGAAGGGGGTTGTAATATACAATTTGCTCTTAACCCCAATAATAGCGAATATATAGTAATAGAAGTTAATCCTAGGGTAAGTAGATCAAGTGCTTTGGCTTCAAAAGCTGTAGGTTATCCTATTGCAAAGATTTCTGCCAAAATATCTATAGGATATTCTTTAGACGAACTAAAAAATAGTATAACTAAAATTTCTAGTGCTTGCTTTGAGCCGGCTTTAGATTATGTGGTAGTCAAGTTTCCGAAATGGCCTTTTGACAAATTTTCTAGTGCATCTAGAGCACTCTCAACTCAGATGAAAGCTACAGGAGAAGTGATGGCTATAAGCAGAACTTTTGAAAGTGCTTTGTTAAAAGCTATAACTTGTTTAGATGACAAGTACGAAGGCTTAAGGAGCAATGATATTGATAATTTAAATAACAAATTATTAATTGAAAAAATCAAGAAATGTGATGATGAAAAAATATTCGCTTTAGCTGAAGCTCTAAGAAGAAATATGTCTATAGATGAATTGTTTGAGATAACAAAAGTAGATAGATGGTTTTTATATGGTATAAAAAGGATCATAACATTTGAAAAAAGATTAAAAGATGAGAGTTTTAACCTTAACATACTTAAAGAAGCAAAAAGTATAGGTATGACAGATAACGAGATTAGCAAACTATCTGGTGTAGCTATTGAAGAAATAAAAAATCTTAGAAAAGATAATCAAATGTATCCAGTGTATAAAATGGTAGATACATGCAGTGGAGAATTTGAAGCTAAAACACCGTATTATTATTCTTGTTATGAAGAAGATAATGAAAATATTATTAGTGATAAAAAGAAGATTTTAGTTATAGGATCAGGTCCAATACGTATAGGACAAGGAATAGAGTTTGATTATTGCTGTGTACATGGCGTATGGGCAACTAGAGAATTAGGATACCAATCAATTATCATCAACAACAACCCTGAAACTGTAAGTACAGATTTTGATACAGCTGACAAATTATACTTTGAATCATTATATATTGAAAATGTTATGAATATCATAAAGGCTGAGTCACCATATGGAGTGATAGTTCAATTTGGAGGTCAAACAGCGATAAATCTAGCTAACAAACTCAACCAAAATGGTATAAAAATATTAGGTACAAAGTTTCAATCTATAGATTTATCAGAAGACAGAGATAAATTTGGTGCTTTCTTAAAGAAACATGAAATAAAAGCACCAAAAGGAAACTCAGTCACTAATATTGAGCAAGCAATAATCGCCGTACAAGAGCTTAATTATCCTGTAGTAGTAAGGCCTTCTTATGTTATTGGCGGTAGGGCTATGCAAGTTGTTTATGCTGAAAATGAATTGATTAGATATATGGAAGAAGCCACCCAAGTAACATCAGAGCATCCTATTCTGATTGATAAATATATCAAAGGAATAGAAATCGAAGTAGACGCTATTTCAGATGGAGAGTACATTTTAATTCCGGGTATTATGGAACATATCGAGAGGACAGGAGTTCATTCTGGAGATAGTATTACTGTTTATCCGAGCATTTCTCTAAATAACAATGTAATCGAAACACTCCTAAATTACACTGAAAAAATCGCTAAAGAATTAAATATAATTGGATTAGTCAACATCCAATATGTTTATGATGGCACTAATGTATATGTTATCGAAGTAAATCCAAGAGCATCTAGAACAGTTCCAATTTTAAGTAAAATTACTGGTATCCCTATGGTAAAACTAGCTGTAGATGCAATGCTTGGAACAAGTTTATTAGATCAACCTTTTGGTACAGGATTATTAGAAAACAGAAAAATTTATGCAGTGAAAGTTCCTGTTTTCTCTGGAGAAAAACTAGGAGATGTTGATATGCAACTAGGCCCTGAAATGAAATCAACTGGCGAAGTGTTAGGCATAGATTATGAATATAGAAAAGCATTATATAAAGGATTTGTTGCATCAGGTATTAAAATTCCAACTAAAGGATCAATTTTTGTATCATTAAAAGAATCTGATAAAGACGAAGGTACTGACATTATAAGCAAATATAGTGAATTTGGATTCGATATTTATGCTTCATATGGTACTAGCATTATTTTAGCTAATAAAGGTATCAATTGTAATCAAATATCATTTGAGCAAACACTCGAATATATAGATAATGGAAATATAGATATCATAATCAATACTCCTACGTTAGGAAATGACTACAAAAGAAATGGTTTTAAAATAAGAAGAAAAGGTATAGAACAAAGAATACCAACATTTACATCCATTGATACTGCAAAAGCTTTTATCACAGCTGTTGAAGTAGAAAAAAATAAAGAAGAAGTTAATTATATGACAATTGATGAATATGTTAATGGGCGTTTTTAGTTAATATATATATTTCCCTATTTTTAAGTAAAAGGACTAACTCTTAAATCAATTCATAGAGTAAGTCCTTTTACATTATATTTAAAATAATAAGTTATTTAATTGTCACATGCATCATTTCATCACCTGTAAACATCTTATCTAGGCTTTTTACTCTATCCATATTAGTTATCACGACTGGTGTTACTGTGTCTTTTTCATTCTTTTTTAGTAATTCCAAATCTACTTTCATGATAGGTGTACCTGTTTTTATACTGGTTCCCTCTTCAATCAATCTTGTAAAACCCTCACCTTTTAGATTAACTGTATCTAATCCTATATGAATTAATATTTCTAATCCATTAGTAGTTTCAATCCCTATTGCATGGTTGGTAGGAAATATTTGAGTTATTTTACCATCACATGGCGCTACCACTAACCCATCACTAGGTTTGATAGCCACTCCATCTCCAAGCGCTTTTTCTGCAAAAACAGGGTCTGCTACTTTTGTTATATCTACTACTTCTCCTGCCATAGGAGCTTTTAATATTTCTACTTTCTTTTTAAAAAATCCAAGCATAACTTCCTCCTAATTTGTCATGTTTTTGTCTATGTCTATCTTATTATACCACTTTTTATTGCAGCTTGCTTTACTGCATCTGCAACAGCTTCTTGAACTTTAAGATCAAAAGCCCTTGGTACTATATAATCTTCACTCAATTCTTCATCCTTGATACATCCAGCTATAGCTTGGGCTGCAGCCACTTTCATATCTTCATTGATTTCTTTAGCTCTAGCATCTAACGCACCTCTAAATATTCCTGGAAATGCTAAAACATTATTAATCTGGTTACTAAAATCTGACCTTCCTGTACCGACTATTTTAGCTCCTGCCTCTTTAGCTAGTGATGGATAAATCTCTGGTTCAGGGTTTGCCATTGCAAACACTATAGCATCTTTGTTCATTGAAGCTATCATATCTTTAGTGACAACATTTGGTGCAGATACTCCTATAAATACATCTGCTTGTTTTATTACTTCTTTCAACTCTTCATTGATACATCTAGGGTTGGTTATCTCTGCTAGATTTTGTTCTGCTTTATTCTTATATACTCCTCCCCTACAAATAGATCCTTTTCTGTTACACACAACTATGTCCTTTACTCCTGTATTTATCAATAGTTTTGTTATAGCACTACCAGCTGCGCCTGCGCCATTTACTACTACTCTTAGTTTATCTATTTGCTTATTAACTATTCTTAAAGCATTAATTATTGCAGCCAATGTTACAATAGCTGTGCCATGTTGGTCATCGTGAAATACAGGTATATCTAACTTTTCTTTAAGTCTATTTTCTATTTCAAAACATCTAGGTGCTGAAATATCTTCTAGATTTATTGCTCCAAAACTCGGAGCAATGCGTACTATTGTTTCAACGATTTCATCTACTTCTTTTGTGTCTAAGACTATTGGAAATGCATCTACATCTGCAAATTCTTTAAATAATATCGCCTTACCCTCCATCACTGGTAATGAAGCTTCTGCTCCAATATCTCCTAATCCAAGCACCGCTGTTCCGTCTGAGATAACTGCAACCGTATTCCATTTGCGTGTGTATAGATATGCATTTTCTTTATCTTTTGCTATCTCTTGACATGGTTTGGCTACCCCGGGCGTATACGCTAAACTCAAATCCTCTTCATTATTTACTTTAGCCCTTGAAACCACTTCTAGTTTTCCTTTAATTTTTTTGTGAAATTCTAATGCTTCGTCGTATATAGACATCTTATCACCTCTTAATTATAACTGTTATTCAATACTTAAAATCTGAGGCTGCCTGTTAAAACAGACAACCTCAGATTTTTACTACTTTAACCTAAATTAATCACAGAAAAATAATAACTATATTGCATCCTTATAATTACAATATATCCATCACTTTTTCACCGTACCACCAGTATGCTTCCGAAACCGCTGAAATAGTGTAATTTAAAAAACTACATCATATTTATCAATGTTCCATGAATAATTCAGGTTTAATTTTATGTTTCCTGCAATACTCCTCTTACAAAGGTATCTATTATATTCCAATCTTCATCTATCACTAATAAATCAGCATCTTTGCCTATTTCTATACTTCCTTTTTTATCATCCACACCTATATATTTGGCAGGATTTTCGCACGCCATTTTTATTATATCAGATATGGTTGCATTAACATTTTTCACTACATTTCTAACAGATTTTATATAGCTTAATTCTAAATCTTTAACTTTTTCATAATCATCTTTAGATAAGATTTCTTCTTTGTTATCGTCATATACAAGCTTTATGTTGTCTCCATCCGGAATGAATTTACATTTTCTAATATAATGGTAAAATGGTTCTTTTACCCTTGCAAGTCCAACACAATCTGTACTTAGTATTATCTTTTCTTTTCCTTTTATTTTATACATCAACTCAAAAGCTTCTGGTTTTACTGTTTGGCCTGTTTGCTTAGCAAACTCTGCATACATATCATCAAAATACATAGCTGCACCTGCTACCCCTAATCTTCTATGATGAAAACCTCTCATACCACTAAAGGTATGTGTAAAGCCACCTAATCCATAATCCTTAAGTGCTTTTATATCTTCAAACTCCGCTGCACTATGACCTACCGAAATCTGAATATCTTTACTATTAGCATGTTTTATCAGTTCTTTTGCTCCCGGTAACTCTGGAGCAAGTGTCATGAGCTTAATATAGTTATCCCCAGCTATTTCAATAAACTCATCTAATAAATCAATTGAAGGATCTTTACAGTACTCTTCTTTTAGCATACCTTTGTATTCTTTACTTATAAATGGTCCTTCTAAATGAAATCCTAAAACTTCTGCTCCTTGTTCTGCATTCCATTTATCTATAAATTTCTTTCCTTCTGCTAACTGACTTTTTATTTCATGTATTGCTGCAACGTCTGATGTGGCAAGATAAGAAGTAACTCCTTCTTTTACTAACCCTTTAGACATTTTTTTTAGAGATTGTTGATCTCCTTCAAAACAAAACGATCCCGTTGCCCATCCATGAAGATGTATATCAATGAATCCCGGTATTATTACATGTTCACCATAATCCACTATATTTTCAGTTGGCATTACTTCATCTAATATTCCTAATATTTTACCTTCTTCAATCTTTAGATAACCTTCTTGAAATCCGTTAGGTGTATATATATTTTGAGAAAACAAATACATCAAACCATCTCCTAACTTAACCACCAATAATCTTTGTTTGCCTGCATCATATCATCTAAAACAGCCTTGGCTTTAACTGGATTTACGATTGAACGATTTAGTGTCAATGCTTCTAAGGCTTTTTGATAATCTGATTCTAAGCACGCCTCTACAGTTAATTTTTCGTAAGCATATTGTCCTTCTATTAGTCCTTTATAGAAAGTACCAACTTGTCCAAACTCATATCCTTTAACACCATCTTTACCTAGTGTCCCTGCCACTTCAACCATTGCATCTTGTGGTATATTGGATATAATATTGTCATTCTTCACCATAACTATATATACTTTATTTAAATCATACGCTATAGATTCTGCTACTTCTACCATCATATTTCCATGAACTGCACCTACTAGTAATTCTAAACCTTCAAAGGAATTTTGGTCTTTTGCCTTCTTACATAATTCCAATACTTGTTTTTCTCTACCATTTTTAGCTTCGTCTGCTCTAGTATAATTTGGATCACTATTCTTAGCTATTTCTTCTGGGAAGAAATAATACTGCAAATATGTGTTTGGCAAGTATTCTGGGAAGAATGACATCATTTTGTTTACATTTTTATATGTTTTTAACCATGAAGCAGCTCTTTGTTCTGCATTATATGGCTTGAAATCATGCTCCAATAAATACTTTTTAAGTTTTGGCAATAAATCTTCTCCAGTTGGTACATGACGAAGCTCTGTAAACCAACCAAAATGGTTCAATCCAAAATACCTTGGTTCAATATCATACTGGTCAACATCCAACAATTTAGCAAATGATTTTATCATAGAATAAGGTTGATCACATATGTTTAATATCCTTTTATCTTCTGGAAATACCTTATCTAGTGCTACAGCAACTATTGCAGCTGGATTTGTATAATTCAATATCCATGCATTAGGTGCATACTCTCTAATCTTCTTAACCATATGAATCATAGGTTTAATGGATCTCATACCATATGCAAATCCTCCTGGTCCACATGTTTCTTGACCTATTAGATCATATTTTAGAGGAATTTTTTCATCGTGTCCTCTCATATGGAAATTTCCTGCTCTCATTTGACAAAAAACATACTCTGTTCCTATATAAGCTTCATCTTCATTATCAGTAAATAACAGCTCCACGTCTGGGCAGTGTTTCTCCATAGCTAATCTTATATAATCTTCTTGAGCTTCTATTCGTTTTTTATCTATATCGAAAAATATTAATTTTTTTAATGGGAAATTCTCTTTATAGTTAATCAAACTTCCTACTAACGCTGGGGTTCTTGTACTTCCACAGCCAACTATAGTTACTACTAGTTTTTTTCTGTTCATAATATTACTCCTTTTCATACATACTTATATACATAATTAATAGTTGAGCCACAGCATGTAATCCTAATCGAGGAATTAAGTCGTTATGTTTTGTCTCAATTTCATCAGCAAAACAAAACATCTTATAATTCGCTATTTTTTGTAAAGAGTTATTAGAAAATGAGGTTAATGCAATCACATCAATTCCTTTAGCTCTTGCAATATTTGCAACATTTTTTATTATTTCTGTTTCACCTGATAATGATATTAGTACTAATGCCTCATTTTCTGTTAACCTTTCACCTATGACATCTATTAAATTTATATCTTCAATAAATATTGATTTTAATTTTAAGATAGATAATCTAGAATTTAGCATAGTACCAACATGCCTAGAAGCACCTCTTGCAACAATATAAATAGTCTTTGCATTGATTATTTTCTCAGCAACAACTTTTATATTTTCTTCACTCTGTAATGCCAGTGTTTTGTTTAATTCATCTTGCAAATTTCGAGTCATATCTTGATAAGATAGTCTTTCGATTTTAGCTTCTTGGCTAGTTACAAATTCTTTAAGATAATATCTAAGTTCTGAAAAACCCTCAAATCCTAGTTTCTTAGAAAAGTTTATAATCGACGTCTTTGAAATAAAAACTTTAGCTGCTAGTTCATTTGCTGTCAAATGAACTACTTTTTTGGGATTATTCATTATATATTCAACTATTCTCTTTTCGTTAATTGTTAATGAATCATAATTTTCTACTAGCCTTTTTAAATTCATATATTATCTCCTTAAAATTATTTATAGTTGATCATCAACTGCATTCTTAACAAATTCTACATGTGGTCCAAAAACAACGTGAATATGCTTCTTTGATGGTAAGAATATTCCTGATGTTCCTGACTCCATTAATTTATCTTTATTTATCTTTCTAACATCATTTAAATCTATTCTCAATCTTGTTATACAGTTATCAACATTAAGTATATTGTCTTTTCCACCCAGCCCTTCTATAACTATCTTAGCAATCTCTGCGTATTTTTTCTCTTTGAGTAGACTGTTATTAGCCATCTCTTCATCTTCTCGACCCGGTGTAGATATGTTAAACTTCTTAATTGCCCAAGTAAATACAAAATAGTAGATTGCAAACATTATTGCCCCAACTATTAGTATGTTGTACCATCTAGTGTTTTCATACATTAAACCAAAAATACCAAAATCAAATATTGTACCTCTTATATATCCTACTGCTGTATGCAATAGATACAATGATACACCTGTGATACCTACCATTACCGCATGGAATCCAAACAATAGTGGAGCTACAAATAAGAAAGAAAACTCCATTGGCTCAGTAACATTTCCTAAAACAGCGGTAAGTACCATTGTTAATATCATACCTTTGACTAATTTCTTATTCTTAGATTTTGCAGTCTTGTACATTGCTAAACCTATAGCTGGTAATATAAACATAGTTGTTACCATTTGTACTTGTGCTTCAAATCTAGTTAACTCAGGCAACATCTCCCACGCCTTTGTTCCTGGCCCTGCTTCAAATAATACATGATTAAGCGTTGGTATTACTCCTACAAAAGTCTTATCTCCTATAATATATGTTCCTCCTGCTGGTGTAAATCTTACCAATGCATTCCAAACATGATGTAATCCAAATGGTATCAATAGTCTATTCATTGTATGGAATAAGAACGTTCCAAAGTGTGAATTTAATAGTATCTTTGAAAGATGCATTAAACCAGACGTTAAAAATTGCCATAAAAACGGAATTATAATACCTGTTACCATTGATAAACCTACTGAAATAGTCGGTACTGATTTCTTACCTCCAAAGAAAGCAAATGCTACGGGTAATTCAAGGTTGTAGAAACGATCAGCTGCTTTAGCTGCTATTAATCCACAGATAATACCCCCAAGAGCATCTAAACGCAATGTTTGTATTCCTAATATCATCGCTTGTCCATGTTGATCCATTACTGAAGGATCCACTATATTTCCTGTGACATTTAACCAAATATTAATTGTAATATTTAGAACTAAGTATGATATAACTGAGGAAAACACTGCTATACCTTTTTCCTTTTTCGCCATTCCATAGGCTACACCCATTGCAAATAATAATGGGATATTTGCGAAAACGATTCCAGCAACTTGTCGTAAACTCTTTAAAAGTGTGTTTATAACAGGATTACCCAAAAACGGTACTTTAGCTATCATATAACTTTGCACAAGAGCTCCACAAAGTCCCAATATCATACCCATAGGCGCCATAACAGCTATAGGTAATAACAACGATCTACCAAAGCGTTGAATTTCATTATTAAATTTTTTCATTTTTCCCATACCGTCACCTCTTATTTAAGTATTATTCCATAATATAATTTAGAACTTTTATGTACTAGCACATTAGTATCATATCACAACAATAATTTTAAACAAGCTTATCACATCATTTAAGACCACAAGCAATCTATTTTGTACTTGGTAATTTATTGTGACCAAAGTAACTATTAATCTTAAGATGATAAAACCCTAAAAATATAAAATACTAATATTTTCATAATTATGAAATTCTACACTTTGATTTTTGTAACATTGTTGTGTTAAACTAGACTCGACGGGGATTGCAATATAATAAATACTCAAAGGGGTGCATAAAGATGCTTTTACATCCAAACAACATATCTGCATACAAGATTATGTCTAAGGATTTTATAAAGATTCATGAAGATACATGGTCAAATGATATAAAAGATATCTTAACTCAAAACATTGATAAAGAAGTTCTTGTACTTGATGATAATAATAACCTCATAGATATACTGACTATGAAGGATTTTAATATCCTTAATAATAAAAATGTTAGCTATAAAAGCATAAAAAAAAGTAGAAAAATCATCAGCGTAACACCTAATCATACATTATTAGAATGTAGAGATATAATGCTAAACGAAAATATTGGACATTTACCTGTATTAGAAAACAATCAAATCGTGGGGGTTATTAGACAAGGACATATAAGAGACTTTTTATATATGGGTATTGAAAGAACCCATGCTATTTTAAAGTATATACTAACCAATATACAGGAAGCAATCTGTGCAATAGACGATAAAGGTGTAGTCATACTTTGGAACAAAAAATCCGAAAAACTGTATGGAATTAGTGCATCTGAAATAATGGGTAAATATCTAAAAGACTATTTTCCAAACGCTATAGATGTTAAGTTACTAGAAACTAAAAAAACTATTCGCAACGTATATCATTCTCCTAGAGAAGACTACCATATAATCATAAGTGCTTCTCCTATAATGGTAAACGGAAAATTTGCTGGTATAGTTAGTACTGATAAAGATATAACTGAAATTAAAAAAATGCAAACTGAGCTTGAGGAAGCTAATGATTTACTAGAATTTTTACAAAGAGAAGTTGATAAGTATTCAAATACTAATTTTGGTGAAGTAATAGGTACAAGTAAATCTATACAAGAAAAAATACAATTATCCAAGCAGGTTGCAAAGACAAATGCTTCTATACTTATAATTGGTGAAAGTGGTACTGGTAAAGAAGTATTTGCTAAAGCTATTCATGATTATAGCGGGGTTAAAGGATATTTTGTTCCTGTTAATTGCGGTGCCATACCAACTGAATTATTTGAAAGTGAATTTTTTGGATATGAAGAAGGTGCCTTTACTGGAGCAAAAAAAAGTGGTAAAAAGGGATTATTTGAGCTAGCTAACAACGGAACTATATTTTTAGATGAAATAGGTGATCTACCACTATTCATGCAAGCTAAACTTCTAAGGGTTTTACAAGAAAAAGAAATTAAAAGAGTTGGCTCAGAAAAAATAACTAAAGTTAACGTCAGAGTTATATCTGCAACAAATAAGAATCTTAAAGAAATGGTTGAAAAAGGTGAGTTCAGAGAAGATTTATATTACAGGATAAACATTATTGAAATGGAACTACCTCCTTTAAGAAATCGTAAAGAAGACATAGTTTTGTTACTCAATCATTTCCTCAAAAAAACAGCTAGTGAAAATAACATTATGTTACCTCATATAGACAATGATGTGATAGATTTACTTGAAAAATACAACTGGGACGGTAACATAAGAGAACTAAAAAACACAGTTGAACATATGGTTGTTCTTTGCAGAGATAACACTCTTACTAAAGAACTATTACCACACTATATCAAAGAACAATTAACAAACAAAAAGAAAATAGATATGCAGTACAATACACTTGATTTAAGAGAAGCTGTTGAAAATCTTGAAATAACACTCATTAAAGAAGCATTAAAAAAATCAGGTGGTAGTAAAACTAAAGCAGCTAAGTTGCTTAATATACCAAGAACTACATTGCACTCAAAAATCATTCAATATAACGGTGTCGATATTTAGACTATGACTAAATATAGTCATATTGTTGATTGTTAAGTTAATAACAAAAAAACAGTAATATTATGCTGTTGTTTGTGACGATATTTAGTCACTATAAATGTTTATATTTTACATGCATAAGCCAAAAACGAGCATTTCACTTCTTCTTAGCTCACCTTTTTATTTTGGCATCTTCCTTGCATAATATATAATTGAAAAATATGCGAGGGGGTGAGATATTGATAATTTCTATACTATTAAAACAACATGTAGGCGTAGCATGTGAGCCTATCGTTATGGAAAAACAAATCGTAAAAAAAGGTGAACTTATAGCTAAACCTACGGGACTAGGAGCTAATATCCATTCAAGCGTATCTGGTATTGTTCAAAAAATCGAAAATGATGTTATAGTTATTGATGCTTTTGATGAGCAACCAGAAGAATATGAAAAAATTAAGGCTTCAGACGATTATTTAGAGTTAATAAAAGAAGCTGGAGTTGTAGGCGCTGGAGGTGCTGGCTTCCCCACTCATACAAAACTAAACACCAATCTTGAAGGTGGTTATGTATTAGCAAATCTAGCAGAGTGTGAACCTCTGTTAAATCATAACACACAGATGTCAACTATTAATCCAGATTATATAGTTAAAGGTGTTAAATATATTATGGAAATTACGAATGCTTCAAAAGGTTACATCGCAATAAAGCCTATTTATAAACTAGCTATAGACGCTTTAATAAAAGCTTGTGAAAAAGAAAGCAATATTGAGGTTAAACTATTACCTAACATGTATCCTGCTGGAGATGAAAGAGTTATCGTTAGAGAGATTCTTGGCATAACTCTAAAACCGGGTCAGCTTCCTCTTGAAGCTAATGCTATCGTGTCTAATGCTGAAACGCTTAAAAACATCGTTTTGGCAATTGAGGAAAGAAAGCCTGTTATAAGCAAAGATATAACTGTCTGTGGAAGAGTCAAAAACGCTAAAGGTGGAAAAACATTCTTTGACGTTCCAATTGGTACACCTGCAGGGTATTTGATAGATAAATGCGGTGGATATATAAAACCATATGGAGAACTAGTAATGGGAGGTCCTTTTACAGGAAATCATTGTACTGAACAGTCCCCTATTTCTAAGACATCTGGAGGAATATTGGTAAGTATGCCACTGCCTAAAGAAGTGCGAAAGATTGGCGTTATCGCTTGTGAATGTGGCGCTAATGAAGATAGATTAGAAGAAATAGCTAAGCAAATGGGTACTGAGGTTGTTGCATCAAAAAAATGCAAAAGAATGATAGAAGTTAACGGAAGATATAGATGTGAAAAACCAGGTGTATGTCCTGGACAAGCTGAGACTGTCTTATATCTTAAGAAACAAGGTGCAGAGGCAATCATTGCTGGTACTTGTGAAGGCTGAACTGACACAGTTATGAAAATAGCTCCTAGGTTAGGAGTTCCAGTTTATCATAGTACAGACCATATTTTAAGAGCAAGTGGTCACAAGCTTTACAGAAGAAAAAAAAGCTAATATTTAATGAAGGAGTGAATTTTATGTCTATCACTAAAGAAACAGCAATGGAGCATTTAAATGACAATGCTGTTACGTGTTGTAGATTTGAAGAAGGAACAGTAATCGATGAGTCTTGTTTAGAGGACCCTAATATCGTTCCTGATTTAGAGGTATCTGGTTTATTAACGATACCAGATAATTGTTTAAAAATTAAAGAGGTTTTAGGCGCTACTCTTACTAGTACTGTTGAAGCATTAACTCCTCTTACTGCTGATGTACTCAGTGGAGTTAAGAAATCTGACTCTGATGATGTAAAGAAGCAAGAGCCATCAAAAGATATCGCTACTGCTACTCCATCTGTGGACGGCACTGTAGCATATTCTAATAACACTGGTAATCAAATGGTTAAAATCCATATTGGAGAAGGTAAAAATATCAACTTAGAAATACCACTTACTATGACAGGTATGAATACTAACACCGCTGTTAATGAATCTCCTGTTAATGTGGTTGAAAAATCAACGCAAGAACCTACTTGTAAAGAAAAAATAGTTAGAAATCTAGTAAGAAAGTATTTCAAAATAGATGAAGTAAAATTTGGAGAAACAACTGAAATAAAAGGAACAACTCTTTACTTAAGAGAAGGCATTTGCGCTGACGCTATAGAGTCTGAAGAATTAGTTATTGATATGAAACTAGATATAATTACTACAGATAAATACGGTGAATATAGTGATACTATAATGGATGTTCAACCAATTGCTACTAAAGAAGAAGGTGAACTTGGTGAAGGAATCACTAGAATAGCAGATGGCGTTATAATGATGGTTACTGGAACAGACGAAGATGGCGTTCAAATAGGTGAATTTGGTTCATCTGAAGGTATCTTAGAAAGAAACATCATGTGGGGTAGACCTGGTTCTCCTGACAGAGGAGAAATATTTATAAAAACTAATGTTACAGTTAAAGCTGGAACAGGAATGGAAAGACCTGGTCCAATGTCAGCTCATAGAGCAACTGATATCATTACACAAGAGATCAGAGAAGCTCTTAAGAAATTAGGTGACGAACTAGTTATTAACACAGAAGAGTTTGTTCAAAAAAGACGTATAGGTAAGAAAAAAGTAGTTGTTATTAAGGAGATAATGGGTCAAGGAGCTATGCATGATAACTACTTAATGCCTGTAGAACCTGTAGGTACTTTAGGTGCTAAAGCTAATGTTGATTTGGGTAATGTTCCTGTAATGGTTTCCCCTCTTCAAATACTTGATGGTTATGTTCATGCATTAACATGTATTGGCCCTGCTTCTAAAGAAACATCTAGACATTACTTTAGAGAGCCATTAGTACTTGAAGCTATGAATGATGAAGAAATAGATTTAGTTGGTGTTATACTAGTAGGTTCACCTCAGGTTAACTCTGAAAAATTCTATGTATCTAAAGTTTTAGGTATGACAGTGGAAGCATTAGACTTAGATGGAGCTATCATAACTACTGAAGGATTTGGTAACAATCACGTTGATTTTGCTAGTCATATTGAACAAATAGGTAAAAGAGGAATCGCTGTCGTAGGTATGACATACTCAGCTATTCAAGGGCAATTAGTTGTTGGTAATAAATACATGGATGCTATGGTTGACCTTAATAAATCAAAACAAGGTATTGAAAACGAAATACTTGAAAATAACTGTATCACATATGAAGATGCTCTTAGAGCAATGTGCATGTTAAAGGTTAAAATGGCTGGTGGAAAACTAAAAGATCCTGAAAGAGCATGGAATCCAAATGTAAAACTAAACAACATTGATGTCATTGAAAAAGCAACTGGAAAGAAAATAGAACTTGCTCCAAATGAAAC
The DNA here is from genome assembly GCF_056892235.1 of Abyssisolibacter sp. ZYX002. Classification (NCBI taxonomy): domain Bacteria; kingdom Bacillati; phylum Bacillota; class Clostridia; order Eubacteriales; family Clostridiaceae; genus Abyssisolibacter; species Abyssisolibacter sp. ZYX002. The sequence continues at coordinate 273,815 of NZ_JARMXH010000002.1, forward strand.
TACTCTAGAAAAGAGTAAGAAAAGAAGAGAAATCTACGAGGTAGATGAAAACTAATAAGTTATAAAGAGTGGAGGTAAATAGATGGATAAGCTAAAGTATGTTTCCACTGAAAGATATTATGAAGGTATAGTCGTTGAAATCAACGATTGTGCTGTAGGCATAGACTTCAAAGGTAGAATGGGAAAACTATATGTGCCTAAGAGAATGGTTATTAGTGACTATGAACTTAAAATTGGACAAGAAGTAGGTTTTATGATGACATATCCTGAGGTTTTAGGTCCAGATGTAGATGAAGAGTATGCTAATAATGCTATAAAACAACAACAATTAAGAAAAGTTAAGTAATTTTATTAACCAAAAGGAGGAAGATTATGAGTTTAACAGTTATTGAAGGCTTACAATCTGAAATTTATGTTCCAGTTACACCACCTGTAGTCTGGACACCTGTTGAAAAAGAATTAAAAGACATGACCGTAGCTATTGCAACAGCTGCAGGTGTACACTTAAAATCTGATAAGAGATTCAACCTTGCTGGAGATACAAGTTTCAGAGTAATGCCAGGTAGTGCAGTTGGTACAGATTTAATGGTTTCACATGGAGGATACGACAATGGTGATGTAAACAAAGACATCAATTGTATGTTTCCTATCGACAGATTAAAAGAACTTGTAGATGAAGGCTTCGTTAAAGCAGTAGCACCTAGACACGTAGGATTTATGGGTGGTGGTGGAGATGTAAGCATTTTCACTGAAGAAACAGGCCCAGAAATCGCAAAAATATTCAAAGAAGATGGAGTAGATGCTGTTTTGCTAACAGCAGGCTGAGGTACGTGCCACCGCTCTGCCGTGATTGTGCAGAGAGCGATTGAAGCTATTGGTATACCTACTATTATTATAGCGGCTTTACCACCAGTAGTTAGACAAAATGGAGCTCCAAGAGTTACTGCTCCACTAGTTCCAATGGGTGCAAATGCAGGTGAACCTAACAACCCTGAGATGCAAAGAGATCTAGTTAGAGATACATTAGCTCAGCTAGTGAAAATTGAAACACCAGGAAGAATAGTTAGTCTTCCATATGAGTATATAGCAAAAGTATAAATATATTATTAGGAGATATGTTCTATGAGTATTACAAAAAGACGGTTAGTTATTAAAAGTTTTCATATGAACAGAGTTGAGCTTGGGGATAATTTTCGTATCAAAGATAATACACTCACAATAGGTAGTGAATATTTTAAGAATTGTAGCTACAATAAAGATATTATAAAACAAATTGATATTGATATAATAAAACCTAATCAACATGATAAACACGTAAACAATATTCTAGATTTTATCCCTATTTCAGTAAAGTGTCTAGGAAATCTTGGAGAAGGTATAACTCACACGCTTACAGGTGTTTATGTAATGCTAACATGTGCAAGCGAAGCTGGAGAGCAGATGTCTGAATTCGGTAGCTCTGATGGTAATTTAAAAGAGCAAGTATACTTTGGTAGATCAGGGACTCCTTCTGCTAATGATTATATCCTACACTTTGATGTCTTGCTTAAAGGAAATCTTCTAGGCGAAAGAAGATTTCCAATGCAAGCTCATAAATCCTGTGATAATTTTATACAAGAAATTCGCTATAAATTAAAGCAATTAGACAGTAAATATGCTGATGAAGTTCATGAGTATGTGGAAAATAAAGCTTCAACTAATAAAAAAATAGTCATTGTAAAACAAGTTGCTGGACAAGGTGCTATGCACGATAATATTATTTTGCCAAATGAGCCAAGTGGAGTTACTGGCGGCAAATCAATAATTGATATGGGAAATGTACCGATTATCTTATCTCCTAACGAATACAGAGATGGTGCAATAAGAGCAATGACTTAACAGTAAATAGAGGTGTATATATATGGGAATAGGCCCTTCAACAAAAGAAACATCTTTGCATCATTTTAGAGATCCATTGCTAAATATAGTGTCTGCTGACACTGATGTTGATTTGCTAGGAATTATTATTGTTGGGACTCCTCAAGATAACAGCGAAAAGCATTTTGTAGGCAAAAGAGTTGCCCAGTGGACTGAAGCTATGGGTGCAGATGGAGCTATCATATCATGCGATGGCTGGGGTAATTCAGATATTGATTTTGCAAATACAATTATGGAAATAGGAAAAAGAAATATCCCTATAGTAGGGCTAAGTTTTATCGGTGTACAAGGCAAATTCGTCGTAACTAATAGATATATGGACACTATAGTTGATTTTAACAAATCTGATAATGGAATTGAGACAGAAGTAGTTGGAGAAAACAATATTAATGAACTAGATGCAAAAAAAGCTTTAGCCTTACTCAAGCTAAAAATGAGGCAAAAAATCAAATGATCGAGTATACAAAATTCAAGATTCTATATTCATAACAACAGATAGGAGTGACTTTTTATGAAGGCAATAAGAAGTATCTATGCCATAGATTCTCATACTATGGGAGAACCCACTAGAATCATAACTGGGGGTATACCTAAGATACCGGGAAAAACAATGGCAGACAAAAAAACTTATTTAGAAAACGAATTAGACCACTTAAGAACAGCTATAATGCATGAGCCAAGAGGACATAATGATATGTTTGGTTCTATTATAACAACTCCAACAGTAGAAGATGCAGATTTCGGGATTATTTTCATGGATGGTGGCGGATATTTAAATATGTGCGGTCATGGCTCAATAGGTGCTATAACAGCTGCTATCGAGACAGGTATGGTAGAAGCACAAGAACCTTTTACTAATGTTAAAATGGATACTCCTGCTGGTATTGTAACTGCTCAAGCTAAAGTAGAAGATAGCAAAGTTAAGGAAGTTTCCATAGTCAATGTCCCCGCATTCTTATACAAGAAAGATGTTAAGGTTGAAATGCCTGAAATCGGAGAGGTTACGTTTGATATCTCATTCGGTGGTAGCTTTTTTGCTATCGTTCATGCTAAACAGCTAGGACTAAAAATAATACCTGAAAACACAAGTAAACTAAAAGAAATAGCACTAGAATTACGTAATATTATTAATAAAAATATTGAAATTAAACATCCCACATTGAATCATATAAAAACAGTAGACCTAATTGAAATATATGACGAATCAACAAATCCAGAGGCTACTTACAAAAACGTAGTAATATTTGGACAAGGACAAGTAGACAGATCTCCATGTGGAACTGGAACTAGCGCAAAGCTAGCAACACTTTACTCAAAAGGTAAATTAAAAGAAGGTGAAGATTTTATCTATGAAAGTATTCTAGGTACTCTATTTAAAGGTAAAATTGTTGGTACTGGAAAGCTCAAAGATTATACCACAATTACACCTAAAATAACAGGTGCTTCGTATATCACAGGTTTCAATCACTTTGTAATTGACCCTGACGATCCTGTTAAATATGGTTTTGTTTTAAAGTAATAGGTTAAAAAAATAACGAATATTTGGGAGGTTTTACATGATCACTTATATATTAGGCGCTTTAGGTGCTTTAACTGCATGGTTCTCTGTTGTTTTTGGAAAAGATTTTATGAAAAATAAAAATAATTTAAACCCAAAAAACTCTTGGGTCAAAGTCACGATTATAGGCTTTATTACTGATTTCTTTGACACTTTAGGTATTGGTTGCTTTGCTCCAACTACTGCTCTATTTAAAGGGATGAAACAAGTAGACGATAGAGTTTTGCCAGGTACGTTAAATGTTGCACACACTATACCTGTAGTACTTGAGGCATTTATATTTATAAAAGTTATTGAAGTAGATTCATTAACTCTAATTTCAATGTTAGCAGCAGCTGCATTTGGTGCTTATGCCGGTGCTGGAATAGTATCTAAAATGGACGAAAAGAAAGTTCAGTTATTTATGGCAGTAGCCTTACTTATAACTGTTTGCTTGATGGTAGCTGGTCAATTAGGCTTAATGCCTGGCGGTGGTGATGCTATAGGTTTATCTGGAGGTAAATTAGTAATCGCTGTTGTAGGTAACTTTATTTTAGGTGCTTTAATGACAGCTGGTATAGGTCTTTACGCTCCATGTATGGCACTTATATATGTTTTAGGTTTATCTTCAAAAATAGCATTCCCGATAATGATGGGATCTTGCGCATTCTTGATGCCAGTAGCTTCTGTAAAGTTCGTTAAAGAAGGTGCATACGATAAAAGAGCTGCATTAGGAGTTACTATAGGTGGAATAGTTGGTGTTATAATTGCAGCTTATATTGTTAAAGAATTACCACTTAATGTTCTTAAATGGTTAGTAGACGCTGTTATACTATATACTTCATTCACTCTATTCAAATCATCATTATCTAAAAAAGCACAACAAAAAAATGCCTCAGAATCAAAGGCATCGTAAAATTAATTTAAAACTGTATGTAAAAGTTAAGTATTGTTATGATTTCATTATTCGCTTTAAACATATCCCCAACATGAACTTCTTTTACATACAGACATATAGATGACTATATCATCAAACCAAAAAGGACTGACCATTTTCATGATTAGTCCTTTTTTTAGTAAATGGAAATTCTCTTTATTTTTTCTATATATTTACTTTTTTAAGATTATATGTTATATTATGGGTAGATTGTTAAACTAAATTTTAAGGAGGTGAAACAATGAGATTAAATAAAAAGATGATCATATTCGTAGTATTAATTGTTCTTTGTCTATCTAGTATATGTATAGCAAGTACACTGCCAATGAACAAAGAAACATCTAAAGTGTCTGTCCGTACAAATATTCCAACATGCAAATATTGCAAACGCCCTATGACCTTAGCGGACACAGTTGAACACAAGCCAGAACTTGTAGGTCAATGCAAATGTCCTGAACATACTGATTGTACTATTTATCAATATGAACAGCCTATCACCAAGTGGTATATCTGTAGTGAATATGGTTGCCATAATCTTGGTTATTATGTAAATATTAAAACTTTACGAGTTTATAATGTTCACACCCGCAATCACTAATATCTAAATCTAGTAATAAATATTATAGGACTGAAAAGCTATAATATTTATCGACATACTTATTTTATGTTTGTCTAGCATATGTATATCTAATAACTCTGATAATCTTTAACGACTCTAGTTTAGTAACATCTCGCATGTATTTTGACAAATACATAAAATAACCTCAGACAAACTAATAACCCATAGACTAATTTATTCAAGTTGTCCATGGGTTATTTTAACCATACTATTCAATAACTACAACAAAATTGACTCTATCTATTTTGCATGACGCAAGTTTTTTTGAATATTTTCTTAATTCATTTTCTAATTCTTCAATATTAGAATAGTACTCATCTTCCATAGCTTCTATTTGCTCTTTTGTAGAGGTATTTTGTAGCTTTATTTTTTCTGATTCATTTTCATACATTAAATCACCGATTACAATTTTTCCTTTTTCCTTGAGAACTCTTAACATCTCTTTTATGGCTAATCTTTTTTCGTTCTCATTTAAGTGATGGAATGCATAAGTTGAGACTATGATGTCAAATTGACTATTATCAAAAGGTATTTTTAAGAATTCGCCTAATCTTACTTTTAGATTGGGATGCTTTTGCTTTGCAACATTCAGCATCTCTCTAGATTGGTCAAGCCCTACTATATTATAGCCACTATCTAGGTATTTCTTTGTAAGATTACCAGTGCCAATTCCTATATCTAAAACTCTTTTTTGCTCTGGTTTATCACTTATGTTTTCTATTGATTTTTCATATACAGTTTGTAACACTTTGTAGTAATTTTTAAATATACCTGTAATGTCATCACTCTCAACTGATGAATCATATCTTTTTGCCCAACTATCAAAATCCCATTTATCTTTCCAATTATCACTTATATCTTTTACTTCATTCATTTTATTTATAGTTTCTATTAATTTTTCTATATATTCATCACCTTTATTATCATAAATGATATCCATTACTCCCTCAACGGAATCTCTTAATAATCTGAGCCTATGCACTTCGTTATTTATTATATTCCATTGATTGTAAAAATGGTTTATTACATCATCTTTATAATCTTTATTTAACAGTTTTTTTATATCATTAATAGAAAAACCAATCTGTCTATAAATAAGTATTAGTTGGATTTTAAGTAAATCATCATTTGTATAATACCTGTAATTATTTTCATCATCTCTCGAAGATGTTATTACCCCTTTCTTTTCATAAAATCTCAATTTATTAGTAGTAATATTAAACATTTTCGCTATTTCACTTATTAAATATCTCTTATCCATTTACATTCCCCTCCAACAATATTTACAATTATATGATAATCCTTAGTCTAAGGCGAATGTCAAGTTTTATTATTTTTCCTTATAACTTTTCTAAAATAATAACCTTAGGATAAAATCCAAATTTCTGGTACAGCCTCATCACATCTTCGTTTCCTACAGCTACTCCAACAGAAATTTTCTTTGGGTTTCTATATTCAAGCCACGATATAGCATCATCCATTAGTTTATTTCCAATTTTTCTATTTCTATATTTTTCAATAATATAAAATGATTCTATTTCCGCAATTTTATTTTTTGTTATAGATGCTACTATATAGCCAATATTATTTGATGCTTCATCTTTTACAAGTATTACTAACACCTCTTTATTATCATCCTCAAATGATTTAAGTCTATCTTCAAATTTAATATTAACAAACGACTTTCTGAAATATTGTGATTTTTCCATATGATACTTCGCTGTTTCCTCCCATAATTCTTTTATGTGAGGTAGCAGTTCTTTGCTTCCACTCTCATATAATATGTTGTGTTTTGAAATATCTTTATCCAAAATAGCCCCTCCCCTTTATTTAGATATTTCATGTAAAACCTTCTGCAACTTTGCGTTTATTTCATCTATATGCACATCTTTTATTGTTTTATCACTTAGTTTATACTTATCTTTTAATCTCAGTATCCTCATGACACTTTCATCTATCTGCTTCATGGAAATAACTTTATCCTTTACAGCCTGTTTTAACGCTTTGATTGCTCTCACTTGGTTATCATATTTATGACATACAAGTACCATGTCACTACCTGATTTTATAGATCGTACAACCGCTTTTTCTATACCATAGTTTTTCGTTATCGCTCCCATCTCCATATCGTCAGACATAACAACTCCATCAAACTTCATATCATTTCTTAAAATGTTTTTTATAATTTTATCTGACATAGATGCTGGATATTGCTTATCAATCTTAGGGAACAATATATGTGTAACCATTACAGCGTCTACATCTTCATTTATTGCCTTTTGAAAAGGAACTAATTCATATCTTTTTAATCTATCTATATCATTTTCTACTACTGGCAAACCCAAATGTGAGTCTACTGATGTATCTCCGTGACCTGGAAAATGCTTTACAACAGATATTATGTTTTGCATCTGTAAGCCATTCATTGTTGTGATTCCTAACCTACTAACAACCTCTTTGTTATTACCAAAAGATCTATCCCCTATTACAGGATTTTTAGGATTACTATTGATATCTAGTACAGGTGCAAAATCCATATTAAAACCTAACGACTTAAGTTCAAATCCTATTGCATTCCCTATCTCCAAAGACAACTTAGGATTATCTTTAGCTCCAATCACCTTATTGGTAGGTAGCTTTAACAGTTCCTTGGGCATCCTTGAAACTCGTCCACCCTCTTCATCAACAGAAATGAAAAGTGGAGTCTTATTGTTCTTGTTATTAATGCTTTTTATATCATTCACTAATGAAAGTGTTTGCTGTGGATTTACAATATTGTTTTTGAATAATATCACACCACCTACATGATAATCTGCAACCATACTCTTAATATCTTCATTAGCTGTGTTACCTTCAAATCCTACTGTAATCAACTGTCCAATTTTCTCATCTAGAGACATACTTTCTAATTTTTCTCTGATTTTATCTTTAACCTCAATCTTTGGGACCTTATCATGACTCGCAAATTCTACATCTTCTTGGCTAATATTACTTTTTAATACTACTAGTGATAAAACTACGAATATTGCTAAAATTATTTTTTTCATAGATATACTCCCTTTCTAGCTCACATTTAATGTCATATTATCTACTTACCCGAACCAACACTTCCTATGCTTTCAAATCTCTTTTCATATTTATCTATTACTTTAGTTAAGCAATCTTCTAAATCTACATCCGTTTCATTGGCTAAACATAAAAGTGAAAAAAATACATCTCCTATTTCACTTTTATAATCATCTGTTATAGTAAATTTTTTCTCTCCATAATTAGTGCTTTTTAAAATTTCCTTTGATAATTCACCTATTTCGGATATAAGGTCAAGTATTCTTATATTTGCATTAGACTTGATTCCTTTTTCGTCAGTGAATTTATTGATTTTAGTCTGGATTTCGTTTAAATTCATGACATTCCCCCTTTTGTGTTAGTTCTTACTTTCTATTATAAATCATTAAATAGAACATTCAATCCCCTTTTTATGTCTTTATATCTAAGATTTGATATACATATTCTCAGAGTAGAATCCGCCTTGTTCCTATCAATATAGAAATTCTTCGGTGACGTTACATATACGTTTTGGATATTTTCTGGGCTGTGTATCTCAATTTAATATAATCAGCTTTTTTCCTTGTTTAACTATGGAGGAAAAATTAATTATTCAGATGTGTTTTGAACTTGAAAAACAACTAGAATTAGTTGAGGAGGAAAGCGTCTATTGAGACACTTCCTTCTTATTTAAATCTAATTTACTTAATAGTAGCAAACTAACTTTTAAACTATCTTCTCCATCATACATTGAATTTAAATTTTCCAAATCATTTATATCTCCAATATACTCATTGTGCTTAATCTCAAATCTATAGTCTTCTAAATGTTTGTTACATGAGTTATCTGTAATATATTTTTTTAACTCTGGTATTTTTTTAAACGTATTAGCCGATAAAGGTAATGTAAGTCGAAATTTTAAGACATTGGTTTTAGTTGTTAGTATTTGATTTAATAATTGTATACTATATCCACTTTGAAATCCTATTAAGTATTCAACCATATTACTTGAGTTGTCTACTATGCATGGAATGCTATCAGTTAGTGGCAAAACATCTTTAGTTAATATAAACATAAAATTACCTTTTATCCCTAATATCTCAAGTCTATTCTTAAATTTACTGATAGTTTCAAAGTCAAATGAGACAAAGACATATTTACCGTTTTGCTCAAACAGTTCATGCAGTTTCATCATCAGTATATCTGTATCTGAATAATAAAATATTATACCATCTTCATGATTTACTAAGTTTAAATGCTTTTTTAAACTTTTACCCATTTTATTGTTTATTAAGATATGGTTCATTGTAATTTTTGAGTAAGGATCATCTAGTAAAAACTTATTATCTTTTTTATCAAATGCTTCGTGTTCTAAATTATCATCACAAATCAATATACCATTTTTTATGTTAAATTTACATCCACAACTGCACTCAATTATCCCAGAATGTACAGCATGACTCTCTATAGTTGCATCTGTTATTACAAAATTTTCTTTACAGTATGGGCAGCATAAATAATCTAGCATAGCTATTGAAATCCCGATTGGTTTGCTATCATTCTTTTTTTCTAGCATTTTGATATATTTATTTATCATGTTGATTCTTTGTTGTATTTTTTCCATTTCTTGTTTGTGTTCAAATATCTTTTTCTTTGCTATTTCGTTAATTACTTTTTTGTCTTTATCATCAAATACAACCATTAATCGTTCGTATGCTTTTATTGATTGAATCTTTTCGATACTAAATCCCATTTCCTTTAATTCTAGTATATCTTGCATGTCTTTAATGCAGTCTTTGCCAAAATCACAATAGTTTTTCACTCTCTCTGGTATGATTAAATTTATATCTCTATAATATCTTACTGTTGATTTTCTTATATTGAATAGGTCTGCGAATTCTTGTATCTTCATTTTTACCTCCACTTTAATATCGTGCAGTTAACTACATGATAAACTAGAAACACCACCTAAACTAGCAATTGACATGCAGTGTAGGTCGTTATTTATAATATCAATAATATTTGTTTTATTATATCAGATATACTCCATTAAAAAAACTAAGAAATGAGGCGATAGTATGAAAACACTTGATGATAAAAATTCTTTAGAGTGTATCGGTAGCGGAAAACTTAGAGTGAAATACAGTAAGGGTTACCTAGAAAAAGCAACAGCTCAATACAATCTGCTTAAGCAAATGAAAGAGTTTTACAACGAAAAGAAAGGTTTTAATCTAACAGTAGAAGTTAACCTTCTTGATAGAGAGGCATGGGAAAAAAAATACGATTTACCATATGGGCTTCCATTTGTTATGTTGGAAGAGATCTCTGTTATAGTTCTCCCTGCAACAGAAGACGGTATAGTAGTAGAAAGCATGTTAGTATTTAAGGACATCGTTCCTCAAAATATTAAGGACATTCTAAGTGAGATTAATTATTCGTATGAAGATGCTGTTAAACAATTCCCTGATCTTATAGGATTACACGAAATTGGTCACACTCTTACTATTGAAAACGGAAATGATAATTTAAACAACTGGTTCAATGAATTTATGGCTACATACTTTGCATATGCTTTCATGCGTAATAAAGCACCAGAGTTAGCTAAACTATGGGAAGCAAATGCTTATATAACATATCTAGACGGTAGCAAGCCTGAATATACTAGTATGGATGCACTAGATGAAGTATATTGTGATATGCCTGTTCCAAACTATGATTGGTATCAAAAGCAATTTACACTATTAGCTGAAAAGGTGTACGATGCTATGGGGCTTGATTTTATTGATAGTGTTAGAGATGCGTTTGGTAACGATGAGGTAAAAGGCGATGAAACCTTTGATAGGCTAAGAACTATATCTCCTATTTTTGATGAATGGATTGCTGAGATAAACGCAGAATACAATAGTTAAACAATAATACGGTTAAAGACCATTAATTTGAGTAGATTAATAGTCTTATTTGGTAATGGCTCATAAAGTGGTTTTTGATATCTCTTTTTAGAGTCATGCTTTGTACGATAAAAAAACTTGTTGTTCTTGGTTACTCTTTATATATTGGTGAAGCATATCCTAATTTCTTACGGACTCCGTATAGTACATGTTCCTTTTATTGCTTAAAAGCGTTGTAGGAACACGCACTCTAAAGTCGCTTCTCCAGAAAAACGGATATGCTTCTTTGTTACTTTGATGGTTTTTTAGTAATTATTTTAGATTATCTTTGAGGGTCATATAGTTGCTCGTTAATTATTGGTTTAACAACAAAAACTTGACCAATAAACCCCTCTCGTCTGAGCCAATAAATTTCGATTTTTTATAGTTACCTAAATCACTTACTACCCTATTGCTTTTTGTATTCTAGTCATAGCGCTTTCTAGAATTTCTCTTGGACATGCAAAGTTGATTCTTGCAAACCCTTCTCCACCTTCTCCAAACCAATGTCCACTATCTAATGCAACTTTGGCTTTGTTAATGAGTATATTATCTAATTTATTTATATCTTCTGTTATATTTCTAAAATCTAACCAACCAAGATAAGTTCCTTCTGGCTTTATAAACGTCACATTTGGTATATTTGCTTTTATAAATTCATCAATAAATTCTACATTGCTTTCTAAATACTCGAGTACATTTTCTAACCATTCTTCTCCATGATTATAAGCTGCTATTAATGCTTCTATTCCAAAAATATTTGCAAACTCTATAGAATTACGTCTTAACTGTTGCGTATAATTTTTTCGTAATCTTTCATTTGGAATTATTATGTTTGATGTTTTTAGCCCTGCTATATTGAATGTCTTACTAGGAGCTGTACAAGTGATGCTGTTTTGAGCAAATTTGTCTGAAATGCTGGCAAAAGGTATGTGTTTGTGCCCTTTGAATGTCAAATCTCTGTGAATTTCATCTGATACTATGATAACATTGTTTTCTATACATATGTTTCCTAGCTTTATAAGTTCATCTCTCGACCAAATTCTTCCCACTGGATTATGAGGATTGCATAGTATTATCATCTTAACATATGGATCTTTAACTTTTTTATTTAAACCTTCAAAATCCATAATATATTTATTATCTTTTTTTATTAATTGATTATGGACTATTTGGCATCCATTATTTAATATTGCTTCTCCAAAAGGATAGTAAACAGGATTTTGGATTATTACTTTGTCTCCAGGTTTACAAAACACTTGTACACACTGATTTACTGCCGTTACAATACCAAGAGTATACACTAACCAATCTTCTTTTACATCCCAATTATGTCTTCTTTTATTCCACCTTATAACTGCATTATTATAGTTATGCTCTCTAAACACATAACCAAAAATCCCATGCTTAGCTCTATCAATAATAGCATCAATTACAGGTTGTGGACACTTAAAATCCATATCTGCAACCCATAGTGGTAACACATCACTTCTACCAAATACATCCTCTAAGAATATAGGATCCCATTTTAATGAATATGTATTATTCCTTTGTACTACTGCATTAAAATCGTACTTCATATATATTTCCTCCTCTTAGCCAATATGAACTTTATAGATATTATAGGTACTGCAATATTTTTTACTGATAAATTATCTATAGTCACAGTTATTTTGATCTTAAAATTGATAATAGCAATCTTTTAATAATTTTTTCTACCAATTAATGAATCAATCCTTAATACATCTAGTATAAATTATCAACCACCATTTCAAATGGTGGTTGATGATAGGTCTATTTAAGTTATAGTTTGATAGTATTACGTCTATTTCACTCATTTGAATTAATCTATATATTATTTCTTACGCCTAAAACAAAAATCACATACTTTATCCCCACGAGCAATCGTACCAGTCCTAATAAACTCTAGACCTAATTGTTCACAATAACGTGGATAAAATACATCATCGCTGTAACAACTTACAATACATGTTTCTCCAAGACCTATATAATCTGGAATAGAATGAAATGCACAAGAAGTAACATCAAATCGTAAAACATCATCTGTATCTTCTATTACTTCAAATTCATGTATTCCTACTTTTACATTCGCTTCTAAACCAGTTATCATATACTGTTTGTATACCTCAAATGGATCTCCACAGCTTTTTAGTTCCTCTAATGTAGGATGAAATCTAGACATTAAATCATACGTTGTTTTCTCTGCCAAATTACAGTTAAACTTGAGTGCTTCATCTTTTCCTATTATTTTGCTCAAAGCTCCAAAAGCACTAGCTCTATTTAATAAGTTTTTTACAAACTTCTCGCTTTGAACATTTAATTTTCTTGCAACATCGTGCTCTATATTTGCTATCTTTTTATCATATGTTCTCTTAGCTAATATAAACCTTATCATCTTTATAAATCCTAGATTTTTCTTCATTTCACTTTTAAAAACCTTTTGAACATACTCTCTCGCATCATTTGGCATGTCTTCAATTACCTTATCTAGCGATTTACCGTAATTGTACAAACTATTTGCTTTCATATATAACTCCCCTTTTTTATAAATTAATTACATATGACTAATTACTAGTAATTGTTATAAATTCCTATTTTTCTATATTGTATAACAAAAACATAAATTTGTAAACAATAACGATTTTCATTATCATTATAGTTTGATAAGGGTATGTTAGTAATCAATGACTCGTTTTACATAAGTTATTCTCCATTTTATTCCCTTATGTATTCTCATATCAAAGTCTTTAATTTTTATCCACAATACTCCACTTTTGACTCTTGCATTGTACCTAAGGTTATCATCTCCATATATAGTTTTTATGTCAATGTTGTTATTTTTATCTCTAAAACTTATATCTAAATCTTTTCCTCCAATCACAAAACGATACCATCCATCTTTTAACTCAGCATCATGGAGATATTTTTTACCATACATAGTCCTAAACTGACTTACTTTTGCTAGTATTTCATCTATCCTAGACGCTATGTAACTTTCAGCCTTCCTTTCTAAATGCTTTTTGATTACTACTAAATTGACTATCCCTAATAAAGTAATCACTAATATTATAATTGACCAATATATTGTAAAATGAAACTTCACATTACTATCTACCATTGTTATTTTTTCATTTAAAAAATCTATTTTCTCTGTTAAGCTAGATATGTCTATATCCTGTTTTAAATTAATCAAAGAAAAAAACATGACCTTTCATCCCCCTTTATATAAGGTATTAAAATGTGGACATGTTTAGAACTTTTTTATATAATTGTTATTCCTACAACTTGCTTGTCATCTAGCTGTACTTTGAATCGTTTCTGTGATTCAAACATTGCTTCAAACGCTTTAATAAATGGAGAATTATTTTCTACATATATTATATCCTCTGTTTTTTTATCAATCATACTTAGTAGATTGTTATATAGATTATCTTTATTAGTATTATGACTAACACCTGTATCTTTAATATATTCACCTGTGTCTTTGTTTACCACTATGTACATACTTCTCTCCTCCTATACTTATTAAGAGGATTGCCACTTTGACTTTTTTTAAAACATCAATGTTATTGATTTGATTATTTAATAAAACCATGATAACATATTTTTGACATGTAAATTAAACAAAATCAAGGAGAGTACTATAATGCTTAAAAGAATAAAAGAAACAAACAAACTACATATGCTTTACTTTGCTATAATCGCCTTAAGTGCACTTGGTTTAGGATTTAGCCACAATGTTATATCTAACTATTTTAAAGATGCTTATCAAATCACACCTTACCAACGTGGACTTATAGAGTTCCCAAGAGAGCTGCCTGGTATGCTAGTCGTTTTTTTTATAGCGTCATTATCCTTACTATCTGATTTCCGCATCGCAGTTATAGCGCAATGTCTAAGCATAATCGGTATAGGTGCTTTAGGATTTATTACGCCTCCATTTACCATAATGCTTATTTTTATATTCATTAACTCATCAGGTATGCATTTGTTTATGCCTGTTAAAACTAGTATAGGTATCTCCCTAATAAAGGATTCTAATGTGGGTAAGAGAATGGGACAATATAGAGGAGTATCAGTTGCATTTTCAATGCTCGCTAGTATAATAGTTTTTATATGTTTTCGCATTGGTGTTTTCGACTTTACATCTAAAACAAAATGGATATTTATATTGTCTGCTTTGATATTTGCAGTTGTAGTTGTTTTATTGATTATCATGGAAAAACTTATAGACAATCCTACTACGAGTAACAAAAGAGTGAACTTTGTTTTTAGAAAAGAATATAAGTATTATTATACGTTAGTAATCATGTGGGGCGTGCAAAAACAGATAATGATGGTTTATGGCCCGTGGGTACTTATTGAAATATTAAATAAAAAGGCTGATACGTTAGCTATACTAGGTATCATAGGCTCTCTGTTCGGAGTATTCTTTATTCCTGCTGTTGGAAGATGGGTGGACAGATTTGGTATCAAAAAGCTTTTATATGCAGATGCTCTATCTTTTATATTTGTATACGTTCTTTATGGTCTTCTTAGTGCTGGATTTGATACAGGCACACTCGCTACAGTTGGTATACCTGTATTTCTAGCGTATATGCTCTTTATATTTGACAAGATGTCAACTCAAATGGGTATGATAAGAACTGTTTACTTACGTTCAATAGCTGTTGATCCGTCAGATATAACCCCTACGCTATCTTTAGGTCTTAGCTTAGATCACGCAGTTTCAATTATATGTGCGTATTTAGGAGGAATAGTATGGGGTGTATGGGGCCCTCAATACATATTTTTCTTAGCTGCATCACTGTCATTTGTTAATCTTTATGTTGCACGTAAGGTTAAAGAACCTGCTGTTTCATAAATCTAATAAAAAATGTAAGGATTAAGCAATTCACCTTACATTTTTTATATTTTATTTTCTTTACTTGCAATTGGTTATATTAGCTTAGCATTAGTTTTTTAATCCAATTCTTCTAGTTTTGTATCCACTCTATCATCTGATGGATAAGGACACCTGCACGAACATCTGTTGCTTATTAGAGTTTTTTCAATCTTTAATTTTTTCATTAGTATTTTCATTTTTTCACCTCCTTATAGGTATTTATTAGAATTGTTCTTATAACATCTACATTTCTACGTGTATGATTGTACGAATTGTAAATTTGTTCCATAATTTTGTTTTCAGCCTCATCTCCTCCGTTAATTCGTTAGAATAATAACGATCAATATCCTATATGGCTGACGATATGATTAAATTTAATACAAATATTACCACAATATATAATCACTCTTATATTGATATTATCTTGTTTAGATATTAATATATAATTATAAGCAAGTTCTTAATCCAGGAACATTTTTCTTAATTTATTTATCTACTAGTACAACCATAATTATCACTAAAAAATTTATTAAAATTGGAGGAACTAAAATGGTAAAACGATTCAAGCAATATTTAAGCTTAGCACTTGCATGTATTTTATCAGCATCTCTAGTACTACCCGTTAGTGCAGAAGACTCAACATCATTCAAAGATATTTTAATTTCTGAATATGTTGAAGGGAGTAGTAATAACAAAGCTATCGAAATCTATAATGGAACTGGTAGCACAATAAACCTTAGCAAATACAAACTAATGAAAGATACTAATGGCAATGGTGTATTTTCTACAATGCACTCATTTAGTGGAGAGTTAGCTGATGGTGAAGCATTAGTTGTGGCTAACAAATTAGCTTCTCAAACGATTCTTGATAAAGCTATAGCTGGTAATATCAACTTCAATGGAGACGATCAAGTCGCACTATACAAAGATGATGTCATAATTGACCGTATAGGTATCAGTGGGGACATAGACTTTGGTAAAGATGTTACGTTTGTAAGGTCTTCAGATGTTAGAAATGGTAACACATCGGCATCTGATCCAAGAGAAAGTAATGAGTGGATTAGTTATCCTAAAGATACTTTTAAGTATCTAGGAAAACATATGCAAGAAGAACCTAATGTGCCTATCGAAATACCTAGTGAAACAATTACTATCAAGGAAGCTAAAGATAGCTATGTAGATGAAAATAATGATTATTTAAACGACTCTGGATTAAGTAAAATAAACGGTATAATAACTGAAACAAATTACAATGGATATGCATTTATGCAAGATGATACTGGGGCTATCGGAGTAAAATTTGGTGAAAATGTAGATATAAACATTGGAGATAAGGTTGAGATTATAGGTACAGTTGGTAACTCTTATGGATTTGGTTATATCAAAGTCGATAGCAAATCTTATGTTAAAGTTATAGGAAAAGAAACTGCTTCTCCTTTGGAAGTAAATATTGCTGACGTAGGGGAATCAAACGAAGCAAAATTAATAACATTAAAGAATGTCAAAATCATCTCTGGTCCTGAATATGGTGAGTACAAAATCGAAAATGGAAATGAAGATTTTCGTATCAAACCTAAAGATCAATCCCTAATAGAAGTTAATAAAACATATGAAAGTATAACTGGTGTTGTATATTATGGTTACAAAAAATATTGTCTAGTGCCACGTAATGAACTTGATATCACTCTTGATTCAAGTAAAGCAAGAAATGTATCAGCATCTATTGATTCAGGTATTGTTGATCCGAATACCGAGGTATCTCTTAGTACATTAACAGATAATGCTGTTATATACTATACATTAGATGGAATTAATCCAACAAAGAACTCTAATATTTATGCTAAACCAATTGTTATAACAAGTGATACAACACTTAAAGCTATAGCAACACGTAAAGATTTAACTGACAGTGACATATTAACAAGGACGTACACTGTGAAAGAAGTAGTTGGCAAAAAAACTATACCAGAAATACAAGGAGAATCTCATATTTCTCCATATAACAATAAAAATGTTGTAGATGTAAAAGGAATTGTAACATCAACAATAGACTACAAGTTTGATTTCATAGATGGAAAACGTATAAGAGGTTTCTACATGCAGGATGAAATAGGTGACAATAATGATAATACTTCTGATGCTATTCTCGTGATAACAAATACTGCTGTTAATGTTGGAGATAAAGTGTCTGTAGATGGGCGTGTTGAGGAACTAGTTAAGAAAATGAACTTTTATGCATATGATCAAGCCAACCAATTGACTACAACTACAATAAAAGTAGATTCTGTAGATATTTTATCATCGTCTAATCAATTACCGGAGCCTATTATTTTAGGGAAAAATGGAAGGATAGTACCTCATGATAATATATCAAGTCCTAATTTTAATGAGTACGACATCAATAAATATGCTATAGATTTCTATGAATCATTAGAATCAATGCGTGTTAAAGTGGAAAAACCTTTAGTAGTATCAGCAGAACACAACCGTGTCTTAACTGTAGCCCCTGATAACGGAGCTATAGCTAAAAAAGATGGTGATTCATCAAACATGGGTGGAGTTGTTCTTGGTGAAAATGATATAAATACCGAAATCATTGGTTTAAATGGTGCTATTGCATCTCTTGGCAATATAAAGGATGTAGAAACAGGCGCTACTACAGATGGCGATGTGGAAGGTATAATGGATTATGAATGGGGTACTTATCAGATTTATATAACACAACCTCTACCAGAATTCACTACCCCTGAAAGAGAAATTGATACCCTAAAATATGAAGTTAACAAAGATGAATTAAGTATTGCAACATACAATGTCTACAATCATGGTGGTGACGACAATGCTAAAAGTTTAGACAAAGCCGCTGGAATAGCTAACACTATAGTTAATAGCATGAAATCTCCTGATATCATTGGATTAGTGGAAGTTCAAGATAATGATGGTAAAGAAAACACTTCGATAGTGGATGCTAACGAGGTATACGAAACATTCATAGATGAAATAAAGAAATTAGGAGGCCCCGAATACAAATGGACAGATATACCTCCAGTAGATGATGCTGATGGTGGTCAACCTGGCGGAAATATTCGTGTAGGATATCTATACAATCCTGAAAGAGTTTCTTTGAAAGAAGGTACTAAAAAAGGTACTTCTACAGAAACAGTATCAGTTAATGATACAGGAAACCTTACACTTAATCCAGGACGTATAGCTACAAATGACCCTGCATTTGTTGACACTAGAAAACCTTTAGCTGCAGAGTTTGTGTTTAATAGTCAAGATGTAATAGTAATAGCGAATCATTTAAGTTCAAAAGGTGGTGACAATGCAACCTATGGAAATGTGCAACCTGCTATAAAACATTCTGAAGTTAATAGAGTAAAGCAGGCACAGCTTGTAAATGACTTCGTCGATTCTATACTTGAGAAAAACAACAATGCAAATGTTGTAGTATTAGGTGATCTGAATGATTATCATTTCTCTAAGCCAGTTCGTACACTTAGTGGTAAAGGTAAGGAACAAGTATTGATTAACATGATAGACAGGTTGCCAAAATCAGAACAATACTCTTACATCTATGGAGGTAACTCGCAAATATTAGATAATATATTGGTAAGCAAAGATTTAGCTGATTTAACTAAAGTAGATGTACTAAATATTAACTCAATAATATCTGATAAAGATAAGGCTAGAAGACACAGTGACCATGATCCAGTAGTTATTAGTATAGCATTAAACAATAAACCTCAAAAACCTGAAGACAATCAGAACCTTAAAGACATATATATCAGCAAATTTGACATTACAAGCAATAAAACAGGCAAAGTTACTAACATATTCAATAGAAAAGACTATATTAATATCAAAGCTGGATTTACTCCGTATAAAACAAGCGTAAGTAACGCAACTGTAAACATCAAACTAATTAAAACACGAGGTAAAAAATCTTATATTTTAACAGAAAATATAATGAGAAATCTACCAGTTGATAAAGATGGTCGCTCTGTAGAATTGTCTATTAACACAAGTATGTTGCGAAAGGGTAACTACAAATTGATTTATGAAGTTTACAACGATGCTATACAAAACAGTGATCCATCAGATGTCTCAAGTTATGAATTTAGAATAAGATAATTATTAATAAAAACCAGTTTTATAGTGGATATCCATTTTAATTAATAAAACTGGTTTTTATTATATATTAATTTTTATACTCGTCTATCTTTTATGTAATATACGTTGTTCATTTCCATTTTTCATTTCAGAAAAATAACAGTTCCAACATGTATATTCTCTATCATACCATCGTTCTTGTACATAAACAGTACATCCAAAGTGAACATCATATTTGTATTGTCTAATAGTACGCCATGCTCCTAATTTTTCATTACTTAAACTCATTGATCCACCACAACATGGACACATAAGTCGAATAGAACCTTCATGATTACAAGTCTCATTATGATTTAAGTTACATTCCACTGCTTGCTTTGCAGTACAAATAGTTGATAAACCTAAAACAAGTACCACTGACAAGATTAAGATTTTAGACTTTGTTTTTAATATAAAAGCACCTCCAACAATTTTATTATATATATTTTAATATTTATGGTAATTTTCTCTCTATAATTATATCCATTGTACTCTGATTATTACGTTATACAAAATAAAAAAGCATAACTTATTTTAGAAATGCCTTATCTTGTATTTTTGCCACCCTTAATTAACATCTATCTTTCTTGAATTAGTATCGTCTTTCTTTTAGATAGCTTTAAATTTAGCACACCATTTTATAATATGCCTTCATTTCATCTGTCTTTATTCGATACGTCAAAATTTCTCCTTACATATCTACATGACTA
Organism: Abyssisolibacter sp. ZYX002; assembly: GCF_056892235.1. NCBI lineage: Bacteria > Bacillati > Bacillota > Clostridia > Eubacteriales > Clostridiaceae > Abyssisolibacter > Abyssisolibacter sp. ZYX002. The sequence continues at coordinate 294,565 of NZ_JARMXH010000002.1, forward strand.
AGATGTTTATAAACCCTTTAATTTCTCTTTGCTTTCTTGTAATCTTTTTATATTATCAGAGCAGCACTTGATGTAAAATAATATTCGCTTTTTATCTGCTTCTTCTAGGGAATGTTCTATCAATATATTATTAAACTCATTTAAATAAATCCGTTCTTTTTCTAATGTAGTGTTTATTTGCATCAAAATATTATTCATAGTTCTCTCCGTCTTAATTATTATTAATTATGGATTATGTAATCAAACTATTTTGTTAATCTAATTTACAAACTAATTATTATTGCTTAAGCAAAAGTTTTTTTGTCATATCAAGAACATTCAATTTTTTTTCGTTACTAAGCTTTGATGTATTTCTTATCAATTCAATAATCTGTTGTTCATTTTCCAAGAAATCATCTCCTTTTAAAAATGTTCGTTACAAACATTTTAACACTTGTTTTTGTTCGTGTCAATACTGTAAGTGGTAAATAATTGTCCTTGACAAACATTTTTGCTTGAAATATACTCTTTTTAGGAGGTGTTTATCATACAGTCACGTATTAAAGAACTAAGAAACATACTTAAGATAAATCAGGAAACATTTGCAAATAGGATTGATATGAGTCGCTCCAATCTAGCAAATATTGAAAATGGAACTGTAATGTTAACTGATAGAGTAAAAAACTCTATTATAAAAGAATTTAAAGTGAACGTAGAATGGTTCAACACTGGTAAAGGTGTTGTTTTTAATGATATTACTAATGATTTGATTGATAAACTAGCTATAGAAAATTCTCTTGATAAGATTGATAAAGAGATAATAAAAAATTTCATACAGCTAACTGACAGTGAGAAAAAGCAAGTTTTAGGATACATACATCGGTTGTTGGAAGATAATTAGGTTTGTTATATTGTAATTTAACATGTGGACTTTAAAAAGGCATTGCTTTTTAATGCCTTTTTTGCAGGATGAGTTTAGTTTATGTTTTTCTAGTAGATAATATAGTGCTAAATTGATTTAATTACTATAAAATGATCCATCTTTATTCTGGATAAACACAAACGTTATGGGGTCAATGTCCGAATTTTTACCAAACCCAGTCACAATAACTATGTCTTTTAATCCATCATTATTTTTATCTATTATTTTGACATCATTAATTTCTGTACCAGTTTTAAATGCTACACTAAAATCATAAAAAATATCATCGTTCTCATTTGTTAAATATGCTACTGGATGTATAACTCTACCACTATCAGTTTTTCCAGCCACAAAATTTACACATCCCCAATAGTTTAGATTTACCGTAAAAGAATATTGGTCAAGACGAGTAACATTTCCCACATCTTTTAAGTTGTATGGTCTAAATAAAAATTCCCCATCTAAGCCAATATCTTCACAAGCTTTGTTCTTGTTTGTATACTTTATTGTTGCTTTGATTTTGTCATTTTCTTTTAAAACAAGAGTGACTTTCCCTTTATTTCCCGTCTCTATTGTAAAAGTACACTTAGCTACGTTCTCATTAATTTCACCATATAAAATACCTAAATATTTTGATGGACTACGACGATAAAAGTAAAACTGTTTCATAGCTATTGAACCTGTAGAAAAAATTCCTTCTAATATTTTATTATTTATTTTAGATATACTAAACGAAGAATTTTTAGAAATTTTAATACTAAACGGAGGATTTTTAGGAAAGGAACTATCTCCACTATCAATAACCCACATTTTTTTCAAATATTGATTCCAATCATTTTCAAAGTTTCTATTTTTAGTTTCTATAAACGCTGTTCTGTTTAAGTCAGTATTTATAACATAACCTATTAGTACTATACAACATATAAATATTACAAAAAGTAATCTTCTTTCACCCATAACACATCATCTCCAATTAATTTGAGCTTTTTTGAAAATATTATATATTATTTTAGTCAAAGTACTTTTTCTTAAACATTACAAATTAGTAATTTCATGCACATTATCGCATTTGCATAATCTTCTTCAATAAGCTTTTTTAAATACGAATATATATGTTTAGCTTTTCCTATAGAATATTCATAGTTTAGTTGTATGTATATGGATTTAGGTTATTATTAGTAGTCTTATCTATTCCTAATTACTAGAGTTCCATAACTTGAGCTTTGATGTTGCTTGCTATAGCCCATTTATAAGCCTACATAAACTTTTTGCAATATTCCTTGGATATCTTTTCTGTGCACTTTAATAAATCTATTTTATTTTGCTCTAAATTTTCTATCAACAGCTTTCTATAGCCTGATATACTTATACTACATATACAAACTCCTGTTTTATCAACAACTGGTGCCGCTAAACAAAATAAACCTAACTCTGTTTCCTCATCCTCATAAGCATAACCATTTTTCTTGGTTTCATATATTACGTCTAAATACTTTTCTTTATCTGTTATAGTATTTGATGTATTCTTACCAAAATCCATAACATCAATAATCTGCGCAGGATCTTTTGAAAAAGCAACTAATACTTTACCTGATGCGACTCCATTTAATGTGCTTTTATAGCCTACTGGAGGTGTGACACGCATTATTTTATTGCTCTTTCTCTGATATAATATGACCGCTCTATAATCCTCTATAATAGATAGCGATACTGTTAATTGAACTTTTTTCATTAATTCCTCAATATGTGGTCTAGCGATTTCTATAATGTTTTTATTGACATTAGTTGAGTTCCCTAAATGATATAGTTTGTTAGTAAGATAATATTTTCCCGTTTCTTTATTTTTCTGAACATATCCTGTGACTTCAAAACTAGTTAATATTCTGTTTATTGCACTCTTTGAATAAGTTGTTTTATCATATATGTCAGCAATACTCAATTTTTCATCATACTCAAATAGTTCTAATATCTTTATAGCTTTTATGACAGAATTATTTACTTCATTCATATGCTTTCTCCTTAATTATAATTAAATAGACAGATTTAATGATATTATACTAAATCTGTCTATTTTTATCAATGTGTATTAAACTGTTTATCAACTAGCTTTATTTAATTTAATCTACGTAATCATGTGCTTTTTCTTCATTTAACATTACTCTGTATGCTCCACTTGCAAGTGCAGACATTTCATTTTCGCCAGCTTCTACATGAACTGGTGCTATAAATGAAACTCTTTTAGTAAGCTCTGCTGAAATATATTTATCATATGCTATACCACCCGTTACTACGATATAATCAACTTTCCCATTAAGTGTAGTTGCAAGTGATCCTATAGATTTTGCTACTTGATATACCATAGCGTCTATCACTAGCTTAGCTTTTTCATCTCCACTATCAGCCATTTTTGTAACTTCTCTCATGTCTGTAGTATTGAGATATGCTTTTACACCGCCGTTGCCACGAAGACGCTTTTTCATTCCTCTTAAGTCATATTCTCCACTAAATGCAAGTTTTAATACCTTTGTAGTCGGCAATGTCCCAGCTCTCTCTGGAGAAAATGGACCTTCATCATCAGCAACTATGTCTATAGCTCTACCTTTCTGGTGTACTGAAACTGATATTCCTCCACCTAGATGCGCTACTATAAAATTCTTATCATTATAAGTTGTATTATTGTCTTTTGCAACTTTCATAGCTGTTGCTCTAGAGTTTAGTGCATGAAAAGCACTAGTTCTTGATATCTCTGGAAGTCCTGATAGTCTTGCTACGTCCAATAATTCATCTGTCGCTACTGAATCATATATATACGCTTTGCATCCAACTTCATCGGCTATATTTTTAGCTATAATTGCTCCTAAATTAGAAGCATGCTCTATGACTGGCTTGTTTTTTAGTCTATCTATCATGAGGTCGTTGACTTCATATGCTCCTGATTTAACAGGTTTAAGTCCAACTCCTCCTCTACCTACTGCACAAACAAGTTCTTTGATATCAAAATTTTGCTCTTTTAAAAATTCTAATACGCTTTCTTTCCTAAAATCAAATTGACTAGCAATATCTTTATACCCATCAATTTTCTTTGCATCATGGTCAATGGTTTTAGTAAACACTTCACTATGTCCATCATAAATTGCTATCTTTGTCGAAGTACTTCCTGGATTTATTACTAATATATAATTATTCATAGTACCTCCTTTACTGATTAAGCTTGGTTTAATCCAACCCTAAAAGCTTTTTTATTAAGCTCTACAAACTTAGGCTTAACATTTTCTTCTATAATTTTATCCCAATCTATATTTTCTAATTTCATAGATTTAACTAACGTTCCAAGTAAGATTACATTCATAACTTTTGTATTTCCAAGTTCCTCTGCAAGCTCACCTGCATTTACACTTAATACATCTACTTTTTCTTTTAATTCTTCAATGATACCTGTTGGATAATCTTGTAATCCTATAATAGTTGTAACTGATTCCATCTCGAAGTTATTTACTACTACTTTACCACCTTTTTTAAGATGACCTAAAAATCTCATGGCTTCAACTTTTTCAAATGCAACTAATATATCTGCTCCGCCTCTTTCGATAACTGAAGAATGTACTTTTTCACCATATCTTACTTGAGAAGAAACTGAACCTCCACGTTGACTCATACCATGAATCTCACTCATTTTAACATCATAACCTTCACTCATAAGTCCAATAGTTAGTAATTTACTAGCAAGTATTGTACCTTGTCCGCCAACACCAACTAACATTATACTCTTAGTCATATTATTTTTCCTCCTCATTTATAGCATTAACTGGACATTCTCTTTCGCAAACACCACAGCCCACACAAACGTCTTTTATTATAAAGGCTTTCTTATTCTCTTTATCAAATCCAAGTCCCGGACAACCTGTTTTTAGACAGATTTTACAGCCAATACATTTATCTGCATCTACTTTGTGTTTTGTTTTAAATGCAGTTGGGAACTTCTCTTTGTCTGCATCACTGTACTCTCTTTTTAATACACAAGGCCATTTTGTGATGATAACACAGGCTTCATCAAGACCAAATGCCCAATCAAAAGCTGCAACAACTTCATCCTTTTTGTTTGGATCAATAACTTTTATGTGTTTTATTCCTGCGCTCTTAACTAAATCTTCGATCTCAATAGCTTCGACAATTTCACCTTGAGCTTTGAATCCAGTACCAGGGTTCTCTTGTCCTCCTGTCATACCTGTGATTCTATTATCAAGTATAAGATTGATTGTATTAGATTTGTTATATGATATATCTAGTAAAGAGTTGATTCCAGTGTGGAAGAAAGTAGAGTCTCCCATTACTGATACTAGTCTCTTGTTATTTCCTTCTTTAAGGTTAAGAATCTTTTGTGCACCATGACCTGTAGAGAAACTACTACCCATACATAGTATCCAGTCTATTGCATCATAAGGGCTTGCGTGACCTAATGCATAACATCCAATGTCTCCTGCAACAATAGCATTTTTTCTTTTACCTAACTCTAAAAATACTGCTCTATGTGGACAGCCTGCACAGAATGTAGGAGGTCTCTTTATTAGTTTATCCTGATTTACTTCGTAAGTCTCTATTGGCTTACCGCTAACACTTTCTTTGATTACGTCTGGAGTCATTTCTCCTGTATATGGGAATATTTCTTTTCCTAAACACTTGATACCCATAGCTTTTACGTGATCTTCAATATATTTATCATTTTCTTCTATTATATATAATGTATCAACTTCTTTAGCGAAATCTTCAATCAAAGTTGTTGGCAATGGACAGGTAAATCCTAGCTTAAGATAAGATGCTGACTTACCAAATGCCTCTCTAGCATACTCAAATACTCCACCAGAAGTGATAACTCCTATTTTCTTATCGTTGTAGATTGGGTAGTTCCACTCGCAATTGTTACTTAACTCTTGTAACTTGTTCATTCTCTCTTCAACACTGTGACGTAGTTGTCTAGAGTGTCCTGGAACAGTAACATATTTTTTGATATCTTTCTTATATTCTTTGATTGCAACTTCTTGACGCTCACCTATTTCAACTATTCCTTTTGAGTGACATACTCTAGTTGTCATTCTTATAAGAACAGGTGCATCATATTTTTCACTTACTTCATAAGCTGCTTTTACAAAGTCCTTAGCTTCTTGTGCATTTGATGGCTCAAACAATGGCACTTTAGCAAATTTGGCAAAGAATCTGTTATCTTGCTCATTTTGACTTGAATGCATACCAGGCTCATCAGCAGTAACTAATATAGATCCTCCTAATACACCTGAATAAGCAAAAGTACAAAGTGCATCTGACGCTACGTTAACACCAACATGCTTCATAGCTGCTAAGGAACGTCCACCTGCATAAGATGCTCCTATAACTGCTTCTAGTGCTACCTTTTCATTTGGTGCCCATTCAGCTATTATTTCTTTGTAAGTTATAATATTTTCTAAGATTTCAGTACTTGGAGTTCCAGCATATGCAGATGCAAAATGAGTTCCATACTCATATGCTCCACGAGCTAAAGCCTCGTTTCCAGTTAATAATTTTTTCATAATATACCTCCATTTTTTAATGACTTAGTGTAGCTAAAACTATTGAATAATATTTTTCAATTGACGTTGATCCTCTAGACGTCAATATAATTGGTACTTTAGCGCCAACAACAATCCCTGCCATAGTAGCCTCTGCTGAGTATATCAATGATTTACCCAATATATTACCTGTTGCAATATTTGGAACAACTAATATATCTGCATCCCCTACTACTGGACTCTCGTATCCTTTAATCTCGGCTGATTCTTTAGAAAAAGTCAAGTCATAGGAAATAGGGCCTTCAACAATACAGTCGGGTATGTTTGCTAGTTTTAAATTGTGAGCATCAACAGTTTCTTGCATTTTAGGATTCACTACCTCAACTGCTGCTAATACAGCAACTTTTGGCTTTTCATATCCTAGATTGTTATATATATTTGTTGCATTTTTCACTATAGCTTTCTTCTGCTCAAAGTCTGGATATGTCACCATTCCACCATCTGTAACAGCTAATAATTTATGATAGTTTTTAAGTTCGTGAACTGCCATATGACTAAGTACTTCACTGTTTTTGATACCTGTTTCTGAGTTAACTACAGCCTTAAGAAAATCTTTTGTTTGAATCTTTCCCTTCATAAGTGCTTGAACTGCTTCTTCTCTAACAAGCTTTACTCCTATAGCTGCACTTTCTTCATCTGTCTTGGCATCTATTATTCTTATATCTTCACTAACAAAGTTCATTTTTTCTAAAAGCTCTTTTATCATTTCTTCTTTTCCTACTAGAACTGCTTTGATAAGCTCCTTATCCATTGCATCTTTGATAGCTTCTAATGTATGCGCATCATGAGCACAAACTACTGCTAATGTTGGTTTTTCTTTTTTCTCCATCAGCATAGTTTCAAGTTCTTTAAAACTTTTAATCATCGGCTAAAACCTCCTTTTATATGATTATGAAATCAATGAAATCAAATAATATCCAACTGTAGCAGCTAATGTTGTTATAAATATAGCAACTACACCATACTTAAAGATAACACTACCTTTACTGTATTCATCTCCATACAACACAGCTATACAGGCAAATGATGATGGTATACAATACGCTAATGCCGCTGTAAATGTTGTAACCATAGCTATTAATCTACCATCTAACCCTGGTATCCCTTTAGCTATCAAAATACCTGAAGTTGTCATCATAATAACTGTTGTTACGTTTGATGAGAAGTTTGTCATCATACTAGTTAAGAATGCTATGAATAATACTACTTTAAATGTGCTTAGTCCTGATACAATAGGCACAATATTGTCAACTATAAATGCTGTAAGTCCTACAGATTCTTTCGTAATAGCACCACCAAGTAACACTGCTGCTCCAACTAAGAATATAACGCCCCATGCTACTCCATTTTTTAAAGCATTTGTTAAATCAAGTACTGGCTTGTCGTCTACATGAACTACTGCTAGCAATACTACTGCAATAATAGATATAAATGTTGGACCCATTTTACTCAAGTACGCTTGGATTGCTGTTCCTGGGCATATCATTCCTAAAATACCTGGTAGTAACCATAAAAATGCAGTTATAAAAAACACAGTAACTGTAATCTTTTCTCTAAGTTTCATTGGTTCAACTGTTCCTATAACATTTTTAGGATTGAAGTTTTTAAACTTTTCAAAATCTGGTTTAAAGAATAAATATAGTACTAAAATCAATCCTGAAAATACTATTAATCCAGCTGGTATAGCAAATAAACAGTACTCTAAAAAGTTGATTGGATTGGCAGCAGTTTTATTGTATACACCCATACCAATGATTGCTAATGGATGCGATATAGGTGTCATTCCACCTGCAATATTGATAGTAAAAACTAACGCCATTGTTAGCATTTGTGGATATCTTTCACCTGGTTTGTATCCAAATTCTTTAAATAGTTTTCCAGCAAGCATCAAAAAGAATGCTGTCACAGGTAATGGATCCAAGAAACACCCTATAACTAATGCTAGGCTTAAAAGAGAGATAGTAAAGACCCAAGGGCTTTTAGTAATGAATTTTTTTGATAATAACCAACATGTTATTCTCTTTGTAAAACCTGTTTCATTAAGAGCATGTGTCAAAATAAAACTTAACAATACAAACATTGTTACCCATGAACCTAATGAGCTTGAAATCGCTTGCTTAACATTCATAACTCCTGTCATAGCAAATAATGCAATACAAAGTATACTTGGCCAAGTAGTATCTACTAAAGATATCAACAATACACTACCAATAAAAATTCCCAAAACTTTCATACCCAACGCAGTTATAGGGGCTGGTGGTGTAATAAAATTAAAAGCAATCATTACTCCAAAACAAAACAAAATCTTAATTAAATTATCTTTTTTAATAGTAAGCATTTTTTAACTCCTTCTCGTTACCATCCTTCTCATAGAATAAGTACGATTATGTATACTTATTTAACTATATAAGATGATTTTTCTTTAGTCTTCTAGCTAATTATTCACAAACTTCATCAATCTCTACATATTTATTGAACAATTTCATAAACATGTCCACAGTAGCACCTATTGTTACTGCTGATACTAATGTACCAATATTAACACCTCTAAGCTCTCTAAAAAATACTATACTAAGTACTACAGATGTTAACAAAATACACAAATCAAAACATGTCTTAAACTTTCCTATTCCTATATTGTATTTATTTGATACCTCTCTAACAAACATATCAAAAGGTAATATGGGTTGCTTGCTCTTTATAAAGAAAACCAGCCCCAATCCAACTATTAAAATAGAAAAAATAAAACAACAAATACGAATCATGTGTGATATTGCTACAAAATCATTAAGTAAATATGTGAATAAATCTATACTATAACCTAAAAGTATTGATGTCAGAAAAGATAACAAGAAAATCACTCTGAATTCTCTAAGTACTGCTATCATCAATATGAGTACCACTCCTTGAATCAAATAATTAAATGTTCCAAATGATACTATATCTGTTTTTAGACTTACAACATAGGATGGTGAAGTAGAAACAGTTATTCCATAATTTGATTTTGCCGCCAATACTATTCCAAAACTCAGTAATATAAGACCTAAAATGTACGAAATGTATTTATTCAGTTTTATTCTTTTCATTTGTATTAAAGCCCCCTCCTTCTTAATTTATTCCGATATACGGTATAGTATACCGTTTTTTATTTCTATACTGTTATTATAATCTATAAAAATATATTTTACAAGCGGTTTTTTGCTGTAATAATTTGAATGAAATTATTATATTTTAAGTGAAATACCAACATCTTTCATTTCTTACGTTATTATATTTATACATGACAAAAAGCAATCACCTTTCTATGAGAGAAAGGTGATTGCTTTTGTTTTTAATATCCTTTAAGATATAATAAATTATAAAATTAACAATGTTCTTTATCAAAACATTTTTTCTTTCAATTATGGATAAACTACAATTGTTCCAATAAAGAACAAATGTGATTATTTTGAAATTAATTTTAGATTCTGAAAAACGTAATATAGCAGGACCAAAAATAAAAATTGCTAGACTGGAAAATAAAATGACTCAAAAGGATTTATCTATAAAGCTTGAAACACTAGCTGTATACATTGACAGGGATAACATCTCTAAACATGAACAACAGAAAAGGATTATAACTGATATAGAACTAAAAGCCTTATCTTTGATATTAAATGTAAGTGTTGATTGGTTATTAGGCCTTTGTCACTTGAAGCTGAATTTGATTATTTAGGCTTAAGCCTAGTAAAGTAATAAGCTTAAGCCTAATAAGTCTATATTATATAACCTGCCATTATTTTGCATAGGTTATTTATTGTTGTATTGATAATGCAATTAGTCTAATACTACAATTCATGGCAGCTTCATCCTCTGGCTCTCATCTTCCATCCTTTTGTTTTTTGTTGCTCTTTCCATAAGCGTGAATATAGACCATCAGATGTTATCAATTCTTTATGCATCCCTTGTTCAACAATTGTACCTTTATCCAATACCAAAATTTGATCTGCATGTTCAATGGATTTAAATTGATGAGCAATGACAATAACTGTTTTTTCTTTAACCAGATTTCCCATAGCTACTTGAATTTCAGCTTCATTTTCAGGATCAAGAGAAGCTGTTGCCTCATCAAGCATAACAATAGGAGCATCTTTTAAAATTGCTCGAGCAATAGATATCCTCTGTTTTTCTCCTCCTGACAATGAACTTCCTCCTTCACTAACGACTGTGTTATAACCATTAGGAAGGTTCTCAATAAACTTATCGCAACTAGCTAATTTGGCAGCACGTTTAATCTCCTTCATAGTAGCATTTTTCTTCCCAACACGTATATTATTTGCTACTGTATCATTAAACAAATATACATCTTGAAATACCATTGAAAGTTTGCTTAGCAATTTATCTGGCTCTAATTCAGTTATTGGAACCCCTCCAATAGATATTTGCCCTGATTCTACATCCCAAAAACGTGCTATAAGGCTTGTCATGGTTGTTTTACCAGAACCCGACATACCTACTAGCGCTGTCATTGACTTTTCTGGTATATAACAATTCACATTCTTTAATACGTCGCTTTTACCATATCCAAAACTAACATTGTCAAAAGTTATATGATTTTTATCTGGAATCTCTTTAAATTTATTATAGTTTGGTTCTTCTGTTTCTAAAATTTCACCAATTCGTTTTGTAGAAATAGATATATATTTTAGCTCTACAAGAACAGGTCCAAGTGATTTAACTACTTCATATAAGAAGTATCCTATTACAACAAATGAAAATAGATCTTTTATAGGCATATTACCTACTGTACACATTTTCACAGCAAAATATATCATAAGTAGATATCCTATATCTAGACAAAAAAGAAATATCTGTATAGGGATGGCTGTCCACACTTCTGTTCTAAAACTTACTTTCTTTAATGTCAACATAGCCTTATTCATTCTTTCAAACCGTTTACCTGTTAAATTATATGATTTCAAGAGTTTGATTGTTGTAAAATACTCTCTTATTCGTGATGATGTATCTACTATTGTTTTCACATGCTTTTTCCCTAATATGCTTATTATTTTTCTAGCTAAAAACAAGAACATCCCTGCAAATATCACTGAAGCTAGCACTATACCAGCCAACCTTAAATTAATATATGCTAAAAATAAAATTAATATAATAGGTGCTATAAAAGCCGCAGCTATATCTGGTAGTAAACGTGCAATTATGGTTTCTGCTTTTTGCACATCGTTGAGTAGGCGAGAAGCCACATCACCAGGATCATGCTGTTTGAAAAAACTTAGTGAGAACTTTCTTAAACGGTCACCTAGTTTAAGTCTTAAATCTGAAGACATTGTATATGCTTTTATATAATTGGTTGTTTGACTCCACATTGAAAGAATAATATAAAGCACGAAAACACCAACATACCACCAGCAAAATTGTTTTAATACAGAAAAGTCAATAGCTTCTCCTGTTAAAACAGGCACCGTAAGATTGATAACTATTTGATATAGTATGATATTAAATACGCCAGGTAATATATTTGTAAAAAAGTTTGCAATTGTTACTATTGCTAAGCTTTTTTTATTATCTCCAAAAAAACTCCATTTTTTCTGCTTATTCATGCCTTTAAACCTCCTTCTTAGCTAAATGCCAGTCTTTAGCTCTTGTATGTGCATTCCACATATATTTGTATAACCCATTTAACTGTAAAAGTTCATCATGTGTACCTTTTTCGGTAATACTACCATGATCTATAACAACTATTTGATCTGCTTCAACAATAGTTGATAAACGGTGTGCAATAACTATAACAGTTTTATTAACCATTAATCTTGAAAACGCCTGTTGCATTAACATTTCATTTTCTGCATCTGCATAAGAAGTTGCTTCATCTAGGAGAATAACAGGCGTATCTTTAAGTATAACTCTAGCAAGAGCAATTCTTTGCTTTTCTCCACCACTTAGATGACTCTCTCCGCCATCACCAATAATTGTATCGTACCCATTAGGTAGCTTCATAATAAAATCATGGCATGCTGCAGCCTTAGCAGCTTCTATAATTTCCTGCATAGTAGCCTTACTATTACCCATACGAATATTGGCTTTTACTGTGTCTGTTAGTACTTGAACATCTTGAAAAACAGTTCCTATAGTTTGAGTAACTCCTTCTGTTCCCATATCCTTAATCGATACACCGCCAACAGATATCTCTCCCTGGGAAGCTTCCCACATTCTAGCTATTAGATTGACAATAGTTGTCTTTCCTGCTCCAGAAGGACCAACAAGTGCAGTAAAAGATCCTTGTGGCAGTGATAGATTAATGTCTTTTAATATCTTTGGCCCTTGTTCATCATATCTAAAACCTACGTTATTAAACTCTATATCAAATTTCTTAGGCTTTTTAGCAACTTTTGGTTCTGTTAACGGCTGTACTTCTAATACATTATTAATTCTTTTTATACCAGCTGTAATAAACTCCATACGTGTAATTAACATAATAGCTTTTAACAATCCATTAAAGCATCCTGTTCCTAAAAGAATAAATAGAATGATAGTTGAGGCATCTGTTTTTCCCGATTTCAAAAGATAAATCCCCATTGGTAGAATAAAAAGGCCTCCTCCTAAAATAAAAGTTGATAATAATGCTCTGTAAGGTGCTGCTCCTTTTGACCATACAATAACTATTTCTCTATAAGCAAGCACAGATTGTTTTAGCTTTTTGAATGAGCTAACGTTAAGATTAAACATCTTTACAACAGGCATACCATGAACAAATTCCAACATTGTCGAATGCATATTTTCTATAGCTTTATGATATTTTATAGTAAGCTCTTTACGGTTTTGTCCTGTGAGTATTCCGTTCCACATCATATAAATCAAAGCAATTGTTATAGGTAGTGGTATCGTAGCCATTAATGCTAGTCTCCAATCTATTGTAAATAAATAGATTAATGTAACTACAGGTAACGTAAAACCTGCTGCTGCATCAGGGAAATGGTGAGCAACAAAACTTTCTATTGATTCTACATCATCTTGAACAATTTTAAGCATCTCCCCTGAATTTTTCTTTCCCCAAAAACCCATCGGTAATCTTCCTATATGTTTTGTCAATTTTACTCGTATACGATAAAGTAAATCAAACGCTGCTATATGACTAAACACAAAAGAAGTTACAATGAGCAAATATCGTAACACAACTGCCCCAAAGGCAATCCCAAGCCATCTAATAACTGGCTCTAATGTCGCATTAGTTCCTAACTGCAAATAATAGTCCACTATTTTAAAAATCAATACAAATGGCTCTATAAGCAATATAGATCCTAATGCAGCAAGTATAACACATATTATAATGTGTAATTTCTTATCTTTTATTAGATTGAATAGTGCTTTCATAATTATAATCTCCTTTATTTTGTCTTTTTTAATATTGATAAATATATAGTTGCATCAAACCACAAATTTGTTATGAAGCAATATGATCTCATTATTTTCTAGTTGGGTAATCAATAATTTATTTTAGGTGATAAAGAAGTATCTGTTTTCTATAATCTATAATAGAAACTTTTCTTTCAGTTTAAATATTGTTTGATTTTAGTCATTGATTTTCTATTACAAAACAACCAAATATTTTTTGTTCTCTATAGTAGTCTTTAAACATTCCTTATAATTCCGAATAAAAAACTACCAAACTTCCTTCTAATATATCTACAGCCTACTTAATTGATGTTAGTTTTAATATCTATTTTACTATTCATACTTATCATATCCTTTCATATTTTTAAGCTTTTATAATTTCCCCTGTCCTATCTTTTCAATAGAAGTAACCTTCCTCATTTACTTTTTCAAACAGCATTGTATTGATGTCCTTATAAAAGATAAACACCTAACTATTACCATAAATAATAGACTAATAATGATTTCCATTTTCAAAATACTTCTAGGCTATTATAGCAAAATTAATTAGTCCCAAATGTATCTATAGATACGAACTCGAATTTTTATTTTCAATATCATTAAATCCTAAAACAATATCTTAGCTCCTTTTCTAACTTAAGATTATCGGGTATATTCAGGCTAAATTCCTTATCGCATTTTATATTTTGTTTAGGTTCACTACAACTAATATTGGTGTATATAATAGTCTCTTAGGTATATTTCATAGAAATTATTGATATTGTGACTTATTACCTGTTATTATTACTGATAAATACACGTTTATAGTAAAGGCAAATAAATATTATGTTGTATATATGTAACAAAATGTTGACTATATCCAACTTTTTTGTTATGCTAACATTAGAGGTGGTATTCATGGGCAAACGCAAAAAAATATTTAATACAAAACTAAAAACTCTTAGAGCTGAAAGAAATTTAACACAACAAGATTTAGCTATTGATTTAGGTATTAATAGGGGAACTGTATTAGAAATCGAAAGAGGTACTTTTAATCCCTCTCTTAAACTTACTTTTTCTATAGCTAAGTATTTTGATAAGACCATTGAGGAAATCTTTGAATATATAGAGGAGAGTGAAGATTAATGAATACAACAAAACATATATTAGAATTTCAACCCGTTATTGTTACTGTTATAAGTGCTATATTTTTGTTATTGTTATTAATGCACAAAGATGAATTAGAACAATTAGCATTAAATAATGCTCTAAAACTATCTACTATAATTACTACTATATCAGTATTTGGATATAGCTTATATAAACTATCTTTAGGACTTGCTAGTATCGATATAAATATTATCTTTTTTGCAATCGAAGGTATATGTATAATGACTTTATTGTTTTATTATTTATATTTAAAGGGGATTGGTTTTGAGATTAAGATTAAAAATTCACTATTATCAAATATACTAATGTATTGTTCAATAATCATAAGTATCGTAGCAACAATTAGCATGATATTCGAGTTCAGATTTTTTGATAATAAAGATGGCTATATTAGATATGATGAAATGATTTTATTTGCAAATGTAATATTAATCTCTATTATTACACCATTACTTCCAAGGAGAAAAAAGGTTAATCATAAGCAATATAAGATTGTTAAGAAGGAGATTGATAGGACTTTCAATTTGATGTGGTTAATCTATAGTATCATTATGGTATTAATTATTTCATATATTTTCTATCAAAAAATCATCACTAAATAATAGTAATTGTTAGTATAGCTGATTAAATAATTAAATATCAAAATCCTATACAGGTAAAGCGCTACAAAAATATAAATTCCTTCTATCGATACACCCTCCCCACTCCTTGAAGCAGATAATTGGTATTATTTATTATAACTATAAAACGACTTTGTGTCTTTAATCCAAATTATTGCGCTTATCAAAAAGAGCAGATATTTAACATTTTGTAAAATATCTGCTCTCAAATGGGTACATATATTGCTATATTTATCTTATCTTTGATTTACTTTTTATTTCGTTTTTTACCTTCAAACGCATTTATATACATTTCCTTAATCTCACTTATAAGAGGATATCTTGGATTCGCACCTGTACATTGATCATCAAATGCATTCTCAGACATTCTATCTAAAGAAGTAAAGAATTTTTCTCTACTCACTCCAGCTTCTGCTATAGACATTGGTATATCTAACTTTATTTTTAGTTTGTCTATAGCTTTTAGTAAATTATCAACCTTCTCATCATTATCTTTACCACCAAGATTTAAATAATCTGCAATTCTCGCATACCTAAATTTCGCATTAGGGTATTTGTATTGAGGAAACGCAGTTTGTTTTCGTGGGTTATCTACTGCATTAAACTTAATTACCTCATTTATTAATAATGCATTAGCTATACCATGTGATACATGATGCTCTGATCCTAATTTATGAGCCATTGAATGACAAACACCTAAGAAAGCATTGGCAAACGCCATCCCAGCAATTGTTGATGCATGTGCCATTTTCTCCCTAGCTTTAATATTTGTTGTACCTTCATTGTATGCTTGAGGAAGATAATTAAATATTAATCTAATAGCTTCAAGTGCTAGTCCATTTGTGTATTCAGATGCTAGTACCGATACATATGCTTCTATCGCATGTGTTAGAGCATCTATACCAGATGCTGCTGTTAAACTTTTTGGCATATTCATCATAAGTTCTGCGTCAACTATGGCCATATCTGGAGTTAACTCATAATCAGCTAATGGATATTTAACTCCTGTTTTTTCATCTGTTATTACAGCAAATGGTGTAACCTCAGAACCAGTACCCGCAGACGTAGGTACAGCTATAAACATCGCTTTTTTACCTAATTTAGGGAATTTATAAACCCTTTTTCTTATATCCATAAATCTCATAGCCAAATCTTCAAAATGAACATGTGGATGTTCATATAAAGTCCACATAATTTTAGCAGCATCCATAGGAGAACCTCCTCCTAATGCTATAATTGAATCTGGCTTAAATGTTCTCATTTCTTCAGCGCCTTTTTTAGCTATTGCTAATGTTGGATCTGGCTCTACATCAGTAAACACTTTAAATTCTATTCCTAAACTTTCTAATATGTTTGTGATTCTATCTACAAAACCTAAATTGAATAAAACTCTATCTGTAACTATAAATGCTCTTTTTATTTCTAAATCTTCTAGTTCTCTTAAAGCTATACCTAGTGAGCCATATTTGAAATATGTCTTTTCTGGCACTTTAAACCAAAGCATGTTTTCTCTCCTCTCTGCAACACTTTTGATATTTAGCAAGTGTTTAACTCCTACATTTTCTGAAACAGAGTTACCACCCCATGAACCACATCCAAGTGTCAAAGATGGAGCTAATTTGAAATTATACAAATCTCCAATAGCACCTTGTGATGAAGGCATATTTATTATTGTACGTCCTGTCTTCATAGCAGCACCAAATTTATCGATTCTATCTCTTGAAATATTTATATCAGTATACAACACCGAAGTATGTCCAAATCCTCCATTCTCTACTAATATAACAGCCTTTTTTAATGCTTCATCAAATGAATTAGCCTTATACATAGCTAATATTGGAGATAATTTTTCATGTGCAAATGGTTCTTTCAAATCTGTAGATTCTACTTCACCAATTAAAACCTTAGTAGCTTCAGGCACATTTATGCCAGCCATTTTAGCTATTTTATGAGCAGATTGTCCCACTATATCAGCATTTAAAGTTCCATCTATTAATATTATCTTTCTTACTTTATCTAGTTCATCTTTAGCTAATATATATGCCCCTTTAGCTAAAAACTCTGCTTTAACTTCATTATATATACTGTCCATTACAATTACAGATTGCTCTGAAGCACATATAACACCATTGTCAAAGCTTTTTGATAGAAGTATCGAACTTACAGCCATTTTTATATGAGCAGTATCATCGATTATTGCAGGAGTGTTTCCAGCTCCAACTCCTATAGCTGGCTTTCCTGATGAATAAGCAGCTTTAACCATGCCTGGTCCACCTGTTGCTAATATCATATCACTTTCAGCCATTACAACTTTAGACATTTCTATAGATGGCTTATCTATCCATCCTATTATCCCTTTAGGTGCACCTGCTTTAACTGCTGCTTCTAAAACTATTTTTGCTGCTTCTATGGTAGCTCTTTTAGCTCTTGGATGAGGAGAAAAAATTATACCATTTCTAGTTTTTAAGCAAATAAGGGCTTTAAATATTGCTGTAGATGTCGGATTTGTAGTAGGTACAATA
Organism: Abyssisolibacter sp. ZYX002; assembly: GCF_056892235.1. Taxonomy (NCBI): domain Bacteria; kingdom Bacillati; phylum Bacillota; class Clostridia; order Eubacteriales; family Clostridiaceae; genus Abyssisolibacter; species Abyssisolibacter sp. ZYX002. The sequence continues at coordinate 312,746 of NZ_JARMXH010000002.1, forward strand.
GCAGCTACAACTCCTATAGGTTCAGCTATTTTAGCTATACCAAACGCACAGTCCCTTTCTATCACACCACAAGTTTTGGTTGCTCTGTATTGATTATATATATATTCAGAAGCAAAATGATTCTTTATCACTTTATCTTCAACAATTCCCATTCCTGTTTCTTCAAAAGCTAATTTAGCTAGCTTTATTCTAGAATTATTTGCTGCTATAGCAGCTGCTCTAAATATCTTATCTACCTTTTTTTGAGGAAAAGTAGAAAACTCTTTTTGTGCTTTTTTAATTTCATCAATTTTCTTCCTTAATTCTTTAACATTAGTTACTGGCATATTATATCACCTCAACTTTATTTTTTAGTCTAGAAAATCTTATATTTTACTATATACAACTAAGAAAGTTGATTCTAATATCTAAGTTATTAGAAAATTTCTTTGTTTTGTGTGTTAATTATATAACAATGTTTTTTTGTTTGCAAGTATTTTTTTATTGTATATTAATCTATTTTTTACAAAATAATACTTTTATTATTTTTTGTTAACATTAGATATTTACAATAATAATTTACTCAAATTAAGTTCCAATCTCTATTTGCAGTGTTTATTGTATACAATATGTAGTGATTATTATGCTATTTTTGGTTAATATTTTAACAATTTCTTAAAACTTTTTTTATCATACATTCACTTAATCGTATCATTTTGATATAAATTAACTTTTAAGGTCTATATAAATATAAACTATTAGCTTTCTTTAATATTTTTTTAATTCACATACTTGCAGATAACCTGTGTATAATTACAAAGTACGTGCTCTTTTGTCAGTAAATATTGAAAATCTTAGTATATCATGAACTCAGATATAGACTCTATGTGGTGATTATTGACGCTTACTATAAATAATAAGTAACAGCACTAGAAACTTATATAAATAAACATAAAAAACCCATCATAGGCGTTCATACCTAAAACGGGCTAGATAAACGAATAACAACAAGCTATAAGACATCTTGTACCTTATACTCTCTTAATTCACTAGTATCTTCTATTATCCGTACAATACCACTTGAACCATCAACCTCTAACAAATCCCCATCCTTAATAATCTTCTGTACGTTACTGATCCCACTCACACAAGGAATACCATACTCCCTAGCAATAATAGCACCATGCTGGAGAGGGCCTCCAACTTCAAGTACAACACCCGCTGCATTGACAAATATGGGCGTCCATGCAGGTTCTGTTGCCCTAGTGACTAGAATTTCTCCTAGCTCTAACGCTTTCTCATAAGGTGAATGTAATACCTTAGCTCTTCCTCTTACGATTCCTGGTGCAATAGGATCACCGATGATATCTCCGTTTTCACCCTTTCTTATTGGACGGTATATCTTTCCTCTACTGTCGATAATATTGGGCCAGTCTTTTATATGCTCTACCTCTTTATAAGGCGCTAAATTCTTATCTCTTGCTTTCATCAAGTCATAGGTAGCATCTCTCTGTGCTATTGTTATATCTTGTATATGGAGATCAAATACTTCTTCTATAGCACGTAATCGTCCTTCTTTAACAAATCTATCGCCTAACTTCAATGCCTGTTTCCGAAGCTCTGCCACACCGTAGACAAAGATGTACTTAGGATCTTCTCGATATCCAAAAGTATTCTGATATAGGGAAGCATATTTCACAAATTTTTTCTCTATACCTTTCTCTTTTGCTCGCTCTAACAGTATAGTATAAGCTTCTCTTCTTCGCTTCTTAACATGGAGTAAATGATTATCCTCGATACGAATAGATTTTAATTGTTTATAAAATTTTTCCAAATTTTCATAGGTTCTTGGAGCAGCGATATCAATCTCCTTGAATCCTCTGCAACCATAAGCATGCATATATGAATCATAATCTCTCATTAACTGTGATGAATAAGCTCTGTTCTTAATATTTCTTATAAATTCTTGACTCGATTTCGTCTCGATAATCTCTTTATAACAAGCCAGTCTATACATATGATGACCCATGGCACTTGTAGGGTTACCTTCTAAATCCATACCCAATGATACAACGCGCGCTTCCATATCTTCGCCTTTGAATAATTTCTTTAACTTACGCATGGCAATCATACCTGTTAGTATAATACTATAACTCTTAGTTATTTTAAAGAATTTATTCATCACTTCTTCTACAACTTCGCTATAAAGCTTGTTATCATAAATACCTTCTCTGATTCCTTTTTTAGCTTTCATAGATGCATTCCTATAGTCATCTCGAAGTTTCTTATAATCGGTTAATAGTGTCTTTACAATAGGAATACCAATATTTATAACTTGTTTAAGCATTTTTATATAAATATGTTTCGTGGAATATGGCTTTTTAGCTGGTAAATATTCCTTTGCAAAATCAATAGATTCAAAAATCATACGTGTTGGACCATCATAATTACACAGTCTCTTCATCGTCCTCTTGACGCCCATAGTTTTTGCTATATTAGAAACATGGATATATTGTCTTCCATGTATAGGAACAATAGCTCCATTAACACCTGTAGGATATATATCTCCTTTGGCTAAATCTAGTGTCCTAATCCATACATCCATACCAAGAACAGACATACTTTCTGTGAAGCCTTGCGTCAATCCCATAGTATCCATATAGAGATATTTCTCCTCCCCGGGCTTCGTCACTAATTCTGGAAATAGAGGGATATAGGTTGTAATTGGTCTTGCCTGAAGAAGATAGAGTATTCCCTTATAGTATGCCCACTCAATATCCATGGGTTTATTATAGTGTATTTCACACGTCTGAACAAGCTCTGACACTTCTATTATCTGTTTATCGGATAAAGCTTGTTTCATAGGATCCTCATTAGATTTCTCTAAGGTTCCACCTTTACGGTTGAGCCACAACCCAAAATCCTTCTTACCAATTTTCTTTTCTAAGATCTTTTGTTTTACTTTATTGATTATATAAGTATCAGGTGTAACTACACCAGATACGATGGTTTCTCCTAGACCGAAACTTGCATTAACCATGGCTTCATCATAACAGTTATTGGACGGGTTAATGGAAAAACCTATACCGCTAATCTCTGATGGAATCTGTCTTTGAATGATGATAGATATACTGCTATGTTCTAAATGCATATGATTTTTGTTCTTATATTCCATAACACGATAATTAAACATAGATGAAAAAGTTTTTGCAATAGACTCAGGTATCCTATCCTTAGTTACTCCTAGAATAGTCGTATACATACCTGCAAAACTTGTCCCTTCTAAGTCTTCTTCTGGTGATGATGAGCGAACAGCATAGTAACCATCCTCTATGCTTTTCATCGCATTCTCTAACATAATCTCTTGTTCTTTTGTTAATGTAAAGCTCTTAGCCTTCGTTTCTAATAACTGACATATGCCCGTGGTAGGTCCTTCCAATAATTGTTTCCATATATCTGATGATTTTATTTCTGTAAGCCATGGTGTAAAAAAACCAGTGGATAAAACAATACCCTCTGGTACTTTAAGTCCTGCTTTTGTCATTTCAATGAGAGATTGTGCCTTTCCACCTACTTCTGTCAACTTCGGAGTCTTCTTACTTCTAAAATCATAGATCATAGTAACCTCCTTATTTACAAAATGTATTTAGGCCTTTACAATACGCCCTAACCCGTATTATTACGGGTTACTTGCATAAAAAATATAACTTTTTAATATTGTGGTTAAATTAAATTATCAAGAAACAAATCTATCAAACCTGAAAGGATTTATTTATGTCTATAATAACACATAAATAGCTTTTTTGTAATAATTTTCTATCCGTTCATTTTTTCCAAGATTTATCAGCATCATTTTCTTATCTATTAGAAGAAAAAATGTACGTGAGTTAATTTCTGGTTCTTTTTAATAATTGCTACTATTAAATAACTGCCCTTGACTGTATTCTTCTATTATTTAACTATAATAGTAGCACCGTAACTAAACTAATATTAAACTTTATATAAATAACTCTTTTTGTTCTACTCAATAAATATTATAAAAATCTAATATATTATTCTATCAAAGTAATCTTAAGCATGAAAATAAGATTAAACCATCTAATGTGATGGAAAATAATAAGTAAAAGTCATGTAATTTAGGTAACATTAAGACTCACCTAATATACATGACTTATCAACATACGTTTTGTTTAAATAACTTAAATTACTTATGATATATTAATTATTTTTCTGTTGCTAATATATTTTTTCTTTTCTTATTGTACTTTAAAATCCTCATAATAGTATATACACCAAATAAAACAGTATATGTACCTAAGTTAACATAATCTATACTCTTACGCCCTACTAATATGATAAATACGTGTGCATATATTAAGAAGTAGTATAGATAAGACCATCTTTGAAGCTGTTTCCATTTAGTACTGTCCATTTTACATCTGACCTTTTTAATTGAAGTAATAAAAAGAGGTAACATAATTATAAATCCGATTATTCCAATTATACTAAGTAAAAAGTACTTTGTTGGAAAAGTATTGCTATTTTTTATGATAGGTCCTATATGCATTATAAAACCTTTAAGATAAAGTACGCAGTGTGACATCATCAATATTGAAGCAATAATAGCAAGTTCCGCTCTAATATTTAATAGTCTTTTTGTTATCTTCCATTTAGAATTAAGTGCACCTACATACATTACTAATATGAAAAATGCAGTGGGAAGCACTCCCCTCTTTATACAATTCTCAATATCCAGTGCAAAACCATCTAATTTGTATCCGTTCTTCATTTTCATAATGTTTAATATAATGGTCGCTAGTACTAATAGAGTAGAGATTGTATAGTATACATAGCTGTGTTTCTTAATACTTTTTGATAATAATAATACAAAAACCAACGTTAATACAAAAGTAAACAACATGATAAAAACCCTCCTATATTCTTTATTGTATTTTATGGATGCATATACTACGATGTAATTGATATCGATTATTAAAATCTATAATATAATTATAATTAACTCTCCTTATGTTGTCAACAACTATTAAATGTTGTAAATGTTGTCAATTTATTTTGGCTTTTTGGAATCTTTGAATATATAAAAAAACTTATGATATTGTATAAAGGTGTATGAAAAAAACTTCTAAAATAATAAAAAAATCACGCTCATTCTAGATTTCAACCTAAAATAACATGATTTTGCAACCCACTTATACAATTTTTTGACATGCGTAAATAATTATAGTATAATGTATCAATTAACGAATATAACTATACACTATAATCATAACATATTCACCTATAAAAGTCAAGGAAAACATAAACCAGATTGAAGATAATGTCAAAAACATTTATTAGGAGTGATATTATGGAATTCAAAATACAAAACTTAAATAATAAAATTTTGGAACAACAAGCTATCAGCAAACTTATGAGATGTAATGAAATAACAAAGAAATTCGGACTTGTTTTAACCCAAGAACAAGCACTAAAACTGATACAAACTAAATCTTCTGCTCTTAAAAAAACTGGAAGAATTGAATTGGGACAAGGAATAGTAGACAAACTTATAAAAGAATTTTGTGACTCCCCATATATTTCTGAAAATAATTATATGGAAATTTTACATGATCTTATTGAAATATTTTATTTTTATAAAAATGAAACACTTGATTTGATTAGCGATGATGAGTTGATAGAATTTATGAAAAAAAAGTTCGATGGTGTGTGCCAAGGCTCTATAGAATTATTATCAGATAGAGAACTATACGTTCTTTCTAATAATCTTAAAAATGGATATAGTATAAGTCATGAAGATACCTTTACCGAGGACAGTTATAATGAAGATTAAAAAAATAGAGAAAATAAAAAAGACTAATTTAGATCAAGCTAAATATTTTGAATCTTTACTTATGCAAGCTTATATTAATGATCTTCTTTCAGATTTCGAAGCAGAAAGAATACAGATTGAATTAATAGATATCCTAAAAATACAAACTGAAAAATTCAGTAGTGGTGATAGTAGTTCTATTAGAATAGAAAAAGCTCAAGATATACTTAATTCTATTATGTTTACTATAGGAATATGGCTTAAGAGATATGACAATCCTGATGATGCAGTAGAGTTAATTAAAAAAGAAAAATTATATGACATATACATAAAAGGGCGTCATAAAATAGATTCAAAAATTAACATAACTAAGCTTTTACATTTAACTTTAATTAAAAAACTAATAAATACTCAAAACTATTATCATAATGCTACTATAATTGATGGAATAAATGGCTTTTTCAAATTATACTATCCTGATTTTCAAGCACAAGAAATACATATTACTGCAGACTATCCTGTATTTAATACGATGGAAAAATTATTAGGAATAGAATTCATCCAGAGTTATTTAGAGAACTTATATTATGAAAATGCATTCTGCTCAAATTTTTCTACAGAAGATATTCATTATTTACTCAGTGGATATCATGAAGAATATAAAGAATTGGTAATAAATATTTATGAACTGATACTAACTACATGTATTGGCTGTATCATTGTTAATGAAGATGCTAAAAGATTAAAATTATCACTAAAATCAATCGAAACTTTAAATGTTCTTTTTAGCGATAAATCTACAGAAGAAATTTACTATATGCTTTTACAAGCTGTTAAAATACTAGATAAAATATTTATTTTAGATAATAACTTAGTACTATATATTAAAGAAAGCTTAGAAAAAATTGCTACAAATATAATAAATTCCGTTGAAACAAATACTATTGCTAAAGTATTCATCATATCAAAATACCCTGAAGAAAATAAAAAGCTTAATTTTTCTTTTGGAAACAGAATGGATAATGAATTATATCGTAAAATTATAATAGCGATAAAGGATTGTAAAGATTTAAATGGCAAATTAAATATTATCACTAATAGAGTTAACTCCCTTGCAGATTTAGAGGATATATTACTTGATGGAAATTTTACTTGTAATGAAGTTAAATCAATTTTAAAGCTTTTGAATCCTACAGAGTTTATAGCATTGTACAAAAGATATTATGATTTGCAAGAATCAAGTTTACTTCATATCAGAGAAGGAGAAATAATTTTATCTGAATGTATATGTGAATTATTTAATTCTTTTACTAATGAACAGAAAATAACAATCAAAAAAACTGCTAGAAAAATTAATCTTTAAATATTCATGTGATTTTTTATATATAGTATAAGTTCTAATGAAGATAAGCATTGATATTTATAATTCTAAATAATTTTAAGATAGGAGTATTTTCTATAGTATCTGTAATAAATATGTCCTCTGCTTGATTTACTGCTAAAATAAAGTTTTGTCATCTATTATTTGTATATTTAACATTGATACAATGTCTTTTCTCTATTATCCTACTTTTTTGCATGATATACAAACTTTGCTAATACCTTTAATCAGCTTTATATTATAATAAAGTCTCCTTGTATGCGAAAATGATCAGACCTTAGAATAAAAGACTATGGATATATTAGGGTATATTGACTTTTTGTAGAATTTAATGTATAATTTAACCAATATATGTATTATAGTTTCGTTAAAAAGATACTATCCATTGGTTATTAGCTTTTAACCAATGCAAGTAAATACTAATGAGAAAGGGGGATAATTTATGAGTAAACAATCATTTTTTAATTACAAAGCTGATTCTGCTATTTTAGACTATTGCGGTCCTAATACTGGTCTAACTTGGTGTGATAAAGGCTGGCCACAACCAAGATTTAATGCTGTATAGTACAATGTATACGGGAGTGTCTTTAAGACACTCCCGATAGCTGTTTAAAATGAATCATAGCTTATAATTTATTGTATCAAAACTGGCCGTATAACATATTAAAAAAATATTTACCATTGAGAAACAGCTTCAATGTACTATTATATTACAATGGAGGAATTAAAATGTATCCATATATTACACAAAATAGTCGCCTGCATTATTTTGATAATCATGGCATTTTATTAGCTAAAAATAAGAGATATACTCTCAATCCAGTTGATGTGTATATCTTGGAAAAAATAAATGGTAAAAAGAGTATATCTGAAATTACTAAAGAAATTGCTCTAGAATTAGATACACCTGATGAAGCTAGAGTTAAAAATATTATTATGGAGTGTATTAATAGCAAATCAACTGATATATTATTAAGCGATACTCCAAACCCTCAATCCTTTATAAAAACAGGTATAAAAAACAAAAGAGTACCATTAGATATCGTAATAAGCCTTACTGATAAATGTAATTGTAACTGTGTACACTGCTTTAAAAGCTGTAGTATAAACGGATCTAACTCTATTGATTATGAGCTATTAATTAAAACATTGGATTATTTAAAAGGAAAAACTCTAAATTTACAGTTAACGGGTGGCGAACCCATGCTATATGATAGATTCTTTGATATATTGAAATACTCTATTGACAATTTTAGCACTACTATTACTACTACGGGTGCTCTTATAAATAGTGAAAATATCAAATATTTTAATGGTATAAGCTGTATACAAGTATCTCTATATGCGGAAAATGAGGATAAATTTGATAAAATAACTAGATCGAAAGGTTCTTTTGTTAATACACTTAACGGTATAAAAGAAGCTGTTAATGCTGGAATATATGTTTCTGCTGCTTGTATTGTGAAAAAAGATAATATCAACAATATAGAAGATATTATAAAGTTAGCAGTTGATTATAAAATAAAATCCTTGAGATTTGGTGTATTTATTCCTAGTGGAAGAGGCATTGATTATAAAGACTCTTGGTGTTTATCTGAAGAAGAAACAGACAATTTATCCACAAACCTCTCAACTTTATCGGATAAATATAAACAATATATCGATGTAAAAGCATGGGCAAGCAGTGAGCAAAATGTAGATATTGATAATAAATACCAAAGCTTAAGCTGTGGTAGCGGTTTGTATAGATGGTTTATAAGTGAAAAAGGTTATATTAAGCCTTGCGAGTTTATTCCTGATGAAATATATGCTGTGAATAATATATTTGATACGGATATAAGCAAAATAATCGATAATTATAGCCTTAATACCATGCCACTTAGCTTAAAACAATGGGATGAATTATTAAAAGAGAAAAATTGTACAATAAAAGATATTTGCCCAGTAATGGATGATTACTTAAAGCATTGTGTATAGAATAAATTAATAAAAATGGGTTTAAGCAATTAATTATTGCTTAGACCCATTTTTATAATCTCGAATACTATAAATAAAATCTAATAGCATGAGTAGTTTTGTTAACGTCACTCACTACTACTTTCACTAATAATCTTAATACACAAAGCCCTCCCACACTGGTAAATCGTCATAAAATGAGAGAAGTACAAGGAACAAAAAATCTCGAGGACATGAGCTAATTTGAACTTTATTTATTCAACAAAAACTTTAGCGCTCAAAAACTCCACCATAGGTAAATCGTCATAAAATGAGTGAAGTGCAAGGAGCAAAAAACACCAAGGACATGAACTAATTTAAACTTTATTTATTCAACAAACACTTTAGCACTTAAAAACTCCACCATAGGTAAATCGTCGTAAAATAAGTGAAGTGCAAGGAACAAAAAACACCAAGGGCATGAGCTAATTTAAACTTTATTTATTCAACTAACATTTTGGTACTCAAAAACTCCGAAATAGGTAAATCGTCATAAAATGAGTGAAGTACAAGGAACAAAAAACACCAAGGACATGAGTTAATTTTTAATGTCGCTCACTACTCCTTTCACTCGTAGGAGTAAGCGATTCACACAAAATCATAGATTTTGGTTCTCTGCTCATGATTGGTCTTGGTGTTTTTTAGTGACGAAGTAATTCGCCATTTTAAGGCGATTTAGGTTATTCGACAGTCACTGATTTAGCCAGATTTCGCGGCTTATCTACGTCGCATCCTCTTGCTACTGCTATATAGTATGATAGTAACTGTAAAGGCACTACACTTAATATCGGTGTTAGTTCGTCTAATGTTTCTGGTATATAGATTACTTTGTCTGCTATTTTTGATATTTCTTTGTTGTTTTCTTTTGCTAATGCTAGGACGTTTGCTCCTCTTGCTTTTACTTCTTTTATATTTGATAGCATCTTTTCATACAATCTATCTTGCGTTGCCAATGCCACTACGAATGTCCCTTCTTCTATTAGCGCTATCGTTCCATGCTTTAGTTCTCCTGCTGCTATCGCAAATGAGTTAATATATGATATTTCTTTTAGCTTTAATGATCCTTCTTTTGCTATATTTACATCTACTCCTCTACCCATAAAGAATACTTTTTCGTTGTTAAATTGGCTATCTGCTATTTCTTGTATGTCTTCATACTGGTCTAATATCTGCTTTATCTTATCTGGTAATTCTTTAAGTTTTTTTATCAGATTCTTATATTCTTCTTTTGTTAGTGTACCTTTTGTTAACCCTATATGAAGTGCTATCATATTAAAAGCCATTAGCTGTGTTGTAAATGCTTTTGTTGATGCTACTGCTATTTCTGGCCCTGCCCAAGTATAGAATACGTCGTCTGATTCTCTTGCTACCGAACTTCCTACAACGTTTACTAGTGATAATACTCTAGCTCCATGTTTCTTCGCTTCTCTAAGTGCTGCTAATGTGTCTAGAGTCTCTCCTGATTGACTTACTGCTATAAATAAAGTTTTATCATCTATTATTGGATTTCTATATCTAAACTCTGATGCTATATCTACCTCTACTGCTACTTTGGCGTATTTCTCAATTATAGTTCTACCTACTAGTCCTGCATGGTATGCTGTTCCACATGCTACTATATACACCTTGTTGATACCATCTAAGTCTTCTTTTGTCAGCTTGATCCCATCTAAATATATATCTCCATCATCATCTAATCTTCTATCTAGTGTCTCTCTTGTACCTTTTGGCTGTTCATATATTTCTTTTATCATGAAATGCTCATAGCCTTCTTTTTCTGCTGATTCTTCGTTCCATGTTACTTTAAATATATCTCTATTTACCTCTTGCTTAAACTCGTTGTATATTTTGATATTGTCTTTTGTAAGTATTACAAACTCATCGTTTTCTATCAAGTATACATCTCTTGTATATTTAAGAAGTGCTGGTATATCTGATGCTAAGAAGTTTTCACTCTCTCCTATTCCTACAATAAGTGGACTATCTTTTCTAACTGCTATTATTTTATCTGGCTCTCTTTTTGAAACTACTCCTATAGCATATGCACCTTCCATTTTGTCTACTGCTTTGTATACTGCTTCGACTAAATCTCCATCGTAAAAATAATCGATTAGATGCGCTATCACTTCTGTATCTGTTTCTGATTTATATTTTACATCACTCACCTCATCTAACCATTTTTTTATTTTCATGTAGTTTTCTACTATTCCATTGTGAATGACTGCTATGTCATTTTGACAATTTGTATGTGGATGAGAGTTCACGTCAGATGGTGCACCGTGCGTCGCCCATCTTGTATGTCCTATACCTATATTACCTACTATCTTATTTTGGCTAAGATTATCTGACAGTACACTTAATCTGCCTTTATATTTTCTTATATTTAACTCTTCATCATTTATTATCGCAACTCCCGCTGAGTCATATCCCCTATATTCAAGTTTAGATAATCCGTTCATCAAAACCTCTGTTGCTTGTTTATTTCCTATATATCCAACTATTCCACACATAATATATATTCCTCCATTATTTTAATATATCCGACTATTCAAGTTTAAGTATGTACCGCCGTTTTTAGACAGCACAAAATAACTCATTTTTAGATGAGTTTAGAACCACCCAATTCATTTTGTTCTCACAATCACTCGTGAGGTTTGTAGAATTTTTAAGGGTAGTGGTATACCCCGAGGCACCCGCCGAATTTTCGATTAACCTCGCCCTCGTCAACATAATTCCTATGTTCTGGCGCTAAAGATATTTTATTGTACCATTCTTTTTATTATCACCTCCTGTAATACAAGTAGCAATTAACAAAAAATATAATTATTATTATATGATTTGCTATATAACTCTCTTATTTTTGAATTTCAACATTCATTATATCATTTATTGTGCATTTTGTCTCACTTTCTTTTTTGACGTTTTCATTACATTTTTAATTCTTTAGTTTATCACTCTTTTTACTATAATATATTTATAAAATCCTAATATGACACTTAGAAATTTCATTTTTATTAATATGATTTATAAGATTATTCTAATTTATTATCAAATAAGTTGTAACACAGTTAAATATTAGCTAATTCTATATTGTATTTTTCTTTGGTTTATTTTATACTAAAAATGCAATGTTTGTTAAACTAAATTATATTAAAACACAACTAGGGGGGCTTTCATGCTTAATGTTTTAAAATCAATGAAAAAAATAGGCAAACTAATACTTGTATCTTTTGTAACAACTATAGTCTGTGTAATACTTTCACTTGAGCAATTTATTAATGAAAGTTTTTGGGATACAATCGGTACTATAGCAATGTTATTTTTTTTGGTTTTTTCAACTTATGCAATTATTAAGTTTATTGTGCTTTGCATTATATTATGCAAAAACAACACAATTAGGAATAGATTCGAAGACGATCCAAGCCTAAGAAATGCTAAAAAATATATATTTGACGAAAACTTTGCATTATATTTATCTGAATCTGGGTATATTGGATTTTGTCAAGACTATAAGTTAAATTATTTGACTCACATTAGTAATATAACTAGCTATGGCATTTTAACAGAATATGGCGAAATACTTTTCGATGGTAGCATAAATAATCTGATGAACTCACTATCTTCTATGACACAAAACTATAATGTTATTAATAGATTATATATCTTATTCAATACTAATGATTTTAATAAATCTAGAGTCAAGGTCCCCTTTATTACAAAGAAAACAGAAATGTCTTATTTTAATATAGATAATAAAGATGATCTTATCGATATTTTTAGAATGCTCGATTTTTTAGATACTTGTTTTAATGTTAATAGAGCAAAAGGAATCAATCTCTCAAAATCATAGTATTATTTAAAATAGGTTGTTTGGCATGCTAAGAACCAGCGACTTACTAGTCGCTGGTTTAGTTTGATGACAAAATCATCAAGATAATAGACTTTAGTAAAAATTCAAGTTCAAGGCGTGTTAAAATTGAGTAGCAGAGCTTACTTAGAAGTAAGTGAGCAACGGAAATTTGAATACAACGCAGAAATTGGGCTTTTGTCTACAGTCTTAAACAGCGACTTACTAGTCACTGTTTAATTGTCTGATATTAAGCTAACCGCTGTTTAATTAATTCTGCTAAGTAATTAGCTTTTTCCGCTATTTTATTTTCGTCCTTACCTTCTATCATAACTCTAATTTTAGGTTCAGTTCCTGAAGGTCTAATAACAACTCTACCTTCACCATGGAATTCTTCTTCTATCTTCTGTATTTCAGTTTTTATTATATCGTCACTAAGATAATTTGCTTTGTTTTTGTTGCTTACTAGTGCGTTCACAAGCACTTGTGGATATCTCTTCATTACTCCTGCTAGCTCAGATAACTTCTTGTTTTTATTTTTCATAACTGATATCAACTGTAAAGCTGTGAGTAATCCATCACCTGTTGTATTGTGTTCTAGGAATATGATATGTCCTGATTGCTCCCCGCCTAAAACATAGTCACCAGCAATCATTTCTTCTAGTACATATCTATCTCCTACTTTAGTTTTTTCTACTTTTATACCTTTGCTTTCGCAGTATTTGTCTAATCCCATATTAGCCATTATTGTTCCTACAACTGTATTATTTGTAAGTTGTCCTTTTTCTTTTAGGTGTGTTGAACATATCGCTAATATATAATCTCCATCTATTATATTTCCTTTTTCATCTACTGCTATCAGACGGTCTGCATCTCCATCAAAGGCTAAACCTATGTCGCATCCTTTTTCTAATACTATTTGTTTTACTACGTCTGGATGTGTAGAGCCACAGCCTAGGTTAATATTAGTTCCATCAGGATTGTTGTGATAAACTTCTACCTCAGCTCCTAGTTCTCTTAGTAAATCTGGTGCAACTTTATATGATGCTCCATTTGCACAATCTATCGCTATTTTTAATCCTGCAAAATCAACATCTACTAGTTCTTTAAGGAAATTTTGATAATCATTTATAGCTTTATCATCTATTATTATCTTTCCTATATCTTCTCCTACAGGATTATACTCAATATCTATGGTTTCAAATATATATTTTTCTATTTCGTTCTCTATGTTATCATTAAGCTTATAACCCTCTGAGTTAAAGAACTTTATACCATTGTAATCTACTGGGTTATGTGAAGCTGATATCACTACTCCTGCATCTGCCTTATATTTTTTGGTCAGATATGATACTGCTGGCGTTGGCACTACACCAACATTTATTACATCCACACCTACTGAGCAGATACCTGCCATTAATGCAGCACCTAGCATGTCCTTTGATTTTCTTGTATCCATTCCTACTATTATTTTTGAGCATTTTTTTCCTTTTGTTAATATATATGCGCCTATTCTTCCAAGTTTATATACAAGCTCTACAGTCAATTCTGTATTAGCTATACCTCTCACACCATCTGTTCCAAATAATTTTCCCATCATTACCCCCTCTTTTTATAGTATGTTTAATCAAGTCAAATATACTGCTGTATATTAAACTCATATTACTATTATAGCTTATTTATTTCTAAAGTAGTATTACAATTCTAAAACAATGAGTTTTAGATTACATTATGATTACAGTAGAACTTGTATTTTAAATTAATGTTAGTTATACTTATATTGGTGAAATTACTAAACTATACAAGGAGAATACAATGAAAAATTTTATTACTAAATCACTTCTATTCATACTGCTATTGTTTATTGTTTTTCAAATAGCTTATCCTCATTTATTTGATTTGAGTGATGTTTACAGTCAAAGAGTGAACTATGATATCTTTAAAGACAATGTCAGCTGTATTGAAACAGTGTTAGATAAAATAAGTGAGGATATTAATACAAACAACTATAATAACTATATTATTATATTGGGTGATTCTGTAGCCTATAGTTCCCCTGGAAATGATACGGAGTCTATTGGTTATTATATGAATGAAATTATTAAAAATAATAATGATTACGATAAAGTATACAATCTTGCAATTCCTTCTATGCAAATGGGCGATATCTATGTATTACTAAATATGATTCATAGTCATGATATATCTACAAATAATCTTATAGTCAATGTTATATACCCTGGTTTTATTAACTGCGTTCCTTACAATACTCCTGTATTTTGGATGAAAGACTATTTAAGAGAAATTGATAAACATACCTATGATAAAGTATATAGTGAATTCTACCCTAATATTGATGAATCTGCTAAGGATTATACTTTAAGCTCTATTACTCACTACTTAAAAACTAATGTCACTATTTTGAAGTACAAAGATTACTTTAAACATAAAATAGAAAGTGCATTTATTAGTAAAATACCAAAAGCATCTCAAGCGTGGACCGAAAAACCTTTTTTATATGATTTGATAAAAACCAATGACTATGAATACATCTATACCGATAAACTATTTGCCTTTAATGAAAGTACTCCCCAAATATACTTCTTGGAGAAAATCATTGATATGCAAAAAGGTAAAAATACACTATTTTTCTTAGCTTCTATGAACGAAAAGCTATTAGGTGATAGTGTACATGCTAAGGGTTATGTTACTAATATGAATAATATTGATGCTTATTTTAATGAAAAAGCAGATATCAAATATATCAATTATAATAAAAAAATTGACTTTAACTTGTTTTCTGACCACATTCATCTGTTGCCTGAAGGATATAAGTTTCTTGCATCGGATTTATACCAGAAAATCAGCGAATAGGAGGTACTATGTTATTTAATTCTTTACAGTTTTTGATATTCTTTGTTGTTGTTGTAAGTTTATATTTTATTTTACCATACAATCGTAGGAATATCTTACTACTTATCTCTAGCTATTACTTCTATATGTCTTGGAAAGCTGAGTACATGATTTTAATATTGTTTGTAACTATCGTAAATTATTTGACAGGGATAAAAATATATGAAACAAAATCTAATAAAGGCAAAAAGAGATATCTTATTACTAGTTTGGTCGTTAGCTTGGGGCTGTTGTTCATATTTAAATATCTTGACTTCTTCTCTCAATCTACTACTTATATATTGAAGAAATTTACTCTAAATTTAGATTTTCCTGTATTTAAGCTACTACTACCTGTTGGTATATCCTTTTATACTTTTCAGACGTTGAGTTATACTATTGATGTATACAGAGGTAACCTAAAGCCTGAAAAAAGTTTTAGTACTTTTGCTTTATTTGTATCCTTTTTTCCACAGCTTGTAGCTGGCCCTATCGAGCGTTCTACTAATTTATTGCCTCAATTCTATGAAAAACATGATTTTGATTATGATAGAGTCATCAATGGATTAATCCTTATGCTCGTTGGTTTTATTAAAAAAGTAGTTGTAGCTGATAGATTGTCAATTCTTGTAGATCAGGTTTACAATAACCCAAATAATTATTATGGTTTTACGATCATCATTGCAACTATAGCATTTGCTGTACAAATATACTATGATTTCTCTGGTTATTCTGATATAGCTTTAGGCATATCTCAAATAATGGGCTTTAATCTTATGGAGAACTTTAAAAAACCATATTTTGCAAAAAGTATATCTGAGTTTTGGAAAAGATGGCATATTTCTTTATCTTCTTGGTTAAAGGATTATATTTATATTCCTCTTGGTGGTAGTAGAGTCATCAAATGGAGAGTATATTACAATCTCTTTATAACCTTTATAATTAGTGGATTATGGCATGGAGCAAATTGGACATTTGTGATATGGGGATTTTTACATGGTTTTTATTCTGTGTTTGGATTAATAACCAAAAATATAAGGGACAAGATCATGTTCCCTATTAGAAAACTAGAAAAATTGAATTCTTTTATTCAAATGATAATTACTTTTATATTGGTAGACTTTGCTTGGATATTCTTTAGAGCTAATAATTTTAGTGATTGTATTAATATAATCAAAAATATGTTACATATAGATATAAATTTATATCCTATTAAACAATTGTTTTGGAGTGTGAACTTAACTAAATTAGACATGTTATTGGTACTTGTTTGTACTGTTTGTATCGAACTCCTTAGATACGAGAAAAATGGAAGGTATATAGATTTTAATAGATACAAATTTCCACAAGTTGCGAGATGGACTGTATATGTAACTATTGTATTTCTTATCCTTACTTTTGCTGTCTATAGTAGGGCAAACCAATTTATTTATTTTCAGTTTTAAAATATAAACGGGGATGTATATTCACATCCCCGTTTTTTGTATAATTTCTCTATTTTCTAATAAACTCAGCACCTCTTTTTAGTGCTTCTCTGTTTAATGGTACAAACTCAGCTTTTCTTTCTCCGAACACTTTCTTGAATGCTTCTATTACTGACTCTGTTTCCACTGCCTTTGTAAGCTCTAAGTAAGCTCCTAGCATTACCATATTTGCTACTTTGATATTACCTAATTCGCTAGCTATTTCATTAGCTGGTATATAATATACTTCTACATCGTCTCTATCAGCTTTCTTATCTATTAACGAACTGTTTATTAACAGTTTTCCTCCTGATATTACATCACTTTCAAACTTGATTAGTGAAGGAAGATTCATAACTATTGCTGTTGTAGCATCGTTTGTTATTATAGGTGAACCTATAAGACTATCCGACACCATAACGTTACAGTTTGCTGTACCCCCACGCATTTCTGGACCATATGAAGGAAGCCATGATACATTTTTGTTTTCTATCATTCCTGAATAAGTTAACAGTTGACCCATAGACATGACTCCTTGGCCACCAAACCCTGCCATTATAACTTTTTCTTGCATACTATTTCGCCTCCTCTACATCTCGTAAATTACCTAATGGATAATATGGCATCATGTTTTCTTCTAACCATTTTATAGACTCTATTGGTGATAGTCCCCAGTTTGTTGGACATGTAGATAGTACTTCTACTATTCCAAAGCCCTTACCTGCGATTTGCATTTCAAAGGCTTTTTTTATAGCTTTTTTTGTCTTTCTGATGTTAGCTGGGCTATTTACTGAAACTCTTTCAACAAATTTAGCTCCATCTATTGTTGCAAGCATTTCTGATACTTTAAGTGGCTTTCCGCAATGAGCTTCATCTCTTCCGTATGGGGATGTAGTAGCTTTTTGTCCGATCAATGTTGTTGGAGCCATCTGCCCACCTGTCATACCATATATTGCATTGTTAACAAATATTGTTGTTATTTTTTCACCTCTAGCAGCTGCGTGAACTATTTCTGCTGCTCCTATTGATGCTAAGTCTCCGTCTCCCTGATAAGTAAATACTACTTTATCTGGATGAACTCTTTTTATACCTGTAGCTACTGCTGGTGCTCTACCATGTGCTGCCTCATGCATATCACAGTTAAAGTAATCATATGCAAATACTGAACATCCAACTGGAGCAACTCCTACTGTCTTTCCTAATACTTCTAACTCTTCTAAAACCTCTGCTACTAATCTATGAATAATACCATGTGTACATCCTGGGCAATAATGTAAAGGCTTATCTGTTAATCCTTTTGTTTTCTTAAATACAACTGTCATTACTTTTCACCCCCAACAATTTTCTTAATCTTCTCTACTACAGCATCTGGAGTAGGAACCATACCTCCTGTTCTACCATAGAACTCAACAGGCATTCTACCTTTCATTGCTATTTTAACATCATCTATCATTTGACCTGTACTCATCTCTACTGTCAATACTGCTTTTGTTGTATCTTCTATTTTATCAAAGCTATCGAACGAAAATGGCCATAATGTAATTGGTCTTATTAGTCCTACTTTTATTCCTAGCTCTGCACATTTATCTATAGCATTTTTTACTATTCTTGATGTAGTTCCATATGCTGCAACTACTATCTCTGCACCCTCTAAGTTGTATTCTTCTACTAAGCACTCATTTTGAGCCATTTGATCATACTTTTTCTCTAGTCTAATACAGTGATTTTCTAACTCTTGTGGATCTATAAATAACGAGTTTATAATATTTGGTTTTCTCTCTTCGTTTGTTCCTGTTGTTGCCCAAGTCTTAGGAGCTAATTCTCTACTCTTTGGCTCTTTGAACTCTATTGGCTCCATCATTTGACCTATCATACCGTCTGCAACAATCATAACTGGAGTTCTGTATTGGTCTGCAACATCAAATGCACCCATTATCAAGTCAACAGTTTCTTGTATACTACTCGGAGCATAAACTGGCATTCTGTAATCACCATTTCCTCCTCCTCTTGTAGCTTGGAAATAATCAGATTGTGCTGGCTGGATACCTCCTAAACCAGGACCTCCTCTAACTACGTTTACTATAACACATGGAAGCTCTGCTCCTGCTAAATAGGAAATACCCTCTTGTTTTAATGCAATTCCTGGACTTGAAGAAGAAGTCATAACTCTCGCTCCTGCTCCTGATGCACCATACACCATATTTATTGCAGCTACTTCACTTTCTGCTTGTAAAAATACTCCACCTACTTTTGGTAGTTCTCTTGACATGTATTCTGGTACCTCGTTTTGAGGTGTTATAGGATAACCAAAGAAATAATTACAGCCAGCTTTTATCGCTGCTGCTCCTATTGCTTCGTTTCCTTTCATTAATATTTTAGCCATTACATTCCCCTCCTTTTATTGTTTAGTTCTTTCTACCTCTATAACGCAATCAGGACATATACTTGCACAGTTAGCACAGCCTATACATTTGTCCATTTCTTTTACAGTTGCTGGATGATATCCTTTGATATTTATTTTCTCATTATCCATAACAACTATATTTACGGGACATACTGTTGTACAAAGACCACAGCCTTTACATAAATCCTCATTAAATTTAACTTTACCTTTAACTGCCATTAAATTTCACCCTTTCTTGTAAATTTATAAAACTACTTTAATCTAAAATATTCATTTGACTTTGGTTGCTATTTTTTATGATTAAATTAGGCTTTTTATTCATAAAACTACTAAATAATTTCCTAATTTTAAACTGTTAACGTCTCCTTAGCTCATCCAATCTTCTCTCATGTACATTTTGATTTTTATTAATTCACCTTCTATATCTGCAGGTAATTTACTGACTAAGGATTCTATAACTGATGTATATCTTATATCTAAGTTTGTTATTTTACTTACCTCTTGTACTAGTTTTTGACCTCTCAATACATCTTCCACAGTTGTACTCTTTAGTAAATGAGTATTATTAATTAAACCTGTTATTTTGAGCCTTGAAGCATTTTCTATACTCTTTATATATTCTAAAACTCCTTCTACTGTCTGAGTTTCTGGTCTATTCGCATTTACTACTAAAAACATATCATACTCATTATCTACAAAGAATTTGTTGTATCTTCCTAGCACTCTAGCTCCTACAGGGTCTCCTCCAACATCCAATATTACATCATACTCCTTGTCTTCTAATGGAGCATTAATAGCAGCACTAAGCGCAGGAACATCTGTATTTATGCCCTTTAATGAGCTTGATATCACTCTTATCCCATTATTTTCTAAGAGCTCTGTTTTCTCTCTACTTCTGAAATATGGGTTAACTATATCTAAATCTGCTAAAGCAAGTT
Organism: Abyssisolibacter sp. ZYX002; assembly: GCF_056892235.1. Lineage (NCBI taxonomy): Bacteria > Bacillati > Bacillota > Clostridia > Eubacteriales > Clostridiaceae > Abyssisolibacter > Abyssisolibacter sp. ZYX002. Next base: position 333,475 of record NZ_JARMXH010000002.1, read on the forward strand.
TTTTGCTTACTTTAGCTAGACCCAGTGCATAGTTAACTGAAAACTCTGTTTTGCCACTGCCATAGTGTCCTGTTATAATTCTAATTCGTTTATCTTGATGCATTATCATCATCCTTTTTAGCTGTAGATTTTAGCTTGTTCTTCTTTTCTGAGTACTCTTAACCCACCTTGTGCTAAAGCTATCAATTCATCCTCACCTGGATAAACTTTAATCTCAGATATGAAGCTAACTCTGTCTGATATCCACTTAATTACTCTCTCGTCGTATGCTATACCACCTGTTATAACTATAGCATCTACTTTACCTTCAAGCACTGCTGCACATAAACCTATTTCTTTAGCTACTTGATAAGCCATAGCTTCATATATCAACTCTGCTTCTTTGTTACCCTTATCTATCATATCTGAAACTTCTCTACAATCATTTGTGTTTAGGTAAGCAACTATTCCACCCTTACCTTTTATTTTCTTTTTGATTTCATCTAATGTAAATTTGCCACTAAAACATAGTTTCACCAAATCACCAACTGGAAGTCCTCCGCTTCTTTCTGGTGACATTGGCCCTTCTCCGTCTAAAGCATTGTTTACATCTACTACTCTTCCTTCTTTGTGAGCTCCTACTGAAATACCTCCACCTAGGTGAGCTACAATAAGGTTAGCTTCATCATATGTTTTCCCTAGTTCTTTTGCTGCTCGTCTTGCTACTGCCTTTTGATTTAGAGCATGGAATATGCTCTTTCTTTCTATTTCTGGCATGCCTGATATTCTAGCTATATCATTCATTTCATCAACTACTACAGGGTCAACTATGAATGCTGGAATATTTAATTGAGATGCTATCTCATGAGCTATTATTCCTCCTAGATTTGAAGCATGCTCTCCTAATACTCCTTTTTCCAAATCACGAATCATAGTCTCATTTACTTCATATGTTCCACCAGCTATTGGCTTTAATAAGCCACCTCTTCCAACTATTGCGCTAAATTTTGTTACGTTGATATCTTTCTCGTTTAGTGTTTCTAATATGATATTTTTTCTGAATTCATATTGATCATATATTTTATCATAAGGCGCTAGCTCCTTAGATGAATGTCTAAGCGTTTCTTCTAATACACATTTTTCATTGTCAAATACAGCTATCTTCGTAGATGTCGACCCGGGGTTAATTACTAATATTCTATATGGCTTCATATCATCACCTCCGCTTTATATTATTACTATTTATTCGATGCCATTAGTGATCCAAGTGCTATTGAATTTAGTTTTGCTTCTTCGCTATCTGCTCTCGAAGTCAATACTATAGGTACTTTAGCTCCTACTATAACACCTGCATTCTGCGCTCCTGCCAAAAATACTAATGCTTTGTACAGTACATTTCCTGCTTCTATATCTGGCATCATAAGTATATCTGCTTTTCCTGCCACTGGATGCTCTATTCCTTTGTGCTTAGCAGCTTCTAAAGATATAGCATTGTCAAGCGCAAAAGGTCCTCCTACTGTACACCCAGTTATCTCACCGCTTTTATTCATATCCTCTAATGCTTTAGCATCTACTGTATCTGGCATTTTAGGATTAACTTTCTCTTTTGCACAAACTACTGCTACGTTAGGATTTTCTATATCAAGTGCATGAGCAACTTTAACACAATTCTCTATTATCTGCTTTTTATGTTCTAATTTTGGAGCTATATTCATCGCCGCATCTGTTACGAATAAAATCTTCTCATATGATTTTACATCAAACACTGCCACGTGGCTTAATACTTTACCTGTTCTAAGACCTGCCTTTTCGTTTAATACTGCTTTAAGTATTATAGACGTATCTACTAAGCCTTTCATTACAATATGGGCTTTTCCTAGAGATATAAGCTCTACTGCTTTTTCTGATGCTTCTTTTGTATCTGGCACATCTATAACCTCAAATTTATCTAAATCCATAGATATTTCATTAGCTATATCTATTATTTTTGCTTTGTCACCAACTAATACCGCTTCTGCAATTTTAAGATCATTAGCTTGTTTTACTGCTAGTAATACTTCCTTGTCATGTGCAGCAGCTACTGCTATTGTCTTTGAACCTTTTTTTTGAGCCAAATTTATTACATCTGTAAAATTTCTAATCATCAAATTTCACCTCGTTTTCGTAAATTTTAGCTTCTTCTTCTCCATTTAGCACCCTAAGTGCTCCCATATTAAGTGCTTGCATCTCATCTTCACCAGGATATATCTTCACTGGAGCTATGAAACTAACCATCTTTGTTATAAAATCTGTTAGCTCTGATGAGTAAGCTAATCCTCCTGTTAGTATTATGGATTTAACTTCTCCCTTTAATACTGTTGACATCTTTCCTATTTCTTTTCCTACTTGATATGCTAGCGCATTATATACTAACTCAGCTTTTTTGTCACCGTTCTTTATTCTATTTACTACTTCTATTGCATCATTTGTTCCAAGGTATCCAGTTAATCCACCTTCTCCTTTTGTTTTCTTCTTCATTTCTTTTAGCGTGTATTTACCACTAAAACACATTTTCACTAAATCTCCTACTGGTACTTCTCCTGCTCTCTCTGGTGAAAATGGTCCCATTTCACTAGCATTATTTACGTCTATAGCTTTTCCTTTTTTAAGTGGAGCTACTGATATTCCTCCACCTAAATGAGCTATTATTAAATTCATATCCTCTAATTTTGTAGCTGTTTCTTCTGAATACCTATGTGCTACTGCTTTGATATTTAATGCATGTATTAATGATTTTCTCTTTATTTCTGGCATTCCTGATATTCTAGCTATATCTTCAAATTCGTCTACAGCTACAGGATCTACTATATATGATGGAATATTCTCTATATCTGCAATAGATTTAGCCAATATACCTCCTAAATTAGAAGCATGCTCTCCTTGTATACCTATCTCTAAATCTTTTATCATCTTATCTGTTACAATATACGTACCTGAAGACATAGGTCTCAGCAAGCCACCTCTTCCAACAATTGATTTAAACTCTGCTAACTTTATATCTTTTTCTTTTAGCCACTCTATTATTAGTCCTAATCTATAGTCTTTTTGCTCACTTATATTCTCGAATTTCTTTATTTCTTCTGATGAATGGCTTATCTTTTTTTCAAGCACCCTTTCATTATTTTCAAAGACGCTTACTTTTGTTGATGTCGAACCAGGATTGATTGCTAATATATACTTTCTAAACAAAATTCCACCTCCTCCTATTTTAAAATGCAACTTATATACCAACTAATAACTATACTAATTGGCAATGTGATAAACCACAACTATACAGGACATTTTACATTTATTTAACAATTAAAATTAATAAAAAGTTAGTGTTTCTTTATAATAAAATCATGGCATTGAAATATAATGCATGCAAAAAAATGCACATCCTTTAGAGAGTGTGCATTTTTTTGCATTTTATTATTCTATTTTATATTTTTCCATCTTGTAGTACAAACTTCGTATTGATATATCTAAGTCTCTTGCAGTTTTTGTTTTATTGTTATTATTGTGCTTTAGCACTTTCTTAATGTACTGCTTTTCTATTTTGTTTGTTATACTACTAAGTGATTTTATATTGCCATCTTCAGGCATCAATAATTTCAATGTTTCATCGTTGTTTTCATTGTTTTTAGCAATTTTTATATTCTCAAACTGAGTAATGTGTGGTATATGCTTTGGCAGTATAATCTGTTCTTGTAACTTCATATTTATTATTGCTCTGCCTATAACATTTTCAAGTTCTCTTACATTTCCCGGCCAATTATGAGATTTGAGCAAATTAATCGCTTCATATGAAATATCTTGTACACTTCTACCATATTCTCTGTTTAGCTTCTCTATACAATTCATGCTAAGCTCGTATATTTCGTCTTTTCTATGTCTTAATGCTGGTATTGTTATCGGCATAACGCTAAGTCTATAATATAAATCCTCTCTGAATCTTCCCTCTAGTATAGCTTTTTCTAAATCCATATTTGTTGCTGCAATTATGCGTACATTTATGTTAATCGGCTTAACCGATCCTACTCTAACTATTTCTTTTTCTTGTATAACTCTCAGCAATTTTACCTGTGTGTTTGATGAAATATCTCCTATTTCATCTAAAAAAATAGTACCTCCTTGGGCTTCTTCAAACAATCCTTTTTTTCCACCCTTTTTTGCACCTGTGAATGCACCTTCTTCATAACCAAATAATTCACTTTCTAACAAGGTCTCACTAAGAGCAGCACAGTTTACTCTTACAAACTGATTATATTTTCTATTACTTGCTGTATGTATAGAGTGAGCGAATACTTCTTTTCCTGTTCCACTTTCTCCTCTTAAAAGCACAGTAATAGGTAATGTAGCAGCTTTTTTTGCTTTTTCCACTGCTGATATCATTTTAGAATTTCGCGCTACTATGTCGTCAAAAGTATATTTTGCTTCTAGTTTTCTAATTATTTTTTTTGCAACTTTTAGCTTTTCTGTTAGTGCTTTTACTTCTGATAGATCCTTTAAAACTCCTACACTACCTCGTAGTTCATTATCTACTATTATAGGAGCTGCGGTAGCTATTACTTCTTTTTTATGAGGTCCTACTTTCAGCCTTACATTTTTTATTATATCTTTAGTGTCTAATACTTTGAGCTGTATACTTTCTCCCTCTGCTATGTCAAATGTTGCTGGTTTACCTATTATATCAGCTTCTGTTAGCCCTGTTAATTTTGTATAGGCTGTATTTATCATAATATTTATACCATTTTGATCTACTACTGTTATTGCATCCTGTGTAGAGTTAAATATGGCTGTTAACATACTCTTCATTTCTTTTAATCCTGTTATCTCTGTCGCACAATTAACTATTTCTGTTATATCTCTGAATACAGCAACCGCACCTATTATATTCTCGTGCTCATCAAGTACAGGGATTCTATTGGTTATTATTTCTACTCCTATTAATGTCTGCTGTCTGTTTAACTGATATTCTCCTGTTTCTAATATATACGGGAGTTTTGTGTTAGGTACTATTTGTTCAACATGCTTTCCCAGTGCTGTAACTGCTTTTATTTTTATTAACCTCTCAGCTTCTTTGTTAAAAAGCGTGATAATACCTTTGCTATCCACAGCAATCATACCATCACGTGTAGAATTTAACAATACCTCTAAATATTTTCTCAATTTTATCTCTCCAAATCCTATATCATAAGCTTTGTTTATTTCCGTTAATTTCCATATCTTTGTCATTATTAATGACATCTTTTATTTCATTATCCTCTTTTTTGTCGGAACTACTTTCTTCTGCAGTACTAACAATTTTCACCTCTATTTTATTTGGATTTATACTTATCACTTTTGTTTTATATAAATCGTCTGATTTTAAATCGATTTTATGTTGACCATCCTTATAACCTGATACATCTATATATGGAGTTAGATATCTTCTCGAAATATAATCTAATACGCTTTGTGGTCCTTTAACTGTTATTACAACATATTCTGGAGTTATGATATTAAGATTTAAATCCTTGCCTAAATTTTTTATTTTAATCTCACTAGATGCATATTCAAAATTCTTTGTACCAATTGCTTCTATCTGAATCTTAGCCTTTATATGTGTATCACTTGTTACTAAGCTAATACCTTGTGGTAATATCAATTTTATATCATTTATTGTTTTTGACGTTGTTATAGAGTTAAGTGAAATCTCCTCTGTTAATAAACTGTTGACCTTGTCTATATCTTCTTCATATCCTTTAATATTTACGTAGCCTGGTTCTACCGTAATATTAGTTATTTCATAACCTTCTTTGACAACCCCTACTGTATTTAATTTTATAGGTACTTCCTTTGTTTTATAAACAGGAATAGTTACATCTATACTCGAAGGATTTTTAGTTACTCCATTTACTTCTTTTCCGTTTTTGTCTGTTATGGTAATTGGAACATTTACTTTGATGTCTTTATGTGTTCCACTGATATTCACTGTAGTCAAAGCATTTTTAACCGAATGAACAAAGCTACTAGGCCCTTTTAGTAATATATCATTTGGTTTTGCCGTTATTTTCCCAGTTATATATCCTTCTTTACATCTACCTTTGGTTCTTATTGTTACTGGCATTTGCTCTTCTACTATTTCATCAAATTGAAATAGTATTTCTTTTGGATAGTAATCTACGATTTCGTCGAAGTTTCCCTTTTGTAGAATTTTTACTGGTATTTTATGGCTACCTTCTTTATATCCTACTAGGTCAACCTCTGCGCTTAAGTCTTTTCCTCCTATATTCAATATTTGAGCTCGTCTACCCGAAATTTTAACTGTTACACTAGCTTGTTTGGGTTCCATTAGCATAATATTAGCTTGTGCTAAGCTATCTTGCCCAATATAGTTCACTTTTACATCTGTTATTTCTTTATCTATTACAGGATTCACTTCGTTCATAACATAAAACCATAGCACTATAGCAAATATGGCAGCTAAGATTTTTATAGGGATATTATTCTTCTTCTTTTTTTCCATATAATTTTTTCCTCCATTTAGCCATAAGTCCTTGTTTTATCTCTGATTTTTCTTCCGTTTTCATCAGTATGTCTTTAAGTGCTTTTACATCCAAGTATCTCATAAGTCTCCCACTTTCAGCTACAGAAATTCCTCCCGTTTCTTCTGAAACTATTATAACTAAACAGTCTGATAATTCTGAAATGCCTATAGCTGCTCTATGTCTTGTTCCTAGCTCTTTATTAATTTGCATGTTTTCTGATAATGGTAATAAACATGCTGCTGCTTTTATAGTGTCATCTTTTATCACAACTGCACCATCATGTAGTGGAGTATTTGGTATAAATATATTTATTAGTAGTGAGCTTGATACTGTTCCTTTTATCTTCGTTCCTGTCTCTACTACTTCATTAAGCCCTGTCTCTCTCTCAAATACAATAAGTGCTCCTATTTTTTGCCTAGATAATGACGCTACTGCTTCAATTATTTCATCTACCATTTGCTCTTCTTCTTCTCTTTGTATCTCTATAAATGATTTAGACAAGAACTTGGTTCTACCTATATATTCAAGTGCTCTTCTAAGCTCTGGCTGGAAAACAATCAGTATTGCTATAACTCCTACTGTCATACCTTTTTCTAATATCCAGTTTGTCGTATAGAGCTCTAACCATTTGCTTACATTTGTTAAGAACAATATTATAAAAATTCCCTTTAATAGTTGTTCTGCTCTAGTTTCTTTTATCAATATGTACATTTTATATATAGCAAATGCTACTATAAATATATCTATTAAATCTTTTATACCTATATTTAGCATTATATCTTTTAACCAAGACATCTTAACACCTCTTATTTTTGTTTACTCATTAAAAAAAACCCTTATTTCAATTATAATATATTTAATTTATATTTAAAATAGCAATATTCAAAATAAATCATATTTCCTATATATTGAAATATTTTTGTAATAAACTTTTAATATTCTATATACTTTGATTATGACAAAAATCATACTGATTTATACTTAAAAAACCTACAGTTTATATATATAAATAGAGCTCATCTCATATATTATGAGAAAAGCTCTATTTTCTATTTCTGTTTCATAAGCTTCATAGTGTTCTCGTGAGATTGCTTTATCCTTGAAAGCACAGATTTTGTAAACTCACTACTATTACCTTCTATATATTTTATAGTAGGAATTACATCGTAATTCAATTTTCCAGTATTATCTTTGTATCTATTAACCCATGTTGGTATATATTCTACTTTTTTTATGATTGTTTTGTTTGTTTTTTCATCTTTTTGTACATTTAGCTTGACCATAAGTCCATCTTCAGTATACTCTTTGTTCATTATACCATTCATAGTCTCTCTTCTTTGGTTTGAAATCAAGTTGCCCATAGAATAAACTATAAATTTATCTTCGCCATTATGTTTTACTATTTCTGATCCTTGTACTACATGCGGATGACTACCTAATATTACATCAACTCCCCATTCAATCATCTTACCTGCTAATTCTTTTTGCTCTTTTGATGGCTCGCGATTGTATTCGTTGCCCCAATGCATGCACATGATTATTAAATCAACACCTGCTTCTTCTGCTTTTTTAATCTCACTTTTTATTTTCTGTTCATCAATTATATTCACCATTTTTGCTAACTCGACTGGGTTCATTGTTTTGCCAAGCCCATTACACCCATATGTATATGACATTATAGCCATTTTGATTCCTTTAACTTCTTGTATTAATAATGGATGCTTTTCATCTTTATATGTTCCTGTACTTTTTAGATTGTACTTGTTTATAACATCTATGGTTCTATCTAAACCATACTTTTTCTTATCTAAGCAATGGTTATTAGCTGTTGTTAAAATATCAAATCCTGCTTTTTTTATGCTCCCTATCGCTTGATCTGGTGTGTTAAATGTAGGATATCCAATATATCTATATTTAGACCCTGCGGTTACAGTTTCTAGATTACATATAGCTAAATCCGCCTCTTTAACATACGGAGTTATACTCTTAAAGAAATGATCGAAATTATATGTCTTTGTTTTAGCATCATATCCTGCTTTAAGCTGTGTAGTATGAAACATTATATCTCCTGCAGCTAGTATTGTGGCTTCTTTTATTATATTTTCTTGTGGTTTGTTATTGTCATTATTTTGCTGCGCTAATTGTTCTTTCGTTTTTGCTGGATTGTTCTTCTCTGCAGAGCTCGTCAGTCCGTTATATGCAAATATCGATATCCCAACAAGTGCTATAAATACAATCATATAAAAACCTTTACTTACACCCTTATATCTTCTTTTGTTATTTCTTCTATATCTACTCATATCATTCTCCTTTTTTACAACTTTAAACCTTAACGTATACATAAATTATATTCTTTAATTTGTATAAAATCAACTAATTGAAGCTTATTTTTTAAGATTTAATATTAGCCAAAAAAATCCAACAAAATTTACAATTCTATTACATCCTTTTACAATAATTATCTTTATTCAAAATAAAAAAAGGGGGTATCCCCTATAGATCAAAGACAAAGCCTCTTTATAGCTGTAGTAAGAGTTTAAGTGGGGGATGTTAAAATTGTGTATCCTAACTTGCTAAAGATGAGAAAACAACGGAAATTTTAACACCAACACAGAAGTTTGGCTATCTTCTACAGTCTGAATGGAATAATCCCCTAATTGATTATCTATTACAACTCATCATCTACTCCTAGACTCTGTAATATTTCATTAGTAGCAGTTGTTATTTCTTCCACTTTATCTTTTAGTTCATTGAATATTTCGCTTACATCTTGATCTTTGGTTCTACTATTGTTATTTGATACTAATAATAACTCTATATTATTTACATGCTCTATATTGCTAAAGTTATTATCATTTATACATTTAATTTCTTGTACTATGTTTTCTCTATTTATATTATCTTCCATCATTAACACCTCCATATTAATAATATTATTATAATCATAATGGCAAGATTTATGCTCAAAAAATAAGCCTTTTAGTCTCAAAATTGTTAACTCAAGTGTTCAATGTTTAAAATAATAAAATTCTCTCTATTTCGAGCAAATAATAGGCTCTCTTATTTTAATCTTCATACCTTTATTATCATGACTCTTTTTCATAATTTAAAGGATAAATGTGTTTTTAATCTTCATAATACAATTAAGTCTGTTCTTTTTCTAATATTTATAATTTTTTATCATCTATGCACCAAATTTTTAAATTGCTATGCTACAGCTATCACACCTGTGCAAAAGAAATTATAAGTACATGGTGAAAATTTTTCTTTGCAAACCGTTTTATATTTACATGTCTTTGGTATGTTTTATTTGTTAAATTGTATATATCGTGTCATTTTTTTTATTGAATCAATGGCTTTTTGTTTTTTTAATACGCAAATAGGGGCTATGCACTAATTTTTAGTGCAATAGCCCCTATGAAGTAAACAATATAAAGTACACCTAAAATATAACTTATTGCAAAATTACTAATATGGCTCTGCTAATGCAATTACTTCATGGCATATCATTATTTTTTTGTAGCATGATGGATAATTACTTTGTGCTTTATAGCCTTTAAAATGCTTCATTGTCATATCATTTCCCTCCTCTCATATTTTACGTATGTGCCATTTGTTATTCTGTATATATTATACCATTTTTGTTCGTAAAATAATAGATATTTTGCCTTTTTTTATAATATTTTGTTATATTTTTTATAATTGCCTAATATGGGTGTAAAATGTTAGCTTATATATATAATTATAAGCATGCTTCATAATTGGGTTATCTCCATTGCCATTTTTTTATTTTACTAATTTAAAAGTCTACTAAAATCTATTCCTCCTTTATCTACCTTTAGGGTTAAATAGATCATCTTGGTATTTTAAATTATTCAATATACTTATTATTGAATTTTTTTACAATAGAAATATATAAAAAGGGAGCGAAATTCAATTATTTCTACTCCCTCTCTTACCTTTGTTTGGCTTTTTCCGACAATCACACTAATAAAGATATAAAATTCTAAAATATAATTTATAACAAACTACTAATAAGGCTCTGGTAGAGCAACTACTTCATGGCATGCCATAACTTATAGCATGATGGCCAGTTACTTTGTGCTTTATAGCTCTTGAAGTGCTTCATTGTCATGACATTTCCCCCCTTCTTCTTTTGTTATTTAAAAATGTGCCATTTTTAAATACTTTTTTGGATTTGCACATACTTACAATTTTGTATTAAGCTTCGATTACGTTATCTTCTGTATCATAAAAGTTCACTATAGTATCGAATAGTTTTTGTGCATAACTCTTTATATCTTCTGTCTTTTTCAACTCTAGTACTAGCATATCTTTTTCTTCTCTCTTCATCTTTTGATGATATTCTTCATATAATTTATCTTTTTTATCTAATATATACACGTCGAAATCAAGTTTTTCATCCATCATATAATATGAGTTATCATCAGTTACTACTCCTATTATCCCAATATCTCCGTTATATAGCTCTATTACATCTTCTAAATTCTCTAGATGCTCTACTTTCTTCTCATCAAAGTTTCTAAAATCGTAATAAAGGCTATATCTACTGTTTGTCATTATTGTTGGGTTATACCCATCTTCTTTAAAGTAACTTCCTAATTCATTTAGTACTTCTAGTATATATTCTTCGTTTTTTCCTTTTATTATTATCTGCGGTATTTCTTCTCTCTTTTTTATACTTAGCTTTATATTCGTACTGTTGAAATACACTGGTTGATTTGACTCTATCTGTACTTCTTTGATTGAGTTCTGTTTTTCTATTATTATTGGTGCTTTCATTAGATTGCATATTTCTTTTGATATTTCTATCTTTTCTTTTTTGGTTAAATCTTTTATATCTATTATTATTGAATCTAGATCTATTATTTTCTCTACTCTTCCTCTGACTATCTCCAATATTTGTTTCTGCTTATCTTGTGTTTTATTTATTCCTATTATCTCCACTGGATGAAAGAATTTTGGTTTTATTTTCTTGTTATCTGTTATTATCAATGGTTTTTTAACCCAATTAAGATCCATATAAGATTCGTAGTATTTATTTTTTTCACTACCCATTGAACTGTTATATAGAAATTTCTTTATTTCCTTTAAATCTGCTTTACTATTATTTGCAATATAATCACTTACTATTGCTGTTATCATTGGTGTTGCAAAACTATTGCAGTTTTGTATGAATGGCTCTTCTTCTAGATAATTCTTCATTTTATGAATACTACATGCTGTTATGTTTATCCCATCCTCTGCTTCAAGTTCGTATGTATATTCGCCTTCTTGTAGTTTTCGTGTCCTGTCGCATTTCACCCCTATTACGTTAATGAACACTGATGGATATGTTATTACTCTTGCGTTTTTGTTAGCTGCTATTATTGTTATTCCTTTTTCTACTGCTTTATTTATTATCTTACTTGCTTCTTTTTTGTCCTTATAATAAACTGTCCCCATACTTAGATTTATTATATCTACTTTGTTTTCTATACACCACTCCATTGCTATTATTAGCTTATCTAGTTTGCCATCTCCTTTGTTACTTAGTATTTTTATACTACTTAAATCTACTTCGTGTTTTGCATATTTTTTTATTATTCCAGCACATGTTGTTCCATGACTCATTTCATCTTGATTATAGTCATTTTTTCTTTTTACTAGCTTCATTTCATCATTAACCAGTAAATTATGAATGAGAGATGTATCAAAATATCTCTCATTCACCCCATCATCTATCACCACTATGTGGTTCTTTTTCATTTTATTTCTTCCTGATTTTCGAGTATTTCTAGAACGCTATTGAAGCTAGATATTTTACCTTCTGCTATGTCTTCTTCTTTTATGTTTGTCTGGAACTCTTCTTCTATGTCTGTTAGTAAATATAATAAATCCATTGGTGAAAGTCTTATATCTGATCCTAAGAAATGCTTGTCATAGTACTCTTGTTTGTTTTCAAATTTATCATAATCAAATTCAAATCTTTCTATGAATATCTTATTTAACCTCTTAGTGTATTCTTCTTTTTTGCTTACCTGACATGCCTGTGTCAATTTGCTCCCTCCTTTTATTTTGCCTTTAGGCGTTTTCTTTTATAGTACATCTTCTATAAATTCTTCTCCTGCTAATACATCTATTAAATAATCTGCCATTTTTTCTTTGTCTTCTTCATTGTGTACGTTAAAGAATGGAACTTGATATTTACTATACTCTTTCTTGATTTGCTCATCTATATATTTATGATCTATTACCGTATAAAGCTTGTTCAAGAAAAAAGATGAATCTTGATGATCTAATTGATTGTTTGCTATATTAAAGCAATCTACTTCAAATCCAAATCTATATTTACACACATTTTGTATTTCTTGTATATTTTCTTTTTTGTAATGGTTGTACATGAGACTTACTATTGCTGCATCTGGCTTTACTGCATTTGATACCATATACCCCATACAGCCAAATCCATCTGGTATCTTCTTACATACTGGCATTAGGCTTCTTGGTACGCCTATTATTATCACATCCGGTTTTTCTATTACTTCTATGCTTTTTACAAATAGGTTAAACATTTTTATTCTTTCTTCTTGTTCTATTGTGTTATCAAACATAAATTCTGGGAATGATTGAAATCCAAATAATTCACATCCATTTTTAGTTCCTACTTGAGATACTCTGTAGCCTTTTTTCATAATGTTTTCTCTTAGTGCTAACTGTATATCAAATTTATGTGTTCTATCTGCTAATCCTGCTACAAATATTACAGGTATTGATATATCTATTAATGATGGTACATCTGGTAATTTGTATTTTTTGCCTAATAGGTTCTTAAATGTTGTATTTGTTTTTTTACATAACTCTTCTATCTTTTTTAGCTCTTCATCTTTAAACCTTCTAAGATTTATTATCTCTTTGTTCTTTTTTGTTATCTTCTCTATTTGTGAGTACATGTAATCAAATTCTAAATCTAACTTTGAATCTACTAAAAATGCCACATCAAACTCTATATCTTCAAAGTTATCTTTTATTCTTATATTTGTATCTTGTCCTCCATCTGCATAACCTGCATCTTTGTTTTTAAATCCCCAACCATTAGGTGCAACTGCTCCTACAACCTCGTAGTCTTTTATCATTTTTTTGTTTCTAATAAAATACACTGTTTCACTACTAAATGGATATATTATCGCTCTCATTTTTTTCACTCCTTCCTTTATACCGCTGCGAATGTTATATCTGAATTAAAGTTACATCCAAACTCGCTAAATATACATAGTTCTTCTAGCTCTTTTTCTGCATTATATCTTACGCTTGGACAGCCCTCTACTTTTTTCTCTCTTGATAATTCTGTTATTGCGTCTGCTGCTGAACAGCACATTGTACAGAATCTAAATGCCCAACAGTTCTTGCATACATCTTCGCTTATTTGCCCTATGTTTAATATAGCTCTTACTTTATCTAGGTAAAAACCTTCGTCTACATTACCAATTATCATTGGATCTGATGTTTCGCTTACTCTTTCACATGGGAAAAATACTCCATCTACGTTTATAAATAATTTCTTTACTCCTGGTAAACATGGTCCCCCTGGATGCTCTTTATCATTTATACACTTACTGTATTGTCTCTCGTAAAGTGTTTGTTTTAGTCTTGCAAACTGACTCTCAAATAAATCTGATGTATATTTCTTATCTAGCTTTCCTACTTTACTCAATATTACTTTGAATTTCTCATAGTTGTACTGAATTCTGTATTTTTCGTAAATATCAAAGTTTACTTTTGCATATTTGTCTGATATGAAACTTGTGTTTACGTTTAGATCACTTATTTCTTCATAGTCTGCAAAGAACTTCTTTGTACAGCTAAAGTCTGTTGTTCCATCTAGCACGGCATTAAAGCTTATTTTGTCTTTTACATACTCTGGATACATTTTATTCATTTCTCTTATGTTATCCATTATCACTTTAAATGTTCCTTTGCCATTTGCAGCAAATACTCTGTTTTTATCATGTATTTCCTGTGGACCATCTATGCTTATTAATAACTTGAAGTTGTTTTCTACTAAATATTCTAGTATTTCCCCTCTTAATAATGTTCCATTTGTAGTCATATGGAATAATATTTCTTTTCCCTCTGCATTTTGTTTTAAATAATCTACACATTGCTTGATGAGCTTAAATTTAAGTAGTGGCTCTCCACCATAAAAACCTATACTTAATATGTGTGACTCACTAGAATTTTCTAATACAAAGTCTATGCTCTTTCTTGCTGTTTCAAAGTCCATGTCCAAATCAGCATGTGTTCTTCCTTCGTATTTACCAGAATATGCACAGTAACTACACCTCAAATTACATCTTTGTGTTACTTGTAGTGTAACTGTGTTTAGTCTGTATCTTAATGAATGTGGTAATAACTCGTTATATGGGTGCTCTATTTCTTTTATTCTCTTTTCTGATAAAAATCCTTGGTCTACTAACTTCTCTATTTTACTTTTTAAATCATCGCTTATTTCTTCGTTCTTTTTTATTCCTGTGTTTAAATACTCGTATACATCATCTGCAACACTCAATATTGTATTGGTATTTACATCGTATACATACTTTCTACCTCTTGTTTTAAAGGTATGTATGAATGGTAATTTTGGTATCATTTTATCATCCTCCTTATATTATGTTCTTTTGTTATGTATAATTTAAATTATATATAAGTAAATAATCAGTGACTTTCTACTGATTATTTACTCGTATATATTTTTATTAGCTATTCTTAATGTTATAAGCTCGGAATATTAGATTCAACATACGAAATCATATATCCACCAGAACATCCACATGGGCAATGATTTGCTATTACTGTTAGTTCCGATTTTCTAATTGACTTTTTCAATTTTTTCACATTTTCACCTCCTCATTTGTTAATTTATGACGTATCTTATGTCAAAAAATAGTATGATTTTTAATTTAAGCATCAAAACAATAATTAACTTAATCCTTGAGCTCCAACATACTGGACAAGAACTAATTTTTTATTTTCGATTTGTTTTGTAATAATTTGATTTTTTCGAAAATTCCGCGCCGGCCTTTTATTATAGTTATATGATAATTTAATAATTGTTTTTGTTCCAAAATTAATCACTTTTTTTGATATTTTTTACACAAAAAGAGCTATTACTTACCTCTTTTGTTTTGGCAAGGAAGCTCCAATAAATATACCGTCCTTTTTTGACACTTTAATTCTCTATAAACTTAAATAAATATTATGTTCCGATCAAGTTTACTTCCATTATTTATCGTTAATTATATTTTACTGTAAAAAAATAATAGAAGCAAGCATTTTACGTATTATTTTCCACTTATGGAAAAGATGACAGACTTCTATCCGTTTAATTACCCATTTTTTTAAACTATTTTTTACTTTGGAATTATCTTAGGAGCAGAGTTTACATTATAGTTAGTATATTTAGGGTTCAATTTTTATTTACATTAATAAGATTACTACCAAATGTTTTTTGTTCCATGATAAAAAAGGGAATGTTATTAAACATCCCTTTCAGACTGTAGACAAAAGCCCAATTTCTGCGTTGTAGTTAAAATTTCCGTTGCTCACTTACCTCTAAGTAAGCTCTGCTACTCAATTTTAACACGCCTTGAACTTGTGCTTTTTCTACAATCTGCTATCTTGATGACTTTGTCATCAATCTAAAAGGGAATGTTATTAAACATCCCTTTACTTAAACTTAAACCCCTGCTTCTTTCCACAATAATTCTAGTTTATTGTCTATCCTTTCATTAGAAGGCCAACATCCACAGAAGCAATCAATATTAACAAACAATGTATTTTCTACTTTTTTTGATTTTTTTAAACTTTTCATATTAGCTTACACCCTTTCGTCATTTAAGATAATTTATATTTAATAATTTTTTTACACTTTAACCTTTTTTAAATGAGGTTGTCCGATATATATCTATTTTTAGTACTTTCTAATGATACTCATCCTCTAAATCACTTAATTTGTTATCTACTCTTTCTTTAGAAGGCCAACATCCACATGAACATCCACCTGCAATATATAATGTATATTCTGCTTTTTTTGATTTCTTTAGATTCTTCATTTTTTCACCTCCTTTTTCTTTTTATAATTTGACTCATATTATATAATTGAAAAAATCATATAATTGTTATTATTAACTATGTTGCTTGATATAAAATATATATTTTATTATCTATATGTTCGTCAGCTGGACGACACCCACATGGGCAGACAGTAGCTACAAATAATGTATATTCTCCCTTTAGTGATTTTTTTAATTTTTTCATTTTTTCACCTCCTCACTACAATTATTCACTTTGTAATTGACGCTAAAATGATGAATTAATTAATCTTTAGTATCATGATTTGATACATACGTTTAGATTTAGTAATTATATTAGTGATATTTAATCACTTTATTTTGTTCCCATTTTTTACATATTTTATTTTCAGATTCAATATTTTTAACTTTTTTGCATATAAAAAAACTCATATTTTATGTTACTATGAGTTTTTTTAACTAATCTATATTATTATATTTTCTTCTATATATTTTTTTACTTCTTCTGCAGTTGGTAACATTACTACTTGCTGGGCATGCTTTTTCATTTCTTCTCTTGATATTTTGGATATTATATTTCTCGTTTTTAATATTGATATTGGACTCATACTAAATTCATCAAGACCTAAACCAAGTAATATTGGTACTAACTTTGGATCTCCTGCAACTTCTCCACACATACCTACCCAAATACCTTCTTTGTGACCATTTTCTATAGTCATTTTTATCAGCCTTAGTAATGCTGGATGAAACTGATTGTATAGATGTGATATCTGTTGATTCATTCTATCTACTGCTGTTGTATATTGTATCAAGTCATTTGTCCCTATGCTAAAGAAATCTACTTCTTTGGCTAACATATCAGATATTATAGCTGTAGCTGGTATTTCTATCATCATACCAATTTGTACTGTTTCACTTATCTGGATGCCTTCATCTTTTAATTCGCTTTTGACCTCTTCTACTATCGCCTTGGCTTTTCTTAATTCTTCTATACTTGATATCATAGGAAACATTATTTTTAAGTTTCCATAGATACTAGCTCTATACAATGCTCTTAGTTGAGTTTTGAATATATCAACTCTATCTAAACAAAGTCTAATAGCTCTATATCCTAGAAATGGATTCATTTCTTCTGGTAGTTTCATATATGTTAATTCTTTGTCTCCACCAATGTCTAGAGTTCTGATGACTACTGGTTTATTATCCATTCCATGTAGTACTTCTTTGTAAGCACTAAACTGTTCTTCTTCTGTAGGGAATTTGTCTCTATCCATGTAAAGAAACTCTGTCCTATATAGTCCTATTCCTTCTGCATCATTTCTAAGAACACCTTCTAAATCATCTGGAGTACCAATATTTGCTGCTAGCTCTACTTTTACTCCATCTTTTGATACACTTTGTCTTCCTTTAAATTGCTCTAGCATTTTTCTGTACTCATCATACTCAGCTTTCTTATCTCTAGCTTCTTGTACTATTTCTTCTTGAGGGTTAATGTATACTTCTCCTTTTTCACCGTCAAAAACTATCGTATCATTGTTTTTGACATTGCCTAAAATTTCTTCAACTCCAACTACTGCAGGTATTTCTAATGTCCTTGCCATTATTGCAGAATGAGAAGTTCTCCCTCCTATTTCTGTTACAAATCCTATTACTTTATCTTTATCCATTGATGCTGTGTCTGAAGGGGTTAGATCTTTTGCAACTATTATAACTTCTCTGTCTAGACTTGAAAAATTAATTATTTCTATACCTAATACATTTTTTATTATTCTACTAGTTACATCCTCTATATCTGACGCTCTTTCTCTCATATATTCATTATCCATATTCTTAAATATTTCTATGAATGAGTTTGCCACACTATCTAATGCATATTCTGCTGTAGCTTTGTTTGATTTAATATAATCCTCAACTTGCCCAAAAAACTCTGGATCATCTATTATCATCATATGAGCTTCAAATATATGAGCTTCGTTTTCACCCATATTTTTTAGTGCTAGTTTATGGAGCTCTTCTATTTGCTCTTTTGCAAGTTTTCTAGCTTGGGTTAGTTTATCTATCTGTTCTTGTACATCTTGGATTTGTGTTTTTACTATTTTTATCTGTTGTTCGTCTTTTATCAGAACTTGCCCAATAGCAACACCCGGTGACGCTCCAATACCTTTCATAATAACTTACTCTCCTTTCGCTGTGCAGAAAAGTGATTATCTAATCAATTTCCACACTGCCTGCTTTCTACTCGCCAAAGTTGCTATCAACTAACTTTTTCAATGCTTCTACTACTTCTTTTTCTTCTTTTCCTTCGCCGATAATTGTTATAACATCACCTTTCACTGCACCCATACTAAGTATACCCATGATACTTTTTGCATTGTACTCTTTCCCAGCTTTCACTATCTTTACATCTGCCTCATATTTTGAAGCTTCTTTTGTAAACATGCTAGCTGGTCTAGCATGTAAACCTGTCTCATTTTTTAATACTACTTCTACTTTATACATTTTTGTGACCCCCTAAAAATTTGTTATATTATATTCTTTTTATCCAAGTTTGAATATTTATATTATAAACAGCCTGAATGTGACTGTATATATCTTATTATTGTCATTTTTGGTTATGAATATTTCAGATTATTTTTTAAATCTTTTAATATTTTATGCGAATTTCTAATAGCATCAAATATTGTAATATATACTATTTTTTTATCTTTAAATCTATCCATCTTGTCTATATTCTTATCTTTTGTAAGTATAACAACATCGCAATTACTTAAATCTTCTATTGTTAGTTCATTTTCTATACCCATAAATCCTTGTGTTTCTACTTTGATATTAAATCCAAATTCCTTAGCTGCTCTTTGTAATCCTTCGGCAGCCATATAGGTGTTTGCTACCCCCAATGGACATGCTGTAACTGCTATTATATTCATATTATCACTCCATTTTATAGCTTCCTATTATCGTTTCGTATATTTCTTTTGAAGTATTTTTTATCCTAATACTACTAAGCACTGTTTCATCGTCAAGCATAGAATAAAAGTGTTTAAAAAAGTAGCGAATTTCTTCTTTGTTTTCAAATTTTAGTGCTAATAAAAACACAACGTCTACTTTTCCATTTGACCATTCTATGGGCTCTTTTAGAGTAGCTACTAATATCACGGGCCTTTTAACATACTTATGAGATCCATGCGGTATTGCAACTCCTTTTCCCACTGCTGTTGATGTTATTCTTTCTCTTTCTAGTGCTATATCTAAAAAACCATTTTCTACATATCCTTTTTTGATTAAGATGTTACATAATTCTCTTATTAGCTCTGTTTTGTTGCTAACTTCTATTTTAGGCAATATTAACTCCTGCATAAAAAGCTGATTCTTTATTTCTGACATATTATTCTTCCTAAATCTTCTTGTGTTTTCAATATTGATAAGGTATTTTTTTACTATATCTAAATCATCTTGTGTTACTATCGGATTAATTTGAACTACTGGTTTTGATGGATACTCAAATGGTAATGTTGATATTATAAGGTCGAACTCATTAGTTCGTATGTTTTTTATATCATGTACTGATGTAATATCTACTATATCTAATCCACTTATTTCTCTTTCTAATCTCACTGCAACTAATCCAGCTGTCCCTATTCCACTCCCACATACTATAACTACTCTAGTCTTTTTATTTAATCTTTCGAGTGCTGCTCCTATATGAATTGATATATACCCTATTTCTTCTTCTGTGACTTTTATTCCAAAGTATTTTTCAAATAATACACTAGAAGCCCATGATGCTCCAAATACGCTAGGATAGTTGTTTTTTATATCTTTTAATAGTGGATTTCTTATGTTCAAATTATACTTCATTCTGTTTATAGCTGTTCTAAGATGTAATACCAATCCTATAAATAATTTATTGTCTGAGGTGAAATCTACTGATAATATATTTCCTATTAATAGTATTATCTCGCCTGCTAAATCTATAATATTTGTATCAATGTTTTTTATCATATCAACACTGTTGTTTTTGTTATATTGCATTTTTGACCCTAATATATGCAGTGTCAAATTGCTTATCTCTGGTGTGGTAAATTGTATACTTAATTCATCTTTTATTTTTTTTGAAATTTGTCTTGCTATTTGATACTCTTCTTTTTTACTTAAATCGTTTATTTGTTCATACGGTAATTCTACTGGTTTATTTATTTTAAGCCTCTCTATTGCTATAGCAATGTGTATTACTAAACATGAGTAAGATTCATCTGTCAATTTATAGTCCATATTTTGTTCTACTTGCAACAATATTGACTGAATTTTTACTAAATCTACATTCTTAAATACATCTTTAATCTTAATTTGTGATTGGTTGTATACATCCTGAAATTGTTCGTCTTTCAATATATGGATGTTGTTTTTTTGCTTACTTTCTTTTCTAAAATCTGTAATAAGATCTGATACTGCTTTTCTCCAGCTTATCTCATCTCCTATGACTTCTACTCCATAGTTTTTCTTCCTTTTTAATTTTAGATTATATTTAGCTAGCCATTTTTCAACTTCTTCAAAATCGTTATATATGGTTATCCTACTTACATATAGTTCGTTACCTAAATCTTTCATTGTCACACTATCGTTAGATAATAGTAATCTCTTAATAATATAACGTTTTCTCAAACTAGATGTATACGGCTGTACGTATGCATCCTTGCTAGATATTATTGATTCTAACAATTTCTTTCCTTTTAAATTAGCGTTTATCCAAACTCCAACTCTTGGTTTCTTTATAATTTTAATGTCCTCGCTGTTTTTTATTAGCTCCTGTATCTTTTGCATATCATTTCTGATAGTTCTATTAGATACTTTAAGCTTATTAGCGATCTCATCTATAGTTATAGGTTCTTGTCTATTGATTAGTATTTTTAAAATTTCTCCACATCGTTCATTTGAAATCGTCATATTAACACCCCATGTTTTGTATAGGC
Organism: Abyssisolibacter sp. ZYX002; assembly: GCF_056892235.1. NCBI lineage: Bacteria > Bacillati > Bacillota > Clostridia > Eubacteriales > Clostridiaceae > Abyssisolibacter > Abyssisolibacter sp. ZYX002. The sequence continues at coordinate 355,069 of NZ_JARMXH010000002.1, forward strand.
AAATTATACGATAAGGATTTGCTATACTTATATATTATCATAATACTACATGCTTGTAGGTCATACTTACTTACATATTATTGTGGCAATAATATATATATTTTGCCACATATCAGTTACATTATAACATTTATTTATACATTAAAAAAAGCTATCTGTGATTAAGATAGCTTTTTCATAATAAAAGATAAAAATTATCTCGCTGAATAGTTAAATTCTATCATACTAGTAGTTTTAGAAAATAATCCTCTTCTTAGCATTAAACTTTGTATAAAAACAAATATTCCTATTGCTATTATGATATCTCCTACACTTATTATTTTTGCAAATTCGCTAGGATATGGTATTGGTACAATTTTACCTATATAAGGAATCTTTGTTGATTCTAATGCAATTATCTGGTATAAGTCATTTATACAATTCGTACAATTTGAGCTTGATTTTATGTAATCTACAGCTTCTTTTGAAACTGGCATCTTTCCTTTATTAACTGCTACTACTAACATGTTCATTATAAAGCCTACTGTTATTATGACAAATGATTTGAGTTTTATATTTAATATTAGTCCTATTATGATTAGTATATACACTAACCCTTGCACATAAAAAAAGTATTCTTTTATGTATTTAGCCAAACCGTACATGTCATTATTGTACGCTATTACAGCGCTAATTTTTAATATAGCTGCAAATATAAATAAAAACAGTCCTCTTATTGATGCATTTAAAATGTTAACAAATCTACCTTTTCTTATCTTGCCAACTATCAACGAAACCAATATTGATTCAACAATCATTTCTTTACGCTCCTTCTATTTGTTTTAATTGTTAAACAATCTCTTTATATTATATCATGTAAATAATAAAATAATATTACATAACCACTAAATTTCTAGATTTTAATGCTATTCTAGATTATTTATAGAAATTTCATATTAGAGTTCTATATACTTCAAGATTTTTAAAACAAAATCTCTATTATTCTTTTAACATCTTCATCAACAACTTTATATCTGATTTCTACACCATTTCTTTCTCCTTTTAGTATACCTGCTGCTTTTAATTTAGCTATATGCTGTGAAATCGTTGATTGCGGAGCCTTTAAACAGTTTTGCATAAACGAAACGTTACACCCACTATGCTCTAATAATCCTTTTATTATACATAATCTAATAGGGTGCCCTATTGCTTTCAATATCTCTGCTTTTTTCTCCATCATTTCTATATCTATATCTTTCATAACAATCTCCTCACTAATCAATCTTTATATTGCAATATTATGATTATTTTTATGATTTGTCAACTTATAAAGTGTTACAAATATAAATTTCATACTAATAATATTATTGTTTAATTCACACTTGTAACTATCAAGCGTAAAATATTATAAATAATATTTTAAGGAGGTACTTAATTTGTATAGTTTTGATAAAAGTCATGAATACAAATTAGCACATGCATATGTACCATTTCAGATGTTAGGCAATATATACTCGCCTGAACATGCTCTAAAAAATGGTACTTTATTCCCCGAACTATATATGCCATATAAACATAAACACCGATAAGTTTTTTCAATATATAAATAATATGCTCTAATAGGGCAAAAAACATATAAAGGGTGATTATTATGAATACTTGTCAAAAGGAAGACTTAAAGAGATTGATGGAAATTGATTTTAGCTTACTAGAAATGAATTTATTTTTAGACACTCATCCGAATGATAAAGATGCAATAGAACTTCATAACTCTCTTACTCAAAAATGTATGCATTTAAGATATAATTACGTATGTAAATATGGCCCGTTATCTAATGAAGATATGAGCCCGTGTCCTTATCAATATATATCCTCTCCATGGCCTTGGGAAATAAACTTTTCTAGAAGATAAATTGATGAATAATTTATAATGTTATTTCTTATAATACTAGAGATGAGGACATGATGGTTGAGCCACGATTTGTATGTATTCCTCACAGATGAGGGGTACGTACGAGTCAGCCTAAGAAAATTCATTTTTCAGTGGGAAGATTTCTTATGGTAGGAAACTATCATATTAAGTCGAGCTAAGATTTTCTATGGTGTCATTGATATCATATTGAGTCGAACTAACATTTTTTTAGGTGGATATTCTATCTAAAAGAGTGAGCGTTAAAATTGTTGTGTTCTCATTATTTGTTATGGTCATTATAAAAGGTGTCTAGAATAGACACCCTAATATACATTACTTAAATTTTAGTTTAACGAATATTATAGTTTAAGTATAGTGTAATAATTATAAATATAAGACAACCCCTGTCTCTCCGATCATTAGTTTATATGTATTTTAATGATGTGCTAATTCATGTTCGTCTAATCTATCCATGTTTGTTATTGAGCAACGACAGCCACTTACTATAGGATCGTATAGCGATATCTTCATAACCTTTTTTTTATTAAGTCTTTTCATTTCTTCACCTCCTCTGTATGATTGTGTTAAATTATTTCTAATTTGTATAATTGTAGTATTTTTATTGTATATCATTTTTTCTAATTTGTCTAGAAATTTTAAATTTTATTAAACACCATCTTTTAATATAGTTAGTTGCTCTTTCATTCGTTTGAGTTACTATTAATTTAAATAAAGTTTTCTAAATTGCTTGACATAGTCCAAACAACTTGCTAGTATATTTATAAACAGATTTGCTGTTTAATAATTTAAGACGCTAAATTAACAAGAGCATAATCACACAACTGACGGAAGTGGAACAGACCACATGGAGTGTGATTTTAATAAATAATGTCGACCGTCTGGGCAGAAGTCTAGGTGGTCTATGTTTGTAGATACCTGACTTGATTTTAAACAAGGAGGTATTTTTTATGTTAAAAAAAGAGTGGGACGGATTCAACGGTGGAAATTGGCAAGAAAATATTGATGTAAGAGATTTCATAATCAAAAACTATACTCCTTACAATGGGGATTGTGATTTTTTAGCAAAAATATCTGATAAAACAGATAAAGTATGGTCAAAAGCAAAAACGTTGATAATAAAAGAAATAGAAAAAGGTGTAATTGATATAGAGTTAAATAAGCTATCAGGCATTAATAATTTTAGTCCAGGATATCTAGATAAAGAAAATGAAGTAATTGTTGGTTTTCAAACAGATATACCTCTTAAAAGAATAATAAACCCTTATGGCGGTATGAGAATGGTAGAGAGTTCTTTAAAAGGTTATGGATATGATATGAATCAAGATATCACAAAGCATTTTAATGAATACCGAAAGACTCATAATCAAGGTGTATTCGATGCTTATACAAAAGAAAGTAGGTTAGCACGATCTGTTGGACTATTAACAGGTCTTCCTGATGCTTATGGTAGAGGTAGAATAATCGGAGACTATAGGCGTATAGCTTTGTATGGTATAGATTTCTTAATAGATTGTAAATATAAAGACTTTATAAAGTATTCAGATGTTTCTGATGAATCAAATATTAGAACAAGAGAAGAAATAGCTAGTCAAATAAAAGCATTATACGACATGAAGACTATGGCTAATAGCTATGGAGTAGATATCTCATGTCCTGCAAAAAATGCAAATGAAGCGGTACAATTTTTATACTTTGGATATCTTGCAGCTGTTAAGGAGAATAACGGAGCAGCAATGTCATTAGGAAGAAATACTACATTCCTAGACTGTTATATTGAAAGAGATTTAAGAAAAGGTATTTTAAATGAGCGACAGGCACAAGAATTAATTGATCAATTTATTATAAAATTGAGACTAGTTCGCAATCTTAGAACTCCAGAATATAACGAATTGTTTGCAGGAGATCCTAATTGGATAACTGAAGCAATAGGTGGTTTATGGGAAAATGGTAATCATCAGATTACAAAAACTACTTATAGGTTTATACATACGTTAACTAATTTAGACCCTGCTCCTGAACCTAATATGACAATTTTATGGTCTGAAAAGCTACCAGAAAATTTTAAAAAGTACTGCTCTATGATGTCAATTAAAACAGATGCATTACAATATGAAAATGACGATATTATAAGACCTATATACGGAGATGATTATGCTATAGCGTGTTGTGTATCTGCAATGCAAATAGGAAAGCAAAGCCAATACTTTGGAGCAAGAGCCAATATAGCAAAAGCACTGCTATATGCAATAAATGGTGGTATCGACGAATTAAAATTGGACAAATATGGTAAAAGGATAAAAGTCATTGACAATATTAACAAAATAGATAGTGATATATTAAATTACAATGAGGTTAAAGAAAACTACTGGAAAGTACTTGAATCACTAGCAAAGTTATATGTAAATACTATGAATACTATACACTACATGCACGATAAATATGCATATGAAGCAGGTCAATTTGCATTACATGATACAGAAATCAATAGATTCATGGCTTTTGGAATAGCTGGTATTTCTATTGTCGCAGATAGTCTTAGTGCTATTAAATATGCTAAAGTGACACCTGTTAGAAATGACGATGGTATAGCTTATGATTTTAACATAGATGGAGATTTTCCTGTGTATGGTAACGATGATGACAGAGTAGATGATATAGCTATAGAGGTGGTAAAAAAATTCACACATGAGCTAAAAAAACATGCAACTTACCGTAATGCAGAGCATACCCTCTCAGCATTGACTATTACTTCGAATGTAGTATATGGAAAGAAGACAGGTTCAACCCCAGATGGTAGAAAAGTTGGAGAGCCTTTTGCTCCTGGAGCAAATCCAATGCATGGTAGAGATAAAAATGGTGCTTTAGCATCTTTAAATACTGTATCTAAAATACCGTACAGACAATGGTGTCAAGATGGTGTTTCAAATACATTTTCAATAATTCCTGAAGCTTTAGGAAATACAGAAATAGACAGAATCAACAACCTTAAATATATTCTTGATGGATATTTTGAAAAAGGAGGGTTTCACCTCAATGTAAATGTTTTAAATAAAGAGACATTGATTGACGCTATGGAAAATCCACATAAATATCCGACACTTACAATTAGAGTGTCTGGTTATGCAGTAAATTTCAATAGACTTACAAAAGCTCAGCAATTAGAAGTTATAAGTAGAACATTCCATAAAATGATGTGATAAATATGTGTATTAAAGGAAAAATTCATTCGATTGAGACCATGGGATTAAATGATGGCCCAGGTATAAGATGTGTAGTATTTTTTCAGGGCTGTCGTCTTCGCTGTGCATATTGCCATAACCCTGATACTTGGGATATAAATAAGGGGATTGATATGACACCTCAAGAACTCCTTAATAAAGTACTAAGGTTTAAAGCTTATTTTGATAAATCAGGTGGTGGGATAACTTGTTCAGGTGGAGAACCTCTATTGCAAAGTAAGTTTCTAATTAGTTTTTTAAAATTATGCAAAGATAACAACATTCACACAACTTTAGATACCTCTGGTTTTGGTACTGGAGATTATGAAAAAATATTAAAGTATGTAGATTTAGTTATACTTGATTTAAAACACAGTTCTAAAAAAGGATACAAAAAACTTGTTTTAGGAGATATAAACGAATTGTATAAATTCAAAAAAGCTTTAGATATATCTAATACTAAAGTTTGGATTAGGCACGTTATAATTCCGGATATAACTGATGAAACTAATCACATTAAAAACATGAACGAAATGATAAACCAATTTAAAAATGTAGTAAAGGTTGAGCTATTACCCTATCATACATTAGGTGTTCATAAATATAAATCTTTAAATATAAAATATAGACTTAAAAAGGTGACACCTATGTGTAAGGAAAAAACTAAGCTTTTGGAGAATCTGATAACATTATAAACTTATTATATTTACATGGGTAATTCAGTATCTTACTATAAATTCTCGAATTATATGTCTATAATAAAATATACTCTATGTTTAAACTAGTCTTTGACTATACCAGTTAAAGGCTAGTTTTATTTATAACTGTATAATGTGAATAATTAATGCCAATTATTATAAAAATAAATGCAGTATACATATTTGTACTAATGAGGTGATTAATATCAAACAATTTATTACTGATAAACAAGGGATTTGTATAATGTTCTTATTTGTTTTAGGTAGCACTTTTATATTAGGAACTGATAAATCTGCTGGGATTGATTCTTGGATATCTGTTGGGATAGCAATATTGCTCTCTTTTCCTATAATAATGCTATATGCAAAATTGATATCTCTTTTTCCTGATAAGAGTCTTTTTGGTATTAATGAATTCGTTTTTGGTAAAATCATTGGCAGCATTATAAATTTGTTATATATATGGTATGCATTACATTTAGCAGCTTTGATTATCAGAAATTTGGGTGTATTTCTTGTAGTTGTTTCTTTTTCAAAAACACCACTTATAGTAATCATGGGACTTTTATCCTTATTATGCCTTTTTGGAGTAAAAAGTGGTATACAAGTTTTGGGTAGATTCTCTATCTCAGGTACTATAATAGTAACTTTTGTCGCTTTTTCGTCTATGTTGTTTGCAGCGCCATCTATGGATTTTAATAATGTACGTCCTTTTTTATACAACGGTATTATGCCTATATTAAAAAGTACTTTTAGTGTGATTACATTCCCTTTTGGCGAATTGATAATTATAACGCTTGTCTGTCCTATTTTTAAAAACCCTAAAAACTCTACTAAAATACTTACTTGGTCATTATTCCTATCGGGTATTTTTCTGTTTTTTATGACATTTTCAGAAACCTGTTTTATGGGCAAACAATATATAGATGCTCTATTTCCTTCACATGATGCTAGTCGTAGAATAAGCCTTGCTGATTTTATTCAAAGGATAGAAGTATTAGTTACGATGAATATTTTAATCACTATATTTATAAAATGTTGTTTATGTCTTATAGGTTTGGTGAACGGTATTGTAACTTTATTTAAAATGAAATCTACCAACTTTATCATAACACCTTGTACATTATTGATATTGAACTTATCATATTTTTTATATCCTAGCGCTAACGCAATGTTTAATTGGACTTTTGCCGTTTCTAGTTACTATGCTTTCTTTTTTCAAGTAATTTTACCAGTAGTAATTGGTATTGGAGTTTTTATAAAACTAAAAATACAAAAAGTTAGTAGAGCATAGTACTATAAAAACAACTCCATTTCATATCTTATATTTTGTCTATAATAAGCATTATATATTAATCACATGTACACACCCCACACATATTATAAACTAAACACTCTTTTTTAAAGGAGGCATAAACCGTGTGGAAATATGACAAAAAACTTCAATACCTGTTAGAGTTGATACTTGTAACCCTACATTAGCTCAAATGATACTTGAACAATTTGGTGGACCAGATGGTGAACTATCCGCTGGTATACGTTACTTAACTCAAAGATATTGTATGCCTACTAATGAAGTTAAAGGTCTTTTGACGGATATAGGAACTGAGAAATGTGTGCCAATATGTTATTAGTGATAAAAATGAATATTACTGGGCTGTTTATTCAGCCCAGTGAAAATAACATTAAATTTGCATGAGAACGACTCACAAGTCATTCTTCTAATTATTGTTTTATAACCTTTTTTACATTGGTTAATTTAGTAGATATCATTTTGATATGAGAATTTAATCCTCCACATTATAACTTGTTATTTAATTTAGATAGTTTACTCCATTTATTTGACAGACTCCAATAACATGATTTGTTAACTTGTCTATTCAACTCTCATTATACTATAATTATATCATGAATATATAAATAATTATGATAACCTGAATAAGAACCACTATCACCTTCCCAGTGGATTCTTACATAGTAGTTTCCAATCAGATTACTTACGTCAAGAATTATCAATCCATTTATTTCATTAATATCTTCACTATCAACTCTCTTCCTAGCGTTATATGTATTTTTATTAGCATTTTTATTAGTTGAAGCAATAACTGATATCTTATACCATACGCTTCTGGATGGTCTATCAAGGAATACTAATATTTTGGATGCAGATGATAAATCTATTGCACTATTGGTTACGGCAGTACATTCACAATCTGAATTTTTCTTATACAATGCCATTGATGACGTGGTTTTTGCAAAGAGACCATCGTTTGAGTATCCTGATACAAAATTTGCATTATTCGAACCTCTGTTATATAGTAGATTTTCCGCTATTTTTGGTATTAGTGTTCCAGAAACACCTAATATGTCTATACCTTTTCTAATATTGCTCGGGATAAAATTCATATCTGTAATAGTAACATTATCATCAATGCCATTTCTATATCCCTCTGATGCTCTTAATTTTAATGTTGTACCATTAACACTGCTTGCAATAGCTACAGTATCTCCTGACCTGTTAGTCATACAACCAATAATACCACTATCATTATCATTACTAAAAGTTTTTCCTGCCAGTACATTTGTAGCAGTAGCATTTCCCTCTGCACTGGCTTTATGAAAAAAACAATCTTTTATTGAATCGTACCAAATTTCATATGCTTTACCTGCAACTATATTTGGTGCAATAGTTGTGTTTGGCTTATATAGTTGTTTAGTGACAAGGTTATTAACTTTAATTGTAGTAGATTTACCGGCATTATTTGCTGAAGCAATAAATGTGAACTTTCGATTAGCTTTATATTCAATGATACTTGGTATAGTCAAAGTAATAGCAGTTCCACTTCCACCTGCAGTTTTCATTTCAGAGTTATCTCTAATTTTATCAAATTCCTGCTTGTTTATTATTGATAGCTTTTCTTTTTCATCATTAGTAAAATCATTAGTACTAAGTCCTTTTCCTGCTACTTTATCTACTTTTTCTTTAGAAATATAATGAACATCTTTAATACCTGTTTCTATACGATTTAGATCCTTTTCTGTAACAATATCGTCTATGCTCCAATCAGTTTTGCTTTTGTAAGTCATTAATTAAACTCCCCCTCTTATAATATATAAATTTTATCCCTTCATATTTATATGTCGATGAGAAGGATTTTTAACAACCTCTTAAAACAAAAATCTTTTAAAAAATATCTATCCATTTTATTAAACAATTGGTAGATATTTTTCCAACATTATTAATCTACATATTTATCACATACACATACCACCCACATATTATAAACTAAACACTCTTTTTTAAAGGAGGCATAAACCGTGTGGAAATATGACAAAAAACTTCAATACCCTGTTAGAGTTGATACTTGTAACCCTACATTAGCTCAAATGATACTTGAACAATTCGGTGGACCAGATGGTGAATTATCTGCTGGTATACGTTACTTAACTCAAAGATATTGTATGCCTACTAATGAAGCTAAAGGTATTTTGACGGATATAGGAACTGAAGAATGCGTGCCAACACGTTATCAGTGATAGTTTCATCTTTTTATTCATGGAATTAACACAACTATAAATGTAATCAATTCATATCAAATTGTATTAATAATGCTTTATCAATCATTTGTTTTTTTTCATCTGTCAACTCACCAACTAATTTAATAATATTATCTTTAGAAATTGTACTTATTAGCTCGACTAAAGCAACTGAATCACGCTTAAGTATTCCATCTATCATAATATTAGTTGGCAATTTAATTTTATTTATATTAGTAGTAAGAGGTATCACATTTATATATCTAGAATATTTATTACAAGTATTATTAGAAATGACTATAACAGGTCTAATCCCACCATAAAACCCACGATCAAATTTAGCGTAATAAATTTCTCCTTTTTTAATCGAATCATAATTTTGCTCCTTTTCTACGTTATTTTCTTTCTCACTATTTTCTTCATTCTTCTTAGCACTATCTTTTAAATACCCTTCTTTTTGTTTATCTATTGTCGACAAATGATCATCAATCATATTATCAACTTTATTGTTAATATCTGTTGATATTTCTTTGATATTATTCAAAATCTCACTAGACTGTTCTGTATTTTTTTCTATGTTATTAAGCATACTAGATACTTTCGATTCTCTTTTACTACTTTTTATATTTTCCGTAAACGAATAAAATATCGCAAATATTGCCAATGTTATAGATACAAAACCACTTCCTATAGATATTAAATCTTGTAACGAAGACTCTTTTCCCCAAAATTTATATGTTAATAATAAAACAATAATACTGATTAATACTCCAATAATCCACCGTGTTCTTATATCCTTTATTTTACGACTATAATACATTTCAATACTATTTGATTCAACTTTACATCTATTGTACAAAATATCATCTCCTTATATAATAAATTCTACAACATTATTATATAACCTTTCATATTTTGCAATTTTTTGTATTAATTACGTTCCTATTAGTAACAAATCAAAAGACTAGCAAACGCTAGCCTAAATACCCTAAAACCTACTTATACCCTATAACAGGCATCTCACCCTTATTTCCGACCTTATAACCAAGCTTATCAAGAAACCCAACATGTATATAATTCTTATCTTCAATAAAAAAACCCTCTGCTTCAACTTCATTACCATGTAAAAGCATTTTTATTTTCTGAAGTTGAGGATAATCCTTTGTTTGCTCTAATTCCTCATATACCCTAGCCTTAAACTCAGACCACTTACCAATGCTTCTAAGAATAAGAGGATTACTTCAGCTCATTTGCATGATAATTTGTTAGTATTTTACTATTTAAATCAAATATAGTTTATGATATAATAGCTATTATTTAGATGTATAAACAAATATTACTACTATAAAAATGATAGGGGTGCTCACAATGGATAATTATAAAAAAAGGATTATTTGCTTATTTGCTCTATTTTTAATGGTATTACATTTAATTGCTTGTGGAGAAATTAAAAAAAATACTATTGCGTCTAATAATAAATCAAAATCGCACACTGATAATAAAAATAATTACTTGATTACTAAAATTATTGATTATGATATAAAAAACATAACCGATGCAAAAATAATAAATAATGAGTTGTGGTTTATATCAGGATGGAAAAAAGGAATACATCACTTAAATTTAGATACTAATGAAATTAAACAATATGATAATAACACTCTGACTGATGCATTTTACTACAATACAATATATCATTCAGGGAACAATATTTGGTTTTTAACAAAAAATTCATCTAGTGTGGGTGAGAATTTTCTTCAAACTGTATTAAAGTATGATATTTCAAAAAATAAATTTATGAATTATTTAGATGGCAAATCTAACACTAGTGCTAATTCTGTCATTCATTCTTATGATAATACTGCTTGGATTGGTACACATCAAGGACTTTATAAAATAGATTTAAGCAATAATAAAACAGACATAATGAATAAGGAATATATTAATGGTATTGCAGGTAATGATGATAAGATATGGATTGGAACTGTTAGTAATGGAATTATTGAAATAGATAAAAAATCTAATAATTTTATTTATAATAAAAATAGTTTTTTAAAAGAAAAATATATAGATGACTTGTTCCTAATAAAAGATAGACTTTGGATTAGTTGGAGCATAAACGAAGAAACTTTAGGGTTGTCTTGTTTAGATACAAAAAATAATAAATGGCAACACTTTAATAACAGTACTTTAAAAGGGTATGTCGGTACTATCAGTATAGATTCAAGTGGTACTCTATGGACTACATTAGATGATGGATTAAATTATTTTGATAATGACTTGAACAAATGGATTAAAACATCATTAGATGTAGAATATGAACTAAGTATAGAATCGGTTGATAATAATAGTTTTATAGCTTGTAGTGAGGGACTATTGATACTGGATAAAAAAACAGGAAAAAATAAATGGCTTATAAAAAATACGCCAGTACATAGTATTATAAGGAAAAATGACAATGAACTAATTATTTTTACTAATAATTCGATTTCAAATATAAAAATCAAAACGCCTTAAAATAAAGCGTTTTGATTTTTTCTTTTATTTTTTTTCTATATATGATATATGAAAATGATGATGATGTTTATCTAGATATTTTATTTTTTCATATTTATTGTAAATTCCTGCGTCGTTAAAAAATATTTTTCTAACTTTTGAATTTTTTAGTATTATTTTTAAAAATTCCTCTGAATTCTTTGAACTATAATTAGACTCATAAATTGTTGTTCCTCCAAGGCTATTATTCTTTTTTAAAGGTCGTATGTCTATGTCTACACCTTTTCTATGAGACTCGTGTTCTCCTAACTTACCACCATTTTTTGCACTCATTTCACTAAGTTGGATTAAAATTGCAGACGTTTCTGACCATTCTTTGCAAGCTGTAACTATATAATTTGCTACTTCTGGAGTTAACCATTTTACATCATTATGATCTCCAAAACTTGTTATATATCCAACTCCAAATTCTAACATTCTTACAAAACCTGCACTAGATCTTGTAGTACTTTCATAATATTCTTCTTGCAAAGTTTCTAATCTTTCATTAGAATCATAACTTTTCTTTAGTTCACGTAGTAAAGTACTATCCAATTTTCCAGTCTTAGAAATGCCCTTAATTTGCTGAAATGATTGTGCAGCCTTAATACATTTAGGACCCCAGCTACCATCAACTGTGCCTATTGCATATCCTATTCTTAATAAATATCTTTGAGCTTTTTCAATATCTGTCCCTTCGTCTTCACTCCCCCAAGTTAAAGTTTTATACTTTTCATCTACACACTTCCCATCAACCATAATTGCAAATTTGAGTCTATGATCACCAGGTTCATCAAAGTTAGCAACTAAACAAAGTGATTCTTTACCTATCGTGTTTTGTTCTTCTTCAGTATATAATTCATTATTGTTTTTATCATACATAACTACACTATATTCTGGACTTTTATCTGTACCTCGATTCTCAACTGTTACTTTTATTAGCACCCCTTTTCCTAAAGGAAAAGGATATCTTTCTGGATCATCTGGTTCAATACTATTTATTACTAAATCATAGTCCTCTGTAGTTCCCCCAGTCCCCCATGTATACGTTCTATATTCGCTACAAACACATTCATCATCAACTTCAATAGCGAATTTAATTTTATGATTCCCTTTATCATAGTATTTTACACTTAGATACGCTGCATTACTATCTCTACTATCTAATTCATATTCTCTATCGTAATCAATTACATCACCATTTTCATCATATGCTATTACTTTATATCTTGGACTTTCACTTTCTCCGTTGTTTCTTACTTTTATCTTAAATTCTATATACTCACCAACATCAAAAGGTTCTGATTGCTCCACTGTAATATCTTTAATTACTAAATCATAATTCTCGGTAGTACTATCATCATACCGTTTATATTTAACTTCGTAGCTACCTCTTGGTCCTTTATAGTGAATTACTTTCATATAGTATTTTTTTCTTTTAACAGGTAGATTAATTAACTCATATTTGCCTGCCCCTCTGCTTGACGAACCTATTTTATTGTAATCCTCATCATACACTTCTAAATTTATATCTAAATCACTTACATCTGGTTTTATATAAAAGTTTGCATTTCCCGATTTGTTAAATTGTATTTCATATCATTGACTTAATCCTTGACTTATTGTAGCTCTTGCTGACACACCATTTGTTAACGGTCTCATTAAACCACTCCTTTGAAATTTTTCTTTAAATTTGTATAAAATTAATTATTTGGTACCTTAAAACAAAAAAATAAATGGAACTTACTATATTTATGTTTTTATATACTCTATATCAATCATCTTTATCCTCCCTCCTTTTTTATGCCTTTCACTTATATAAGGCGATAACAAAGAGATTTAACAACCAAAAAAATCATTTATTACAAAAATGTAAAAATTATTACATTATTTACTTGGAGTGTCTAATGCTGTGGATTTCCCAAAATAATAACCTATTATTGTTCCTGCTGTTGAAATAAACGCTGTTGGTACTTCTTTCTTTGTTACTGTTGCATATATTGTTAGTCCTATATATGCAGCTGTCATTCCTAGTGCTATAATCTTTCTTGTTTGTATGTTTTTCATATTCTTTTATCCCCTCTCTAATTTAAAGCCCCTGTCACTAAGCTTGTGACAAAGGCTGTTGTTATAACTGTTATTATTGTTGTTATTATAAGTTCCCATCTTTTAGTTGGCTTTTCTTTTAGTTTACTTACGTCCTTTTCTATACGGTCTATTTTATTGCTTTGCTGTTTGTTTTGCTCTGCTAATATCTTTATATTGGCATTCATTTCTAGCAGTATCTTTTGGTTTTCTTTCAATTCGTCTATCCTGTGATGTGCTGATTTTATACTTTCTTCTACTGCTGTAACTCTTTCGTTTAGCTCCATTAATCACACCACCTAATATATAATTCTTCCTGTATCCGTTTCATTATTATAGTTAATAAAAGAACCTGTAGATTGTGCCATAAACCTCACTGGTAACATGAACCTACCGTTTATTACTTTCGCAGGTGTATTCATTTCTATTTGTTGGTCATTTAGATACAATATATTGCTGCCTTCTGTAACTTTAATATCAGCTTCTAATGGCTGTAGTGTACAAAATCCAGCCCCATAGTTTTTATCTAACCCTTTTACACCTATATCTTTTGTGTTGAATTTAAGTAATTCCCATAAAAACTGTTCTGTTATTGATTTATTAAACTGTTCCTTGTATTTACATGCTATTAAGGCAGCTATGCCTGAAACTAGTGGTGTGCTCATACTTGTACCACTCATAACTGCATAGTCGTACTCTCCACCATATTGTTGTTCATAATCACAAGAGATTACATTTACACCTACTTGGCATACATCAACGTGTTTACCCATTGTTGAGAATAGAGCCTTTTCTTTTTCTACATCTACAGCTCCTACGCATATCACTTCATCAAATCCAGCTGGGTATCTTATTTCTCTTTTAGCTGTATTTCCTGATGAACATATCACAGCTATATCTGCGGTGACTAATTCTTGTATAGTTTTGTGTAACTCGTCTATATCTTTCTTAGATTCACTGTTTTTATCAAATGACAGTGACATTGAAACAGTACTTACTTTCCTACCATCCTTGTGAGTATATTCTTTAATCCATTTTAAGGCCTTTATGATGTCTTCAATTTCACAACCACCAAGAGCATCTAATACTTTAACAGGTAATATTTCAGCTTTAGGTGCTATTCCTACGTTTACACCTGCTATACTTCCTGCCACATGAGTTCCATGTCCATGATCATCTTTTGTGTCATGTTCTCCACCATAGTAACAAAAGTTTTTCCCCTTTAATATTCTACCTTCTAGCTCTGTGTGCTTGTTAACACCAGTGTCAACAACAGCAACTATCACACCTTGCCCCAGATACCCTTGTGAATGAAAAGTCTTACGACCTGATAGATTAAGAAACTTTAAGTCATCTTCTTTTAATCCTTTCCCTTTACTATTAATTTGAAAATCATCTAAACTTATCATTTTTATTCCTCCCCTTTGTCTTTGTACATAAAAATAACACCTTGTTAGGTGTAAAAAAGTTCCTTATATTATATAAGTTGATAAGTAGGTAAAAAAACAACCTACTAAAGTATTTCCTTTGTCCATTCTTCTTTTGTCTTAAATCCAGCCCTCGTCCAAGGTGGCACGATTGGTGGTTTTGTAGTAACTTTCTTTAGTTCCTTTCTTGTTTCTTCCAATTCTTTAGACAGTTTTTCGATGATTTCTGCTAGCTTCTCATTCGTCATCTTGTATACCTCCTTGCCAAGTAACTACATTTCGGATTTTTTGTATTATCCGTCCTCGTTAAGCTGATTTTATAGCCTATGTTGATATTGCTACCTATCCCTGAAATATTGTGATTCTTGCTTATATTATGTGATATAACTGAGCTGTTTGCCGAATTGATTAGGTCTATCTTGACGTTACCCCCATTGAGTTCGCTGTGATAGCTCACTAAGTCCCAAGTTTTTATTGTACTCGGAACTTTGTTATGGTGAACTTCTATAGAACCGGACAGCGAAGGTGACTCCGATAATGCAGTTATGCTTTTTACGGTATACACATAAGAACGGTTAGTTCCAAATGCTTTGGTACTGACTGTGTATACAATCCCTTCGTCAATGCGTATATGCTTGTTTGGTGATGTCTGTGGTAATGCTACAACCTTGCTTATTCTATATTCGTCACCTAAAAGCAGATTGTACGAAATTTCTGCTTTTAGATTTACTATTATCCTGTTGCCCTCCCTTTTTATTTTCAAATGATTCGTTGAATTTGCAACGGGCGAAATTATAACTTTTGAATCGGATGAACTCGGGAACTTTTCTATTTTTATGCCATTCAAGTTTATTAATGGGGTGAATCTGATGCCATGCATATATTTAGTTTCAGAACCGCCACTGCCCGATGTAGTATATGTCATAGTGTCTTTTTCGACCAAGGGGTTAAATCGCACGCTATCATCCCTGACGATAACATCGCCTGTGCTTGATTTAACGGTTACTCCTTCGATTGAATTGAATTCCGTAATTTCCTCTAGCAAGCTTATTCGGGTTGTCGGATTCCATTTAGTGCCATCGTGTACCCATAATGTACTCGAGTTTGTGTCCCACCACGTTTCTTTTTGCTGTCCTTTAGTGGGTTCGCTAGATTGCATATAAGTTACTTTATTAAGTGCTTTTGTGTTTTTGTTAATAAGTTGCAACAACTTCCCAGCTTCATCCTTCCCCAATATCCCTTTAATACCATCAAACCACGCTTTAAAATCATTTGAAAAACACTTTGTTATGGTATTTATATCTACCTTAATAAGACTATTTACAACACCACAAAACTCATTGTTGAACCTTAAATCTGTTATGTTACTAGCTTTTACACTTATACATCCAGCATCTATAGCTACATCTGCTATGGCTAGTTCGTATATATCAGAGTTTCTCTGTATCTTTGGGGCTACTGGACTGCTGTTAAATTCCCCTTTTTTAACATAAGCCTTTATCTCTCTCTTCGTCATATCAAGTCTAACAACCACTCTGTCAATACGTTTCAAGACTCCATCAGCTTGTGCAATGCTCAACACTAAATTGCTATCATTGTAATAGAAATACCCATTAACCCAAGCCTTGCCAGCTTTAACCGTAATGGTCATATTATTGTTTGATACTACTTGCAAGTTCGTACTTGGATTAGGAAAAATACCGTTTCCTATAAAGCTTCCAAAGTACTCTGCAATGTGTGCGGTGTTATAAGTTCTATCACCGTTTACACTGTTAAAAAAGCTATTTTTTTCTATTTCAATCACCTCATTTCGTTTTTTAAAACATCTAGTATAGTTGGAATGCTGTCACCAAATGTACAGTCAATTTTGCCTTTTTTATGATTTTGTTTACACATAACTCTACCTTCTTTCTATCTAAATATCATAAATATTTTAACGAACATTTCATTAATATTATTTTTAATGTTCGTGTTTTTTGATTTGAATGTCCTATTTATATATAGAATCAGACATTCATATTATTTTTTGACTACCTATATATATCATTTAAAACGATGCTTTAATGTCTACTACTCTTAAAATGGGACATTCATCTACTAAAAAAATAAAATCAGTTATACAACTGATTAAGTGTGTTTGAATATTTATCATATAATTCTCTGTCTAATCCTAGATATCTTTTGGTTATTTCAACGCTTGCGTGACCTAACATTTCTTTTACTGCTATTATGTCAAATCCACTTTCTACATAGATTGTATAAGCGTATGTTTTTCTCATGCTGTGAGCTGTGATGTTCTGTAATCCAAAATACTCACCAGCTTCTTTTAATATCCTACTTACTTGCTTTACTTGTATGTGACTGCTGCCTTTTCTGGACTGGAATAAATACTCATAATCCTTTTTGTTCTTTATATATTCTTTTAGTATCTTACTTAATTTAGCTGGTATCTTAACCTCACGAGGTTTTATATTGCTTTTTCTTATGTTTCTTGTGTTCTTCTTTTTACCTTCCAGTATGATAAAGTACCCTGTTTTTAAAGCTTTTTTTACTTCTCTTACTTTTAACTTAACTAAATCACCTGCTCTGTAACCAGTACCAATTCCAAGTGCAAAAAGTACATAGTTTCTCTCACTTTTGTATCTTAAATAATCTTGCATATCATGCACTGAATTAATATTTTTAATTGGGTTTGCAGGCCTTTTTATATTAGGCATTATTGATGCTCCTTTTCATACCTTTCTTTGTACTTCTCAAATCTCTTACAATTCTTACACTCACAACATTCTGTAATTTCTTTGATGATTTCTTGTCTTTGTTTATTCTTTAGATCATTTAGTTCCTTGTCACTTTTCCATTTTATTTTTTCCATAGCACCACCTTACTTTGTTTTTTTGTATTAAAAAAGACAGTACTTAGACTGTCTGATTTACTTATAATAGTATTTTATATTTAATAAATGATTTATTGGTATAACAATATTTAATCTATTAGATATATTGGATATTCTGACGAATTCTTTTGTTATGTCTATATCTTCATAATTAATATTACTTTTAATTTTCTTCCTTCCATTTTGCATATAATATACTTTTATTTTATTAGCTTTTTTCTTCATAAAATTTTTTTCAATACAGTAAGTTGTAAATGTTACAAGTACGTTTAAAAAATAAAATGCAACTATTCTACCTATTTTAAATGTATCTAATTTCATATCATTCATCATATCAATTAAATCAACTGTATATATAGTCAAATTAAATGACATCCCAAAATAAAAAAAGACGGCAAGTGTAGGAAGTACAATGGTCACTAATGGAAATAAAATTTTTTCATCTTTAAAAAATCTGCCATTTTGATGTTCCCATTTAATTGAATTTTCTATATAACGCCATAACATTACTATGTTGAGAATTATTGTTATTATTATTGTTACAATAATCGCTATGTCTCCTCCAAATAAATCATTTAAAGAAAGTTGCAAGCTTAGAATTGCTAAGGGATATAATTGCGATACTTTATACAATGTTTTTACAGTTTCCAATCTTATGCTTTTTAAAACAATATACTTATTTTTCATCTTTAACTGATAACTGTAGAGTTTAATTGAAATAATAACAGTCAATATAGACACTACTAATGGTAATGCAAGATTACTAATAATTGTTTCTAACATTTCATATCATCTCCTATTTGTGAATTAATTGTAAATATATCCTTCAATATACTATCACAATAAGTTCTTGATTGAAATGAATTTTTAATATATTATTGAAAGTTCTTTTTGTTTTTCTTAAAGCTTCCCAATACAATTATAGCACACTTTTTTTATCGTTTTTTCTCACAAGTTTCTCATATGTTTCTCACTTCATCAATTTAGATATATGTTTTATAAGTTTATCTCTCTTTCTATACATAGTGGCAGTACTGCAATACAGTCTTTTTGCAACCTTTTTCCATGATAGCAAATCATCATATTTCAATTTAATAATATTTTTTTCTTCTTGATTAAGCTCACTAAGTATGATATCTATATTATCTATCTTATTTCTTGTATCTCTTATCCTACTTTGAGTTTTATGTTTATCCTTATACGCTTGGGCTAATTTACATTCTAACTCTCTAAATGCTCTTTCTAATTCTCTTTCAACTGAACTTTTTATACCATTGCTTGTTTTAGTATGTGAATAAACTACAGCTTTAAGTGTATTCTGCATCTCTATATTGCTTTGGTCTATGTCTCGTTTTAATGTTTCAATATAATATTCAATTCTTTCTAATCGTTGCTTTAATCTTTCTAGCTTATATTTGTTATCATAGTGTTTATATAATATCTCTTCAATTTTCCTCATTATATCCCCTCCATAAATAAAATAGACACCCCTATATTTTAGGAGTGTCCGCTGGTTGTCCAGTAGGACTTAATATGCTTTGTCTCTATCTCTTATTTTATAATCTGTTTGCAATGATCCATTGTGGTTACTTATTTCCATTTCAATGTAATCTAATTTCCCTTGTTTCTGTGCTAATTCTAGAACGCTATCAATAAAATCTACTATCTTATTCTTTAACACATTTTTCTTGTCCATAGCTACCCCCTAGCTTTTTGTCTTATAAATTCTATATATGTCATTATTGCTTTTATTTCTTCCTGTGAAAAATCAGAAATATCAATATCCCTTACTGTTTCTCTTTCGTCCTCTCTGCTGTTTTTCTTATTATCTAAATATTTTATAAATGTTGCTGTGAATGATCCTGTGAACAGTACTCCTATTAATGCTAAAAATCCACATATCATTTTACCTGCTATAGACATCTGTTCTATTCCTTCATATCCAAACAATGTCACACTGGTAAAACTTAACCATAGAGCATCACCATATGTTTTAATGATTGCTCCTTTTTCAACTACGTATATAATTATTGAGCCAATTATTACTATTGATAATGTGATATATATAATATACTTAAAACCGTTTGTATTTAAGAACTTCTTTGTTCTTTTATGAAATTTTTTAGTAAAGTTTAGCACTCTCACTAATTTAGTTACTTTAGATATCTTTGCTATCTTCACAACCTTTAATAACTTTAAAGCTCTAAACGCTCTAAATATTGAGTTAAATGGAATAATGGCTATTAAGTCTAATATATTGCTCTTAACAAACTTATATTTGCTTTCTGATGCAGTCAGCCTTGCTATATAATCTATTGCAAATAGTATTAATATTAAATCATTTAACGTTTCCATAGTATCAAACGCTGTTGTTATTACAGCAATTAAAGCTAACAAGGCTATAACTACTTCATATATAACTATTAATCTTTGATGTTGAGCTAATCTGTTACACAACAAGTTCACGTCCGTTCAAACTCCCTTTACTATCTGTTTTCTCCTGCTCTTTACATATAACCACTGATTGACACTTTTCACATTTGCCCACTTCTCTAAGTGACCAAGCTTTATGACCACAGTTTACACACTCATATTCCTTAAATCCACTCATAGTTATCCTCCTTCAATAAATCAATCCCCATTAATACAATCTCCCTTTTATCTGCATGATAACCCTTTGATAGTTCATTTATTCTTTTATTCAATTCATCTGCAAAACTCATGCTATCTTCACCTTGATTAGTCCATGTTCTATATCTTTCTTTAGAAAACATTCTTTGTATTGCTTGAACTGAACAATGATGAACTTATCGTATATATCTGATATTTTGCCTTTTATAGCTTTAGTCTCTTTTTTCTTTCTGTTTAAGAAACTAATTTTAATAACTTGTCCTATGTTAAAATTCATTAGTTTACACCTCCAGCAATAATATATAGTCTTTGCTTTACGTCAGTTGGTATTATCTCACCTATTGTACATAATGAACGTCTATTATAATTCAGATTATCATTAATTATCATTGCTTTGTTAGTAAGCTTTTTAAACTCTTCATAATCTCCATCTAAGTACTTTATAACTCCCCTGAATGCATGTACGATTGCTTCAATATTCATTTTTTTTACCCCCCATTTATCCGTTTTAACTTCTTTTCCAAATTCTTATTAAGCTTATCCTGTAACTGTTCATCGTCATACTTAGTAGTCGTATGCTTAAAATTATGGAAGTTGTTTTTACTCTGTTCTTGAGCATTTTGCTTGTTTTGTTGTTGTGATGTCTTATTGTCATAGTTCCCTTCAAGAACCTTGACAAAATTGTTTGGCTTAACAAGCCAGTCAAATGTGATAGTCCAACTAGTTTGATTTTGACCTTTCAAAAAGTCAGATTTGTTAATCCTGTTGATTGCTAGTAGTATTGCCTGTATACCATGCTCTTTTAATCTTGCGTTAAGTTGTTTGTATCTTTTAGTATTTGGATTTAGCGATACTAGCTTTTGGAGATTTAAATTGTTCCATGCTTCTATAATTTTTTCTCGTTGCTCTTTAGTGCAACGTACAACTTTAGTTGTATTAATATCTTTTTCTTTATCTATATCTTCTTCTATATCTATATCTGTTGCGTTACTCTGCGTTATTGTAACGTTACATGTAACATTGTTCTCGTTACAATCTTCTGTAATCCCTTCTGTTAACAGCTTTTTCTTTTCTCTATGTCTTGCTACACGCTTTTTAGTTTGCTCTCTAATCTTATCTAGTCCATCAACGTTTTGATGTTTGTTCCAGTTTTCAATGTACATACCTTGCTCATCTATCCTAAGCATTTTAAAATTTTCAAATACCTTGATAGATATATTTATTATGTTCAGTGGGATATCAGTTAGATTAGAAAGCATTTCAGCAGAATAGGGTATGTCCTCAGTAAGATATATGTACCCTCCTGCATTTGTCTTGCCTGCTAATGTAAGTAAGTAAATCCATACCAATAATATCTGTGTACCTTCTGGCATCTTTCTAATAATTTTTATCTTTTCGTCATTGAACATTCCTGTAGTTATCTTTATCCATTTTACCTCTGCCAACAGTCTATCCCCCTTATATAATTTACTAAATTATCCCTTGTTAACTTTGTTACTATCTGATATACTTTAGTTACTGAATTTTTCATGAACACTCTTATAGTTGTTGTAGCAACTTGAGTGTTCTTTTATGTTCAAATCTTTTGCTTTGCCTACGTAAAAGAAAATAATTGCTTTAGTTTTCACACTCTACCTCCTTATTCTTTGATATTTCTTGTAAACATTTATCAGCGGTCATACTGCTAGTATCACAGATTCTTTGATTATAAGCATTATATATTGATGTTCCTTTTTGATATAAAATTTCTCCTAGTTCTGCTGATGCCAATATTTGATTATTAATTTTACTTACTACCTTAAACAACTTTAGCATTTATATTTCACCCCTTAGCATAACCATTTACAACACATTTCTCATTATGCTCTGCTATCTTCTGTATTAACTTATTTATCCCAAACCTCTTTGCATACCAAAGTTCAAGCGTTTCTATACAATGCCTTACGTCTATAGCTTCATGTATTGCTTTATCTATCAACTTAATTTCATCATCTGTGTATGTGTCTTTATCAAATAATAATTCTAGTAATTGACTGTATACGTCTAGAAACTCATTAATCTCTACATTGCTTTTCATAAGTATCTCATGCCCTTGACTTCTGATGTTCCCATCTAAGCACACTAAGTGAAACTTTGACCCAACTTCACAATTTGAGCATTGATATCTAATCAAATTAATATCATTCAATACATTTGCTAAGTCAACAACCTTGTCAGGTGAAATTGGTTGCTGCCCTTTCCTAAGTTTATATAGAGTTCTTTCATCCATGAAGCACTGTTCTGCTATTCTACTAACCTGCATGTCCGAGTTTTTGACAGCTTGGTCTAATTTTTGATGCACTCTTACTCACCCCATTCAAATTCAATAAAATCATCACATTTATCTAAAAAATGTACTTCTTCTTTTGTTTTAGAACATACTCCATCAAAGTTACTGTAATACTTGCAATTTTGACAAGTGTTATCTTCATTCATTTACACTCACCTCCTAATTAAGAAATGGACTAGGTTTATAATACTTTTTCTTATGTTTTCTAGAAAACCTCACACGGTCAAATTCTAAATCTATCTGTAAATGAAATGGATAGTTATTTAGCTCTGCAAAGAAAGTTTTAAGCTCGTCTACATCAGATGCATAATAATTACTTAGATAGTTGAGTTTTCTTTTATTAATTAGATCCAATGTTTATCCCTCCATTTATTCATCTATTTGTACTCTCAAATTATTCCTAGCAATATCAGCTATCCTATCAAGGGTTGCCTGTATCTCTTCTGGTGTCCTATTTATATAGGAACTATCACGTATTTCTATTTTTGTGTTCCCAAGCATGAATTCTTCAACAATGTTCCCTTCTGGTATATGTGGTTGTTTTTTCATGCTTTCACCCCCTTGTAATTACACTATGTTTAAAGAGTTGTTTTGTGCTTGTTTACAGCAAATATTACTTGCTTTTTTGGTTCGCTTTGTTTCTACTTTTTTGAAGAACATATTCATCCCACTCAGTTACTATCATCTTGTCGTTTTTTTCATCTAGTGTTAGATTACAGAACGTATTACAATTCGGACATCTTCCATGTCCAGCATCTTTTATTCCCATTACATGACCTATTGATTTTTGAGCCACAAACTCATGTCCACATATCGGACATTTGCAATCATAATTTTTATTGTCCATCTTCTTCCCTCCTCTCAAATCACACTCACAAATCCCATTTGATAACGTAGTTGGTATATATTGCTGGTTTATTGTTGGGTTGGTGTGTGGGATAATTAATTATAATGAAATTAGTCCATAATAAATGTACTTTTAATTTAAAAAAATATCGTCTGTAGTCCTATTAAAAACATTTGCTATCTTTACAGCTGTGTCATACCTGAGTCTTATTTTGCCACCTGCTAAAGCCGACATATATTGCTTATTTTTACCTATTTTTTCACCTAGTTCTTTCAATGTTATCCCTTCTCTTTGGCAAAGAAGTTTTATTTTTTTATTATAATTCATTGTTCACCTCTTTCAAGTACATAAACTATGGACTTTATAATTCAATTACAGTACATGATTCATGTACTGTTAAGTGTTTTTTTATTCTTTGACTATATTTAATGTACTTTTCTTGAAGTCCATTAAATATAGACTATAATATTATGTAGGAGGTAATGTTATGGAATTTAAAGATAGATTAAGAGAAGAAAGAACTAAAAGAAAGTTGACTCAAACTGAGTTTGGTAAGATATTTAATTTATCAAAACAGGCAATATCTAGTTATGAAAATGGAGTAAGTTTTCCTAATCCAACTATGTTGAAAGACTTTGCTGATTATTTTAACATTACAGTTGATTATCTCCTTGGAGCTAATACAAAACCAGCAATAATACCTGACGAACTTAAAGAAATAGGTGTTGAATATATAGCACTTGCTAAGAATTTTAAAGATAATAAGATTCCACCTGAGGACGTAGAAAAAATATTGAAAGTTTTAAAAGAAATGAAAAAAGAAGATAATTAACCTATGTGGTTTATTATTTTTTATTCTACAATGGTTAAATATTCTATAAATGTTGAATATAGCTTATTGAGGAGGCCTTAATTTGATTTCCTTGTCAAAAGAAAAATATAAAACACTATACATAATATATGATATAGCTATAGCTTTATTAGCATTGATAGCTGTTACTATTGCCTTTATGGATATATGTGGTCGTATATCAAATAATGACTATGCACTAATGCTTATTGATAAATCTATCTTAATAATATTTGCTGTAGATTACTTTACTAGGCTTTTTATATCTAAAAATAAGAAAGCCTTTTTTAAACAAAATATACTGGATCTAATAGCAATCATACCTTTTAATTCTATGTTTAGAGTTCTTAGGGTTTCTAAGTTGTTAAGATTAACTAAAATGACTAGGCTTACTAAGTTGTTTAAAACTATGCGTTTAATTAGGCTGATTGCTTTTTCTAAGAAGTTCACTAAAAAGATTAATAAGTTCCTCCATACGAACGGATTTATTTATAATATATACATAACTTGCTCTATTGTAGTTATAGGAGCTATCTCAATATATATCATAGAAAAAGGTATAACTGTTGATAGCTTGGGTGATGCTATCTGGTGGAGTTTTGTAACAACTACCACTGTTGGATATGGTGATATTTCTCCAAGCACTTCACTTGGTAGGATTGTAGCATCTATACTTATGCTCACTGGCATTGGTTTTATTGGTATGCTTACGGGTACTATTACAACTTATTTTAGTTTTAAAAAGAAAGACAACCCTCCCCCTACATCTACAAAGACAATTGATATTTCTGACCTGGGGGATGATGAAGTTCGGGAGGTTTTGAGGTTTGTGGAGTTTGTGAGGGGGAAATGAAAAAAGCTAATGAATAATTTCTTTTTTATGGTTCTATTTTTATATTATTGGTTATAATATAAAATAAGAAGGTGATTAAAGATGAATTTATTTTTTAGAAAAACTAGCAAAAAGGATGTTTCAGACATTTTAATTTGGATCAAGTTTTTATGTAAAGGTAAAATTCCTTTTACTATTAAAAATACAGATAAAAATTACATATTAAAGGTACACTAAAAAAACAAATTTATTCTTCATAAATTTGCTTTTTTAATACTTTACAAATTGGTGTATAATCTTTTAGATTTGTAGTATATATTTTACAATCGTCAGGACATTCTTGTGCTATAATAAAATCACCTAGCTTCCAACAATTTCGACCATAAGGGATTTTTTCTCCGTTATTTATAAAGTTGAGCATAGTTACATTTTTTTCAAGACATTTATCTTGTAAACATGCTAATTGTACAAAAGTATCTTTGTTATTCTCTAAGAATTTTTCTAAACTGCAGGATGGCTTAGGTCTTTGTTTACAAACTGATTCTATGTGCCAAATTCCTTCCACTTTTTCTGGTTGTACAAAAGCTCTAGTACAATTCGTTTCGTTACACATATTTTTTTCAATATTTCTATTAAACCTAGAAATAAAAATATCTTCAATTAACAAATCAAGGCGTTTTAACACATCTTTTTTATCTATATTTCCATTTTCAGTTATAAAACCTATTATTTTTTCTATTCTTGCATGTTGACCTTTTGAAAAAACATTTGCAGTTATTCTATCTAATGCCTCACTAGTAGTTTCGCTATCAATTAACAAGTTATAAAATGAAATAGTATTTTTAACTATATTATTCATAAATTCACCTAATACATAAGTACTACAAATAAGTTTTTTACCTTTTAAATCTAAATTAAGTTTATCTCTTTTTCTTTTATAGCTAAAATTTCTATCTATTTGAATAGTCGTATCTAAAAATATACTTTCTTCCATTAACAACCTCCAAAAATCCAATCTATACCAGCTTCTAATAATTCATTATCAAATTGCCGAAATTCTTTTTGTGTTATATTAGTGGTAGTTACTTTAGATACAATTTCCGATATTATGTCTAATTGATTTTGCTCTATATTTTCGATTTTTATTTTATTTATTGCATCATGCAATATAATACATAATCTTATGTTATATTTCTGTTCTGTATCGTTATATTCCTCATAATGATTTGAAATTTCTTTTAATATTTTTTTGGCTAATGATAAATAAAAAATACGATCATGAATATCTTCAAAATTTTCAGCAAGTTGTTCAATGCGATTCTTTAATCTATCATATTTATTAGACAAATTTATTAGATCTTTCTTTTCTAAAACTTCATATTTTTGTTTTATATCAATTTTATCTGATATCAGTCCTTCTATTCTCTTAAGTATCTTTATCATTTTTTGACTATCATTTACATTATACTCACTCATATTACTTTTATCAAATTTCTTAGGATAATCCGATATTTTCAATACATCTCTCATAATTAATTCTCCTTATCAAATGCTTTTTTTATATCTGAAAAGGTTTGTAAAAAATAATCAATATCTCCTTTATCAAATGTTAAAATCAATTCATCTACTTTGTCGGTTATTAATTCTTTTAACATATGAAGCGGAGAATATGAATCTGTACTAAAAGATGCACTTGATTTTATCTTTGCAGTCACATACTTAATCTCAGGTAAATGACCTTCTTCATCATCAAATACTTTTTTGTTCATTTCCCAATCTATACCACTGAAAGTACTGATTTTTGAAGTGCTCTTTATTAAATAACTATTTCTCATATCATCTGTTATCAAGTAATCCTCTATAGCTTCTAACTTTTGTTTTAGTTGTACTTTTTTTTCTTGTATATTACCATCTTCATCATTTTTATCTACATATTGTTCTATTATATCATCTTTAGGTTCATTAGATAATAGTGCATTAATGTACGTTGGTATTTTAATATTTACTACAAGTTCTAAAGTATTCTTATCTATTTCTAGTTCTTTAGACATTTCCTTTATTAAATTTTGCTCCAAAAAAATGAATTTTGCTCCTCCAACATTAAAAAATATCCTCACAGATTTGTTTTCTATACATTCTCTTAAATATTCTACAATATTAATAAATTCTATTTTACTCTCTAGTTCTTTCAAAGCAGTCCCCCCCTTGAATTTATTTATGCATAATATATTATTTTCTATATTAATCCTCTATTTCCTTTATTTTTTGCATTATAATCCAAATTATAATAAACCCTCTCCCCTATTACAACATACTCTATGTAATCAACTCCTAAATGCAATATGAATCCCCCCAGTTCATGTTATGTACATATGTTCAATTACAGTATATAATCACGCTTAAGCCTTGTCAAATAGCCATTTATGCGAACTTTGTCACGCAACTATGACGGAGTTATTTTGATATTTTTTTAGAATAAAACAGCCTTTGGATGAAAATTATACCACTCATTGTTGCGTGTTTGCTGTGGTATAATGAAGTGCAAGGAGTGAAATGTCATGCCTAATATAGTCGGAAAACGTCTATTTGAAATACGAAATAGTTTTAATATGTCGCAAGAAAAATTTGCAGAAATTCTTGACGTGAAATATAGAACATATCAAAACTGGGAAGAAGGAAATAGGATACCACACGTTGACACTCTGATACATATTGCTGATACTCTGCACATTAGCATTGACTGGCTTCTAGGTCGCAACAATTATTTCATTATGCATAATATCAATGACACAGATGTTATAAAACATGTATTGAATATAAAATGATTACAACTTAACGAACGTTTGTTCGTTATTTTTATTATACACCTTTCTTGATTTAATTTCAATGATGGATTTTTTTATGCAGTTTCTATATAATATAAATAACAATTAATAAAGGAATGATACTATGTATTGCTTATATTTACGTAAATCTCGTGCTGATATTGAAGCTGAATCTCATGGTGAGGGTGAAACTCTTGCTAGACATGAAAGTATATTACTTAGTGTAGCTAAAAAAATGAAGCTAAGTATAACTAAAATATATAAAGAAGTTGTATCTGGTGAAACTATCTCTTCTCGTCCTGTTATGCAACAACTTTTAAATGATGTTGAGCAGGGTATGTGGAAAGGGGTTCTAGTTGTCGAGGTCGAGCGTTTGGCACGTGGTGATACTATTGACCAAGGTATTGTTGCACAAGCTTTTAAATACTCTCATACGACAATTATAACGCCTATGAAAATTTATGATCCTAATAATGAGTTTGATGAGGAATACTTTGAATTTGGATTATTTATGTCTCGTAGAGAATATAAAACTATAAATAGACGTTTACAACAAGGTCGTATATCTTCTGTTAAGGAAGGTAAGTATGTCGGTAACATTCCTCCATTTGGTTATGTTCGTGTAAAACTTGAAGGTCAAAAGGGTTTTACTCTAAAACCACATCATGAACAATCTGATATAGTCAGATTAATCTATCAATTATACACTAAAGGAGAACAACAAGCTGATGGTACATATAACAGACTTGGGGTATCTTTGATTGTGCGAAAACTTAATGATATGAAGATACCTACTGCTAAAGGTGGTGACTGGGTTACTTCTACTATTCGTGGTATTCTTAGTAATCCTATATACATAGGTAAAATTAGATGGAACTGGAGGAAAACAGTAAAAAAAATCAAAAACGGTGTGATGATTAAGGAACGACCACGTGCTAAAAATAGCGATTGGATTCTTGTTGACGGATTACATCCTGCTATTATTGACAACAAAACGTTTGAACTCGCACA
Source organism: Abyssisolibacter sp. ZYX002 (assembly GCF_056892235.1). NCBI lineage: Bacteria > Bacillati > Bacillota > Clostridia > Eubacteriales > Clostridiaceae > Abyssisolibacter > Abyssisolibacter sp. ZYX002. The sequence goes on from NZ_JARMXH010000002.1 coordinate 384,699, forward strand.
GTCTTATTTAGCTGAGAACCTTGCTACTAGTGTCCCAACTAGGCATATTGTAAAAAATCCACTTGCTAGTTTAATTATCTGTGGTAAATGTGGACGAAGAATGAACAGAAGGCCTTATGGTGATAAATATCCTGATTCTCTCATGTGTCCTGTTACTTCATGCAATAACATTAGTTCTAAACTTGAATTAGTTGAGAAAAAGCTACTTGAAACACTTAAAGTATGGCTCTATGATTATAAACTTGAGATAAAGCAAAAGGAATTTGAAGGCGAAGATATTAGTCTAGAAAATCAGCTAATTAAAAAATCTATTGATAATCTAGATAAGGAACTAGAAACTCTTAATATTCAAATAAATAATCTACATGATCTATTGGAACAAGGTGTATATTCTACTGATAAATTTTTGGAGCGTTCTAAACTGTTGAATGAAAAAATATCCACAATATCTGCTAATAAGTATGAACTTGTGGATAAGCTACAGCAAAACAATATAACTGAAAAAAACAAACATACTATTATACCTAAGATTGAGAAGATATTAGAAATTTATAGTAACCTTGATAATCCTGCTACTAAAAATGAGCTTCTAAAAGAAGTTATTGATAAAGTCATTTATACTAAAACAACTGGTGGTAGATGGCATGGTAACCCTGATGATTTCAAACTTGTTTTGTATCCTAAGCTTCCAAAGTAATTAAAATCACTTAATTATTTGCATTATTATACATAGATATTAAATATATTTAATATCCATTTTGCAATAGTCTGTCACAAAAGCTATTTACATGTTAAAATGTTATATTATTGTAATATTTTAATTTGTTTCATAGTTTTGCAATTTTCTCCTCTTTAATATTGTATATTATCTTTGTGTACACATTACTAAATAATTTTAAGGAGAGTGAATTATGAAAAAGAAAAATTTAGTATTTTTTTTATTAATTCTATTATTATCAATATCTAATACTTTCGGCTTTGCAGAAACAATAAATAATGAAACAGACGAAATCTACTATGAAATTGACGAAAATGATTATGTCAATCAAAACATAGCTTTTTCTTTTATGACTATTTCTCCAAAATCACATAATACTAATAATGATGGTAAACTATTAAAAACAAAACGTAAAGTTATGTATATAGAAAAAGATATACATGGAAATGAAAGAAGATTAACTAGAAGTAAAGAAGATATGAAGATAATTGATACAATAAAATTTTTAGAAAAAAACCCTTCATTGGCAAGTATTGTTGCGAAATCTTCAATTACGCCCAAATGGAAAAAATTCTATAAATTAACCTTATATATTCATGTATTTGAAGGAAATTTTAAAGACGGCAATTTTGGATATCAAGTAGATGGATCTGCTGAATGGGAAGCTCCTAGCTGGTTAACAAGTGCTAAAAAAGAGCCAGCTACTGGCGATGACTGTATGGCCTTTACTTGGGGTGGTAATTATGATTTTGATTCCCAAAAATTCACTAGAATATTAAATGACGAAAACGAATTTAATCCAGGTGATTTTCCACATAGAAATGAGTGTATTGTACCAAATAAATCTTTAGGATGGGCATTCCCAGAAAGGATGCAAATCCATAACCAATATGATTTGTATGTAAAAAAAGCTGCCGCTAGATTTTTTTTAAAAAAACCTAAAAATCTTTTAGAAGGTGGTACAACTAAATTAATTTTAAGTTATTGTCATACTTATGAAAAATTTAAAGGAAGTTTCTCCTTAGGATATCAAACCGGTTATATAACTGCAGGAACTATTGATGACCAATGGAGTGATAAAGTTTTTTTGACAATTAAAAAATAGAAATTAATTATACCATTTATATAATATTGCATATACGAGGGGATAATTTTATGAAAAAAACAATAATTTTAACATTGATTTTACTAATATTAATATTTATATCTATTACGTACTATTACTACAATGAATATACTATTGCACCTGATATGATTGCTAATAATATTGTTAATGAAACTGATTCAGGTGTTGAAATTCAAGATTATAAACACGACAAAAATCATATTTATGTAGTATTTTCTACTCACGATAGTATTGGATTTGCAATATACGAAAAAACATTTTTTAATAGATATTCTCGCATTAAAATCGGTTGTACAACAGAATTTTATAACTATGACTTATATAAATATAATAACAGCACTATTCTTACTATTGTTGGTAAAAATATATGTGATAAAATAAAATATTTTATCATACATACTGATAATAAGGATATTAAAGAATATGTTAAATCAGAATATTTTTTATATAAGTATGATTTATTAGACAATTTTTCATTAACTCAGAGTATTTGCGATATTAAATTTTATGATAAAAATGATAATGATATAACTGATGAATTATATCACTTAAATCTAATCAAATAGAAAATAAGTAAAAAATATAGCTATAAATCAAATTATTTTGTTTGATTTATAGCTATTATTTTAAAAATTATAAAAGTCTAAAGTTGTTAAACTTATATAACATCACTGATAACGTGTTGGTACCTAGGAACTAGCTCATTGGGAAATAATAGGCACTCTTGTCTATCAGCTTGTTAAAAATGCACCTATTAGCAAAATAAAAGGCACTCCTTTTGAATCTCACTTTGCTTCTCATGGAAGAAGTCCTTTTCCTGAGACAGCTGGTGGTGTACCTTGGACTGCAGCTTTTATACAATCTAAGGAAGACCCTATTGCTAATTTATATGAGGATATGGCTGCCGAACAAAAAGCTCGTGCAACTTATGAAAGCTTGATTAAAATAAGTGATGACCCAGGCGTAACCGATGCTTTAAAGTTTCTTCGAGAGAGAGAAGTTGTTCATTTTCAACGCTTTGGAGAAACTCTAATGATTGTTCAAGATTTCCAAAACACTAAGAAATTTTATTGATATTTTTTTATTTCATTCATTTGTATGATTAAAAGCAAATTGCTCTTACTATAGAGAATTTGCTTCTTTTTTTATACTACTATACATAAATATTAAACAAGATATCTCTATTAGGAGGGTAGTATGAAGAATATAGATTATAAAATAGTTGATTATATAAAAAACAGTAGAAGTACTAAAGAGCTTACTTTGACTGAAAAAGACGACTTTCTTTTACTAACTATTGCTAGATCGTTCCCTACGCCTGGATATAAAATGCTTGTACATAATATACTAGAATATAAAAACTCTGAATATATTATAAATATAGAAATAACCTCTCCTCCCAAAAACAAAGTCTTTACTCAAGTAATTAATTTCCATGAATTAATTTTACAAATTAATAAAAAATCAATAAAAGAAAATTATCAATTTGAAATAAGATACCTATAACTTTCATAATAAAAAAAGGCTATAATAGCCTTTTTTATCTTAAATAATAATATTCATTTGATAGTTTATCCTTACAACTATCAGCTACTTAAAATCTTTTCCATAAACTTAATAATATTTAACCCTATAATTTTCTCTATCTGAGATTCGCTATAGCCACGATTTAGAAGTTCTTCTGTTATTAATATACTATCAGTATAATCTTTTAAAGCATCTACAATCTCATCTTCAATATTCCCATATCTCATTGATGTTAAATCAATCCCTTTGCATATATCAAACCCAAAGCCTATATGATCTGTACCTACTAAGCTATGTATATGATCTATATTATCACACATTGCGTTAATATATCCTTTTGGGGCTTTACCTATAATAGGAATGATATTGTTAATCCCAACAAACCCACCTGACTGTGCTATTTTACATATATGTTCATCACATAGATTTCTAGATATATTATTTATTTGTCTGCAATTCGAATGTGATGCTATAACAGGTTTATATGAATGCTTTAACACATCATCTATTCCTTTATCGTTTAAGTGAGAAAAATCAATAAACATATTCAGTTCGTTCATAGTCTTTATAACTTCAAATCCAAATTTAGTTAATCCACCATCATTATCACTATCTAAGCCAAAAGTAACTCCCTGAGCTACGTAGTTGCTTCTTGACCAAGTCAACCCTGCTCCTCTGACCCCTAGATTATAGAATGTTTTTAGTAAATGAATATCGTTTCCAATAGGTGCTAACCCCTCTAGCGAAAGCATTATACCTATTTTATCTGATTTCATCACTTCATTAAACTCTTCAAGTTTAGTTACTAAAGTCACATCTTCTTTTGTTACTCTTATATCATCACGTAACATACTAAGTTGATCTAATGCCACTCTTAACCCTAACTCAGGTAAATAGCTATCATCAACAAAAATAGATGAAACTACAATCTTAACTCCTGCATTTTTCCATTGGTCTAAATAATAATTTTTAATAACTTCTTTTTCGCCATTGTTGTACCTTTGGTAGATTTCTTTTGCCAAGTCCAAGTGACAATCAGCTACATTAAATTTTCTGTGTAACTCTTTTGCTCTATCAAAATTACTCATCATTATCACACCTATTCTTCTACTTCAATTATTACTTGTATCTCAACTGGAGTATCCATTGGTAATGTTCCTGTTGGTACTGCACATCTTGCATGTTTACCACATTCCCCGAACACTTCTATTATTAGATCAGAAAAACCATTTATTACATACGGTTGATCTATAAAATCATCAGTACAGTTTACATATCCTATTACATTTATGAAGTTTTTTACTTTACTTAAATCACCTACTGCATTTTTAATCTGAGCAATAACATTTAAAGCTGTTAGTCTTGATGCTTTATATCCATCTTCTTTAGACAACTCTCTGCCAATTTTCCCATAAAACTGAGGAACTTTATCCCACATTGGCCCTAATCCAGACATATAAATTTGTGTTCCATTTTTTTTATAAGGTATATATGAACCTATTGGCCCTAATGTTTCAGGCAATTTGAGTCCAAGTCTATTTAATACTACTTCTGGGTTATTATTACATTTTTTTTGTATCATGTGATGTTACCTTCCTTCTGTGTATACTTCTTCTCCTAAAACATAGGTACTTACTACTTTTATATCTTTAATTTCAGTTTGATTTTTAACTGGATTCTTGTCTAAAACTATTAAGTCTGCATCTTTGCCTATCTCAATACTACCCTTTTTATCTTCTAAATGTACGCTATATGCTCCATTAATAGTAAACATTTTAAGTGCGTCTTCTACGGTCAATTTTCTTAACTCATTTTCAGAATTTACTACACCGTGGATTGGTATTAATGGAATATTGGGTGTAACTGGTGAATCAGTGCCACCTAAAAGCATAATCCCAGCTTCACGATAAAGTTTAAGCGAACTCATTTTTCTATTTCTTTCTTCTCCTAATATACCACCAAAATTAGCTCCAAATAAGTACAATAGTCCTGGTTGGACTGAAAATGTCAAATCTAGCTGCTTTGCTTGCTTTAATTTTTCATCACTTATTAAATCTACGTGTTCTATGCGATGTCTCAAATCTTTTTTCCCTTGTTCATCTACAACACGTTGGTAACAATCAATTAGTTGGTGTACTGCACGATCTCCTACTGCATGAAATGCACATTGCATGTTTTTAGAATGTGCATCTGAAACCATTTTGTATAATTCCTCATCAGACATATATAAATCTCCTCTATAGCCAGGCTTGTTTATATAGTCTTCTTCTAGTGCAGCTGTCATTTCAACTGGTGTACCATCTAAACATACACATCCACCTATTCTTGGCAATCCTAACTTATGAACGTAATCAACATCTGTAGTCTGGACATAATTAACTACTTGAACGTCTAGTTTTCTTTCACCAAATTCTTCTTGTAACCACCAATCTATATCACGATTATCTATGTCATTGTAGATGAGTGAATGAACTAATGTAACTCCATTAGCAATACATCCATCACTAAGCTTAGCCATAAAGCTTTTTATCTTTTCATCACTAAATATATTCTGAGCTGCTCCCATTTCTACTTCATCCATAGTAAAGGGATCTTCTTTTTTTAATATTTTCATTGCAGCTGTATTTACTATACCGCCATGACCAGTATTGTATTTTATAAACATTGGTCGACCCTCAGATATTTCATCAAATCTTTCTAAATCCTCTATTGGATCGAATGTCATTAAACTAGAATTAAACCCTTCAACCATTACCAATCCTTCAGATTTATCCTTTAATTGTTCTTTTATACTGTAAAACAATTCATCCTTTGTTTCACATTCAAATACAAAGATACTCTCTGTACTCATTCCTGTTGGCAATGAGTGAATATGTGAATTTATGAATCCAGGCATCATTGTTTTCCCTTCTAAATCTACCAGCTTATCATGGTCTGGTAGTTCTTGTCCTTTTGTACCAAAATTAAAAATAATACTATCTTTAATTAATAGCCATTCAATTTTTTTATCTGTCATTGTGATAAAATCACCGTTTATGAATAAAGTTCTCATGATTTCCTCCTATATTAATTCTTCAAGACCTTTAGCAGATGGTTCGTTCCCCTTCTCAATCTGTTCAAGAGCATTTTGTAATATATTATAATTTTCCTTATTAATTTTAAATCTACTCATCATTATAGCACTAACAATGAAAAATAATGGAGCTATTACAAACACTGTAGTTTGCATACCATCTAATGTAGCCTGGGTTTGGGTCTGTAATTCAGAATTATAACCAAAATATTTTAAAAATAATCCAGCAAATGAAGTACCTATCGCATAACCTATTTTTTGCATTAATCCAGTTACTGATAATATAATGCCTTCTCTTCTCTTACGATTTACAAATGCATCTATATCACAGCAGTCATATACTAATGCATAACTCATAGGGAAAAATACATTATGACTACATCCTTGTATTATACCAAATGCTAATATCCATCCAAAACTTGATACACCTAGATACTTGAACATTATCTGCCCAAGACCAAAGATGATGATTAATACAGTATATGCTTTTCTTTTGCCAAGAATTTTAACTATCCCATTAATTACAGGGATTGATAATATACCGATAACAGCTGTTAGCATGAAGTATTTTCCGACTTGTGTTCCATCAAAACCTAAAACTTTTTGCATTAAAAATACTATAGTTCCTTGTGCTAATGTAAAACCAGTAGCATATAATAGTATTGCTATACAAACCTTTCTTAAACTTCTTAGCTTTAGAGTTGAAAAAATACCAGTAAAAATATTTTTTGTTTGATGATAGTTAACGCTTTCCTCTTGTCTTCTTTTCATCTTTACTCTAGATATAGATATCCAGCATATTAATCCAGCTGTAAATATAACTGCTCCATAAGCTAATGCTAATGTAAACCAAGCATCTGCCGGTGTTAACCCTTTAGCCATAAATTTTTCTACTATACTCATAGTAAAAGAACTAGCAATTAACAATCCTGCCATAGTAAAAATGTGTGCATAAAACCTTAATGACGAACGTTCTTCATAATCATTTGTCATTTCAGCTCCAACTGCTGCATAAGGAATCATAAATACAGTGTAACAAGTCCAAAAACATAATGCTAATGCAGTATAATAAATATTTTTCATATTAGGACTTGCTTCAATAATTTTATAAAGGAAAATAAACGAAACTGTTAATGGAACTAATGCTCTAATAATGAGCTTTTGCCTTGATAACTTTCCACTTGAATTTAACTTGTCTGATATGTAACCTACTATAGGATCTGTTAGTGCATCCCACAATACCGCGATGGATGATATTACTCCTGCAAATGCTGGATCTAATCCCACAAAATCAACTGCGAAAACTAAGAAAAAGATATTGTATAGATTACATGTTAATGAATCACAAAGTGTGCCTATTCCATATCCTAATTTTGTAATACACGACAATCTACCATTGTTGACTAAAACATCTGCCTTTGACATAAAATAATCCCCCTTTTATGAAAAAAAATTTTATTATAAAATTTTTTTTCATATCGTTATATCTAAAGTATATTATGATGTTATGACTGTGTCAAATGATTTATTAATAAATTTTAGAAAATATAAATTAAAATTAGCATGACATTTGTGATATAATAAATATGATAAAGGAGGTTATTATGCAATATTCAATTGAAGATATTAAACTTATAGCTAAAGCTATAGCAGCGCAATTTGGCAAAAACACTGAAGTGGTAGTCCATGATTTCTCAAAAGGCTATGATAGCACTATAGTAGCAATTGAAAATGGCCACGTAACCAACAGATCAATTGGTGGTTGTCCAACTAATCTTTTTTTAGAAGAGATACGAAAAGATAATAATAAACGTACTAATTTTAGATATACAACTCATACGAAAGACGGTAAAGTCTTACGTTCTAGTACTGTTAATTTTTTTGATAATGGTAAACGAATGAGTTCTATATGTATAAATCATGATATTACTGATTATATAAATCTTGAAAAAGTTTATTTAAATCTAACAAAAAACGATTGCTTCGGTATTTCTTCTGAAATCCTAGGAGAGGAAATACATACACAATCAATAAAAGAATTATTAGAAGAGCTTATAGTTGAAGCCCTTAGCACTGTCAATGTACCAGTAAATAAAATGAATAAAGTAACTAAACTACAGGTAATTAAGTTTCTTGATGACAAAGGCGTATTCCTCATACAAAAGTCTGGAGATAGAATTTGCGAATTACTAAAAATATCAAAATTTACTCTATATAATTATCTTGATGAAATAAGAATGGAGATAACTGATTAGAATTAAAGCACACCTATATTTTGATTTTAAGGGTGTGTTTTGTTATATGAGGAATTATTGACATAGTTTTTACATATTGATCATTTTTTACATTATCTTTGATATAACTTTTATAAATAATTAAACAAAAATATTCAATTTTCTTTTCAAATCTTTTTCTTTAAATCCTACTTTAATTTAATCCACAAGATTAACATATACTTACCTAAATTATTATATTCTATAATAATATGTACACATTATATACTTGTACATACCTAAATACTCTCCTTTTATAATCTAATGCGCAAAAATGCATTTTTTGAGTCGAACGAAATAATTTGTATTTTTCAGAATATTTGGTAAAATTTAAATATAAAGTAAATTTATTTAAGGTTGGTGATGCTTATGTCTTGACTTATTGTAATAAATTACTATTTCAAAATAAATATAAAACGAAGGGATGATTCTGTGAAAAAACTATTTTCTTTATTGTTAGTTTTGACTCTTATAATTACAAGTTTCTCAATGTCTTTTGCTACAGAAACAAATTACATGCAAAGCAATGAAAGCTTCTCTTTTGATGAATTAGAATTAAATGAAAATGATGAAATACGAATCATTGTTGAACTTAACGAAAAACCATTGATAGACTATGCTACTGATAGCAAGTTAAAAGTAAATGAGTTAGACTCAGCTACTATAGATTCTCTAACTAAAAACATTGAAATTGAACAAAAAGCTATTACAAGCTCACTAGATTCTAAAGAGATAAATTTCAAAATTCATAGAAATTTCCAAAATGTATTTAATGGATTTAGTTGTACTACTACTGTTAAAGAAGCTAAACAAATAGAATCATTATCAGGTGTTAAAAAAGTTTATATTGCTAATAAATACCACAGACCTGAACCTTTAATGCAAGAAAGTGTAACTACTGTAAATGCTAGAACTGTTTGGGAAAAACTTGGTTACACTGGCGAAGGTAAAGTAATTGCTATACTTGATACTGGCATTGATCCTGCTCACAAAGATATGGTTTTATCTAATCCTGAAAAAGGTAAGTTGAGCAAAGAATTTGTTGAAGGTTTAGAATTGGCAGGAACATATAGAACTACTAAAGTTCCGTACGGATATAACTATTATGATAAAAATCAAGAAATATTAGATTTAGGCCCTTATGCTAGTAGACATGGTATGCATGTTGCTGGTATATCTGGTGCAAACGGCGACGAAGAAAATGAAGGAATAAAAGGTGTTGCTCCTGAGTGTCAATTACTTGCTATGAAGGTATTTGGTAACGGTAGTAATCCTTATACTTATAGTGATGTTTATATTAAAGCTATTGATGACTCAATATTAATGGGTGCAGACGTTATAAATATGAGTTTAGGTTCTTCTGCTGGTTTTGTTAAAGGTGACCAACCTGAACAATTAGCTATTAAAAGAGCTGTTGATAATGGCTTAGTTGTTGCTATTTCAGCTGGAAACTCAAATAAATTCGGAAATAAATTTGGTGATCCTTTTGCAGAAAATCCTGACTACGGTGTTGTTGGTAGTCCTGGTATAACTTTTGAATCATTGCAAGTAGCTTCTACTGACAATACACTTTACTTATACAAACATGAATTTGAAGTACCTGGTATAAACAACAAAATTGAAGGTTTCGGAGTAGATGATTGGGCAAAGAAATTGAAATCTACAAATGGAATAGAATTAACAGCAATAGGTGGAACTAAGCTGGGCGCTTTATCAGATTATGAAGGTATTGATGTTACTGGTAAAGTTGTACTTGTTAAAAGAGGTTCTTATTCATTCTTTGACAAGACTACGTGGGCTGCACAAAAGGGCGCAGCTGCAATTATAGTATATGACCATGGTTTATCTACATTCCATAAGGACCAAGGTGGATGGGCAATTCCTTTTGCAAAGATATCAAAAGAAAGTGGCGAAGCTTTAGAAGCTATATTAGCTAATGGAACTGTTTCTATAAATGTTTCTATGGCTGAGAAAAATTTAGCTCCTGCTTCTGGACACCTATCTGATTTTAGTTCTTGGGGACTTACTCCTAACTTAGTATTCAAGCCTGAAATAACTGCTCCTGGTGGAAGAATACTATCTACTGATCAAAATAATGGTTATCAATTAATGAGTGGTACTTCTATGTCATCACCATGCGTTGCTGGTGGTAGTGCATTAGTATTGCAGTATGTTGAAGAAAAATTCCCTAATTTAGCGGGTGCTGAGAAAGTTGAAATGGCTAAGAATCTACTCATGAGTACTGCTAACCCTATACTTGAAACTGTTAATGATGATGTGAAGGAATACGCGTCACCTAGAGGCGAAGGTGCAGGTGTTATGGATTTATTAAAAGCAACTACTACTAAAGCTATAGTTGTTGATAAGCTAACAAACATGTCTAAAGTTGCATTAAATGAAGTTGATGATACTATAACATTTACTGTTAAAGTTAAAAACTTCTCTTTTAGACCATTATTCTATAAGCTAAAAGGAACAGTTGCAACTGATTTAGTAGAAAAAGGTTTAGTTACAGGAAAACCACAACCTCTTGTTAATGATAATAATAAAACTCCTATAAGCTTCAAATATAAATATAATTTCTTTGATATGTTTAAACAACTTAGAGCTTTGAACAATGAAAATAAAACTCTTTATGGCTTAGACGCATTTGGCGATATAGAAAATACTGACACTAATCCTATTATTGATACTAATGAATCATTGAACATAGAAAATCCTAATGCAAATATGAACTTAAATCTTGGTGACAAATTTAAATTTAACTTTGATTTCTTTAAAAATGTTATCATGGTTATGCCAAAGAGTAGTGTTGATGTACAAGTAACTATAGACTTAGAAGATGCTAAAGGTCTAATATCAAATGCTACTATGAATGAGATGTTTGAAAATGGTGGTTTTGTAGAAGGTTTCATATTATTTAGAGAGCTTTTCGCTGATGATGACAAACCAGCTTTATCTATACCATATTGTGGATTCTATGGTGACTGGGATCAAGCTCCTGTTCTTGATGGAACTAAATATGATAAAAAATCATTCTACAATAACTCTGGTATCTTAGATGGAGCTAAATACTACTATCTAGGACAAAATCCTGACCAAACATTTGATGCTAGTAAGATAGCTTTCTCACCAAATGGCGATAAAACTTATGATACTATATTACCATTATTCGCATTCCTTAGAAATGTTAGATCTATAGATATAGATATATTAGATGCTAATAATAATAAAGTATATGATTATATTACTGATGAGTATATACGCAAGAGCTTTGGTGATGGAAAAAATAAATACACTTACCACTATGACCCAGCATGGACTTGGGATGGTAAAGTAAACAATGAGGTTCTTCCTGATGGACAATACTATATAAGAGTTTCTTCTGTTATTGATTATCCGGATGCAACTCCAAGTATAAAAACATTCCCTCTTTATATTGATACTGTAGCTCCTGTTGTTGAAGCAGTGCATGATGAAAATGCTAAAACAATTACGACTACAGCTACTGAAGATGGAAGTTCTATTTATCAATATGTTTTATTAGACAACAACAAAGTTGTTACAAGAAATACTACTGGTCAATTTGATATTAGCAGTCTTAGCTCTGGTGAACATTCACTAGTTGTAGCTGTAATAGACTATGCTAATAATGTAGGTAAATCATCTGCTATTAGCATTACTATAGAATAAACACAAACTAACTATATTATATAAAGGATGACTTTGTCATCAACCTAAGGATGCTTCTTGCGAGGCATCCTTTTTAACTTTATATTCAATTTTAGCACCCGAACTTTTTTGTTATATTCATCTAAATCGTTCGTAGCGATTATTATTTATTACAATTCTTTAATTTTTATATAACAGTCTATAAATCGTTACAAATACTCTATTACAACCCTATTCAAAAATATTCTTATTCAAAATTAGAATTATAACCTTTTCATTGCTGCTTTGTTTAATATCTATTTAAAATATAGTACTTGATTACAATTTTTAATAATTTATTTCAAAAATAATCGGTTAATTTGTTGATTTTAATCAAATCTCGTCAAGTCGCAAGTGTCGTATAATCATAAAATTTGTTAAATTATGACATATTTTCAGAACGATTCGTCTTCCCGAAATGTTTCTTTTTTGTAATATATTGAAACCATCTTACTTTAGATAAATAAAACTTTAAACTACGACGTAGGTTTTTATGATTTTTTTAGTCGAACGAACATTGTTGTAATATTGAGAAATTTTGGTAAAATTTATTTATTGAGTAAAATAACTAAATAAGTTGGTGATGCTATGACATAAAAAAAGAAAATCGCACTATGTTATTCAAATTTTTACAAAACAAGAGAGGATGAATTATTTATGAAAAAACTTTTTAGCACTTTATTAGTTTTTGCTATGATATTAGCAAGTTTCTCATTAGCATTTGCAGATGGAGAAGTAATATTTGAAGATTTAACACAAGAAGTTAATGACGACTATATTAACATTGATCAATTTGAGCAAAGCATTGAACAGTTTAAAGAAGAGTTTGATTTTGAAGCTCAAATGCAACAACTAAATTTAGAAGACGAAGAACAAATACGTCTGATTGTTGAGCTAGATGGAAATCCTGTAATCAACCATGCTACTAGTGAAAACAAAAAAGTAAATGAACTTAATACAGCAACTATTAAGTCTTTAACTAAAAAAATTGTAACTGAACAAAAAGCTATTAAATCAACTCTAAGTAGAAATTATAATATTGAATATCATAGAAGCTTCCAAAATGTATTCAATGGTTTTAGTTGTACTACTACTGTAAAAGAAGCTAAGAATTTAGAAAAATTACCGGGTGTAAAAAATGTTTATGTTGCTGCACAATATAATAGACCTGAGCCTTTAATGCAAGAAAGTGTAACTACTGTTGGCGCTAGAACTCTTTGGGGTAACTTAGGCCTAACTGGTGAAGGTACTGTTGTATCTATAATTGACAGTGGTATAGATCCAAGCCATAAAGATATGGTTTTAACTGATTCTACTAAGAAAAAATTAAATAAAACATTTGTAGATGGACTTAATCTAAAAGGAACTTGGAGAACTGACAAGATTCCTTATGGATATAACTACTATGATAAAAATCAAGAGATATTAGATTTAGGTCAAAATGCTACAAGACATGGAATGCACGTTGCTGGAATCGTTGGCGCTAATGGTAACGAATCTACTGGCGGAATCAAAGGTGTCGCTCCTGAGTGTCAATTACTCGCTATGAAAGTTTTCAGTAACGGTACTAAGAGAACTACTAGCAGTGACGTATATATCAAAGCTATTGACGACTCAATATTAATGGGCGCTGATGTAATAAATATGAGTTTAGGTTCTCCTGCTGGGCATGTTGTACCAGACTTCCCTGCTCAAAAAGCTATCAAGAGAGCTGTTAATAATGGTATAGTTGTTGCTGTTTCTGCTGGTAATTCTCACAGATTTGGTCGCGGCTTTAGTGATCCTCTAACTAGCAACCCTGATACTGGTGTTGTAGGTACTCCTGGTGTAACTTTAGAATCATTCCAAGTTGCTTCTACTGACAATACATCTTATTTATATAAACAAAATATTGCTGTTGAAGGATTAACTAATAATGTTATCGGATATGGAAAAGACAATTGGACAAAACTTCTATCTAGCTCTCAAAACTTACAACTAGTAGCTATAGGTGGAACCAAGTTAGGTAAACTTACTGATTATGATAATATTGATGTTACTGGTAAAGTAGTTCTTGTTAAAAGAGGCGAACATTCTTTTAAAGATAAAACGGATTGGGCTAATCAAAAAGGTGCTAAAGCTATAATCGTTTATGATCATGGTTTATCAACTTTCCATAAAGACCAAGGCGATTGGTCTATACCTTTTGCTAAAATTTCAAAAGAAGATGGAGAAGCTATAGAAGCACTTCTAGTAAATGGTGCTGTAACTATAAATGTAAGTTTAAACGAGAAATATGTTAACCCTAAATCAGGTCAATTATCAAACTTTAGTTCTTGGGGTCTTACTCCAAATCTAGTATTTAAGCCTGAAATAACTGCTCCTGGTGGAAGAATCACTTCTACAGACCAAACTAATCAAAGTAGTTTATACCAATTAATGAGTGGTACCTCTATGTCATCACCATGCGTTGCTGGTGGTAGTGCATTAGTTTTACAGTATGTCAAGCAAAAATTCCCTAATTTAAGCGGTGCTGATAAAGTTGAAATGGTTAAAAAGCTTATAATGAGTACAGCTAATCCTATAGTTCAAAAGCTTGATGGCAATGAAACTGAATTTACATCTCCAAGAGGACAAGGTGCAGGAGTTATGGATTTAGTTAAAGCTACTTCTGCTAAGGCTATAGTAGTTGACTCTTTAACAGGTCAAACTAAAGTTGCTCTTAATGAAATCGGAAATAACGTAAGCTTCAAAGTTACTATTAAAAACCTTACAAATAATCCTTTATATTATACAGTAAGTGGTTCTGTAGCTACTGACTTACCTAAAAACGGTAAGATACTAGCTATACCACAATCTGTAGTTAACGCTAACGGCGAAACACCTATTGAATTTAACTATCCTACAAACCCTGTTGCTAATACTATACTAGTACCTGCAAACGGTTCAACTGATGTTAATGTTTCAGTAAATCTTTCAAATGTAAAAGGTAAAACTAATAATAAAACTCTAAACGCAATGTTTGAAAATGGTTGTTTTGTAGAAGGTTTTGTTCAATTTAAAGAAAAATCAAGCGAAAGCAATTTACCATCTTTATCTATCCCTTATTGTGGATTCTATGGTAGCTGGGACGATGCTCCTATCTTAGATGGTACAAAATATGACAGTTCATCTTTCTATGGTGTATCTGGTATAATAGAAGGCAATAAGTATTATTATCTAGGTCAAAACGCTGATAAGACATTTGACAAGAATAAAATAGCATTTTCTCCTAATGGTGATAACTCATACGATACTATAATACCATTATTCTCTTTCTATAGAAACGCTAGAAAGATAGATATTGATATATTAGATTCAAACAACAACAAAATTCTAGATTTTGTTGATGATGAGTACATCTATAAAAGCTTTGGTGATGGAGAAAACAAATACACTTATTATTTTGATTCTTCATGGAAATGGAACGGTAAAGTAAACAACGTAGTACAGCCAGATGGTCAGTACTACATGAAAGTTAGAACAGTTATAGATTATCCAAATGCAGAGTGGAATGAAAAAATATTCCCAATCAAACTTGATACAACAAAACCAATCTTTACTAATCTAACATACAACCAACAATCAACTGTTTTAACTGCAACTGCAACTGATGCTGGTAGCTCTGTATACCAATATGTATTGCTTAAAGGTTCTGAAGTTGTTGAAAGAAATACTACTGGTCAATTTACTATCAATAAATTAGGCTCAGGTACTCATACATTAAAAGTAGCCGTAATAGACTATGCTAGAAATGTATCTATAACAAATTCTTTCAATCTTACAATTCAATAGAAATATAACATAGATAAAGAGGCTTTAATTTAAGCCTCTTTTATTATACATATTAAATTAAATTCATAAACTCCCTTAATGACATTCTTTTATGCTCATTTCGCCCTATTGTTTCTTCAGCACATATTAGAGCATTTAATACAGATTCTTCTACACATTCTGCTGTTCCTTTAAATGCTGAATCTATTTTATTTTCATTCAGTATTCTAATATTTGTACTTGCTTCTTTTTCATAATGATTGATTGTATTAGCTGTTGAAAAACCTATTACTATATCTCCACTTCCATTTCCATAGTATGATCCTACTCTACTCAAGCCTACACTTGCTCTTTTACATACTCTATTTAACTGCCTATTACTAAGTGGCAAATCTGTAGCTATTATAATTATAACAGAGCCTTTATCTACCTGTTCATCACCATTATGCATCTGTTTAATCAGGCCACCTATTTGCTTACCTTTGATAGTTAATCTACTTCTTTCTCCAAAATTAGCAAGTACTAGTGTTCCTAATGTGTATCTTTCATCATTTATCTCTATTATTCTTGAAGCTGTACCTATTCCTCCTTTAAGCCCAAAACAGCTCATTCCTGTTCCCGCGCCAACAGCACCCTCATGAAATTCTTCACTTGCACACTCTAGAGCCTTCAATACGTGCTCTTGCTTTATATGTAGACCTCTTATATCGTTTAAATATGCATCATTACATTCACATACTATGGGATTGACTGTCCCTGCTTTTTTCCCTATATCTACATTCCTTTTAAGCATATATCTAACTACAGCTTCATATACTGTCCCCACACTCAATGTGTTAGTCAACACTATTGGCGTCTCTAACTGCCCTAATTCGCTCAATTGTATTAATCCTGTTGTCTTTCCAAAACCATTGATTATATAGCTACCTGCTACTAGCTTATTTTCAAAAACATTCTTCTCATGAGGTATTATTGCTGTTACTCCTGTTTTAATATCTTGATCATTCAATGTAAAATGCCCTACTTTTACGCCTTTTACATCTGTTATAGAGTTCTTTATTCCCGTTTTCATGTCCCCTATGAAAATCCCATAATCGCGGATTCTTTTTTGATTCATTATATCACCACATCATTTTTAATCTTTTTTCCACCATACAATATAGCTTTTTTTGCTATTATGTCTAGTGGATTTATATACTCCCCTTGAATACCGTATAAATCATAAGCAGTTGAAAGTTCTGTACATCCCAATATAAAAATATCTGCTCCTTTTTTCTCTAACTCATTCTTTACATCATAAAAATCTTGTAACTCCACATCAGCACTAGCTTTTATCCCATATATAAACCTCATTATCTTGTTTATATTACATCTACTAGGAGTAATAATATCAATATTATACTTAGTAAATAAGTCCTCATAAACTCTAGATATATATGTGCCTTCTGTTGCTAACAATCCTACTTCTTTGGCTTTAAAATTTTTAGCTATATATATCGCTGTTTCTTCAATCATATTTAAAAAAGGTATATTTATATTTGAAGCGATTTCTTCATAAAAGCAATGGG
Source organism: Abyssisolibacter sp. ZYX002 (assembly GCF_056892235.1). Classification (NCBI taxonomy): domain Bacteria; kingdom Bacillati; phylum Bacillota; class Clostridia; order Eubacteriales; family Clostridiaceae; genus Abyssisolibacter; species Abyssisolibacter sp. ZYX002. The sequence goes on from NZ_JARMXH010000002.1 coordinate 402,487, forward strand.
CAGTATTACACGGCATTATCAAATAATCAGCACCTGACTTCTCTAAGTTTATGGAAGTAGCAATCAAATCATTGACTGGACTTATACCTTCTCCCAGTATATATCTTGTCCTATCTGGTATAGATACATTATTGTTGATTATTATATTTAAATGTTCTTGGTCTGTTTTTGCATCTGTATTGTATATGATCTTTTTAAATAATATTGATGTAGCTAAGGGTCCCATGCCTCCAACTATTCCCAAAGTTTTACACATAAAATCCTCCTTTTAATTCTAATCTAATTTCTTATAGTACTCATCAAGCTCTTTTAATTTTTCTACTATGTTTATATGCTGTGGACACATTTGCTCACACTTTTTACAGGCTGTACAAGCATCTACCCCATCACCTCTATCAGATATCACTTTATATCGCCTTACTCCTGATTTATCATCAAATCTAAAAATATTATTGTAATCTTTGAATAAAAAAGGTATTGGTATGTTATTTGGACAAGGCAAACAATAATCACAGCCTGTACAATTCACTTTAGATTTTTCTTCAAAAACCTTTTTTATCTCTTCTATGACATTTAAATCTCTATCTGTCATTTGATTAGGCTTTGTCTCATCTGCTACTAGCATATTTTCTTCTACGTGTTTCATTTCGCTCATACCACTGAGTACTAGCATCACTTTCTCATTATTAAATAACCACTTTAGCGCCCATTGAGCTGGACTTCTTCTCATACTCATCTTGTTCCATAACTTATCTAATTCTTCTGATCCTTTAGCTAAGCTCCCACCTTTAATTGGTTCCATAATGATTACTGGAATTCCTCTATCGTAAGCATAATCGAGCCCTTTTAAACCTGCTTGATACATCTGATCTATATAGTTCAATTGTATCTGGCAAAAATCCCAATCATAACTGTCTAATATCTCTACAAATGCATCAAATTTATCGTGAAATGAAAATCCCATATATTTTATCTTACCACTCTTTTTTGCATAATCCATGAATTTAAACACATCTAAATCTACTAGCTGTTTCCATCGCTTTTCTCCTAACGAATGTAGTAAATAAAAATCTATATAGTCTGTATCTAATCTTTTTAGTTGTTCATCTAATAATTTTTCAAAATCATCGTATTTTTCAACTTTCCAAACTGGAAGCTTGGTGGCTAAATATACTTTTTCTCTGTATCCATTTTTTAGGGCTTTACCAACAAACTCTTCACTCTTTTCGCCATGGTAGTTATAAGCTGTATCAACATAGTTTAGTCCGTTATCTATTGCATAATAAAGCATTTCTTTAGATTTCTTTTCATCTATTACAGAATTATCATTGTTTAATGTAGGCAACCTCATCGCCCCAAAACCTAATTTTGAAAGCTTAATTTCCGTATTACCAAATTTGCTATACTGCATTAGATCACACCCTTCTTTTGTTTTAAAAAATCTATTTTTCATTTTATATTAACATCATCCATTTGTAAACCAATTTATATTTACAATTTAGAGTTTAATAATATGTATATTGCTTTTTATGAAAGCTCTCCTCTGATTTGTTAATATTATATACATTATATCAAAAAAGCCATTTTAAATACATAACAAAGAAATTTAGTAACAATTTTTAAATATTAATCATAATATGAAATTATCCTAAAATATTCGTGGAAACTTCAATAAATATATTGTAGTTTCATATTAATGATTTTGAGGTTAGTATTAATTTAACGTCCAATTGTTAGCCTAGGCTAACAATTAGAGCTGGAGGTGAAATATTGAATAAAAATGAAATACCTTTATGTAGCTTACAAGTAGGAAAAAAAGCTATGGTTAAAAAACTGATTTGCCAAGGCTTATCAAAACGAAGATTACTTGATTTAGGAATTACTAAAAACACTACTATAAAAGCTGTTAGGAAAAGTCCTTCTGCTAATCCTATTGCTTATAATATAAGAGGAACTATTATTGCTTTACGTAATCAAGAAGCTAATAACATTTTAGTTACACCTATAGATTGAATTCTGAAACTAAGGAGGTAATTATGGGCTTAACAAGTAAATCGAGTGGTTTTTCACTGCTAAAAGAGAAATTTAACCTCAAACTAAGCTATGATAATCAACCTATTATAGCACTAGCTGGAAATCCAAACACAGGTAAAAGCACTTTGTTTAATTATCTAACAGGGCTAAACCAACATACTGGCAACTGGCCAGGCAAGACAGTGTCAAACGCCCAAGGATATTTTACCTATAATAACGTTAAGTATTTGTTAGTTGACCTACCAGGAACTTATTCATTGTTAGCAAATTCAGCTGAAGAAGAAATAGCTAGGGACTTCGTATGCTTCGGAGAACCTTCTATAACTATTGTTATAGCTGATTCTACTTGTCTTGAGAGAAATTTAAACCTTACCCTTCAAATTATGGAACTTACTAGCAATACTATATTGTGCCTAAATTTAATTGATGAAGCTATAAGGAAAGGTATACACATAGATTATGATGTTTTAGAGCATGATTTAGGTATACCCGTTATACCAACAGTAGCACGTAGCGGTAAAGGGGTAGATAAACTACTACTTACTATAGACAATATGATAACAAAAAACATCACTACCAAACCATATAAAATAACCTATGACGAAATTATAGAGCAAAAAGTAAGTACTATTGAAGCTAAACTCAAAAAACACATTGGTAATAAATACAATACTCGTTGGTTAGCACTTAGAATTATTGATGGAGATAAACACATTGTCGATTCTATCGGAAATATTATTTTAAATAAAACTATAATGTAAAAGAGGTGATTAATTGTCTAATAATGATTTAAATCTTATACATAAAGAACTCTATAATGATAATAATGATTATGGTGATATGATAGTATCCACCATATACAATAAAGCTTCTCAAATATCTAAAAATGCTGTGACCGTGGATGGAAAAAGCAAACCTCACTTAGAAGACAAAATAGACAACATACTTACCAGCAAACTACTTGGCTATCCAATAATGTTACTTCTATTAGGTTTAATTTTTTGGATAACCATTGAAGGAGCAAATGTCCCATCTGCTATGCTAGCTAATTTGCTATTTTCACTTGAAACAAAAATATCATCTCTTTTCACTATGTTAAGCGCTCCAAGCTGGCTACATGGTATAATTGTTCTAGGCATATATAGAACACTAGCATGGGTTGTATCTGTTATGCTACCACCTATGGCTATATTCTTTCCTATGTTTACTCTACTAGAAGATTTGGGTTATTTACCGAGGGTAGCTTTTAATTTAGATAATGCTTTTAGAAAATCAGGTACTCATGGAAAGCAAGCTCTTACGATGAGTATGGGTTTTGGATGTAATGCTGCAGGCGTAATTGCTTGTCGCATAATTGACTCTCCTCGAGAAAGATTAATAGCTATACTTACTAATAATTTCGTACCATGTAACGGTAGATTTCCTACTCTAATAGCTATATCTATGATTTTTTTAGGTCTATATTCTTCTAAGTATGGTTCTATGATGGCATCTCTGTGTCTAGTTGCAATGATTTTAATAGGGATAGTGGTAACTTTACTGATCTCCAAGTTTCTATCAGTTACCTTTTTAAAGGGCATTCCTTCGTCTTTTACTTTAGAACTTCCACCTTACAGAAAGCCACAACTTGGTAAGGTTATTGTACGCTCTATATTTGATAGGACATTGTTTGTATTAGGTAGGGCAGTAATGGTAGCTGCACCAGCAGGAGCAATCATTTATATAGTTGCTAATGTTACGATAGGAGATATTAGTTTGTTAAATCATATCGCAACTTTTTTAAATCCATTTGGAAATTTACTTGGTCTTGATGGAATTATACTTATGGCTTTCATACTTGGTCTACCAGCTAATGAAATAGTTTTACCTATTTTAATAATGTCTTATATGTCTAAAGGTGCTATGCTCGAATTGGATAATTTAAACTCGCTAAAAGATTTATTACTCTCAAATGGTTGGACTTTTATAACTGGATTGAACTTCATGCTGTTTTCTCTGCTACATTTTCCTTGTGGTACTACTCTGCTTACTATAAAAAAAGAAACGAATAGCACTAAATGGACTGTATTCGCTTTTGCGCTGACTACTACAGTTGCTATTCTTGTGACTTTTGTTATAAATACTATCTATACTTTACTTTAAAGGTATTACTTTGGATAACGCTTTAGGATTAAGACATACGGTTTTTTAATGGTTTATTACTTATTGATGAGAATCATATCCTTATTTCCTATGGACTTCAATAAGAGCTTGTTTCTATTGATTATATAAAAACGTTGTTGAAACAAACTCTTATAGTCGCTTCATCGGAAAAACGGATATGCTTCTTTTTGGCTTAATTAGTTATCTTTTATTATTTTAGATTATCTTTGTGGCCCCTATTTTATTGGTTTAACCTTGGTTAGATGATGTCTTTTTAAGCTCTGTTCTTATATTTATATGCAAATTTATTATATTATAAAAGTCTGACCTCACTGTTCTAAGCAAAAAACAAAAGCCACACTCAAAAGCATGACCCGATTTTAATTTATTTCTTCAAAGCAATAACAAGTATGTATTTACTCTTCTACTTCATTTGATAAAACCTCTAATTTACTCTTATACTCGTATGATTTGTAGAGATTGTAAATCCTAGTATTGTCCTCAAAAAAGGATACTAACTTTTCAATACATTTTATAGTTTCTATAGTAAAATAATGTTCCATTGCTTCTGCTTCTTTGATAGCATCACTTTCAGATCCTATTATTACAATAAAACTCTTTAGTAATTTGTTTCTTTCACATAAAAATTTCCCTAAAGCAATCCCTTTCTGCTCTATTTTTATCCTTTCATAAGGCTTATAGTCTATATATCCATTTTCTTTAAGTTTTCTTAGTCCTTTTACTACAGAAGGCTTGGATACTGACAATACTCTGGCTATATCCATAACTCTAATTTCTTTCTTTGTTATTGACATTCTATATACTTCTTCTAAATAATCCTCTAGACTTGGGGATAACATAATCTTTTTACTCCTCATATACTTTTTTAACTACAATATATTTATTCATATAATGCTTCAATTATTCTAGACATTCTGTTATAAATATGTGTTCTTTTTCTATATACTGTTATATAATATTACTTGCGTTAGTATAACAAGTATATTAAAAGGAGGACTGATTTTGACTATCTTCAATTTGTTATCTATTTCTACTGCATTAGCTTTAGATGCATGTGGAGTATCTTTTTCGATTGGTCTAAACAAAAAAATAAGTACATTAAGCGCTAAATTTTACATATTTAGCTTTGCTATATTTCAGTTTTTATTCGCTTTTATTGGAGGCTTTTTAGGTTTAGCATTTAATAGATATATATTTTCGTTGCCAACTTCCACTGGAGGAATAGTGCTTATAATAATAGGGGTTTTTATTTTTCTGGGATTATTCTCTAAAAATGAATCAATAAAAATTGCAAATTGGTACATGATTATAGGTATGGGAATATCTGTGAGTATTGATGCTTTATTAATTGGTTTTTCTGTATTTAATTCATTTGATATATTTTATTTGTTTCTTTATAGCTGTATTATAGGTTTAATTACAGCAGTATTGTCTTCTCTTTGTTTTGTATTATCTCATTATGTCAAACATTTACCTTTTATAGAAGATAAAAACGATTATATTAGTGGCATTATTTTGATCTTGATTGGAATCAAAATAATTTTTTGTTAAAAAATTTCAATTTATCATAAATATTTTATTTTTTTTATAAACTGTTTTCATTTCTATGTAAACCAAGTAGTAGATAATATTACTTGGTTTATCTTTTTGCATAATTCACATAATATTAACGTAACACAAATAAAAAAAACTTGAAAGGAGACTTAAACATGACTTATAATGGTTCAGGAAGAAATGGTATCGTTGTTCCAGAAGCTCGTCAAGCATTAAACCAAATGAAAAATGAAATAGCTAGCGAACTAGGATTAACAAACTATGACTCAATGGATAAGGGAAATTTAACTGCTAGAGAAAATGGTTATGTAGGTGGATACATTACTAAAAGATTAGTTGAGCAAGCTCAAAGAAGTTTAAGCGGTAAATAATTCAGGGCTTTAAGTCTTTTATGAGTATCTTAGGATAGTAATATCCTAACTATAAAAACAAAGATAGGTGAAATCACCTATCTTTGTTTTTTGTCAAGCAGTAGGTGGTGTGAAAACTCTTTGGCCTAACTGAGTGTCTAACATAAATATACCGTGACTGTTGTCTTTTAGCCTACTGAGTTTCTTAATTATACTCGTCATTGTTGCTTCTTCTTCTACTTGTTCATCTATAAACCATCTCAACATACTACTTGTTGCATGTTCTCTTTCTCCATTTGCTATATCCATCAGGTTATATATCCTTTTTGTCACTGATTTTTCATGATCTAATGCTTTTTTAAATACATCTAGTATTGAATCAAACTTATTTTCTGGTCCTTTTAATGCTCTTAGTACTACTCTTCCTCCCATTTCATTTACAAAATTATATAGCTTCATAGCATGGAATCGCTCTTCTTCTGCTTGCACTATAAAGAAATTAGCAAAACCCTCCAAATCTTGATCAGCACAATATGCTGCCATAGCTAAATATATGTGTGCAGATTCAAATTCATAGTTAATCTGTTCATTTAATTCATTGAGTAATTTTTCCGTTACCATTTTAATCTCCTCTCTCTGTTATAATATTATTTATATTTATATTTACCCAAAATATAAATGTTTAAACCATTCTTAATCTACTATATTTATATCTAGCATTTTGTATATATTGTAATTAATCCAATCTGTTTGTGGCGCATTTTTATCTTCTAAAAATTTATGTAGTGATTTTTTTAAGCTATCTCCATATATTCCATCTAATGAACCGAAATAATATCCTTTTCTCTTTAATCTTTTTTGTACTTCCAATACATCTGATCCTCTATCTCCGTGTTTTATTGTTCTAAAACCATTACTAAAAGCACCATAAATGCCTCTAAACAATACTACTGGTGTATTATATGCTACAATGTCATATAATTCTTCTATATCCTTATTCCTCATTCTCACGCATCCATGAGAAGCATTATATCCTATTGTATAAGGTTTATTTGTACCATGAATACCATATTGACCCCAAGGGACATTAATCCTCATCCATCTTGTTCCAAAGCCTTCGCCCCATCTACTCTTCTGAATTATTCTAAATGTACCTATTGGTGTTGGTGTTTTATATTTTCCTGTTGCAACTGTATATTGCTTTAACAGGATATTTTGTTTTCTATCCATAAGATATAGCTTATTTGCTTCTATATCTATAAATATGCTTAAATTTTTCTTATCTAATTTTTTTTCATCTAATACAACATTAAATTGTTCAGTACTTTTATATGATTTCATCAAAGCATTTTTTATGATTTTATCTCCAAGCATTACAACTATCATACTTAATATAAAGCAAAAAATTAGTAATCTCTTTCTTATATAAACACCTCCTCTATGTATTTTGTCACAGTCAGTTATTATATTCTATTCAGTGTGTTATAAATTTATAATAGCTATCTGTCTTACAGATAGCTATTTTTAGTATTGTTCTTTATTATTTTAAATTATCAAGAAAATCTTCTGCTTGTTTATTACTATTAACTATATTTCTATTTTTGACTGACATTTTATTTTGTAAGAAGTCTGTTTTAAGTTTATCTAATACAACAACCGAAGCTTTTATACCTTTTATTTGTCCATATTCTCTTATTTGTTTAAAACTATGATAATCTTCTAAAACTGATATATCAGCATCTTTTAGATTTGCTAAAACTGTAAAATGCTCTTTCAGTTTATCTATAGCTATCTTCACATCGGTATTATAATTTTTTAAATTCTCTTTTTTTAGTTCCCCTATTATTTTTATTAATAATCTGTTTTTTCTTTTATCAATACTTATATCATACAAATATATTCCCTCATTTCTAGCAATGCCATTTAAGGACAGCAGCAATATGATTAACTCCTGCTCCTGATGATGTAATTAATACGTTATCTCCATCTTTTAATTTGCCCTCTTCTCGAGCTTCATATAAGTTTATTGGTATACATGCTGAAGCCATATTACCATACTTTGTGAAAGTTTGATGTGATTTGCCTTCTCTTACATCTATGGCTTCTCTCCAAGCATCATGCGCCCAATGGCAAGGTTGATGAGATAAAAATAAATCTATATCTGGTCCTTTCACCTCTGCTTTTTCTAGCGCCAGCTCACAAATTATTTTCATGTCTTCAACTGATGATCTACCTACTTCTCTCATCTTTTTAAAGTTGGTTGTCATAAGTGGTAAACTTGGTGATTGTTTATAATGTACTCTTATTTTATCGTTATGTGGCATTCTCTCTTTAACTGTAAATGCATCGTGGTAATATCCATGTGAATTACAACTTGATGCTATGTAGCCTCTATTATCAGGAACTTGTCCAACTATTACTGCCCCTGCACCATCTCCAGCATACGGTGATAGATAGTCTGAATAATCCATTAGTTTTGAATGTATTACCGATGTAACAATAAGTATATTTTTAAACTCTTTCATTGCTATCAGATTTGATGCAAGTGTAATCATAGTAACAAAGCTCGAACAACACGTATCAATATTCCATGCACCCGCATTTTTTAGTCCCAATTTGTGTTGCACAAGACTTGCATTCCCTGGAACTAATTCATCCTGTAACATTGAATGAACTAGAACTAAATCAATATCGTCTTTTGACAATCCTGAATCCTTTATTGCGTTTTCTCCTGCTATAGCTTCTATATCTGAAGGTAATAAATCTTCTGGGAAGACTCTTCTACTTTCTATTCCTTCAAATTTCATTGCTTTATCATTGGGCAAATTAGCTATTTTGATATTATCCCAATATTCATTCGTTCTAACTTCATCTGGAATGTACACTCCTATTCCTATAATTCCTCCCGATGCTAACTGTTTCTTCATATTTCCACCTCTTTTGTTTAATTTTGTTAAGTAGTAACTTTATTTTATCATTTTAGTTATTTTTTTTCAAATGTTTGCATAAAAGTTTGAACAAAAAAAGAAGCTATCATAGCTTCTAATGTCTTTTTTTCTTAAATTTATCTAATTTAATAGCATCACTTGGACATGCTTTAATACAATCTCCACACCTTATGCACTCTTTGCTATTTGGCGTCTCATGTGTTTTGATATCCATCTTACAAACTCTATAACATTTTGAGCAATTTGTGCATTTATCTCCATCTATTCTGTATCTATACATACTTAAAGGATTAAACAAACCATATATTGCACCTAATGGACATATAACTCTACAAAATGGTCTGAAGATTATTATACTTGCTATAATTGTAACTACTAGTAATCCTATTTTCCAATAATATAATGTTCCAATACTCATCTTTAAGACTGGGTTTGTATATACTAAAGGCAATCCAGCTTCTAATGTTCCTGCTGGACATATGTATTTACAAAATGCTGGGTCTCCCATCCCTACTCGATTCACAAAAAATACTGGCAAGATTATTACAAATACTAATAAAATAACATATTTAACATATCTAAGCTTTGCTGGTAGCTTCATTTTGGGTGACGGTATCTTGTTGAGTAAATCTTGTATTAACCCAAATGGACATAACCATCCACACACAAATCTCCCTAATATAGCTCCAATAAATATCAAAAAACCAAATATATAAAAACTCATTTTATATTTCATGCTACCAAGTACTGCTTGTAATGAGCCTATTGGACATGAGCCTACGGCTCCTGGGCATGAATAACAATTAAGCCCAGGAACACAGCCCTTTTTTAAAAAGCCTTGATATATTTTCCCCTCGTAAAAACCTTTAAAATTGGAATTTGTAATGATAGCACTAATCACTTGTACAATCGTTCTGTTAAATTTAGCCAATACCTATACACTCCAAACATATATTTATTGATTTTATGAAAACTGTACTTACTTCACCTCTAAAGACACCTAAAACCATAAAAGCTATCCCAATTATTATGAGTATATTTCTAGTGTTTTTCATTTTATTTTATACTCTCCGCTAATTTATCTATAATAACCTTGTATTCTTCATAAGTTGCGCTTCCTACTTTAAATGTATCTAGGACTTTTCCTTTTGCATCTACAAATATTGATGTAGGCACGTATTGAAAATCTTTTAAAACTTTATTCATTAACACTTCTTCCACTAATATATTAGTATACTTTACTCCTGCTTCTTTTACTATTTCTTTTGCTTTATCGGTGTTTTCATCTTTTTTAACATCTGCTACTATTCCTATTATATTTATATCTTTTTTCTGACTATAATCGTATAGTTTTTGAAGATCAGGCATTTCTTCAATACATGGTGGGCAGAATGTACCCCAAACATTTATCATTGTAATTTTGCTGTCTTTAAATATCTCATTTGTAATCTCTTTTCCATCTAAATCTGTTGTTTTGAAATCTGGAATAGTTATCCCTGCAATAGGGTTTTTAGCTTTATCTTTTTGCTCTTCTTTATCACTATCTTTTTTATCGTTAACGTCTTGCTCTTTGTTTGTATTGTTCGCTTCTTTACCTGTTTGTTCTTTGTTAGTATCACCTGTACATCCAATCAATGACAGTATAAGTAATGCAGTAACTAAAATGACTATAATTTTTTTCATTACAACAACTCCTTATTATATTATTTGGCTTACCACTGATTACTTTAACTTTTATAATATATTAGCTTAACATATATCTTTGCTAGCCATTGTTATATAATTATACCAACTTTGTAATCATTTACTTGGTCCGCCATATTATAGCTATGTGTAAATTTTATAATTTTTCTGTAACTATTTCTAATATTTCTTCTAATGACTGTCTTATGGCATTGTTATATTAATCTATTTTATTTGATATTATTATTCGTATGTGTATCAAATAAGATTAATGCACTTTTTTTGATCTTCAAACTTAAAAATACTTATAAATTTTGTCTACGTTGTGTTATTTATTCTTTGCTACAAGGTAAAATACATATAAATAGATACTATTTGTTAAGATAATTCATAACTTTTTCTATTACATTAGCAGTTACTGGAGCTGCTATAGTTCCTCCATGATAATCATCAGCTTGAGGTTCATCTATTATTACTAATATAGCTATTTGTGGGTTTTCTGTTGGTGCCACCCCTATAAATGAACCAATATAGTATCCATTACCATATTTACCATTAACAAACTTTTGAGCAGTACCTGTTTTACCTCCAACATCGTAACCCTGCACATAAGCCTTTTTACCTGTTCCTTCTTCTACTGTATATCTTAAAAATTCTCTCATCTTATCTGATGTTTCTTTTGAAATAACCTTTTTTACTACCTCTGGCTTAAATGTATATGTAGCTTCTTCATCACTATTTTCTACTCTTTCTATTATCGCTGGCTTCATTAGATTTCCACCATTTACTACAGCACAAAATGCATTTAACATTTGAATGGGTGTCACACTTAAACCTTGACCAAAAGACATAGTTGTAAGTTCTACATCATTTATCCCTTTTACATCTTGAATAAGACCTTTTTCTTCTCCTGGCAAATCAATATTCGTCTTTTTGCCAAATCCAAATGCAGATATATATTTACATAATCTCTCTTTTTTTAGCTTCAATGCAAGTACTGTAGATACTTCATTACAAGAGTTTGCAAAGCCTTCCATTAGTGTTTGTACTCCATGTGGATCATAGTATCTCCAACATTTAATATTGCCCTTTACCTGTTTAATAAAACCATCACATACAAATGTTTCGCCCTTTTCTACAACATTTTCTTCTATAGCACTTGCCCATGTAATAAGTTTAAATACTGATCCTGGTTCATGTATTCCAGATATAGAATAGTTTTTCCACATTTTGTATAGCGATTGTACTTTATCTTCCGCATTATTTATTTGACTAATTCTTTCCTGACTTAACTTTACCCATGGCTTGTCCATATCATAAGCTATCTCAAGTCTTTTGTTTGGATTATAATCTGGCTTGTTTGCCATAGCTAGTACCTTTCCATTGTTTGGATCCATTATTGTAATTGATACCTTTTTTGCTTTATTAGTAACTAATGCTTCCATGGCGGCTTTTTCTGCTATACGCTGTATTCTTTCATCTATTGTTAATACAACATTTTCACCTTCTTGAGGATCAAAAAGCTTTGTGTCTCCGTAAGGTAGTTGGTTTCCTCTTCTATCTGTTATCTTTATACTTCTTCCAGGTATTCCTCCTAAGTAATCTTGAGCGGATCTCTCTATGCCATATTCGCCATAGTTATCTCCGTTCGTATTTCCAAGTATACAAGCTGCAAAATTATTACCTGGATAAAATCTTTTGTACTTCTCATCTACTGTCAATCCTCTAATATTTTCTTTTGCTAGAAGATCTACTTGTTTTTTTTCCACCCATTTTTTTATTGATACCCACCTTTTATCTGTTTTAAGCATATTTATTACATCTTCTTCTTCTAATTTAAGTATACTTGATAACTTCTTAGCATACTCCAGTATTTTATCTTCTTTCAAATTATCAGTTTTGCTGTATCCTATGTCATAAAATCTCTTTGTTGTCGTTAATATCTTTTTGTTTCTGTCATATATTATACCTCTCTTAGGGACTATTTTTATATCTTTTGTTAATTGTGTTGTTGCCATCACTTTTAAAGATTCTCCCTTGATAAGTTGTAAATAACCAAGCCTAGTAACTATTGCTAATATTAAAAGCAAAAACATTATAGACATGATAAAAACTCTCATTTTAATGCCTTTAATTGCTTGCATTTTCCCTCTCCCTCTCGTAGCTTACTATGTTATATTATTCTTCATTTTTTATACTAATCCCTCTTTTAATTTAATAAAAAGAGCTACCTTTAAGAATACTCCTTAAGACAGCCCCTATATGGTTCTTTTCTAGTTATATGTGTAATCATGTTATTATTATATTCATACAACCATTTTTCTTAGCAGTTTCGGCTAATTCATTCATATACCGAGTAGACGGTGTATAGCTATTCAGCTTTTCCTTTCTTACTCCCATCTGTCTGTACTTTATAAGTTTATATCTGACATTTTCATGTCCAGCTAAAATCTTACTTACCTTATTTACTGTAGCTTTATTATCTAATATATCAGGTACTATAACTGTTCTAACTTCATAAATTTTATTTTTTTGTAATAGGAATTTAAAATTCTTTAACACTACGCTATTATCTACCCCAGTTAATTTTATATGTTGATTATTGTCAAATGATTTTATGTCAAGCATGACTTTATCAACTATATTCATAAGCTCTTGTTCCCATAGCGGAATCGAGCCATTTGTATCTATATAAAATGTGAGTCCTAATTCTCTAACTTTCTTGCCTAGCTCTGTTAAAAACTCTATATGCAATGTACACTCTCCACCTGATACAGTAACTCCAGATATAAAATCTTTTACTTTCTTTATTTCTTCTATTATTTCTAACTCTGAATAAAATCTAACCCTTGGATCACTATTTCTATTGCAATTAATCACACATTTTCCGCACTGAGTACAATTATTCTTATCATATACAATCTTTCTATTTATAACCTTTAGCGCTCCGTATTCACACTGCGAAACACATCTTAAACATCCTGTACACATATTTATAGTCTCTGGATTATGACAATATAGACAATCAAAGTTACATCCCTGCAAAAAAAGTGCAAATCTATTTCCTGGACCATCCACACTACTAAATGGTATCATTTTGTTAACGGGTGCTTTACTCATCGCTTCTCAGCTTTCTATCTAAAACTTTTTGATTTTCTACTGACCCTTTTCCTAACACAACGGTATCTCTTAGTACCTGCTCACCTCTTGATAACTTCTCTATTTCTGATCTCTTAACTAAATAACCTGTTATTCTTACTACATCACAATCTGAGCTATAAACCGAGAAATATCTCATACCTTTGTTAAACGCACCTTTCATAATATCGAGTACATATTGAGTATTATCTTTGACTGTACTATCAAATGCATATATATTACCTATTCCAGATGGAAAATACTTGTGAAAAGGTGCTTCAACGTTTATTTGCTCAAATAACTCTGGCTCATCACCTATTGGGATTCTACATCCTGGTGATATACCAAAGTCTGTATCTATACCTACTTGTGCATGTAAAAGAAATTTGCCATTTTTGCAATATTTATTGTGATGATTGTTTACTTCTTTTTCTAATTTTTCTATTACTTTAAGTCCAAGTTCTGATGCTTTTTCACTATGTCCAAATTTCTCTTTTATATCTGTCACTTTCAATAGTGTATTTACACACTCTGCAAGACCAAACATACCAAACATAGCCGTATATTCTTCTCTATTAATAAAATTCTCTCTAACTAAAAATGTAGACTCAAAGTATCCACTTTCCTCTACTAGATATCTAACTCTTTCATCCATGTAACCACACATACTGTTTACTGCTTTTGGTAAATGTTTTTCAAGAAAATCTTCTACGCTTGTCGCTTTTTTAGCCAAACTTGCTAGATTTAGTCTTGTCAGTGTATAGCTACCTCCACTAATATTAAGACCATTATAACAACTAGCTATACCATAGTTTTCTCCTAATTCATTGCTGAACATCTCATGATTTGCAAAACTTGGTTTGGCTGTTACTAAGGCTGTTTTTATACCTTCTATAATGAATTGCTCATTTGTTTCTTTGCTTACTTTCATAGTTATGTTTGGTATAGAATCCTGTAGCTCTCTTTCTGCCTTCAATATTAATCTCCCTGCTTTAGTATCTTGCGGTCCAATATTAGCGTGACAAAATGAGTCTGTGAGTGTTCTATCTATATGCATTAAAAACAACTTTATTGCTTGATATGCTTCTTCCTCGTCCTCTATATATGGATCTAATAACGTATCTATATTGCCTATATACACAGGGAATGATGTTATTGATGGTACATGTTTATAGAATATAAGAAGTGTATTAACTGCCTCGTGTATATTACTTGGCACATCTAGTTTTAAAAACTTACAGCCTTCTTTCATTAGTTTCTCATAATCAGGTAATATATACCTTGGTCTATAAGGTGCATTACCTTCAAACAATGTACATATAATCCCTTCTTCTATATACCCTTTTGTTTTTTCATCTATATTAAGAACATTTATAGAATTTTCCGCTTCTTTTGCCAGAGCTAATACTTTTTGTTCATATGTCAATATATTATCTTTAATGATAGTCTCAACTTTTGTCATAATTTTAACCTCCAAATTTATGCTGTTATATATATTGTATTATCATTATCATTAATTATCAACCCTATCTATCGAAGCTAAATAATCCCATATCAGTTCTATCGTTATCATAATACAGCTTTTTAATCATTTTAGCCCCTAAAGCTGAATATAAAATCCCATTAGATCCATATCCTAAATTAAAATAACAATTTGGATAATCTTCATATTCTCCAATATAAGGCAAACCATCTGATGTCTCTCCAAATATACCACTAAATTTATACTGTATTTTAATATTAGTTATATCAGGAAACATAGACTTTAATATTGTCTCTAATTTGTTGTACTTATCTTTTGACAATAGGTGGTCATGTGTGAGATTTGATGCTCTACTTCTCTCTCCTCCAATATCTACATCTTCGCCTCCTATTATAATTCTATTATCTTGTGTACTTCTGAAATATGTATATGGTTTAGCTGTATTTCTTATAATGCACCTGTTATACCAACCATTAAAGGATAAAACAGGCTGACTTACTATAGTAAATGTCCTAGATAATATTGCTGTTCTCTTTTTGATAAATTCTCTTGACTCATAGCCCATTGCAACTATTATTTTGTTACACTTAATCGAAAATCCATTTTTTGTATAGGCTATAGCACCTTTATCATCAGAAACAAAGTTGACTATCTCAGTATTTTCATATATTGCACCACCACGTTCTTTTACTTTGTTAATAAGAGCTTTTGTGAACCTGTAAGGATTTATTTCACCAGAAGATCCTTTAGTATATATACCTGCTTTTACGGGGAAAGAAAACAGTTTTCTTGCAGTATCTTCATCTATATACTCCACATCAAATCCATACTTTTTTCTAAGCTCGAATTCTTTT
Organism: Abyssisolibacter sp. ZYX002; assembly: GCF_056892235.1. Lineage (NCBI taxonomy): Bacteria > Bacillati > Bacillota > Clostridia > Eubacteriales > Clostridiaceae > Abyssisolibacter > Abyssisolibacter sp. ZYX002. Next base: position 418,694 of record NZ_JARMXH010000002.1, read on the forward strand.
TTTAACCTTTTTATATCTCCATTTTTATTAGTATAGTAAAAACAATCTCTATAGTTGAAGTGACAATCATCTTCCAAATCATTTACTATTTGATTTATGTCATGTAGAGATTGCTCTGTTAACTTAAAGGCTTTTGCGGCATTTTCTTCTCCTCTCATTCCTTTTAAGCCAACAAAATCTGTATCTATTTCATACTGTAATATAGCTGTTGATATGCATGTACTTTTGTATCCTATTAAATTTTTATCTACTACAACAACTTTACTATTTCCATCTGCAAGATAATATGCACTTAAGGCTCCTGTAACTCCTGCTCCTATAATTAATACATCACATTCAATATTTTCGCTAAGATATTCAAATTTTTCATCGATTGATTTTGTATATGTCCAAAATTTATCACCTGTAACATATTTCATGAAATAACCTCCAACTCTTAATATAACGTTCATTTCTACATCCTAGTTAATTTATTATACACTTCTTATTTTTCATTTATATTAAAAGTTATATTCATTTTAATTATATTTTAAAGATGATTTATTTTTCTATTAAATTACTCCAATATTTTTTGGGCATGAAATTCATTTGTAATTTTGGATTTAACCTTCCTTTGATTGCAGTCGATTTAAAATATCTTTTCCATAAATCTTGATATATTAACTCTTTTTCATTATAGAGTCTTTTATTTAATTCTTTATCAACTTGAACAATATTAAATACATTATCACTATAAAACGATGCTATAGATCTTTTTTTATCATGTATTATCCATCTCTCATATTGCAGTCTCTCTGCAAAATGAGATGATAGTATAGTCAATATATTGTACTCTACATCTATTGGAGCATATAATACATTTTGTGAAATTTCTCTAAATCTAGTAAGCCCAAGCATTAAATGGATTTCTCTTGCTACTTTCCTGTAAATACTATCAATTGCTAATACATCTGTGTTTGATAAATTACTGTCAACTTCTTTACCAATTTTAAACGCTAGCTTTATATAGTTGTATGCTATGGTATAGGAGTTATCAAGTTCAGAAATAAAAGCATAAAAAACTTTTTTAAGTGCATGACTAGACACTTTATCTTTTAATGCTTTCATAACTTTTTCTGCTTTCTCATTATCTGTTTGTATTTTGATTTTCTTTACAAAGAATTCTATTTGAGCGTTGTCTTTTGGTAATATTTTATCTGGCTTTTCAGAGTTATAGTATGCATCGTAAACTGCTGTAAGTAATCCCTCAAATGTTTTTTCACAAATATAATATATTATCATATAGTATGCCTACTCTCTATATTATTTTGCTCAAATATATTAGAATATATGGATGAAAATGATATCTGTAAAGAGTTATCATCTTTGCGCCTGTTTTTTGATAAAATTTTCTGTTTGATAATGCTAGTATCAAACGTCTTATCGCCATAAAATTTGCCATTACATGTTATAAAATATTTTGCTCTTTTCAGAACGATCCCGAGTTTTTTTAAATCATCATAACAAAGATTACTATATCTTCTAGCCATCATTATTCTTCTAGCTGATTTTACTCCTATTCCAGGTATTCTAAGTAATTCTTCATAACTCACTCTATTTATTTCCATAGGAAACGAGTTTATGTTAGCAAGTGCCCAATCACACTTTGGATCTAAATCTATATCAAAATTAGGTTTGTTATCATTCAGCAGTTCATCTGCTTGATATCCATAGAATCTCAATAGCCAATCTGCCTGATATATACGATGTTCTCTGAGGAGTGGTGGTTTTGTGATACTAGGTAGAGTATGATGACTTAAAACTGGAACATATGCTGAGTAGTATACTCTCTTTAGAGCATATCTATCATATAAAGCTTCTGATAATTTTAGTATTTTAAGATCATTGTCATCAGTAGCTCCGACAATCAGTTGAGTTGTCTGTCCGGCTGGTGTGAATTTTGGTGTTGACCTAAACTTAGCTCTCTCTTCTTTATATTGTACTATTCCATTACGGATTCCCTCCATAGGTTTCAATATTTCATTTTTTTTCTTTTGAGGTGCTAATAATTTTAAACTCTTATCTGACGGTAGTTCAATATTTACACTCATTCTATCAGCATATCTACCTGCTAATCGTATAAGTTTCTCATCTGCACCTGGTATCCCTTTTAGATGTATGTAACCATTGTATCTATATTCTAATCTAAGTATCTCAACAGTTTTTATCATAAGCTCCATTGTGTGATTGGGATTGACTATCACTGCTGAACTCAAAAACAATCCTTCTATATAATTTCTCTTGTAAAAATTAATCGTCAAATCTGCAACTTCTCTTGGTGTAAAAGATGCTCTTTTTACATCATTTGAGCTTCTATTTACACAATATGTACAGTCATAAATACAGCTATTTGTGAACAATATTTTAAGCAATGATATGCATCTACCATCATCTGCCCAACTATGGCATATCCCGCTCTTTTGAGCATTTCCTATGCCAAAGGCTTTGTTTTTTCGATTACTCCCACTTGAAGAGCAAGATACGTCATACTTCGCTGCATCTGATAATATCTCTAATTTTTCCGTAATATTCATAGACTGTCACTCCTATAATATATTTGCATAACAAAAGGATAAAGTTTATTAAACTTTACCCTATTATTTTACCATATCTTTATATAATTATGCAAACATTTGTTCGTCTAGCTACTTAATTTAAAATCTGCTACCACATTCATCAATTCATTTGCTAGGTTAGCTAATTCTTCACTAGATTTTGATATCTCTTGTATTGATATTGATTGTTCATCGCTATTTTCACTAACTTTCTGAGTTAATCCTGCAAATTGTTGTGTTATAGACGATATATTTTGAACTGAATCAATTGTATTAACTTTATTATCGTTTAGTTTATTCATTATCGAAATCATAGTTTTGATGTACTGTATAACAGACTGAGCTGATTCCTCGACATCTTTAAATGCACTCTCTGTATCAACTAATGATTTTGAAGATTGTCCTAATATAACATTTACTTCTTCTACGTTGTTATTCACAACTACTATTTGATTTTTCATGTCTGATAATATTCCCGATATATCGTTTGTTGCTCCCTCTGTCTCTTCTGCAAGCTTTCTAATCTCATCTGCGACAACTGCAAAGCCTCTACCTGCTTCTCCTGCTCTCGCTGCTTCTATTGATGCGTTAAGCGCTAATAAATTTGTTTGACTAGCTATTGAATTTATTGTCTCTAATATACCCATTATAGAATGTGATTTTTCTTCAAGCTTCAATACATCATCTAATAATCTTTTTTCTATTTCTATGTTTTGTGAAAAATCATTTTTAAGTTTGTCTATTGTTATTGTACCATTTTTACTCGTATCTATAACTGAACTAAATTTGTCATTTACTGCTTTTGCACTATCATAAGCCTCTTGAATATATTCTCCTAACTCATCTAATTGCTCTACTGCAATTTGTGTTTCAGTAGCTTGCTTTGTAGAACCTGCCGCTATTTCTTGCATACTAGCAGATACCTCCATTGAAGATGCAACTGTCTGTTCTGATATTGCTGTTAGCTCCTCTGATGATGCTGCTACATGCTCTGATGATTTTACTACGTTATCTATAACTTCACTAATATTTTGGGACATTTTATTAAAAGCTCTTGTAAGCTGTCCTATTTCATCTTTTCTTTTTAATATCTTATTTGGAACTTTATTTGTAAAATCTTTATCAGCTAACTGGTCAGCATGTTTTGCAGAATCAACAATATAGGATGTAATCCTCTTGATATTTAGTGATACAACTAATCCTATTATTATTATCCCTATTGCACATCCTATTGCTATTACTAATAACAGGGATTTGGATTCTCCCTTCATCTCGTTCATCGGTACTATGGCTGAAAAATACCATGTATTACTGTCTTCTCCTAATCTAATTGGAAAGTAGTTCTTAAATACTTCCGTACCATGCTCTGGCGAATAAAATGTATCATGAAATTCTTGTTTTTGTTTTATTTTATTTAGAAATTCTTCTCTTTTTGCCTTAGCCGACTCGCTTTCCTCTTTGTTTTCTATAAATTCTGAAGATTTTTTACCTACTAGTTTAATATTTTTATCTGCTAATATAAAGCCTTTACTTGATATTATACTACCATGTCCAGTCTCTAGTAATACTACTTTTTCATTAAGTGATTGTAAATTATCTATTGCCATATCTATCCCTGTAGCACCTACGAATTTTCCATTTATAATTACTGGGCAACCTATGTTAATTATCTTAGTCTTTTTACCGTTTATATCAACATATTTCGGATCTGATATATATACCTTTTTTTGTGCTCTCATTTTATTATAAAAATCTTGATTAGTGTATGGTGTGCAATCTCTATATGTAACCTTATCGCCAAGCCTTGTCCATCCACCTGTAAATTTACCAATTTTATTGTACGCTTTTGATGTAGGATTTTTTCTTTCCACTCCTACAAAAGCTGGTATATCAAGAGCCAACCACACATTTAGATATTCTTTGTTTTCATTTAAAACACTTTTCATTATTTCTAATAATTGCTCTTCATTCAGAAATTTTGATTTATTAGTGCCAATAAACGTATTTCTCATGTTGTAAGAAACTTCAAGTCCTTTGTTAACATATTCCTTAATCGTATTTGCGTAATATTTACTTGTTAAGTCTGCCTCTACCATTGCTTCTTCCATTTCTGCATTATAAACATAATAAACTACAAATGCAGCTATAGAAATGAAGACTATAATTACGCTCCCTAAAATTGTCGTCATCATCTTACTTCTTAAGTTCATAGTTGCCCCCTCCTATAAACAATATAGTTTCTTTTCAATATATCAAAAAGAACGTTCAATTTCAACCACATATTTACTTAATATCTAAAAGCTGCATTTTATTAATTTATTAGTTTTTTTAATAATTTGTAGATAATTTGCTATATATATCATTATATCATTATTTTTTACAAATCTACACTATTTATTTTCAGAATCTTCTTTATTTTCTATAATAATTTGTTCTTTTTCACTTATGTTCTCTTCTCCTTCAAGCGATTGATCAATGCAGTGAGCATCACTTTCTATTTCACTTTCAGTTTCTTCTTCAATATTTTTTTCTAATTCTACATTATTTTCATATTCTTCACCTAACTCAAATTCAGATATTATATCATAAACTTTACGAGCTAAACTGTTTAATTCTTGTGTGGCAGTTGTTATCTCTTCTATAGTTGCAATATGCTCCTCTACACTTGCGCTAACTTCCTCTGCTGACGAAGCAAATTGTTGTGATAGAGAAGATATATTTTCTATAGAACTAACTGTTTCATCTTTATGACTTGTTGTTTTGTCCATGCTATTATATAATTTTTCCATAAATGATATCATATCATTAGTTGATCCTTCTACTTCTTTAAATGCAAACCCAGTTTCTTTTAATGCTCCCTCTACTTCTTTTACTATTTTTTCTGTTTCATCCATATTGTCAGTCGTAATATCCATCTGTTTTTCCATATCAGTAACTATATTTACTATTGTACTTGTCGCTTGCTCCGTTCCTTCTGCTAATTTCCTTATTTCATCTGCAACTACTGCAAAGCCTTTTCCTGCTTCTCCTGCTCTTGCAGCTTCTATTGATGCATTTAATGCTAATAAGTTTGTTTGACTTGCTATATTGTTTATTGTTCCAACTATTTCCTCTATTGCTTTGGATTTTGTTGATAGCTCGTTTACTCCTTCTATAGCTATGTGTATTGTCTCTACATTTTTATTAAATAATTCTTTTAGTTGATTCATTGCTGTAAATCCATCTTGGCTTGTAAATATCAGATGGTCAAATCCTTGTCTAACCATTGAAACATCTTCCATTGAACTTTCTATTTCTTTTTTTAGTTCATCCAATACAGAAACTGAATTGTCGACTTCTCCTGCTTGGTCTACTGATCCTTTAGCTATGTCATCTATTGCAAGTGCAACTTCTTGTGATACTTTTGAAACTTGCTCTGATGCTTCTGCTAACTGTCCTGATGAAAGTGCTACTTGTTCCGCTGATGATTCCATACTTGAAATTAATGATCTCATATTAATTGTTAATGTACTAAATGCTTTAAATAAAATACCTATTTCATCTTTACGCTTTATTAATTTTTCATCAATGTCCTTTGTAAAGTTTTTGTTTGCCATATTTTCTGCAAAAGCCGCGCATTTTTTTATGTATTTACATACTGAATTAATGTTAATATAAATTATGATTGCAATTAATACTAGTCCAAAAGTACATATTGCAATTAGTGTATATAATAAAAATTTAACATTCTTAAAAATATTATCTTCAGGGATAACTGCACTAAAAGTCCATATTCTTGATGTTTTACCTATTTGGATTGGATAGTAATTAACCAATACCTCTTCATCTTCGTCTGGTAGTACTACATAGTCAGATTTTATTTCTCCATCTTTCAGTTCAATGAGTAGCTTTGTTCCTTCTTCTCCTTGCAAATCACTAGCTATAGTTCCTATCTTTGATTTATCTTTATGTGTAAGAAGATTTCCCTTGTAAGTGATAATACGTCCATATCCTTCATATAAATTCATATTAGATGTTAATTCTTGTAATGAATCAAGATATAAATCTACACCGGCTGCTCCTATAAACTGACCTCTTTTATAAATAGGCGCACTAAATCTAACTACATATTTTTCGCCATCTCTTGTTTTTATTATAAATGGTTCAGATACATAACTTTGTTTGTTAATTTTAGGTACGTTATAAAAGTCCTCAGTCATGTAGTTTGATGTGGAAATTAATTTGTTAGTACCATTTCTTTTTGTATACATTGGTATGAATCTTCCTTTTGAATCATGTCCAAATAACCCTGCATATTCTGCATCTTTGCCATCAAAAGCATTTGGTTCCAATACTGCCCAGGCATTTACAAAATCATCGTTTTCTGTAATTATTTTTTCTAACATTCTAAGCATATGATAACGGTTCCCATTTCCTGCTATCACAGATGATTCAAATATGGTTGATAAATCTTCTGAAATTATCGATCCCTTTTGCATAAAAGATTCGATTTTATAAGAGTATTTTTCGCAAGCTAGTCCAACTTCCTTTGCTACAGACTCTCTTTGTGTATTAAATGTTTGAAATAAAGTAAATGTTATTATTAATCCAAATACTAATACCACACTTCCTAGAATAAATGTCAGTAATTTTGTTTTCATTTTCATCTGCATCTTCCCCTTCATGTACATGATTTTAAAAACCCCACTACCTTACAATAGTTTGTAAATACGCTAATTATGCGTATAAATGTTTATGTCTTTTACAATTTACCACATTTTCCCCTGTAATTCAACCACCGTTCGTTAACATAGGTCATTAGTCCTATTTCACTATTTCAACTTGACTTTTCAGCTTAAATAGTTATAATATGTATATTTTGTTAACAATAAAATTGTTTTTTCATATTATATATTGACAGTAATATTAAATTAATAAGGGAGGTAGTACTTGTGGCAAATGGTCTTTTTGATAGCTTGTTCAGTGGTGGATATGGAAGTAGTTTACTGTTCTTCTTCCTGCTACTAGTAATAATTTTCTGCGGATGCGGTTGTGGATATGGATGTGCTGAGTAAGCACAAATATTCTCAATTAACTAATTAATAATTTAAATAGAGGTGAAGAAAAAATGGCTGATGGTAAATGTTATGAAGGAGGAAGCGAATTATTATTTTTCTTCCTATTACTTGTAATTCTTTTCTGTAGTTATTGCTAAAACTTAATATTTAAGCTGTGTAACACTTAACTTTATACTATAGTAGATGACAATAGTTCAAACCCAAAGTTTAACTAATTGAATTTATCTAATGGGTTTATTTTATTAATTTAATATAAACAGTGGTCAAAAACAAAGAAGGGTCAAACTCTATGTGCTTCTGAGTTTGCCCCTTTTATTTGTTACTAAATGGTATTTGATATAACTCCTCCTCCTATAAGCTCTGCTTCATTATACAAAACAACAGATTGGCCAATTGCTGCTGCTCTCTGTTTTTGTTTAAACTTTACTATTAGATTGTTATTCTCCAGATAAATAGTAGAAGGTATTGAATAACCCCATTGACATATCTTTGCTACCATGTCAGTATTGTTGTAGTCTGTTTTATTAGAAATAAAATTAAAATCAGATGCTATTACACCGTTTACATACGTCATATTATCACTACCTAAAACTATTTCATTTTTGTGTACGTTTATATCTATTACGTACATTTTTTTATTGTATTTATGACCAAGCCCTCTTCTTTGACCTATTGTATAATTAAATATTCCGTTATGCTCTCCTAATATATTTCCCTCTATATCAACAAATGACCCTCTCTTATTTTTATAGCCATACATCCTTTGCAAATACCCTCCGTAGTTTTTATCGCCTATAAAACAAATACCAACACTGTTTTTTCTCTTGTAGAGGTCACTATCTATTTCTTTTACCAATTCTCTTACCTGTTCTTTTGACTCAAACTTACTTAATGGATACTTCAGATGTTTTAAGGTATCTTGTGTTAAGTTGTACATTAAATATGTCTGATCTTTATTATTTATCTTATGCTTTAGTATCTTATATTCTTTTAAATATTCATCATACTTAATGTTTACATAATGGCCAGTCGCTACATAGTAAGCATTTAATCTCTTAGCTTCATTTATAAACTCATCATATTTTATATACTTATTACACTGAACGCATGGATTCGGGGTTCTACCACTTGAGTATTCGTGTGAAAAATAATCTATTACTCTTTCTTTAAATAGTTTAGTCAAATCAACTATGTGATGTGGTATATCTAATACTTTAGCAACATACTCAGCATCCTTTAGCGTTGTGTCAGTTAAATTACTATGAAGCTTCATTGTAAGTCCTATTACATTGTATCCTTTTTTCTTTAATAAATATGCTGTGGCGGTACTATCTACACCACCACTTAACCCAACTACTACTATATTTTTGTCTAGCTTCATCTAATCATCCTTTTTTAATCTTATTTCATTATATATTATCATCTCAATATACTTTTATAGTATTCATTTTGTAACACTAGATTTCTAAACGGATATATTAATACTATAAGATATTATGTTCAAAATCATTATGCTTAGGAGGTTTTTTCATTGTACTACTATTATCTGTATCCATATATGCCTTACTATAGATATTTTGTAAATCAAATGTATAACCCATATATTCCATATTCTAATATACCACCTTTAAATTATCAATATCATCCATATGGAATGGAGCTAAATACTTATTATGATGATTTATTACCTAACTATACAATTTTAAATAATGTTGTTATTCCTGATTACTCTAAAGTTGATGTTGGTCGAGGTAATCGTTGGCCAAATGAATGTTTTGTTCCTTATGTATCTGTCCCTTATAACTTTGAGAAGAGTTCGATGACAACAAATTTACCTTATTATAATCTAAGCTATGTTGTGTCAGAAAATAGTACAACATGCAAGCCTTGTTGGAACGGTAGTTTAGACATAAATGATGAATCTGTTATTAAACAAATTAAAGAAATCAGAAATATGGGTGGAGATGTAATGGTATCTTTTGGTGGCTATGCCAACACCCCTATTTGGGCAACTGCTCCTGATTCCAAGGCTTTAAGAAAACAATACGAAATGTTTATTAAGGCTTACAAATTGACCCATATAAATATTGACATTGATAACAAGTGGGTTAGAGATACTGCATCTCTAATTAGAAATTTCAGAGCATTGAAACAACTCCAAGAATCTTTGTTTGTTGAAAGATATAGTCTTTCAATATGGATAACTCTTCCTGTTTTACCTTCTGGTCTTACTTCTGATGGATTACAAGTTGTTCAGCATGCATTAGATCAGGATTTAATGATAAGAGGTTATAATATTAAGACTATGAACTTTGGAAAGAAAGCTGCTCCGAGTATCGTTGACAAGATGGGGCAATACTCTATACAAGCAGCAGCCATCCTTCATAAGCAACTCAAGAAAATATATCAAGACAATCAGTTTTCTCACTCTGATCAGCAACTATGGGGTATGATAGGAATAACTCCTATGATTGGTGTAAATGATGTTCCTACTGAAAAATTCTATATAAGCGATGCAAAAATTGTAATGGATTTTGCAAAGCAAAATAAACTAGGTATAATTTCTATGTGGTCACTCAATAGAGACCACCCTTGTTATAGCGGTCCAAGTGAAACTGTATACGGTTCATGCAGTAGTATCGAACAAACAGACTATGAGTTCTGTAAATTATTTAATGATTATAATCATTCTCCAGACTTCCAAACTGGAAAAGGACCTAATAGAAGAAAATCTGAGGATATAAGAAGATGGAGTAAAGATAGAGAATATGTACTTGGTGATAAAGTAACTTATAGAGGCTTATTGTTTGAAGCTACTAGATACTCAAAAGGTGAAGCCCCTAGTAAAGATGGCTCTGGTTCTTGGAAAGTACTTGGTTAACTCTATCTGATAGCGGGATGTCTTTTGTGATATCCCTTTAATTTTTTTATAGAATATGGTTTAAGTTTTAGTTACCTTTGTACGACTTTAGCAACTGATTAATACCTAGATTTAAATGAATATCCAGAAGGCTTTTTAGTGTTTGAATTATTATTAAGCATGTTAATTAAAACTTGTAACTGATATACAACAATAAATAAACCTCCAAAAATAAAGCCTGCTATACCTAGTTTCATTCCAAGACCTAGTAATCCAAAAAATATCGTTGATATTACGAACAGTATAATATACATCTGCTCCTCCTACTTACTAATATTATCTATTGTATTTCTCTAAAACTCTTAAGTTTATTATTTATCCTCTATTTTCTAAATCCTTTGGTACTAAATTATCTGTGTAAAACCCATCTATTCCATTTTGCTCAAAAACTTTTGCATCTTCTATATTGTTGATTGTATGTGTGTAAGTGTATACACCTAAATCTCCTAGCTTTTTAGGTAACTCTGTTTTAGCCTTTTCAAGTGGCATCGTTATAGCGTATATGTCATGCCTATTAACAAAATCTATAAGCTGTTCATCACTGTAATTTGACATGTATAGCGTCAATATAATATCTTTATAACCATATCCTTGCACTGCTATATATTCATCTAAAGAATATATTTGTGGTATTATATTGCCTAATATATCTGGATATTTTTTGCTGATTATCTGCAGTGCTTTTATGTTGTCTTTTTTTACGTCTGTTATGATTTTTGCATCTTTATGCTCTCTTATCCAATCTACTAAGCTTTCTAAATCAAGTTGATGCCAATCGTTAATCATTGTGAAATTTTTGTATTCTTCATAGCTATATATGCCTGATTCATGATTGAAAAATTTTTTGACAAACCCATCCCAGCTATGAAGGCAAACTAATCTTTCGTCTGTGGTCCATTCAAAATCTAGCTCTATAAGCTTAAAATTGTTTTTGTAACTATTGTTCAATGCCTCTAAACAGTTAGTGTAAGACTGTCCTTTTAAGCTTCCCCCAGCATGTGCTATGAGATTTGGATTATCTTTTAAGTTGCTTAATTTGCGATTGCCTGTTTCTTGTTTTGTTCTTGCTAGATCATTTTTTAATATATAATTAGATAGGTTTATATCTTTTATTGCTTTTTTATAATAACCTCTACAAGTGTTAATATCTAAATCGCTATTATCATCATAATTCCAAGCTTTGCTATGCTTATAGATTCCATCTCTTGACATATTAAATACCATACCGTCTTTTATGAATGATCCCTTCAACATATATGTTTGTTGAGCTACAAATCCACTTTTAGCGTTTACTAAATCTTGTCCTAGCATCAAACCTTTTTTATTTTCTAACCCAAATAAATTTAATATCGTAGGGTAAAAGTCTAGTTCACTACCTACTGTAGTTATTTTTTCATTAATTCCTGAATTGGGTACGTGTATTATTAATGGTATTCTCATCATTTCGTCAAATTTGTATTCTTTGCCTAAATATTTGGTAAGCTTTTCTTTATTTGTCTCATCAAGTAATGATAGTCCATAATGATCTCCATATATTGCTATAACAGTATCCTCATAAAGCCCTTCATCTTTTAGATTTTGTATAAACTCACCTATAGCTTTATCTACATAGTTTATTGATTGAAGATATTTACCAAATAGAGTTCCTTCATCTTCTTCTTTTAGAGTTATATCTATAGTATCTTCTGGCATTTCATACGGTGTATGACTCGTTAATGTCACTAAAAATGCATAGTATGGGTCTTTTAATTGCTTAATATAGTCTATAGATTGACCAAAAAACTCCTTATCATTTACTCCAAACCCTATAGGTTTGGTAGTTGTATAATCATCGCTATCATAGAATTTCTGAAAACCTTGTTTTGGATAAGCATTTTTTCTATTCCAAAAGTCCCCCTTATATCCATGCATAGCTGTAGTGCTATATCCAATATCCCTTAATAACCACGGCAATCCATAGTATTCATTATCCTGATATTTAGTGTATGTTTGTCCATCCATTGCAGGATATAATGAATTATGTGTTGTAAATTCTGCATCAGATGTATTTCCTCTGCCTAATAACTGATAGTATCTATCAAAATAAAAGCTATCTTTTGATAATAATCTATTGAGGTTTGGAGTTAACTCTTGATTATTGTACTCTCTTCCTATTACAAAATTTTGTAAGCTCTCTACTTGTATCACTATTAAATTCTTGCCTAATGCTATCCCATTATATTTATCATCATTGTCATTTTTCTTTAGCATAGATAAAGCATAAATCATTTCTTGTTCATTTTCTATATTATTGCTGTCAGATATAATATTTACAAACAAGTCATTTGCATGATAAGTGAAAAATTCTTGTTTTCTAAAACTGATATTTTCACTTGACTTATCAACAATTACTAAAAATGATATCCACATTAAACATGCAATTAATGCAGGTAATTTCGCTTTTTTTAGCCCTCTATAAATATAACTTTCTTTGGCTCTGTTTTTGTACTTCATTATCAAATATATCAATATAACTGGTATGTCTAAAAGTAATACAAAATACTTAATCTTAAGTAGATATTTTATACAATCAGTTACTGCTCCTAGCTGACTTGTTTGTGCTACAACTACTATAGATGTAAGCTGATTAAAATAATTAAAAAATACTACATCTGCAAATGCTAATACTGAAAATAGTATATAAAATATAAAGAATATGGAATCTCTTAACTTCTCTTTCAATAAATCTAATAACATAAATACTGCTATTATAAATAGTACTCCAGCTACTACAGATGCTATATTTGAACTGTAGCCTATTAACCTATAAAATATAGTTAATTTTATTGCTCCTAATAATGATATTAAAATCAATTCTATAGTTCTAATGTTAGATTTGTACATAATAATTCTCCTTGATACTATTGTTTTATTTTGCTTTAAGTGAAACTACAACCAATTCTGGTCTGTTAAATATCCTTAGAGGCACGATACTATTTCCTAATCCTCTTGATACTATCAAATGAGAATCCCCCATTGTATGCACCCCTTGTGTAAGCTTTGGAAACCATCCCTGATTAGGTGCAAGTAAACCTCCTACAAATGGTAACCTCACTTGCCCACCGTGTGCATGTCCAGCTAAACTTAAATCAATATTGTTTTTTGAGTATATATCAAAATTCTCAGGTCTATGAGTTAATAGAACCTTAAAATTTTTATCGTCTTTTTTTATAGCTTCTTTTATTCTTCTGCTAGTTATATCCTTTAGTTTTTCCTCTTGTTCGTGTTGTTTGGCTTCAAATGCTGGGTCATCTATCCCTGCAATGGTTATGCTATCACTACCTCTGCTTATTTTGTGCGAAGTATTTCTCATGACTATAACCCCACTATCTAGTAGCTTTTTTTCTAATGAAGTAAATTTCCCTGACCATCCTTCATGATTACCTGTTACATAGTAAATAGGAAATTCGTTATTAAGTCCTCTTATGAGCGTCATACTTTTTTCTTCATCATATCTTCTTCTATCAATAAAGTCTCCTGTTATTACTACTATATCTGGTTTTTCTTCTCTAATTTTTTTTGTTAAGGTTTTATTATCTTTACCAAACACCTTACTGTGCAAATCTGACACTTGCACAATCTTGAATCCATCAAATGATTTGGGTAACTTTTTACTGGCTATTATTTGCTTTGTGACTACTATATAATTATTCTCAAAGTATAAAAAAGCGCATATAAATACTATCGCTAAGCCAATAATGAGTTTTTTTGATTTCATAATTAACTCCTTTTTTAAGTTATATTCTTTTATTTATGTTTTCTTGACATATTCTTTTAAATTCTTCTTTAAACTTCTCGTTGTTTTCTTTTTGTCTTTTTTTATGTTTTTTAAATTTTTGTTTGTTTTTTCTGCTTTCTAAAGCAATATGTCTTTCAAATAACAGTCTGTCTATATTTTCAGTGGTATAAACTCTGCCATTTTGATCTATAGCAAAAGCTTCTTTGGACAGCGCCATAGCCCCTACTCCATAATCTCCTGTTACTACTATGTCTCCTTTTTCTATATTGTTTACTAATACTATATCTACTGCATCTTTACCCTTCCCTACTGTAATTACTTCGCTGTAGCCATCGTTTAAAACATGGCTAGTGTCTATATACATTATCACTTTTATGTGAAAATTTTTTGCTATATTAACTATTTCTTTTTTTACGGGACATGCATCTGCATCAACCAATACTTTCAGTTTAATCACCTCATTTACATATAATATCATATTATCATAACATCGTATATAAATAGACTCATTTGTCAATAAATCTTAATGAAAGTTTTTGTAAAATAATTAATACTTCATAGGTATTTATTTATATATTGTTATTCTGTAATTGGATTAGATACATAACATAATACAACTCCACTTATCATAATAGCTTCAGCCAAGCTTTTTAGCACAATTTAAAATTCACTTAATTTGGGAACAAATTTCGGATTGTCAGTATCTAAGTTATATAATAAAATGAAAGGAGAATATGAATGAAAAAATTACTTAAGCAAAAAAAAATCAACTCATCTTTATTAGCATGTAAATGCAACTGTGCTTGTGGTGGCGGTATGCCAGAGGACCATGTTTATGTAAGAGGCTTTTTTACTTGGCCTAAATAGTTTTTAAAAAGGGATGCTATGTAATTTACAGCATCCCTTTTTTATTATTTGCTATTTTCTAGCAATGCTTCATATATCATTGATACTATGCTTCCATATTTGCCGGTTTGAAATCCATCACCTAAGAATTTCCCATCTTCTATTTGTGAATGTTTCTTATTTGTAAGTAATACTATAGCTAAATCATGTCTAGGGTCAATTACTGTCAATGTCCCTGTCCAGCCTGTATGTCCTATTGCTAAATTACTAGCATATGGTCCAAACATCCATATTCTATTCATATTTGCAGCTCTATTCCATCCTACGCCATATACGTTACTATTGTATGACGGTTTAGCAAATTGATCGCCTACATTTGCATCAAATATCTTAACATCTCCGTATCCACCTTTGTTCAATATTAATTGACATAATACTGCCAAATCTTTTGTAGTAGAAAATAAGCCTGCATGACCTGATACCCCATCCATACTATAATAAGCTTTCTCGTCATGAACTTCTCCTTGAAGTGTATGTTTTCTAATATTCTCAAAATCTACACTTCCTGCTCTAGTATTGCCAAATATTTCTGTTGCTGCGAATTGTTTTTCCTGTAGCCCCTTTTTAGTTGGATTAAACATTGTATTCTTTAACCCTAATTTACTATATATATTTTCTTCTACGTATATATCTAAAGGCTGACCTGTTACTTCTTCTATAATATACCCTAATACCATAAAATCTAAATCACTATACTTCGTTACTTTTCCTACTTCATTTATTAGTGGCAATTCACACATTAATTTACATGTTTTTTCTTTATCTTGCGAATAGAACTCTTCACCTAAATCATTGTCTTTCTTGTAGAATTTAACACTAGGTGCGAACCCTGATGTATGGGTCAAAAGGTTTAATACTTTGATTTTATCCTTGCCATTTTGTTTAAAATCAGGTATATAAGTGTGAACATATTCTTGTAAATCAATTTTGCCTTCACTAACTAGCTTGTACAAAGCTATGTTTGTAGCGTACATTTTTGTATTTGAAGCTAAATCATATATTGTATCTATAGTTGTCTTTTCTGGAGCGTCTATAATTGTTCCTTGATCGTATTTCTTCTTGTATCCATAAGCAGTGTTTTTGATTATTTTTCCATCTTTCATTACAAGTAATACTGCTGATGGAAATCCTTCTTTTATTTCATTGTTTATGTACTTATCAATATCTCTTAGTATATCTGTATTAAAGCCAACATCCTCTGGCTTTCCATATGACAATGTTGGATACTCTATACTTACATTTAAATATGTTCCTTCAGGTTTAACAGACAATACCTTCAACGTATTATCACCATTTCTAGTGTATTTACTAATATCTATCTCTATAGGTTTTTTATTTTTTAGTTTCTCAGCTGGAACTGATATTTTATTTCCATTAACATATATCTTCACACTTGTTGCTCCATAGCTCTCAATAATCATATTTCCCTGTCCTTTGTAGCCTTTAAATACTCTTCTGCTTCTTGCTAATGTTCTACTTGTTGGATCTTCTTCTGGAAATCTTTGTGAAAATTGTGATGCAAACGTTTTCTGTGTTGATACACTACTTGTAGCATTATCATTACTTAAGCAAAATCCTGTAGAACTAGTCAACAGTATAAATAATGATAACAAAATTGCTAAATGCCTTGAAAATCTTGATTTATTCATTATAGTTCCTCCTAATATGAAATTTTATTTCTTTGTTATAATTATATTATGGTATTTTATTTCTTTCAAGAAAAATATTTAAGGATGTCTTATTCGACATCCCCAATTTCTATTTTTTATTAGCAGGCTCTATATTAATTGTCTTTCCTTTGATCCTATTGTCTTTCATAGCTTGTAATACTTTATTTGCATGTTCTTTAGGAACCTCTACAAATGTAAATTTATCATATATGTTAATTGCGCCAACTAAGCCTCCAGCTAACCCTGACTCTCCTGCTATTGCTCCTACTATATCTTTTGGTCTGATTTTATGTTTTTTACCTATATTAATAAACAATCTAACCATGCCAGGCTCAGCTCCAGTATCCCCAAAATCGCACTCTTCTTCAATATTTTCTTTTCTATTTTTAGAAACAATAATCTTGTATAATGCTGCTGCGACATCAATAGTATTGTACTCATCTACTAAAAGCTTCTCTATGAAATTTATTTCTCTTGTTATACTTTCATTCTCAATAACCTCTTTAACTTGCTTTAGTATAACATTTGCTTTTGCTTCTTCTACATCACCAATTGATGGTGGTGATTGTCTTTTTATCTTTGTTTTAGTATATTTTTGTATATCTCTAAGCTTGTAAACTTCTTTACCCGAAACAAATGTATAAGCTACTCCTTGTCTACCAGCTCTCCCTGTTCTTCCTATTCTATGAACATAGTATTCTTCATCTTGAGGTACATCAAAGTTAAACACCATCTCAACATCGTCTACATCTATTCCTCTAGCCGCTACATCTGTTGCTACTAATATCTCTATATCACCTTTTCTAAATAAACCCATTACTCTATCTCTTTGTCTTTGCTTCATATCTCCATGTAATTTATCAGAAAAATATCCTCTACTTTGTAATTGATCTGATACTTCATCTACTCTCATCTTTGTATTACAAAATACTAATGCTAGTTTTGGATTATTTATATCTATTAATCGCGTTAACATTTCTAACTTTTTACTCTTTTTAACTTCGAAATAATACTGCTCTATACTTGGAACTGTGAGTTTCTTATGCACTACTTTCACAGTTTGGGGATTTTCTTGATATTCTTTTGCTATTTGGAGTATGCTCTTTGGTAATGTTGCTGAGAAAAGAACTGTTTGTCTGTTTTCTGGAGTATCTTCTAATATATTTTCAATATCTTCTCTAAATCCCATGTTTAGCATTTCATCAGCTTCGTCAAGTACTATCATTTGTAAGTTTCCAACTTTAAGAGTTCTTCTTCTCATATGATCTTGAACTCTACCAGGAGTACCTATTATTATCTGTGGCCTCTTTTTTAGAGCATTTATCTGTCTTTGTATCGGTTGTCCTCCATATATTGGCAATATTTTTATATCATGTAGATATTTTGCCATTTTCCTGATTTCATCTGCTACTTGTATTACTAGCTCTCTTGTAGGACATATCACCATACACTGTATACTTTTATCTTTTGTATTTATTTTCTCTAGTATTGGAATTCCAAACGCTGCTGTCTTTCCTGTACCAGTTTGTGCTTGCCCGGTTACATCTCTACCTTCTAATATATATGGTATAGATTTTGTTTGAATTGGGGTAGCTTCTTCAAACCCCATATCTTTAATTCCTTTAAGTAATTTTTCGGATATGGGTAATTCCTCAAATTTGGTTGTTTTCATACATTTTTCCTTTCTATTGTTTATTATTATCTATTATCAATTATTAGACACTACTATATAATATCTTAATACTAATTTATATACAAGCAATATATTTTCTCATATTATCATAATGTTATCTTTTATAATATCTTTTGCATAATTAAAGTATATATTCACTGACTAAAAATTAAAAACTCATAACTAAGATAATAAGTAATATATGAGCATTTTTTGTTTTAATTTTATATTTATTAAAACAATTTATTATATTTTTAATTAATAAATATTAATTATATCGCCTTTTAAAAACAGGATAGCTTTGGTTTTATTACTCACTATAGGTTTGACAAATTCATAAAAAATAACATTGTATTATAATTATTCTTATAATTCATTTTTATGCATAATTCTTTCTTGACAAATTATCTCAATTTGATTTATAATCTATCTGAAATATTTGTCTTAATTAAAATAATAGATTATTTAAATTTTGATTTAGATTGAACGCATATTTATAATGTTATATGATAAAAAATTCACCATAAGGGGGAAAATTAATTGACCTGTAAAAACAGAGAATTACATGTGTACTCTGAAATAGGAAAACTAAAAACCATTTTACTTCATAGGCCTGGTAGAGAAATCGAAAACCTTACTCCTAGTTTAATGGAAAGATTATTATTTGATGATATACCTTATTTAGAGGTAGCTCGAAAGGAACATGACGCTTTTGCTAATATTCTAAGAGAAAATGGTGCTGAGGTATTGTATTTAGAAAATCTTGTAGCAGAATCAATAAAAAATAGTGATGTTAAAGATATGTTCTTAGACCAGTTCCTTTTAGAAGGCAATGTTAGAGGTAAAGGATTAAAAAAATGTTTGCTAGAATATTTTTCTCAGTTTAAAGACAGAGATTTAGTAGATGTACTGATGGCTGGTATACGAGTTACTGATTTAAAAAAATACACAGCTATTTCATTGGAAGAAATGACATCCTCGGATTATCCTTTTGTGCTTGATCCAATGCCTAATCTATATTTCACTAGAGATCCTTTTGCATCTATTGGCCGTGGAATTACTCTAAATCAAATGAGAACTACAACAAGAAATAGAGAAACTATATTTGCCAAATACATTTTTGAATACCATCCCGCTTTTAAAAATAGTAATATCCCACTTTGGTATAATAGAACAGAAAAATTATCTCTTGAAGGTGGAGATGAATTAGTTTTAAGTGACAAGGTACTTGCTATAGGAATATCAGAAAGAACTGATGCCGGTGCTATAGAAAAATTTGCTTCGTCAATTTTATATAGTGATGAAAGCTTTGAAACTGTGCTAGCATTTGACATACCAAAAACACGAGCTTTCATGCATTTAGATACTGTATTCACAATGGTTGACTATGATAAATTTACTATTCATCCAGCTATAGAAGGTCCTCTTACTGTATTTTCTATAACAAAAGACAACAATTGTGATGGAGGACTCAAAATTGTTAAGGAACAACTTGCTTTGGAAGATGTTCTTAAAAAATACTTAGAACTTGATAGTGTTACTCTAATTAGATGTGCTGGTGGTGACCCTATTGACTCTGCTAGAGAGCAATGGAATGATGGTTCAAACACATTAGCTATAGCTCCAGGTGAAGTAATAGTTTATTCTAGAAATCACGTCACTAATAAACTATTACAAGAGCATGGAGTAAATATACATGTCATGCCTAGTTCAGAGCTATCAAGAGGTCGCGGTGGGCCAAGGTGTATGAGCATGCCTTTAGTTCGTGAGAAATTATAATTTAACTAATAAAACTAGAGGTGTAATTTTCGAAAATTACACCTCTTTGTTGTATTTCTTATTACACTTGACTACTTATCTCTTTCTCGTATAGATATAGGTAAAAATCGTCATTTTTTGATGGTTTTATTTTCCATATTCTTTTATAACCATGTCTTTCATAAAATCTATGATTAGCTATGTTTAAATAAGGTGTATCTAAAGTCCATTTTTTTATCTTGTTATATTTTTTTTCTATAAATTCTATTGCTTTAGTTCCTATTCCTTGATTTTGATACTCTGGAGAAATAAAAATTGCACCTAATCTAAAATGTCCATTTTTTAAATCATATAAATTTATGCCACCAACTATGATATCATCAATCATTATTTTATAATACAAACCACTATGGAGTTTAGACGTATGCCACTTTATAGAATTTATTCCAGGTGGTAATTGTCCATATTTCTTTAAATCATCATCAAAAGCTTTTATTGAAATATTCCTTAGTATTTCGACATCATTTTTTTCTACAATGTTAAAGTGCACCATATAATCACATCCTTTTTTATTATATATCTATTATATAGTTTTACGCGACGTCAATTTCAAGACTATTTTATAACTTGTATAAGAATATAATAAAAGGACTATCCCGTCTTGAGACACTCCTTATCTACCAAAGTATTCTAATATTAAATAGATTATTTATTTGAAAGCAATCATATTATTTATGCTATAATCGCTAAAGTTTACAAGTATTTTTGCCTTTTTGTTATTATCAAACTTATTAGTTATAATTATTTCGCCCTGTTGCTTTAAGTCTAACAATAATGGATTATATACCACTATACTATATTCTTTATTGAATTGAAATAAAAGTCCTTTGTCTTGCATCTTTTTGTTATTTTGAAACAATTCTACATTGTATGAATCTGCACTATTATTTTCAAAACCAATCTTTATGGAAATAATATCCTTAGGATATAATACCCCTTTTTCTTCTTTAATTATATTTAAATTCACAGGCTTTTCACAAAAATATAGAGTATTAGAATACTCCATAATTTTATACTGCGGCGTTTGTAAATATGCTTTTGTAACTGATGTTTCTCCTTTTTGGATATTGTTAATTAAAAATCTTTTCTCGTAATCATTAACTTTCGCAAGTAGTATAGTACTTTCTATCTCTTCGTCTGATAATTTGTACATACTATCATAAACACTCTCATTATTTTGTGTTTGAGGTTCCTTGCTATCAGCTCTTTCAGCCTTTTCTTTTTGCTCAATATTTAGATTTCCTTCATCAATGCTAGTTGCGTTTGCTTCATGGTTTTTTTCTTTATCTTTACTTTCTAGATAAATATATGTCCCCATAGTTACTATAGCTACAAAAATTAATGAACATATCCCTAGCAAAACATAATTATAAGAATTTTTCATAAATTAAGTCTCCTTTTTTGCATTAATATTCCAATACCATAGTAATAGTTTATAATATATGTTTGATAATTTCAAGCTAGTATATTACATCATGGATCTACTTAACTTTCTTAAATATATTTTAATTTTTCTTTGACCGTTAATAACTGGGTTTAATACATTTCTTTTGCAATCCTAATATAAAATATGAGCCTATTGTCCCATAAAAAAATGGCTAAGCTCTTTCTTTGAGCTTAGCCATTTTAAATAAGAAGCTATTAGGTGTATTTAAACTTCTATTGATCTTGAGTAATTGTTAAGTTACTACCATTGCAACTTAAATCAAAGTAATAATCACCTTTATCCTTAGCGCTGGTTACTTTTATTTTGTAAGTTCCTGTAGTAGTTGGTATATATTGTATGGTTCTTTGTCTAGTAGCATTATTTTGAGAAGCTACTACTGAGCCACTTGGATCTATTAAACTAATATCAAAATCAGGAGATCCCCAGTACCACCAACCTGTCCAATCAGGTATAATTAATGTTATTGCTATAGGATAATTTGTTCCGTTAACTGTAAATTCATAAACGTCTGTTTTACCAGTACCAGCTAAATCTTCTGCTTTATGCATATGATCTGGTGTAGCTAGATTAGTACCTGAAAAATTACCTGCTTGTTTTATAGCTTCAAATCCATCTAATCTTCCATGACCGTATTCGTTATCATGTCCAGATTTACCCCAGTCTATAGCTGTTGAAGTTACAATATCTTTGATTTGAGTTGTTGTTAAATTGGTATTAGCATCAATCATTAATGCTATTGTTCCTGCTGTAAATGGAGTAGCCATACTTGTTCCTGTATAACTTACATAACCATTAGTTGAATTTGCTTTAGGTGCATTTATATTTGTTCCAGGAGCTGCAACATCTGGCTTTAATCTATTATCAGCTGTTGGTCCTCTACTTGAATGATATATCAATGCAAATCCTTTCTCCCCAACATCTATCATATTACCTACGGTTATAACTTTACTTGCTGCTGCTGGAGAACCTACTGTTTTGCTCTTAGGTCCTGAATTACCTGCCGCTACAACTACTGCTATACCTTTATCCATTGCTTTATTGCATGCTAGTGAAGATGCATCTTGACCATTAGAACTTCCTGATGAGCCAAGGCTCAAGCTGATAATATTGATACCATAAACATCTTTGTTTGTTATGCACCAGTCTATACCTGCTGTTACATCACTCATACTACCAGATCCATTTTTATCAAGAACTTTAACTCCTACTAATGCTGCCCCTGGAGCAACACCTTTATAGTTTGAATTCCCATCTCCTTCACCTGTTGCTATACCTGCACAATGAGTTCCATGCCCTTGATCATCATATGGCGACGTTTGATTGTTTACAAAGTCTTTCCAACCAATTATTTTTCCACCATCTAAATCAACATGGTTACCATCTATACCTGTATCTATAACTGCTACTACAACATCATCTTTTGAGTAGCTACTACTTCCATCCATATTTCCATCAACGCCAAAATCAGTTCTTGCTTTCTCTGTTCCAAACCAATAATTTGCTTTATCCATGCAAGTTTTTACTTCTGCATCATACTCTATACCCTCAATCATATTTGATTCTTTAAGTTCTTCTATTTCCGCTTTGCTTAATTCAAGTGCTACTGCAGGTATGTTTTCAAAATCATACTTAACCTTAGGGTCTGCCTTTAATTTAGCAACTTCACTATTACTGTCTAATACATTCATTTGATCTTCTTTGTATACAACTATTACAGGAATTAAATCATCTGCACCAGCCTCTTCCATAGCACTAGCTAGATTTTCTGTCAATTTATCTCCATTTTCGTCATAAAGTTTAACTACTTCTCTTTCCTGCTCATTGTTAGCTAATCCCAATGAACTAAGAGCAAAAATAACTAAAACACACATAACTATTGATAAAAATCTCTTATTAAACATATTTCTCCTCCTCATCACATATTTTATAATTTATTAACTATCTCTATGGCTTATCTAAGGTAAAAAATTGATATCTATAATCTTCTATTATAGATACATCGGTATCACCTCTTTCAAATTATTATCCATATGTAAATGATTTAGTTTATTTAGTTATGTGTTTAGTAAATGTATTGTTGTATCTTATTTACTTTTAATATATATTAATCCGGACAAGTTGTCAACCATTATTTTAATTTTTTGTAATATTTTAATATTATTATTTTATATTTCCAATAAAAAAGAGGCCTAACATCTAGACCTCTTATTTTTACAATACTATTGATCTTGAGTTAATGTAAGATTCTCTCCGTCACAACTTAAATCAAAAATATATTCACCACTTCCCGAGCTTGCTTTTACTTTTAATATATAATCCCCTGTAATTGTAGGGTTGTATAGTAACGTTCTCTGCCTTATACTACTATTATGAGATGCTACCTCTTTTCCATTTGGATCTAGTAATACTATATCAAAATCTTTTGAACTATTAGTCCAATTACTTATTATCAAAGTTACTGCTATTGGGTATTTTGTGCTATTTACTTTAAATTGGTATATATCTTCTTTTCCACTGTTTATATCTTCTAATTTATACATATGATCTGGCATTTCTATATTAGTGCCTGTTAGATTACCTGCTGATTTTATAGCTTCATATCCATCTAATCTTCCATGCCCATATTCTATATCTTTACCTGGTTTGCCCCAATCTATTGCTGTATTGTATAGTATCTCTTTAACCCCTGCTGATGTTAGTTTTGGATTAGCATCTAACATCAATGCTATTGTTCCTGAAACAAATGGTGTAGCCATGCTTGTCCCTGTCATAGTTGCATATCCATTAACTGAATTCGTCTTAGCTGCTGTTATTAATCTTCCTGGTGCTACTATATCTGGCTTAATTCTATCATCAGCTGTTGGTCCTCTACTTGAATCATAATACAATCCATAACCTTTTTCTCCTACATCTATCATATTACCTACTGTTATACAATCTGAAGCTGCTCCTGGTGATCCAATAGTATATTTCTTTGGACCTGCATTACCAGCTGCAACTACTACATTTATCCCATTTTTTACTGCTTTATTTACAGCTAAAGAAGCCGAATCATTTCCATTTGAGCTTCCCCATGTTCCTAAGCTCATACTGATTATATCTATCCCATATACATCCTTATTTGTTATACACCAGTCAACGGCTGCAGTTACATCACTCATGCTTCCTCCGCCATATTTGTTAAGAACTTTAAGCCCAACCAATGCTGCTCCTGGAGCTACTCCTCTATAGTTTGCATTTCCATCCCCTTCACCAGCTGCAATCCCTGCACAATGAGTTCCATGTCCTTGATCATCATATGGTGTAGTCTTGTTAGCTACAAAATCTTTCCACCCAATTACTTTTCCTCCATCCAAGTCTACATGCTTACCGTCTATACCTGTATCTATTACTGCAATTACTACATCATCCTTTGAATACGAGTCTTTTCCATCTCTATTTCCATCTAAGCCAAAATCAGTTCTTGCTTTTTCTGTTCCAAACCAATCTCTTGCTGTATCCATACACATATGAACTTCTGTATCATATTCTATATTCTCTATTGATCCAGATTTTTTTAACTCTTCTATTTCATCTTTACTTAAACTCAACGCTACTGCAGGAATATTTTTATATTGATATTTGATCTTTTTGTTATCTTTAAGCATCATTACTTCTTTATTTGATTCTACAAATCTATTTTCTTTATATACTATGATCACAGGTATTAACTCTTCATTTTCTGCTTTAGTCATTATATTTACTAAATCCTCAGTTACTTTATTATTGTTTTCTTCAATCTTTATTCCACTAGCTACAACATATGAACTCATTGCCGAAAAAATTAAAACACACACTAAAAAAATTGATAACTTCTTGTTTTTTAAATACACTAATATCACTCCTTATTATTTTACTTTCATCCATTTTATTTGTTTTATATGCAACCACCATAAAAATCAACTCATCAACTCACCTCTTTCTTTTAAATATGTACACTTTTAGATTTTTATGGATTAAAATCAAATATAAGGAAGTGCTTTTATACTATAATACATTAAAATAATTATTTTGTCAAATATTTACAAAGCAAAATCAGGCTAAAATAGCCTGATTTTGATAAAATATAGTATTTTTTTATTGATCTTGCGTAAGTGTTAACGTTCCTCCATCGCAACTTAAATCAAAGAAATAGTTACCTGTTCCTTTTGCAGATTTAATTTTTAACTTATAATTACCTGTACCAGCGCTTACTGGATAATACAATATTGTTCTTTGTCTATTATATGAATTGTGTGATGCTACCTGACTACCATTTGGTCCAATTAGTGTTATATCAAAATCAGGATTCTGATATGATACATAATCAGGAATTATCATTGTTATAGCTATTGGGTTAGAAGTTGAAGTAACATTGAAAGTCCATATATCTTCACTACCAACTGCTGCTAAATCTTCTGCTTTGTGATAATGATCTGGAGTATCTATATTTGTTCCTGTTAATGAACCTGCACTCTTAATTGCTTCATATGCATCTAGTCTACCATGTCCGTAATCAACATCTTTACCTGACACTCCCCAATCAATAGCTGTATTTCCCATAGTATTTTTAATTTGACTTGGTGATAAGCTTGGATTTGCATCTAACATTAACGCTGCTGTACCTGCTATAAATGGAGTCGACATACTTGTACCAGTTTTGTTTGTATAGCCATTAGTACTATTACTTTTTGCTGCATATATATTTGTTCCTGGAGCAGTTATATCTGGTTTTATTCTACCATCTTTTGTTGGTCCTCTACTAGAATGATAAATAAGTCCAAATCCTTTTTCTCCAACATCTATCATATTTCCAACAGTTATAGCATCTTCTGCTGCACCTGGTGAACCAATAGACTTTTTGTAAGGACCTGAGTTTCCTGCTGCTACAGCAACAGTTATTCCATTAGCTACTGCGTTGTTTACTGCTAATGATGCCGCATCTTGTCCATCAGAGCTTCCTCTTGTACCAAGACTCATACTAATAATATCTATTCCATATACATCTTTGTTAGTTGAGCACCAATCTATTGCAGCTGTAACATCACTCATACTACCTGAACCCCAACTATTAAGAACTTTAACACCAACTAGAGCAGCTCCTGGAGCTACACCTTTATAGTTTGCATTACCATCGCCATCACCTGCAGCGATACTAGCACAATGAGTTCCATGACCTTGATCATCGTATGGAGTTGTCTTATTTGAAATATAGTCTTTCCAACCAATTATCTTACCGTTATCTAAATCAACATGATTTCCGTCAATACCTGTATCTATAACAGCTATAACTACATCGTCTTTTGAATACGAGCTACTACCATCTCTGTTTCCGTCAAGACCAAAATCAGTTCTTGCTTTTTCTGTTCCAAACCAATAGTTAGCCTTATCTAAACACATTTGTACTTCTTGGTCAAACTCTATGTGTTTAATCATATCTGAGTTTTCTAGTTCTTTAATTTGTTCCTTAGTTAAACTAAGTGCTACACCTGGAATATTTTGATATACATGCTTAACATTTGAATTTGATTTTAATTCTACTATTTCATTACTAGAAGCTGTCATTTCATTGTCCTTATATATTACGATAACTGGTATCAGTTCATCTGTCTTTGCTTCTTCCATGATATTACATAAATCACCCATAAGTTTTGTTTCTGGTTCAAATTTCTCTTTCGCCATACCTAAAGAGCTAAGTGATAAAACCACCAAAACACACATTACTAATGATAAAATTCTTCTTCTACTAAACATATGTTTCCTCCTATTTTTTATTATTTGTATTAAAACATAACTTATATTGCATGGCTATAAAAACATTTTAATCACCTCTTTCCTAGATTTAATAAGCTATGTAAATATAAATAAGTAAAAACCTTTACATTTAGTAAGTGTTATATTTTATTTTATTTACTATTAGTGTATAACTTATGTTTTTAGTTGTCAACTATTTTATGGATATTTTGTAATATTATTGTTGTAAATGGTAAAAAAATGAGCATCTATAAAGATGCTCCACGTGATAAAATAATAATATACTAAATTAGTTTAATATAGGGGTAACTATACTTTTGTTATTGATAATTTTTGTTATATTTAAAATATTCTGAATATTTAACTCAGTCATCTTTGCTATTTTTCCTACTCCATCCACTAGTTCACTTCCAATTTCTTAACTTAATAAATGTACTGCAAAATACTGTATATGATGCTGTGTAAATATCATTGATTATTTTTTTTAGTTTACATGTATTTTTTTTATTTATGACTTATTACCCAAGGATGAGGGACTATTGGTTCGTGATCTCCATCATTAATAATTACACTAGTGGCCGAACTCAATACAACTATCGATGTAACTAATGCTATAATTTTTTTAAGTTTCATGTTCCTACCTCCTTTTTTAATAAAATAAGACGATTGCTATAATTATTATATTAAATTCTTTTAACATTTGTGTCATTTCCCGCTTTAGCAATCGTCAATATGCCATTATTCTATTTTAAATTCATTAAAGCTAGACTACTTTCTAATATTTCTACAGCTTTATCCTTGTCTTTTGTAATATAGTAATGGCTAGCCTTTAGCAATATATCTTTTACTCTATTTTGATTGTCTTTTTTATCTTCTGTTTTTATAATTGTCTGTATATCATTCAGTAATTCATTTATACTTTTATTATTCTGACTATATAAATAACAATTCAATAATTCATTATAGATATCTATTACTAACGATAGCTTTCTTTTTCTTTTTGATTCTGCTAATGCTTTTAATAAACTCTTCTCCGATAGTTCATAATCTCTTATTTCGTAATATGTCTTACCCAACAACAAATATATTTCCTCTATATATTCATAATCTGTATCTAGTCGTATCTGTAAACTTTTATTAATGTAATCTGCTGCTTTTTCTTTTTCTCCTATTTTTGAGTGAAGATTGCTTATATTCATATACGCTAATGCAACAAAACCTAATTCTTCTTTTTCAATAGCAATTGTTATTACATCTTCATATATTTTTTGTGCCTTTTTATAATCTAGCTTCTTGAAATAGCAACTTCCTTCTAAAATTTTTAAATCTAGCATTTGGCTAATAGTATAACTTAAATTCATTTTTTCTTGATTTTCTATTAATACTATAGCAGCGTCGTATATACCAAGATAATAATAAGCTAGAGCATTGTTGAAATAAACACTTTTCTCTATGTTTTTATCATCTATTTTTTTATTATCTAATATAAATAATATATGGTTATTTAAATTTATAACCTCATGATAGTTTTTGGTCCATAATGAACACCTTGCAAGTTTTTGATATAAAACAGCTGTTTTTTTATAGTTTGAAGTCTTTATAGTATCCTCTAGTGATTTTATGTAGTATGTTCTACTGATTTCATAATCATTCTTTTGATAATAATAATCACCAACTGTTTCATTGTACTCAGATTTTTTTTCTATAATATCCCATTCTAATAATATATTATTAATCTTCTTACATACATTATTAAATTCTCTATCATCTGTTTTTTTTATAGTTTTAATATATCGGTCTAATAAAACTTCTGCCTGTTTCTCCTCATTTCTCATCAAATAATCTACATCTAAATCTAACTTAATATTTTTAACTTTTGCCCAATAGTTCATACTTTCTACTATAATGCCTGCTGTATCTTTAACTAGTTTTGTTTTTCCATTTTCAATATAACTGATTAAATTTCTGGTTATTTTTCCCCCTGTGATTTCATATTGTCTGAGTCCTAAGTAACTCCTAATCCTTCTAATTTTTTCACCTGGAGGTAATATAACATCTTCTAAGAAATACATTTTCAAGCCTCCTGTTTAGAAATCTTTGCTGATTAATTTATTTGTTATTATATATATATTTTGCTCAAGTAAATATAATTACATTTTCATAAATATATAAGTAAATAATATTCAATTTTCCATTTACTAAATTAATCATCATTATGTAAATTCAACAATTTTTTCTAAATCCCTTTTTTTATTAGTGAATATTTATTCTTATCTCTGATATATATATATAATTTACTTAAAATAATTCTTTGTTGTTGCTAAAAGTTAAATTAAAAAAGCAAATATACTTAAAGTATATTTGCTTAGATTGATGGCAAAGTCATCAAGATAGCAGACTTTAGTAAAAGTTCAATTTCAAGGCGTGTTAAAATTGAGTAGCACAGCTTACTTAGAGGTAAGTGAGCAACGGAAATTTTAACAACAACGCAGAAATTGGGCTTTTGTCTACGGTCTGAGCAAATATACTTAAAATATATTTGCTCAGTATATTTGCTATTTTTGATTTTTAACTGCTATTCTAAGACAAACTATAAATCCACCCCAAAGTATACTTATAGCAGTTACTCCAAAAATTATTGCACTAGTGCTCATTATAGATCAGCTCCTTTTGAAATCATATTTTGATAATCATCACTACCTTTTGTTTTAGCAAATATGATTGAAAATAGAGTTATCAATAATAATGTTCCTCCACCTACACCTAGTAGTTCTTCTCTTGTGTAATCTCCATATCCCTGTGTAAAATCTGTATATGCATTAAATAGGAACATTATTGAAAGTAATAATGGAGTCACTACAGTCAGCGTTACATTCCACCATCTACCAACGCTAAAATCTGATATCTTATTAACATAGTTGCGTGTTTTTTCTAAGTTTATATACCATGCTATTACTATAAGTTCTATCAGTCCTGCTACAGCTATAGCGTACGTATTAATAAAATGATCAACAATATCTAATAGATGTATTCCTGCTCCTGTAACGAACAGCAAGGATATAACAAAACCTATAAGGGTTGCAATGTTCAATACCTTTTTTCTTGATATATTATACTTATCTGCCGTACCTGATACAACAACCTCCATTATAGACATACTCGAGCTTAAACCTGCAAATATTAAACACGAGAAGAATATAGCTCCAAATAATCCATTGAATCCTGGTAGTGCATTAATCGCCTTAGGAAACACTATAAATGCTAAACCAATACCACCGGCACTGACTTCTTCAACTCCTACTCCTGCTTGAGTTGCCATATATCCTAATACTGAAAATACGGCTATACCTGAAATAATACTAAATGAGCAGTTTCCAAGTCCTGTCATAAATGCATTGTTTACTATGTCAGTATCTTTTGGTAAATAACTAGAGTATGTCATCATAATCCCAAAACAAATACTAAGAGAATAAAAAATCTGTCCATAAGCAGCTATCCAAACTTTTAAATCTGTAAGTTTGGTGAAATCAGGTTTGAAAAAGTAATCAAGCCCTTTCGATGCTCCTTCTAATGTGACTCCTCTAACCGTAATTATTATTAAACATACTATTAATAATGGCATAAATATTTTATTAGCTTTTTCAATTCCTGACTTAACTCCACCTCTTAAAATTACGTAGTTTATTAACCATGCTAATACTAAAGTTATTAAGGTAATAGTATTAAGTCCTTCGAAATGAAATGCGCCTTTACTTACATTTAAAAAATTATTAAAAAAGAATTCCTTAGTCTGCGTTCCCCATTCACTAGTTAAAGAAAATACCAAATAATTCATCGACCAACCTATAATAGCAACATAATAAACTATTATTCCAAAAGAAATCATTGTTTGAAACCAACCAATAACTTCAAACTTGCTCTTTATTCTTCCAAATATACCTGGAGCAGATGTCTTTAACCTATGTCCAAGTGAAAATTCTAATATCAATATTGGAATACCTGCAGTAAACAATGCAAATAAATATGGTATTAAAAATGCTCCTCCGCCATTGCTAGCTGCTACATAGGGGAATCTCCAAATGTTCCCAAGTCCTATTGCTGACCCTATTGCTGCCATAATAAAACCCATACGTGAGCCCCATTGACCTCTTTGATTACTCATATAATTCTCCCTTCTCTTTTATTGTGTGGACTTGTTCTTTTGCTTAAAGTTTCAAATTTCTATTATCTATCTACAAATAATAGCAATTTAAATATATTTTACATGATAAATATGTGTAAATTGTGTGATTTCGGATTAAATGTTGCAAAAATTTAATTTTTTTAAATCGATTTATTTTCTTTTGTTTTATTTTGATTATATTATTCCTTTTTTTTCTTAATTATATAGTTGTCAAACATAATTAATTATAGCTTATTTTGTAAATTCATCTAGGTTTTTTATATTTTTTAAACATCCTGATATTTTCAATCTACACATTTTTTAAAATATCCATTTAGTGACATATTATTTCCTGAGCAATAACTTTAGATTCAACGTATTAATTATTTTGACTATTTTCACCATAAAGTAATCTATAATCTATAATTTCATCACTCAGGTAATATATATGTGCATTAAAGTCTATTTATCACATGGTTTCTTTACAGGTTAGAAAAAACTGCTCCTGTGCTCGCTGATGTCACCATTTTACTATATCTATATAAATAAGTTCCTTTTTTAGCTTTACACGGTGGTCTTTTCCATCCCTTTTTTCTATTTTCTATTTCATTTTGGGTTAGCTCTACTTTTAAACTTCGATTTTTTATATCTATCTCAATTATATCTCCTTCTTTAATAAGTGCTATTAATCCACCTTCACTTGCTTCTGGTGAAATATGTCCAATGCATGGCCCTCTAGTTCCACCTGAAAACCTTCCATCTGTTATAAGCGCAACTGATTTATCTAAACCCATTCCTGCTATTGCTGCCGTTGGACTTAACATCTCTCTCATACCAGGTCCTCCTTTCGGCCCTTCGTATCTTATTACGACAACATCTCCATGAGTTATTTGCTTGCTTAATATTGCATCATATGCAGATTCTTCTGAATCAAATACTCTAGCCGGTCCTCTGTGTTTCATCATTTCTGGTGCTACTGCCGATTGCTTTACTACAGCCCCATCTATAGCTAAATTACCCTTTAATATAGCTATACCTCCTTCTTTAGCATATGGATCTTCTATTCTTCTAATTACAGAGTTATCTAATATATCTGCATTTTTGATATTTTCTCCTAACGTTTTACCCGTAACTGTTATTGTATCTTTTATCATAAATCCACCTTTGGTTAGCTCTTTTAGTACTGCTGATATACCTCCAGCATTATCTAAATCATGCATACTGTGTACACCTGCAGGACTTATTTTTGTTATATTTGGAACTTTTCTACTAATTTCATCAAATTCATCTAATGTTAGATTTAACTCCGCTTCATTAGCTATCGCTAGTAGATGTAATGTGGTGTTTGAAGATCCGCCTATTGCCATATCTAAAGCTATAGCATTCTTAAAAGCTTCTTTGGTCATTATATCTCTAGGTAAAATATTATTTTTAACTAAATCCATTATTGCCAAACCAGCTCTTTTTGCTAACTGTTTTCTTCTCCCAAACGGAGCAGGTATTGTTCCGTTACCTGGTAAAGCTATCCCTAAAGCTTCCGCTAATGAATTCATTGTGTTTGCTGTAAAAAGCCCTGCGCAGCTACCACACGTTGGACAAGATCGCGTCTCGATATTTTTAAGCTCTTCTTTACTCATTTCTCCACTTACATAAGCTCCTACTGCCTCAAAGGATCCACTAATTAAATCTACCGTTTGCCCTTTATGACTTCCCGTTAACATAGGTCCACCACTTATATATACTGAGGGAATATTTAGTCTAGCTGCTCCCATTAACATACCGGGTACTATTTTATCGCAGTTCCCTATAAGAACTAATCCGTCAAATTTATGTCCCATTGTCATAGCCTCAATGCTATCTGCTATTAATTCTCTTGTTGAAAGTGGATAATTCATTCCACTGTGATTCATCGCTAATCCGTCACATATTCCTATAACTGGAAACTCTATAGGCGTTCCTCCTCCTGCACTAATCCCTAATTTGACTGCTTGTGCTATCTCATTTAAATGAAAATGTCCTGGTATTATCTCATTGTGTGCATTAACTACTCCTATTAATGGTTTTTCTAAATCTTCTGGTAGATATCCCATAGCATATAGTAGTGAACGATGTGGAGCTCTCTTTGCCCCTTTAGTCAGTTCATCGCTTCTCATAGTACTCCCTCCTTTTGTCGATTTTTAATAGTTTATAATAGTAAAGTTATAAAAACAATATAATATGATGCTAAATTGTATTAAAATGTTGTTAAGTACTATTAAAATATTGACTAGAACTTCTTTTTCTGCATTCTCAAATAAAAAAACTGAAACATTACTTAAATAGTAACTGTCTCAGTTTTCCTTATCTGTTATTCTTTTTCTATAAACACTTGGGATTTCACCAGCATATTTCTTAAATATAACAGTAAAATAACTTATATCTTCATATCCAATTTTCTCTGCTATTTCCCTTAGTGACATATCTGTGTTTTTAATTAACTTAATTGCTTTATCTACTTTGATTTTATTGACGTAATCTGTAAAGCTTTGTTTGGTATATTTTTTAAACAATCTTGAAAAGTGGTAAGAACTAAACCCTATATAATCTGCTACCTCTTTTAGATACAATTTTCTATTATAGTTTTTTTCTATATATTCTTGAGCACTTAAAATCAGTTTTTCGTTTGGATTTAAACATCTTTCATATTCTACATTATTTTTTAAATTACGTTTTATGAAATTTATTAATTCTTTTGGCGGTATAGGCTTAAGTAAATAATCCTTTACTCCCAATCTTATCGCTTTCTGAGCATATTCAAACTCGTTGTACGCAGATAATATCACTATTTTTTGATTTGGATACAATTTAAGTATCTTATTAGCAGTATCTATACCATTCATATTCGGCATGTGTATATCAAGCATGATAATATCAGGTGTAAACTTTTTCAGTTTTTCTAATGCCATAAATCCGTCATATACGCTTTCTATATGAACATTTATATCCTCATTCTCTAGTACGTATTTTATATATTCACTTGTCATTATTTCATCATCTACTATTAGCAATCTAAACATTCTTCACCTCATTATCATATGGTATAGTTATAATTACTTTCATGCCATGTTCTTTAAGATTATTTATAATTATAGTATAATCATTACCATAGTAATATTTCAGTCTGGTTTTTAAATTTTTCAGACCAAGCCCAGTATTTGTTTTCGCCTGATTTTCTATTGTCTCATTGTTTAGCCCTAAACCATTATCTAAAACCTCTATGCGTATTTTGTTATTTATCAATTTACACGTCACACATAGTTTCCATTCTTTATCTGTATATTTAAAACCATGTTTTATTGAGTTTTCTACTAGAGTTTGAATAGTCATAAATGGTATTGTGCTATTACGTAGTCTATCGTCTATATCTAAACACAGTTTTATAGTTTTTTTAAATCTTTTATTTTGTATTAACATATAATCTTTTATATAATCAATTTCCTGACTTAAGAAGACTAACTCTCTTGATTTTGATAAGCTTATTCTAAGTAGGTTAGATAATGCAAATGTCACTTTGGCAGCCTCTTTCGATCTATCCATATATGCTAACTCCCCTATAACACTTAATGTATTAAATAAAAAATGAGGACTTATTTGTGATTCTATTAGCTCCATTTGTGTTTTCTTTAAAGCTTTTTCAAGCTCTAACTTTGCATGAGTTTGCTTAATTATCTGATTTGTCTTATCTTTGAATTCATCGTGCAATACTTGATTTATTCCAGTTTGGACTATGAACTTATTTATTGATTTTATGGAATCTATTATTGCATACATTCTTGCATTAGTTATAATCATTATATCTTCATAAGCCTTGATAAGCTCATCACTGTTTTTAAATTGCTTTAATTTATTTTTTATCTCATTGTTTTCATCGTTTAGTATAATAGGGCCACATAGAATATTACCAAAATGACTATTATCTATATATATTGGCGTTTTTATTTTTACCAAATTATAACAACATTTCTCAATTACGATATCATTTAGTTTATTTATGATTTTAGGATCATTAATACACTTTTTTCTATTATTATCAAAATACAAGTTACAAAATCTTGGAATATTGCTTGGCTCTGTGATTTTATTTCCACGAATATCTTCTATCACTATTCCTATATTTAATGCCTTTGATAGATCATCTTGTATTTTCTGTATTGCATTATAATCAATTTTTGAATATATCTCATCGTATTTTATATCACTATACAGTTCGGTTTTATCATATTCTTCATCCAACTTTATTCTTATAGGATTATAGACTATAATCATTTCTAATGGCACATCTGATGTATTTTCAAGATAATGGACTGAATTATGTTTTATATGGTGAACCGAACCACTTACTAATGGATATTCAATATCGTCTATTATATGTTTGCCTCTACCAGATATTACATAAAGTATTTGTTCACTTGTCAAATGGGTATGACTTGGGTCTTTTTTATTTGGTAAAAAGGTTACATGTCCTACCATCATTTTATTTATGTTATTGTATTCAGGTTTATTTAGCCACTTTATATAACCCCAATCAAATTTTTGCATATAAGTCTTTAGTTCATTTTTATTATTATGATACATTTACTAGCTCTCCTCTATAGCTGTTACTTAATCGAAAATAAAATTATATAATATCTATTATTATAATATCTATTCTAATAAAATGCTATTCAATTTCAAATCAGTAAATGTTTATTAGAAAAAAAAAGATGTTCATTAGAACATCTTAGATTGATGACAAAGTCATCAAGATAACAGACTTTAGTAAAAGTTCAATTTCAAGGCGTGTTAAAATTGAGTAGCACAGCTTACTTAGAGGTAAGTGAGCAACGGAAATTTTAACTACAACGCAGAAATTGGGTTTTTTTCTACAGTCTGAAGGATGTTCATTAGAACATCTCTTAGATTGATGACAAAGTCATCAAGATAACAGACTTTAGTAAAAGTTCAATTTCAAGGCGTGTTAAAATTGAGTAGCACAGCTTACTTAGAGGTAAGTGAGCAATGGAAATTTTAACTACAACGCAGAAATTGGGTTTTTTTCTACAGTCTAAAACTAAATATCAGTCGCCCAAAACATCAAAACTTAGTTTTATGAATTTAACATTGCTACTGCATAGTTAATATTCTCAAATGCATGGTAAAAATCAATTCTATTACTAAAATATTTGTTCTCTATCTGTGAAGAATTAATATGTTCGTAAATACTAAAATTAGCTTTAGCCAAAAGTTCCTTTAACTCATCATATTCAAAGCATGATTTCATTGGTTCCCCTGCTCCTGATGCTAGGGCAACCATATCTTTTACACGCTTTACTGGATTATCTTTATTAAATATACCACTATCAGGATAGTCAAAAACTACCATACTCCCTTTTGGAGAAATACTAGCTATACAATTTAAAATTTTATTTATCTCATCTTCTGTAAGATAATATGACACACCTAAAAGACTAAAAAACGTTAACTTAGTCTTATCAAAGCCATTATCTAAAAGTCTCACAGTAAGATTATCTTTAGTAAAATCAGTAGATACAAATTTATGATTATTTATAATATCCCAACCTAACTGTTTTAGTCTCTCTAGTTTCAGTTTTTGAGTAGAGCTATGATCTACTTCAAATACCCTTAACTTTTCCAATAATTTAGTCTTTCTAAATGCAAATGTATCAAATCCAGCACCAAGTATAACGTATTGTGTAACTCCTAATTTTAATGCATCTAACAACATATCTTCTGCGAATCTACTTCTTGCAAGAGGTGTAGGGGCTATCTGTGTTTGTATAACCCATTTTAAAGCTTCATCACTACTATACTTTTTAGCCAACTGGGGATTAAAAAAATTAATAGCTCTCGCCATATGAGATGATATTGCCTTGTATTCTTCGTCTGTCATCATTTTGTATGCTAGGGAATCATCGAAAATCTTTGGATTATCATCTTTTAGTGAATGATACGCCCTACCAAAGGCTGTAATTTTCGCAGTCATACTCGCTTTGTTTTTTTCCATACACATTCTCCTTTATGCTTTTATTTTTTTCTTGACATTTATCGCAAAATGTGTTATGATATAATTGGTTAGTTTTATTTATATTTTGCGATTTTTATATTATATCATTTGACATGTTTTATGTCAATTATTTTTATGCATATAAATAGGGATGTTCCATGAGACATCCCTATATCTTTTTCTTATTTCCACTCATTATGAACCTTGCTCTATGTTGTTTGTACTAACTCTCCATAGTATAGTTATACCTGCTAATAAAGCCATCACCCAAACAAATTGTATCAATATTTGAAATAAGATATCTGACATTTTTGACTCTCCACAAAATATCTTAGATGGCACATAGTATATATATGGCATTGGTGTGAAATACGCAACTTTTTGTAATGCAATAGGCATAAAATCAACTGGCAAAACAAACCCTCCAATTAGAAATAAAGAGCTTATGACTGCATCTCTAAACGATATAACCTTCTTCATATAGTATGTTAAACTTCCTATAACGTATTGGATACCAAAAAGTATAATATATCCAAGGATAGCACTTAATATCCCTAATAGCAATATTCCTGTTTTTATTCTATATCCTAAAAAAAACAACACTGATATTATAACGCTAAGCGATACTATAAATTTGGGCAAGAATATAGCCATCTTATTAGCAAATACATACAAAGGATAACTAATAGGTCTGATTAGCCAAACTATTATAGTTCCATCATTTATTTTTGTCCATAATTCATATGCCACAAACATAGCTGACACATAAGCTATTTGTAATGTTTGAAAAAATACAAAATAAATCACTAATGTATTCAATGTATAACCTATAGAATTACTTTTTGGCAATGAATTTCTCCAAAATAAGTATATAATCAAAATTTCGATTGGCATAGATACAAAGCTTAAAAAATAATCCATTTTAAACATACTATTATCTTTTATACTAAGTTTCATTGACATTATATATTTTTTCATTAAATCACCACCTTATGATCCTGTTGAATTATATCTACTCAGTGCTTTTTTCCATACCATATTGAACAATATTAGATTTATTACAAGTAATACAATCGCTATACATAAAAAGAAATATGGCCTATTATATTTGCCTAACAAAATTTTAGCTGGTACTGTAGATAAATATGCTAATGGAATAAAGTATGTAAAAATATTTATAAATGTCTTTGGAAAGACGTCTAGTGGATACTTTTTGGCTTGTTTAAATGAAAATACGAGCTCTCTTGCATAATATATTTTTCCAAACCAAAAAGCTAAAAGCGTAAACGTGCCATATAAAACATCAAGTGCAATAGTACCTATTATTAAACATAAAAAAGCAATCAGACTATTATGTAAAACAACGTTTCCTTTACCTACGCAGTACATCAGCATAGCAATAGATATCATAACTTGTGTTGAGATATAAAAAAAACTTGTCCTCTCCATCAGGAGTGTAAATATAGGATGAACTGGTCTAACCAAATATTTATCAAAACTTCCATCAAGTATCTTATATTCTAAATCACGAAATCCGAAACTCACTCTGCTTACTGCATTTGATAATACATTCATTGAAGCAAGTATAATTATCCCATATACACCCCAGTTCTTAAATGAAACACCTACGTAAAATACCGATATCCAAAAAACATATATAGTGCCTATCGAAAAAACAAGGTTCAAAAACTTCATCCCTATTTCAAAAGGAAACTGCAATAAATCAACATATGAAAGTATCTGATACCTTTTAAACAATCTAGCATATTTAGCTATAGTACTCATACACCATATCCTCCAAGCTTGGTTTTTCTATCTTGAACTTAATCTTTAACCCATATTTTTTATAGAGCTTGTCTATAAATTCTTTACTAACATCACTAGGAACATAAAATTTATAGTACTGAGGGTTTTCTTCTCTAAAATACTCTTCATTTCTTATATCATATTCGTTGTTTTTATCTACGTATATAACCGTATATTCTTCCATCCAAGTTTTAAAATCCAATTTGTTTAAATCTATTATTTTCTTACCTTTATTTATTAGTATTATTTTGTCACATATTTTCTCTACATCCATTAAATCATGTGTTGTCAATATTATTGTTGTCTGACTCTCTTTCGCTAGATTGAGTAATATCTCTCTAAAGTTATTCTTAGCTACTATATCTAATCCTATAGTAGGTTCATCTAGTATAATTAATTCAGGATGATGCAATATCGTCACTAACAACTCTATCTTAATTCTCTGACCAAGCGACATTTTTCTAACAGGTTTTTTTAGTATCTCATGTAAGTCTAATATGTTAGTATACATATCAAGTCTCTCTTTGAATATCTCGTCCTCTATACCGTATATATCCTTCATAAGATAAACAGATTCTATAGCTGGTATGTTGTACCATAGACTTGAGCGATTACCAAACATTACACCTATACTTCTCGCAAGTTTTCGTCTTTTTTTCCACGGTTCTAATCCTAAAGCAGATACCTTTCCTGAATCTGCTTTTAGAATTCCACACAGTAATTTAACAGTTGTACTCTTTCCTGCACCATTAGGCCCTATCAATCCGACTATAGATCCTTTTTTTATAGAGAAACTAATATCTTCAATACCTATGAACTTTTCTTTTTTATGCTTATAAAACTTTGCTACTGAATCAAATTTAACTATATCCAACAATCTCACCTACTCCTCTTTCCAAAGCTTACAACAATAAGCATAGCAATATTTTGGTTTATTTGTCAAGTTGCTTTAATTTATGTAAAATTATAATAAGTGTTGGCATTAAAATGTACAATCTAATGCACTTTGACAAAACAAGTACTATACTATAATATACTTATAATACATTTTAATAGGAGGTAAGTATGAAAACCGAAAATAAAATTCTTGATTTGATACTGCGCTATGCTAAGGAAGATGAAGATGTAAGGGCTGTATTAATGAATGGCTCTAGAGTAAATCCAAATATTGATGATGATGATTTTAGTGACTATGATGTTGTTTTCGCTGTAAACAATCCTGACAAGTACATAAAAGATACTAGTTTTATTAAGTTTTTTGGTAAACCTATAATGATACAGCAAAACGATATATTTATTAATAATCAGAAATACTATATATATCTAATGCTATTTGAAGGTGATTTCAGAATAGATTTGCAATTCTTTCCTGCTAAGCACATTCAAGCTAGAAACTATGACAGTCTAGAAATTTTGTTACTTGATAAAGACGATATAATCGACAACCTCCCAGCTCCAACTGATGCAATATATCGTGTCAATAGACCGTCGAAATACGAATTTGAACACTGCCTTAACAACTTTTTCTGGTGCATGAACAATGTTGTTAAAGGAATATGTAGAGATGAACTTTGTTATGTCAAATCCATGTTCGACATGGTTATTAGAAATAACATGATTAGTATCATTGATTGGTATATAGGAATAAATTATGATTGGAAAATAAACACAGGCAAGTTTGGTAAATGGCATAAAAAATTTTTACCAAAAAATATCTATGAGTTGTTTGAAAAAACATATGCCGGATATGATTATAATGATATATGGGATTCTATTGAATATTCTTTTGAACTAATTAGAAAGATAGCTAAACCTTTATCTGAGCAGCTAGGATATGAATATCCTTATGAGGATGATAAAAATATGTATGATTACGTAAACAGACATAGAGATTATCATCTTAAGAATTATTCTAACTAATTAATAGAATAAACTCATATAGATGTTTAAACCTAAACAATTGTTCTAAAATTAAAAACAGGAAAATCAACATATTATTAAAATTGAAATATTGCTTTATGATACACCATTAGAATCTATAAGAGGCTTTTTTAGTAATTAACAAAAATTTTTATTAGACAATCCCTCTTCTCTCTACAATTTATAGAATATCACTTGATTAATATACACTTTTGCCAATTGAGTTTTTTAATAAGTATGAAAAGACGAGATTGAGTATTGATATTATTTGACTACCCTATAATAAAAAGCTAGTTAGATTTGGTTAGTCTATATTTTATTTAAATTAATTCTTTTTAATTCTTAGTTACTTGAGCACTTTATTTTAATGTCAAATTTTATATTTGTATATATGGCCCGTTACCAAAATCTGCTCTTCCAGTATATACTGCTGAAAACTCACTTGGACAATCACATGGACAAAAATCTTTAGGCATAAATGTATCAACATAACTTATTTTTTTAGTTAGTTTTTTCATATTATTCCCTCTTTTCTCTAACCAAAATCTAACTACTTATAAGATTATTAACACTTTACTCTTGTTCCAATAGGAGTTTTCTACATCCAAATTTCCTACAGAATGGAAATGGAGCCAGAAGAGGTAGCGGCAATGGTATGGGTTCTAAAAATGCAAATGGTAACTGTCTAAGATATAGCAAATAATAAATACAGGAGCTGTCTAATCAGATAGCTCCTTAGTATTTTAAACATACACTATGGCTTATATACTATCTATTTAGGCGAAGGAGCCTTGATAACTATAAGCTCTAGTATATCTTGATGTTTGTTGCTAACATTCATCTTAGTATTAACTGGTATATTTAATATACTATCTTGCTTGTATTCATGTATTTCATGCTCGTTTAACCCTATTGATAAAGTTCCTCTTAAAACAGTCATGTACACATTTGAATTTGATAAATGCTCTGGAAGACCTTCTCCTTCATTAAAAATCATGTGTATATAGTGTATATTTTCATCCATGATAATTTTTTCAACTATTTTATTGTCACTACGAGACATTTTATAAACTTTTTCAACCATATGAATCACTCCCCTTCTCATTTAGTTTAATAGTATCATATACATACTTTTACTTCAGTATCACATGTTACCAAAAAGGTATGTTAAATTAAATTTAACATACCTTTTTATAATATTATTATTTGAGGTTATTTTATAGCTCGCCACATTTTCTTAGAAGTTCTTCCCATCTTCTATCAACCTCTGCTTGCATATCTGCAATCAGATGCTCGTTTCCTTTTTTGAATAAATGCTTAAATCTTCCTTGAGGTTTTAAGAACTCTTCAATTGGAAGTTTCTTTTTCGGTTTATATGATAACTTATATTCACCGTTTATAACTTCAAATAGTGGCCAAAAACAAGTGTCTACTGCAAGTTTGCACATCTGCATCATGTCAGCAGCATCGTATCTCCATCCTCTTGGACATGGAGCTAATACGTTTAAGAACGTTGGCCCCTCTGTGTATATAGCTTTTTCTGATTTTTCATGTATATCTTTAAAATTACCCACAAAAGTTGTCTGTGCTACATATGGTATATTGTGGCTTACCATGATACTTGTTAAGTCTTTTCTATACTGTGTTTTTCCATCTGATTCTGTTCCAGTAGGTGTTGTTGTTGTATCAGCATATTTTGGTGTTGCTGATGACCTTTGGATACCTGTGTTCATGTATGCGCCATTATCATAGCATACATAAACCATGTCATGACCTCTCTCCATTGCTCCTGATAGTGATTGGAATCCAATATCGTATGTTCCTCCATCTCCACCAAAAGCTATAAATTTATATGTTTCATTCAATTTTCCTTTTCTTTTTAATGCAACATATGCAGCTTCCGCACCACTTACTGTAGCTCCTGCATTTTCAAATGCATTGTGTATGAAAGAATCTTTCCATGATGTATAAGGGTACATAAATGTAGAAACTTCTAAACATCCTGTAGCACTACCTATTACAGCTTTATCTTCTTCTTTTAATGCTCTAAGGACACTTCTTACAGCTACTGGAGCACCACATCCAGCACACATTCTATGTCCTCCTGCTAATCTATCAGGTTTACTAAATACTTCCTTATGATTATATGCCATTTAAGTGCACCTCCTATTCTCTAACGCCTAAATATCTATATACATTTTCTGGTTCTTTTAAATCTTCTATAGCACTGTATACAGTCTCTATATCTTCAACTCTAACATCTCTTCCACCTAATCCATAGATGTAATTAACTATATTTGGTTTCTCAGTCAATTGATACATTGCCGATCTAACCTCTGCAAATAATGGTCCTCCACAAGCTGAAAAACTCTCTGCTTTATCCATTACTGCTATAGTTTTTACATTTTTAAGAGCCTGAGCAATTTCTTCAGCTGGGAAAGGTCTGAATAATCTTATTTTAAGAAGTCCTACTTTCTTACCCTCTGCTCTTAATTTATCTACTGCTGTTTTCGCCGTTCCAGCTGTAGAGTTTATTATTACTAATGCTTGCTCAGCATCTTCTAATTTGTATTCTTCAAATAATCCGTAGCTTCTACCTGATATTTTTTCGAATTCTTTAGCTACTTCTATAGCCACTTTTTTAGCATTAATCATAGCCTGTGCTTGTTGTCTCTTGTGCTCTATATAATACATAGGAGTATCATATGGTCCTACTGATAATACTTGAGCTGGGTTTAATAAATACTCTTTTGGCTCATATTCTCCAACAAATGCTTTTACTTTATCATCTTCAATTAGCTCAATATTCTCTACGGCATGTGAAGTTATGAATCCATCTTGACATACCATTACTGGTAATTGTACGTCTTTATGCTCTCCTATTCTAAATGCTTGTATAAAGTTATCGTACGCTTCTTGATTGTTTTCTGAATATATTTGAATCCATCCACTGTCTCTAGAACCCATACTGTCTGAATGATCAGCATTGATATTGATTGGGCCTGACAAAGCTCTGTTTACTACTGCTATTGTTATTGGCAATCTATTTGATGAAGCAACGTATAACATTTCATGCATTAAAGCTAAACCACATGAAGAAGTTGCTGTTACCGTTCTAGCTCCTGCTGTTTGTGAACCAATACAGGCAGACATAGCACTATGCTCACTCTCTACTGGTACAAACTCAGTATCTACTTTTCCATTAGCTACATATCTTGAGAAATATTGAGGTATTTCTGTTGATGGAGTAATTGGAAATGCAGCCATTA
The DNA here is from genome assembly GCF_056892235.1 of Abyssisolibacter sp. ZYX002. Taxonomy (NCBI): domain Bacteria; kingdom Bacillati; phylum Bacillota; class Clostridia; order Eubacteriales; family Clostridiaceae; genus Abyssisolibacter; species Abyssisolibacter sp. ZYX002. The sequence continues at coordinate 463,528 of NZ_JARMXH010000002.1, forward strand.
CGTCTGGATTTATTTGTCTCATCGCTGTTGCTACAGCTTCATTACCGGATAATCTCTCACGAATACTCATTTTTTGCACCTCCTATTTTTCTTCAACCATTTCTATTGCATCGAAAGGACAAACTTTAGCACAGATTCCGCATCCTTTACAATGGTCATAATCAAATTCTAATCTCTTTCCATCTTTTACAGGCACTGAACTATCTGGACAAACTGGTGCACATAATAAACATTGCTTGCATTTATCTTCTATAAAAATTGGCTTGTTTGATCTCCAATCCCCAGTTTTAAACTCTTCAGAGTTACCACTTGCACATACATTTCCACCAGGGGTTATATCTTTCCATTTTACTGTTTCATTAATGCTTGTTTTTGCCATTATGATCTAACCTCCTCGATAGTTCTTTTTAATGCATCCATATTTCCTTTTATAACCTCAGGCTTAGATGCAAATTTGTGCTCAAATGAATGTTGCATTTGATTAACAAATACATCTGTAGGCATTACCTCACTAACCTTTACTACTGCTGCAAGCATAGGTGTGTTAGGGAAGTATTTTCCTAAACAGGCTTCTGATATCGTCCTTGCATCAACTGTATATACTCTACCTTTATATCCTTTTAAGTAACTTTTTATTTCTTCTGGTTTTTTTGCTGTATTTATGATAATTGCTCCATCTTCCTTTAAACCTTTTGTAACATCAACGCTTTCTAATAATGTCTCATCTACTACTACTACATAATCTGGCTCATATATATTTGAATGAACCAATACTCTCTCATCACTTATTCTGTTGTAAGCTGTAATTGGTGCTCCCATTCTTTCTGGACCGTACTCAGGAAAACCTTGCACATATTTACCAGTGCTAAAAGCAACATCCGCCAATAATAACGATGCTGTTTTAGCACCTTGTCCACCACGACCATGCCATCTGATTTCAATCAGTTGTTTCATTTTTTTACCTCCATTCTCTTAGACAAATTCACATACTATTATACTAGCAATATTCATGCCAATAACTAAATACTTGTATATCTGCATGTGTTACGGAATATTATATCACATTTCATTGTATCCGTTGTTATAATTTGTTGTGATTCGTTAGTGTTTGTTGTAATTTGTTATATTATTTGAGGAAGTTAATTAGAAAAGCATTCAAATTTTTAATTGCAATATAAAAAATAACCATATATAAGCTATATTAATTGCCTATGAATAGTTATTTTTTGTATTGGTAATTTATTAGTTGAATAATAGAAATTAACGATATCAATTTTAGGGTTATCGGAAATATTTTTATTTGATAACTCTAATATAAATATACTTACTAGTTTCTAAAATAGTCTTTTATTTTTTCTATACCTATTTTATCAAGAGCATAACAATCTTTTATACTACCGTTCTCTAAATGTATAATACGATGACATGTCTTTAATATGAATTCTGGATCATGTGTTATTATTATTGTGCAGTGAGTTTTTTCTTTCATATCATCAATTAATTTGCTCATTTTTCCCATATTTTGATAATCTAGTCCACTTGTTGGCTCATCATATATCAAAATATCCTTATTAGCCATAGCTGCACTCGCTATAGCAACTCTTTGTTTTTGTCCTCCCGATAATGCCATAGGATGAGATTCTATTTCTTTAGAAAGTCCCAGTTTATTAAGAGTTTCTTCAACTGCTTCTATTGAAACGTTATCTAATTTTAATGTTATTTCTTCTTTAACGCTTTCTGTAAACAGTTGAGAGTTTACATTTTGCATAACCATAAAACTTTGACTAACTCTCTGTTTGTTATTTAGTTTAATACTGCCTTGATAAATCGAACCTTTGTGTTTCAATAGCCCACATAAGCAATGTGCAAATGTAGTTTTACCTGCACCATTATGCCCAACCAAAGCAACGATTTCGTTTTTATATAATTTTAAATCCTTAATATCAAGTATCTTATTTTTTTTGCGACTAAATGCAAGATTAGTGATTTTTATGCTCTCTGTTTTCTTAATATTATTAAAGCAATCCCCTTTTAGTGATTTTATGTCCAATGTTCTAAGCCCAAGCTCACTTAAAAATTCTGGCTTTAATTTCAAAAATTCTTTAGCTAAATAAACCTGTCTCACTTCTCCTTTTCTCATATATACAAACTTATCAGCAATGTGTTTGAGATAATGAATTCTATGCTCAGATATTATAATGGTCTTACCCATTTCTTTAAATTTCTCAATGACTTCTGATAATCGTTTTATTGAGTCAGCATCTAAACTTGAAGAGGGTTCATCTAATACAACTATTTCCGGATAAGTTGCATATACTGATCCACATGCAATTCTTTGCTTTTCTCCACCTGACAAATTAAATATACTTCTATTTATTAAATTATGGAGCTTGAATACTTCTTTTGCATCTTCAATTCTTTTCAATATATCAGTTACATCCATACCTTGGTTTTCACATCCAAATGCTAATTCACTAGTTGTATCAACGTTAAAGAATTGAGTTGCAGGATCTTGAAATACAGAACCGACTAATTTAGATGTCTTTGATATAGGTTTATCTTTAAGTTTTTCACCATTTACTATTATGTCGCCTGTTAATTCTCCTTTGTAGAAATTGGGGATTAATCCATTTATCAATCTTGTCAATGTAGTTTTTCCACAACCACTAACTCCACATAAAACAACACACTCTCCTTTTTTTATGTGGAGATTTATATTTTTAATGCCTCTTTTTTTATTGTCTATATCTTCATAGAAAAATGATACATTTTCAATTTTAACCATAGTTCCTCCTTAGTAAATTACAGAATATAAAACAAAACCAATTGATACAACTAAGATTAAGTAGTCTAGTAATCCAAATTTAATCTGTTTTATACATGTTCTGTATCCATCACTGTCTAGCCCCCTTGATAATGAAGCCGCTGATAAATCATTGGCTATTTTCATTGATGACATTAATAATGGCACTAAAATATATTCAATAGTCTGAAATGGTTTTAGTAAAACAGATTTTATACTTAATTTAATCCCCCTAAATTTCATAGCATTTTGAATATTGTTCCATTCTTCAATAATAGTTGGAAAGAATCTGAACATTACTGAAAAAGGAATGATTATTTTATTGCTAACTCTAAGTTTGTTAAATGCTGATACAAATTCGCTAACCGTTGTAGTACGAACAAGGAATAAAGCTGATAAAATTATTGGCATATATATCCTACAAATTCTAGTAATAGTTAAGAACATAACACCAAGCATTCCACTTAATAAAGGAGCTACATAAATATCAAGTACTAATAGTATAATGTACAAAGAGCTAGTCTTTATTGCTAAAGGTATTTGTTTTCCATTAATAAATATCAATGTCATAAACCCAAAGAATAAAACTTCTGGTATTATATCTATTCCACCCCATATAGCGATATTTGCTGCTATAAATAAGATAAACTTACTACGTGGGTCTATCCAAAAATAAGGTTTATTTGTAAAACCTATTGTTGTAATTTGCATTATATAACACCTGCTCTTTTAAAATGTTTGCCTAATATTTTATTACCAAACTTGACACCTATTAGCCCCCCTATGATAGCTATGCCTATTAATGGAAAAGCTATCCAAAGAGGTGTTAGTTTATCTAGTTTGTCTGCATATATCTGTCCATAGTAATCAACTACTCTTTGTATATAATAACTTTTGTTAAATAAAATACCGAAATATGGACCTACTGTTGTTGTTGCAAATATACAAAAACTAATATCTATGCGTTTTTTAGACTGATGCCCTTTTAGTAATACTAACTCTGTTATCAAACCAATAGTAATTGACCAAATACTAGCATGCCAACCTGCACCTAAAAATATAAATGCCATCAATATTGATAATATAAACACACTTCCTGTCTTTGGCACCTTCATAACGAAAAGCATATATATCGTAGCGCAAATTATGGCTACAAAAAACGGTGCTAATAAATACAAAATAGGAATTGTGCCTAACGCTGTAACTGTTATCATCATTACTATAATATACATTGCTCCAAAAATACCTACACTAATTAAATCTTTAACTTTTAATTTATTGTCCATGATGCGCCTCCTTATGGTTGACTTAATTTATAATTGATTAGTTCATTTATTTATTATATAAATAAGCTTTATGCTTTTTGAATTTTCCAACTTCTAGCTTTTGTACGACGCTGCCAAAAAATGTTATACATACCTTTTTGTTTGATAAGATCTTTATGAACGCCTTGTTCTATAATCTTTCCTTCATCCATAACTAAAATTTGCTGTGCATTTCGTACTGTTGATAATTTATGAGCTATAACAATAAGAGTTTTTTCTTTTACTAGTTCATTTATAGCTTGTTGTATATATTTTTCATTATCAGGATCAACACTGGCTGTTGCTTCATCTAGTAATACTATAGGTGCATCTTTTAAGATAGCTCTTGCTATTGATATACGTTGTTTTTCTCCACCTGATAAAGATTTACCTCCTTCATCAACCACAGTATCGAATCCATTTTCTAAGTTCATAATAAAATCATAGCATCTAGCCTTTTTGCATGCTCGTATTACTTCATCTTTAGTAGCATCAGGTTTACCAAATTTAATATTATTGATAATCCTATCATTAAACAAATATACATTTTGGAATACCATACTTATATTTTTAAGTAAGCTATCGCAAGTCATCTCTTTTACATTAACTCCACCGATTAGCACCTCTCCTTGTTGTACGTCCCAAAATCTAGCTACTAAATTAGTAACTGTTGTTTTCCCACAACCTGATTTTCCAACAAGTGCTGTCATACTTTTTGCTGGAACTTTAAAATTAATATTACTTATAACATCATCTTCTTCGTATCTAAAAGATACATTTTTAAACTCAATATCAAATTTATTAATCTTTATATCCTTTCCATCTTCATCAATAATTTTTGCTTTCATGATATTATCGTAACGATTCAGCCCTGCTTCCATAATACGAGCTAATGCAGCTACAGATCCTAACACTTGGAATGGAAGGAAAAATTCAAAGATATAAATTATAATCATTAAGGCAAATGTTTTGTCTATTTCTTTTCCAACATATAGCCATGATACTGTAAGTACAACCATCGCTATCCCTAATGCAAACCAGTTATGAAAACTTACATAAGTTTTACTAAAGCTTTGTTCAAAATTTATTGAGATATCTCTGTATTTTTTAAATTCTTTTTTTATACGTTTAGATCTCTTATTTGTCATATGAAATGCTTTTATTACTGCTATACCTTTAACATATTCAATAACTGACCCTATAAGCCTTCCCATACCATCTTGCCTTAATTTAGAATGTTTAAGAGCAACTTTATCCATATTTCCAAGTGCTCTTGAACCAAGTATAAATGTGATAATTGCTATTAAGCCTATTCTCCAATCAAAAAATAACATCATTATACTACCCAAGAACATACTAACATAGGCATTAACTATCTTCGACATAGTAGACATACCAAATTGCTCTGCAAAAATTATGTCTGATGTAACAACAGCCGTAACATCCCCAACAGTACCTTGTGCAAAATATCCCATAGGTAATCTTTTAAGATGCTCTCCTATTTTCATACGTTCATCTGCAAATATTTGGTATCCTGTTCCACTTTGCAAACCATCTACTATACGCCTTGTTATAGCTTTTAATATAACACTTAGGAAAAGTAATGCTGTTACTAACCATATATCGTTAAACTCTATAGTACTTGTTACTATTTTATAAACAGTTAACATCACTAAAATTTGTGGACTTATAGTAAATATTCCCTCAAAAAAACTAATTACTATTGCCCATTTTAATTTCCCTTTATACATATCAGACATGTTGATTAGCCTTTTAACAAGTTTAAGCATACTTTCCCTCCTTTAACACTTCATCTTCGACAACACGAATATCCCATGTTGTTGCCTGTATATGTGCTTGCCATAATTGAAGATATTTAGGTGAACTTTTCAACAATTCTTCGTGCGTTCCGCTAATAGATAATACTCCATTATCCATAAGTAGTATCTGATCTGACTCTACTATAGTTGATAGTCTATGAGCTATTATTATAAGCGTTTTGCCTTTAATTAAGCTATTTAATGCATCTTGTATTTTATCTTCGTTTTCTGAGTCTGTTGCTGATGTAGCTTCATCTAGCACTATTATTGGTGAATTTTTCAAGATTGCTCTAGCTATAGTAATTCGTTGTTTTTCGCCACCAGATAGTTTATTCCCTGAGTCTCCTGGCATTGTTTGATATCCATTACTTAAATTCATTATAAAATCATGACACTGTGCTAATTTAGCAGCATTTATAACTTCCTCATCAGTTGCATCTACTTTACCTACTCTGATATTTTCTATTATTGGTATATCAAAAAGGAAAGTATCTTGTGATACATAGCTAACTACGTCCATTAATTTATCCATTGACATGTCACACAAATCAACTCCACCAATTTTTATATTACCATCCTTAACATCCCAAAACTTTACTAGCAATTTAGCAAGTGTGCTTTTTCCACCACCTGATTCTCCAACGATTGCTGTGACAGAATCTTCTTTTGCTGTAAAACTCACATTTTTTATGACATCTACTTTTTCGTATGCAAAAGTTACATTTGAATAAGTTACATCATAATTTTTTAGTTTTATACCTTTATCTTTAGTTGTAACTTCATTCCCTTCAAAAGTTTTTTCTAGTTCTCTTATTTTAAAGTTCAAATTCGGTATTAAAGGTATGAATTCCATTAATTTGATAAGCGATATTCCAATACTCATTGTTATCATTAACGAAAATAGAAAAGTACTTAGTTCTAGAGTTCCACTTAGATAAAAATAAAGCCCAACTGGTAATAATAATAAAATCGTACATGGCAACACAGCGCTAGAAATAGCCATATAAGTCCAACTCTCTTTGAACCAATCCAGTGAATAGTCTCTATAATCTTTGACATTGTCTGAGTACTTTTCAAAAGAACTTGTTGTTCGATTAAATATTTTAATAACCTCCATACCTGTTATATAATCAACAATAGTCTTATTCATGTTTTCTTCACTTTTATAGTATGCCTTCATTTTTTTTACTCCATTTGACATCATCATCTTAAATATAATAGCTCCAAATGGTACAGACCCTAATGATAATAATGCTAACCTCCAGTCAACAATCATCAAAACAATAAATACCACAACAGGACTTAAAACGTAAGGTAATCCTTCTGGTATCATATGCGCTAGTAAAACCTCTAATTGTTCTATATCATCTATAAAATTTTTCTTATAAGATCCAACTCCTTTTTGCTGTATATCTCCCATAGGTAATCTCATCATTTTCTGAGCAAACGCTATACGCATACCCATTAATGTATCAAATGCCACTTCATGTGATGCTATTAATCCTTTTGAAAGCAACCATGTCTTTAGCCATAGAGTAAATCCTATACCACTAGCCATAGCTATAACATACCCAATAGTCGCCCCATCTCCTTCTATGAAAGTAGTTAAAATATGATATGCTAAAATATACGGTATAATTTGCACTATCACGCTGCAAAATATTAAGACTATAGACAAGTAATGTTTGTTTTTATACTCTCTAGCATAAGTTAACACTTTTTTAAATCCACTCATTTCTTATTCCCTTTCTATTTTTGACATAATTAATTATAGAATTTTTTTTCATTGTTGTCAATGATAATGATAATCATTTTTATTTATTTTATTAATTTATCTCTACCAATATGATAAAAAAATTCCCCAACGTCATTTGTTAAGGAATTTTTTTACTTTATATCAATATTCTCTATTATCTTTTAATTTCTTTAAAAAATATGCCACTTGATAGTATTTTATATCGTAGCCATCTTCCTGTAGTAGCTTAGATATACGCCTTGGTCCGAGTCCTTTATTCTTTAAATCTACTATTATTTGCTTAGGTAATATACTCTTTAAGTAGTTTGGTTTATCTACCACCTTTGTATAAGAACTATTATTAACAAATACATCTGTGTGGATCGGTATGTGAGATGAATCTACGTACACATCTATGGATGAATATGGTTTTATATCACTTATAAGAGGACTTGCAGAATCTATACTTGCATTTATAACATCTCTGTATTGTCTTATATTCCTAGGATAATTATCATTGACAAGTGTTTGCATTGCCACTGGTGCATAGTTAACATGTAGATTAATTTTATTGATAGCTAATACATTTTCTTCGTATTTATCTGTAAAGTACTTTAATAAATCCTCTTTTTCCTTTATGGTTCTTTCTGATAATGGTGGTAAATATAATTCATATTGAGCTAGTCTTTGATACAACTCAGGCAAAAGCACTTCTTTTAAGTTTTTGGTTGAAGCAGCTATTATTATTACATCTACATTATGAAATCTACTCCCTCCGATTTTTTTTATACTCCTTGTTTCTATTGCTTTGAGTAGCATAGTTTGATGATTTCCTAATGCATGTGCTTCATCTAAAAACAATACTCCTTTATCTGCTTGCTCAAATAATCCTTTTTTATTTGTAGAGCCTGTAAATGCTCCTTTTTCGCTACCAAATATCTCTATGGCAGCTATATCTGGATTTGTAAACTGTGCACAATTTACTTCTATAAATGGAGCATCTTTTGATAAAGCTCCTATTTTTTTTGCATAAAGGTATATATAATATGCGAGCATTGATTTTCCTGTACCTGACTCGCCAGTAATAATAGAGTGTCTTGGGCCTCCAAGTGAACCAACTGTCTTTTTAGCTTTTTTTATTAAATTTTTCAAACTACCATCCGACCCTATTATTGTTTCATAGTTACTCTCTGATTTACTTAGCCTAATTTGTAATTCTAGATGATTTAACCGTTCGTTTAGTTGTTCTATATCATCTATACTTTTAAATACAGAAAAACCACCTTTAAATTTTCCATCAACAAAAATAGGAAATGCATTAACTAAATATCGTTTTCCATTTTTATAGTTTATTTTTCTACCTACTATTTCTTGTTTGCCAATCATTAATTCATTTAAGGCTGAATGTGGATAAAATTCATCTATGGGCTTGTTTAGCATTTCTTTTACACTCTTTTCGGCATATTTAGCCGATACATTGTTGACATATATTAGCGTTCCATTTTCATCTATGACGTTAATACCATCGTTTACGCTGTTAAACATCGCATCAAATACACTATTCTTATCAAATACAGGTAGTTCCATATAAGTTACTCCCTTCCTAAAGTAGCATTTAGATTACTAAATCTAAATCCAACATATAGTAATTACCTACTTTGATTATTTCACCTTTTTTTAGTTCTAGCTGTTCTTTAAATAAAGGTCCATCTATTACTAATGTGTGAAACTCTCCATTTTCTCCACAAGCATCTATTCCTATTTCTTCAAATTCTTTTATTAGTTCCTTATTAAATACTTTTCCTAAGTAATCCTTTGACATTACTTCACTATTTACAGTAGTTATAATAGCTTTAAAACCTAAATCAACAAATTCATTTATTATATCTCTTCTATTTTCCAGCCATATTGGATGATATATTTCTAAATTAGTGTGTCTACATGCATCTATAACCCATTGTCTATGATCATCAATATCTATGTCGCCAAACACACCAATATTTAATCCTTTTGCTTCTAGCATAGTAACCTTTTGCTTAAAAACATTTTCATAGTCTTGCCACGTGGCTTCTCCACTTATAAAATTCATATTTAATAATTCAGACTGCTTCTTTATTATCTCTGGCTTTATACCATGTCCCCTTGACCTTAATCCATCTTCTTTAAACATAGTAAACAAATACTCAACCTTTATACCCTTTTTTATTGCTCTATATAGCGATAAGCACGAGTCTTTTCCACCACTCCATGAACAGAAACCTTTGTTTTCTTTCAATATGTCTCACTCCTAATAGTTATTTTATTCTCTAGTAATTGTTGTGCAGTAAAGTCTGCTATCCATAGCATATCCTAAAGAATGTATGTTTACTTTAAATCCATCTATTTTATCTATACTATTCTCAAGTATAGGTAACCCTGGGGCATATATAAAACTACCACCACTTTTTATTGAATATAATATTTCTTTTATTTTCACAAAAAACTTATCTTTATGTAAATCTTTCTTTTTTATATGATGATAGGCATGGTTTGAAAATGCCATATGAGATACTATTGTTCCCCAATAATCACGTCTAAATCTAAAATCAAACCAGTCTAATTTGTATAAAAAAGAGTTGTTTTGAACATTTCTATCGATTCCATATGATTCTATGCCTTTATATCTAAGATATTTAACTAATCCAAAGTTACTACCACAACCTATATCTAAAACAGGTTCTAATATTTTGTTAGTATTAATATTCAAAATATCTACCTGTAACTTTGATGAATATTCCTCACATATTATTTTGTCAATATATTTATTTGATTTGCTAGTAAAGACATTTTCTCCGTTGGTATTTATTAAAAAATTACACAAATTATTAGAATGTCTATAAAGCAATCTTTCTATTTTTTGCCAGGCAATACTCTCTGTCTCAAGTAATCTATGAATATCAATTATATAAGAGCTGTACAATCTTTTTAAATCCTCGCAACTTTTTCTCTGAAAATATAGGTATTGGTTATTCTCTGTAAACAGTTTTATTGCTCTCTTAGTAAAATAGCTAGATAAAGCATCATATCTATCATTTTCGTATTCATCATCTAAACACACTTTTATTTCTTCTTTTAACTCACTACACCCAATTAAAAATTCTTTAGTAGGTCTAATGTTACTCTTGTTTTCTCTATTATAAAAAAGATTTTTTCTGCTATTATAGTTAAATTGGACATCAATAAATTCTATCAATTTTCCCCTATTCATCAACTACCTCCATAGCATTGATATTTGGTTGCTTTTTAAGCATCAACGTTTATTTATATTTTTACATATTTATTGAGGCATGTACATCCAGCATTAATTATATAATACTAGATTAATATAGACAAGGGTACTAAAAAAAGACTGTCTCACATTCTAAAACAGCCTTTTGACATATCTAATAAGTATGTCTATTTCTTCTATGCTAAAAGCTCCTTTATCTCTTTAACAGTCAACAGCTTTCCTTTAACTTTCACTACATCATCGATAACCAGTGCTGGTGTACTCATAACTCCATATCCTAATATGTCTTTAATATCTTGCACTTTTTCTATTGTAGCATCAATGCTTAGTTCCTTAACTGCCTGTTTAACATTTTCTTCTAATTTATTGCATTTACTGCAACCTGTTCCTAAAACTTTTATAACCATATTATTTACCTCCAATTATTATATTAAACCTAAATTATCCGTAAAAAATAACACTATACTACTATACAAGCCAAGTATGCTTTTAGAACTTGCAACACTAAGTATATATTATGTGCCAAATTTTATAAATATTCTAGGTCAAAAGGTGTCCAACTGCATTAAATAAATAACCTACTAATATTATAGATATACCTGTTATAGCTACAAATATAGCTATAAGTTTAGGTTTTATAACCTTACGAAGAAGTATGAGCTCAGGTAAAGACAATGCTGTTACTGCCATCATAAATGCTAATGCTGTCCCCATACCAACACCTTTGTTCAAAAGTGCTTCTGCTATAGGGATTGTTCCTAAAGCATTAGAATATAATGGTATACCAAAAACAACAGCAACAACAACTGCAAATGGATTGTCTGGTCCTGCGTATTTAGCTAATATCGGTGCAGGTGCCCAGCCATGTATAGCAGCTCCTATCCCTATTCCTATAATTAAATATATCCACACTCTTTTAACTATATCTTTTACATTTCCGATTGCAAATCTTACTCTATCTTTATGGGTCAATTCTTCTATTTCTGCTTCACCAGTTTTAATCTGATATACATATTCTTCTACTTCACTTTCAAGTTTCAACTTTCCAATAAATATACCACTCACTACGCCAACTACTACTCCTGTGATTACGTATAAAACTGCTACTTTAAGCCCAAATGCCGGTAATGCTAGTAGTATAGCAAATGCAGCTTCATTGACTATTGGAGATGTTATCAGAAACGAAAATGTTACGCCTAATGGTATTCCTGCCTCTACAAAACCTATAAACAATGGTACTGATGAACATGAGCAAAATGGTGTAACTATTCCTAATAAAGATGCCATTATATTTCCGGTAACCCCTCCAAATTTGCACAAAATCTTTTTTGTCTTCTCGGGTGAAAAGTAACTTCTAATATAAGATATTATAAATATCATAATACCTAATAATATAGCTATCTTTAGTGTATCGTATATGAAGAAATGTATACTAGAGCCTAATCTAGTTTCCATAGATAGCTTAAATACATTCTCTACTAAAGTTTCTATCCAGTTATACAGCCATCTAAATGTTATAAGATAGTCAAGTAAACTAAATATCTCTTTTATCATCTTTATCACCTCTACATATTGTCTTGCACATGCTCAAATATTCTTCTTTGTTTAATAGTTCTTTTTTATCTTCATTAAGCAATTGGTAGCTTTCTATATTCACAGCTATAATATCTATTAATCTTTTTAAGACATCCTCTTCTATTTTTAGACTGTAATATATAAATTGCTCTTTTCTTTTTGATTCTACTATGTTCATATATCTTAGCTTTGCAAGATGCTTTGATACTTTAGGCTGTGATAAATTTAAAACACCACATATCTGACACACACACAGCTCATTTTTGTGTAATAGCATTACAATTCTTAATCTAGTCTCATCCGAAAGTAATTTAAAAAAATTAGTAAGTTCTTTCATAGCGTCCTCCTATATACTTATATACCCATATGCGTATATAGGTATTATATTATGTAATTTTTTTTATGTCAATAAAAAAAGAGAGATATCTCATCTGATTATGAGATATCTCTTATAATTTTCGATATCAGCTTTTATTATCCTTAACTAATTAGATGGAACCCACTTATTTAGTGAATCTTTTCTCGTTTTATCTTTTTCTGGTGCTTTTATCCCCCAGTTGTAGTTGATTATTGCTCCATCCCACTCTCCATAAGTTGGGTTAGGTAATACTATCCAATCTATACCAAATTTATCTTTATTGCTATCTGTAACTGCAAATCTTTCTTCTACAGTTTTCTTTCCAAACTCTGAAGAGAAATCATTTAAATTATCGCCCATGTACAATAATATGTTATACTCATCTTTTACTTTTTTTCTTCTTTCTTCTTTGTCACTTGAATCAGTTCTTAATAACATATGTTTTTCATCTACATTTGGAAATCCTAATTCTTTTAAGTTATTAACTGTTGCTTGGTATCCTACCATTTTTCTATTAGTAATATAGAATACCTCTACTCCTTTTTCTTTACAATAGCTTAAAAACTCTTTTGCTCCTGGCATAGCTTGAGCTTTCTGTGCATCTACCCATTTATTCCATGTAGATGATGAATATCCAAAATTGTTACCAATTAAATATGCTTGATATGGAGTGTTATCTATAACTGTCTCGTCTGCATCTACAACAATAGCTTGTTTTTTTGCATATTTAGGAGACTTAGTAGCATTTGATAGTTTGTTATCAATAGTTAATTTCGCCATGTTAAATGCTTGATAGCTTAATGCTCTGAACTCTGAAGATTTTTGCATCCATAGAGTCGCCATAACTAATTGCTCGTTTAAATCTTTAGTTGTATATTCTGGTGTTTTAGGTATTTCAATTGGTGCTTTTTCTCCAGGTGTAGGTATATCTATTTCTGCTTTAGTTTCTGTTGTAGGTATCTTTAACTCTTGTCCTACATATATCTTATTAAGGTCTTTTAAATTATTGTGTTTTGCTATATTTTTGTAATCTACTCCTACTGCTTTGCCTATTTTCCATAAAGCATCACCAGCTTTTACTGTATACACAGAATCAGCTGACACAAATCCACTTAACAACGTTACTATCATAACAATTGTTATAATTAAACCAATCGATCTTTTGTTTTTCATCTTTACCCCTCCAAGATTTTATTTTATTAGTGCATGTCCAACATTTTTACATAAACTATATACTATATATGTCATATGATAATAACAATATTGTAGAAATATAAAGACACAGCCCTAATAATGATTCATTTCTATTGATGTATAAAAATAAATCACAGTTTTTTCGTACAATTAATTATACCAATTAAGCAAGTAACAGTCAAAAGGAAAACGCTTTATTGCTTTAGGTAATATTAACTAATATTTTATCCTCTGTTCTGTATCCCTCTGTTTGTAATCCTTTTACGTAATTTAGCTATTCTAATAAAACACTCCATTTTTGCTAAAAATTATCATTATCAGTAGCTTCAACCTATTCATATTAGTTTTTGACCATTATGATTTACTTTCTTTTCATACTACGCATTAATGTCTTTGTTTCATTACATGTTCGTGTAGATTCTACTATTTTTTGCAAAGACTTATTATACGTAAAATCATCAAGTTCATTATTTTTTAAATAGTTTAGCGTTTGTTTTGGAAATTTTATATAACAAATTGATACTGTCCAAGCAACAGCCATCTTTACATAATATCCTTCATGCTTTATGCTATCTAGTCGTTTAAATATTTTATCTATATATTCTTTTTGAATATAATATTCTAGCAACATAACTACTGCAAATCTTACTTTGAATTCGCTAGTTGAGTCTATATATGGTAGTATAAAGTTCCACATCTTTTCTTTGTAATCATTTGTTATCTTTAACCCATTACAAAACACATCACACACTGCCCAATTATTTATTTTAGGAACAAATATAGATATATATTTGATTATTTCATCTATGTCAGCTTTTGCATATCCTAATACGATTCCTTGTAGCATTGTCTCATCATAATAATCATCTTTTGCTTCCTTTATATAATCTCTAAAATCTTCTTTAACTATTTGCTTAGCAAGCTTTCTAAGTTTGGGGATCCTGACTCCTAATATATTGTTGATACCAGGGCATAATTTACTTTGAAATTTTTGATACTCTTCGTCTGCTAACTGTATTAATTGTTGTTTTATTATATCCATTTCTATTTTTATCTCCTTTATATGACTTAGCTAAATTATAACACATTATATATTATAAAAGACCAACATATCTCATGGTGGTGAGATTGTTGGCCTTTTATGATATATTGCAAAACTTTTTTACTTATTAATTTTTATCTATAACAAATTTTTTAGTAATTTCTTCCATGGTTGCTGCTATAGCTGCCAATTCTTCACTAGCTTTTGCCATCTCTTCCATTGATGCTGTCTGTTCCTCGACAGATGCATTTACTTCCTCTGTCGAAGCTGCTGATTCCTCTGATACAGCACTTATACTTTCTATTGCTGCAAATGTCCTGTTCTTATTTACATCAATTTTCTTTAATGCATCTAACAGGTTTTCAAACATCAAACTAAATTCTTTCGTAGCACTATCTATATAGCCATATGATGTAACAGTATCTTCTAAATACACATTTACTCCTTTTACAATTTGTTCAGCTTTATTCATATTATTATTGGCAATGTCTACTTTCTCAGTCATTACTCCCAGTATATTTGATATATCTCCTGTCGCTTGCTCTGTCTCTTCTGCTAACTTTCTTATTTCTTCTGCTACTACTGCAAAGCCTCTACCTGCATCTCCTGCTCTTGCTGCCTCTATAGATGCATTTAACGCTAACAGATTAGTTTGACTAGCTATATTAGCTATTGTATCTAGTATGTTAACTATTAGTTTTGATTGTTTCTCTAGTTCTTCTGTGTTTTGTTTTACTTTCCCAGTCATTTCTAAATTAAAACCAAATTCTGTTTTAAGCTTTCCTACCGTTTCTTTTCCATCAATAGTTATGTTTCTTACTTTATCAGTTCCTTCTTTAGTTTCTGTTCCTATCTTTTGAAGGCTAACTATTACATCTCCTAAATCTGATAACTCTTTTACAGCTTTTTCAGATTCTTCTGCTTGAGTTGTAGCTCCTACTGCTATTCCTTCAACTGATTTGGATACTTCTTCGGCTGTGGCAGCATTTTCGTTTATTGTGTCAGCTAATAGTTTTGATGCCTGTGTTAAGTTTCCAGCTGACCCTTGTACATTTTTTATTATATCTATCATGTTTATCGATATAGTTTGGAATGCTCTTGCCAAATCTCCAAACTCATCTTTACTATTTAAATATTTCTGTGGAAGTTGTCTTGTCAAGTCTAAGTCAGCCAGTACCCCTGCATGATCAGTTACAAGTGTTATAGGTTTTACGAAGTTACTACCAACTATATAGACTGTTATAACTGCTAGCACTAATGCTACTATTATTGCTATTATCAGATTCCTTCTAAGTTCTAAACCATCTTTCATGAGCTCTGCTTCACCAGCACGTATACCGATGCTCCATCCATTTGTTCCTTTTATTGGACAGTATCCACTATAATACGTTTTTCCCATTAACTGATATGATTCTCCGTTTGTCTCACCAGCTATCATTTTTTCACCCATCATACCTAATGCTTTTAAGTCTTCATTTTGCCTAGCTATCTCGATTAAATTTTGCTTTGTTTCAACCTTTTCATACTCTTTATGTGCTATAGTAGTACCATTTTTATCTAATATAAATGCAGCACCACTTTCCTTTATCTCAACATTTTTAATTGCTTCACTCAATAATTTAGCATCTATTATTCCTACTACCACTGAAGATACTCTGCCATTTTCTTTTACTGGCGCAGATACATAAAACTCTAAAGCTTTAGATATCTTATTTTCACATAAATCACTAAAATATGAGTTACCTTTCATTGCCTCTTTAAAATAAGCTCTATCTTTTACATTAGCAGTTTTTCCACTTAAAGTCCTAGCAGTTCCACTCGTATTTACTATGAACATATCTGTGAACTTTTTATTCTTACTAATCTCATCTTTAAGAGCAATACTTTTTTCACTCCACATTCCTGACTTTATTACATTTCTATGTGTTATTGCTTCTATAACTACCTGTGATTCTCTTATTTCTGCTTGAATATACTTGCTATATGCTTTGGATAGTTCAATCAATTCTTCGTATACAGTTCTGTTTAAAGCCACCATAGACGAATATGTTGCCATAATACCTAGTCCACCACTGATTAAAATTATAACTATTGAAAAATAAGCTATCAATTTTACTTTAACACTTTTAAACATTATGTCTCCTCCTAGCTACAACATTTTAGTATGTTTTATTATAAATATTATTAACTCATAGCTATACTTTTTCACCATGTAGTCATTTAATAATATTTTCTGTAATTTATACCTTCTCAGTATATTAGAAGATATATCTACTTTTGACGATTTTTACTTATATTACAAAAATATTGTCATTCAAAATCGTAGCTTTTTCAATAGGTCTTTAGTCCTGGCTTTCTTTACTTAGGTAATTAGCTAAACTGTATTATTACCTGATTTTAATAATAATAGCATAGCATAATTCATAATTACTGTAAAGAGTATTTACTTTCGCTAGTTGCTTATTAAAATAATAATAATAGCATATCCTATGTATAGGAGGTGATTTCTTGGAAGAAAAAACAATTTGTTTGAAAGCTCTCGGAAAAAATGTCAAAAAATATAGGCTAGTTAATCAATTAACTCAAGAAAATCTAGCCAACTCAACTAATTTGTCTATTCAATATATAGGAAACATTGAGCGTGGCTATTCTACACCATCAATAGAAACTATTATGAAAATCAGCCTAGCTCTTAATATAACTCCTAACCATCTATTGTTGCCATCATTAGTTCCTAAACCTGACACTTTGAAAGAACAAATTGCTAATTCTTTACCTGTTGATAATGTCAAATTCTTAAGACATATACTGCAGTATATTGAATTCTTAAAGGATAGTAAGTACTTTTAAAATATGTAAAATGCTTAGATAAATTAGGACTATATACCTAAATAAATTATTAATATTGGCAAACATGTCTATATTAATAATTAAAGGTAAAATAGATTTTATAAAGAAGTTATATAGTAATACTTTTTCTTAAAGCTAATTTAAAGGGGTGCTTTACGATGTTAACAAATATGAAAGATTACTTTTACAGTGATGAAACAAAATCTTACGCATTTAGAATTAAACAGCTAAAAAAGCTAAGAACTATTATCATAAACTACGAAAATGACATTATTAAAGCTTTAGAATTGGATTTAGGTAGACATGGCTTTGAAACATATGCCGCTGAAATTGGTGGCGTGTTGAGTAGTATTACTTATATGACTAAGCATTTGAAAAAATGGATGAAAACTAAAAGAGTTAAAACTCCAATTCATCAGTTTTTATCTAAAAGTTACATAAAACCAGAACCATATGGTGTAGTGCTTATTATTGGCCCTTTTAACTACCCGTTTAATTTGTGCATTGAACCATTAATAGGTGCTATAGCTGCTGGGAACTGTGTTGTTGTGAAACCTTCTGAACAAACACCAAACGTTGCAAAAGTTATAACTAATATGCTAAGGGAAAATTTTGAGAAAAGTTATATTAATGTCGTAAATGGTGGTAGAGAAACTATAACAGACTTGATACACACTCCTTTTGATTATATTTTCTTTACTGGTAGTGTTCCCGTAGGAAAGATAATAATGAAAGCTGCTAGTGAAAATCTCGTCCCCGTAACACTAGAACTTGGTGGTAAAAGTCCATGTATTGTTGATAAAGAAGCAAATGTTAAAATTGCTGCCATGAGAATAGCCTGGGGGAAATTCTTCAACACTGGACAAACCTGTGTAGCTCCAGATTATTTATTTGTGCATACAGATATTAAAGAAACCTTTATTAAAGAATTTAAGCGTATTATAAAAACATTTTATGGAGAAAGGATCCATGAATCAAAAGACTTCGGAAGGATTGTAAATTTAAAACATACCAAGAGATTAGTATCTATTATAAATAAAGACAAAGATAAAATAATATATGGTGGTGGCTATGATATAGATAGTAAATATATTGAACCAACGTTAATTGATGAAGTAACATGGGATGATGAGTGTATGAAAGATGAAATTTTTGGACCTATATTGCCAATTATGGAATATAGCAATTTAGACACTGTTATTAAAATGATTAATAATCGGCCAAAGCCTCTTGCTCTTTACGTTTTTAGTGAAAATAAAAAAATACAATCAAAAATACTAAATAAAACTAGCTCTGGAGGGATTTGTGTTAACGATACAGTTAGCCATTTCACTAGTCATTATCTTCCCTTCGGTGGAGTTGGGAACTCGGGTATTGGTGCATACCATGGAAAATCAAGCTTTATTACATTTTCTCATATGAAAAGTATCCTCAATAAATCAACCAAAATTAATATGAAGATGGCTTTTCCTCCATATACAGATACTAACTTAAAATTAATTAAGAAGATACTAAAATAAACATTAAAAGGGGCTATTGTAAAATAGCCTCAGACTGTAAACAAAAGCCACTTTTCGTGTTGCCAAAATTTCGGCTGACTTACTCTAAGTAAGCTCTGCTACTCATTTTAACACGATCCTAGACTAGAACTTTCACCACCGTCTGTTATCTAGATGTCTTTGTCATCAATCTAGGTCTATAGATAATAGCCTTATTTTTAGTGACCCTTTTTTTTCTCTTTTTTCTTTTGTTTCTTTTTTTCAAATAGTATTTTTTTTCTATATTCTTTTTCTTTAGAAGATTTCTTCTTTCTCTCTATTCTTCGTCGCTCCTGCTCTAGCTTAATTGACTGCTGTGCTTTTGTCTCTATTCCTTTTTGTTTCCTGAGCTTGTTTATTTCTCTTTGTATTCTTTTGGGATTGAGTTTTTTGGTTTTAACTTCAGCATTGATAATTGTTTTGCTAAATTGTAGTTTGTAATAGTTTTTTAGTACAAAATCATATACTTCATAATCCTTTGGCTCAGCACCAAAAACAACTTTACATGTTCTAATATTTCCATGCTCTATGCTTTGGAAAACTCCAATCCAAAACGGATTTTCAAAATACACTGTTAATTTAATCATCTTTTCCTCCTGTTTTTTGAGTTTTACTAAAGAATGGACAACCCCAGGAGGGCAGGTTACTGACAAATATATTTGCATCCGGACTACCAACCGGATAGTGTTTTTATCTTTAAACTCATTAATTCACATTTCATTATATCATAATTTGCAGATTTTGTAGTATGACTAGTTTACATAGAAAAACTAAAAATCCTACAAAATCAGTTTTTATTAATTATTTTTTCTATTAATTGTTTAGACCTAATTATATCTTCATCACTTTGGTCTATCTCAAGTATTAGTTTGCCACTAAACCCCTTTAGGATATCTAATACCAGCTCATAATCTATCTCCCCACAGCCTAGTGGTAAATGTTCATGAATTACATCAAAGTGTCTATCTGCTATATGTAGAATTTTAGGCATTTTAATGTTTATCATTTCTTTAAGATGATTATAGTCATCTATATGTGCTACATCAAGTAAAAACTCTAGCTCTTTATTCTCTTCAAACATTATTTGTATTTCTTTAGTTGTTGTAAATATAGGATCTATTTTACTGTTATTTTCTAGATATAGCTTCACCCCTATACTACTGAATTCGTCTAATGCATATCCTACCTTTCTTGAAAGCTTGTATATCGTAAACTCATTGATATCCTCACTTTGACATATTGGATGTATAATTATATCTTTATGCTTAAGCTCACACATCATAGTTTTAAGTATTGGTATGTGTTTTTCAAATTCGTTAATATCTAAAACAGCGTGTATTATAGATTTATAATCTGTATCCTTTATTGCTTTAAGCCTTGGCTCGCTGTCTTTCTGTAAACCAATCCCATTTTTGTCATACCAAATTTGAACGAAATCAAATCCATTATCTTTTGAGAACTCTACTTCATCTTTATATTGTCTAAAATACCTAACATTTCTACCTATCTCTATCATCATATATCCCTCCTTTTTTTATATAACTCTAACAAAAAAACACTTAATATTCAATTTATATTTTAAAATTAATTTACTGAATTTTTTCAATTTTCTAATAACAAACGTGCATTTTTAGGGGTTTTATTACTATTATGAGTCATATTTGTTACAAATATTAACGATATGTTACTATACTGTTAAGAAAGTATTTGTACCCTTGATTTATGAAAAGGAGGTGATATAATTATTAGCAATAGACAGGCTACTAGGGGCTGTTTATAAAAGCATCCCTATAAATATTAATTTGATGAAATACTGTATACTAAATATACTAAAATATATAAGTAAAATAATTCATCAAAATGTGAATTAACAATGTCTATTGTATATAATTGGATGAAAAATCCAAAATAATCAAAATGAAATGTAGCTAATTAAGAAAATGTATGCAGTAAATTACAGCTGATATAGCTTATACACATCAATTGATATAACACTAAAGGAGGCAATAAAAAAATGAAAAGACCAATGGTAAAAATAATATTAGCAGTGAGTATTTGTGCAATGCTTTTAAGTGCTTGTAGCAAGAAGGATGATAAAAAACCAGCAGATAACACTTCTACTCCAGCAGTTGAGCAAAATGAAGATCAAAACACAGATGCTAATAAAGATCAAAACGCTACTGATGAAGATGCTAATAAAGATCAAAATGCTACTGATGAAGATGCTAATAAAGATCAAGATGCTAACGCTGATGATAAAAATGGAGACACTTCTTCAGATCAAAGTAGTGACAAAACTGACAATCAAGATAATAACAACGAAAAATCAAATTAATAATTTTAGAGGCTGTCTTACAAGACAGCCTCATTTTTTTAGTTTGCATCAATATTTGTTCTTTGAATTATTCTATTAATTAAAAAAGTTATCCATCTACTTGGTTCTTTTTTTTGTCCGAAATCAAATTCACTATATGATTTTACAATAGACTCAGCTTGATATTTTCCATTTTTTTGTTTTTCCTTTACACAGTCTAGCATATCTATAAATTCTTTTTTGTTAACTGCATACGGATATAATGATAATACGTCTAAAACTCTTAGTATCCCATATTTAACAGCAGGGTATTTAAGTTTTTTGAAATCTCTCCCTATTCCAAAACCATATGGCCTCCACTTTTCTGCTCTTCTATCCCAATGACTTAACAATAAATCTATAGCTGGGTTGAATCTAGAATCATTTTTATATTCTTCATACTGACCTAGTAACATCAAAACATTTAGGTTGTCCATAGGACAGGACTCGGTATCTTCTAGTTTATTTCCAACTGCCCTACTTTTCGCACAGTGCCATCCACCATCAAGCCTCTGAGTTTCTAGTACATTAAACCCTATATCAGCTAGAAAGAATAAATCCCAATAAGCATTACCTGTCTTAGTATAATATACCTCTCCTGTTTTTATAGCAGATAGTCCATTCTTTGGGTCCTTCAATCTTTTTATGACTTTCATGATTTTTTCATCATTTAATGCAGTTTTTGATACTTGTTCATTGCCCAATAGCTGTTTTTTGACAGCATATTTTATCCATTCTGCGCCTTGAAGTAACCAATTCATCACATTTTTATCCACTATTACACTCCTATCATAGATCAAACTTTTTCATTAACTTATTTGATTTTTTTCTAGTTTTAGGACTAACACTCACTTTAGCCTGTTCTATAAATTCTATAATTGTACTAGTGAGTTCTTCTTT
The DNA here is from genome assembly GCF_056892235.1 of Abyssisolibacter sp. ZYX002. Classification (NCBI taxonomy): domain Bacteria; kingdom Bacillati; phylum Bacillota; class Clostridia; order Eubacteriales; family Clostridiaceae; genus Abyssisolibacter; species Abyssisolibacter sp. ZYX002. Next base: position 486,268 of record NZ_JARMXH010000002.1, read on the forward strand.
TGTATATGTTTTATCAAATATATCCAATATATCAGACTTCAACAAATCCACTTGTTTTCTTGTATATGGAGTAATATTATCTATATTTAACAATACAGGTATTATTATTTCTTTTAAATCGTCTCTATACTCAAGAACATTTGCTAGATTTCTAACTAAACATTGAGATGTCATAAATTTTTCATCCTTAAGTATATCTAAATATTCATATATTATATTGTCAAATTTCTTTTCGCTATCTACTACTACCAAATTGGCTATTATTGATAACCCAAAATCTCTATGATATGAATTTTTATGACTAAGTAATAAAACTATCTGATCCCAGTATTTATAGAACAAATCTGGTCTATGACTACTTGCTTTTTGCACAATATAATAGCAATGATAGTATACCATTATGTCAATGTTACTAATCATTTGTTCAAACACTTGATCTCTAAATACAGGTTCTTTTATTGTTCTACTTGCAAAATATTCTATGTCTAAATTCTTATCTTTAATCTTATCAATAGTTTTTTTATCCATATTATTCCCACTTGAAAAGTTTTACTGACGCTACGCTTAACACTACTGTAAAACCTAACAGTATAAGTATTTCACTTTGATAATTACTAAGTGATTCTCCAAACCAAGCTCCTTTTAATAGCTTTATTGCATGAGTAAGAGGTAAAAATTTGGAGATACTTTTCATTGTATTTGGCATTGTTTCAAGTGGTATTGTAGCACCTGTTAAAAAAAGCATCGGAAAGTAGACTATATTTGATACAGCGCTTGCAGTCTTTGTGTTATTGACAACGCTAGCAATTAGAAATCCTATTGAAAAGATGCATATTACTGTTATAAAGAAAGCACATAATACCGATAAAATATTTCCATCAAAATGTAAGTTATACTTTAGTTTCGCTACTATTATTAACAAGATAATTCCTATTATAGTCATAACTATATTTACTATTATTTGAGATACTAAAAGATGAAAAGGACTCATTGGTGTTGCTTTAAATCTCTTAAGTATCTTTTTTTCTCTATAGCTAGATACCATCAATGGTAAAGACATTATTCCTGTTATAGCTACAATCATACCTATATACGATGGAACTAATATATCCACACTCCCTCTTCCATTAAAAAGAGCATTTGGCTTGTTGCCATACATTTCTCCAAAGACCAGCAATAGAAGAACTGGAAACAAAATAACAAAAAACATACTAATTATATTTCTTACGAAACATTTAAATTCTACCTTAATCATTTCAACAAATCCACTCATTATTGTTTTCCCTCCAAGTCCTCTATAGTCTCACCTGTATATTTAAAATAGATGTCTTCTAAGCTAGGTTTTTTAACATCTATATTTGTTACCATACAGTCGTTCTCAGAAGTATATTTATTAAGCTCTTTTAGGAATGTATCTCCATCACATTTTACACTTAATTTATTATCTTTCTCATCTACAGATTTAACACAATCAAAACTCATTAGTATATCTTTTTCTATTCCATTTACTGCAATAAAACTTACTGTATCTGAAATATCATTACTGCTCTTAAGATTATCAATAGTATCAAGTGCAACTATCTCTCCTTCTTTCATTATAGCCACCCTATCACATAAATACTCTGCTTCTTCCATGAAATGAGTAGTCAAATATACTGTTAATCCCTTATCTTTAAGTTTTAGTATTGTTTGCCACATATCCTTCCTAGACTTAGGATCTAATCCTGTTGTTAGCTCATCTAAAAATACTATTTTAGGCTTAGAAATCAATGCTAAAACTATTGAAAGCTTTTGTCGTTGCCCTCCTGAAAGCTTTTCTACATAGCTGTTTGATTTTTCAAATAGATTAAATTCTTTTAAAAGTGATTCAATATCTTCTGATTCTTTATAAAAGCTAGAAAAAAGTTTGCATATTTCTTTTACCTTAAGTTTATCTTGATAAGATGTCTCTTGCAATTGCACTCCTATAACTTTGTGCAATTTCCCCCTGTCTTTTTGGGGATCTATCCCTAGTACTCTTATCTGCCCATCATATTTATTTCGCAATCCTTCTATACATTCTATTGTTGTAGTTTTCCCTGCTCCATTTGCTCCTATCATGCCAAATATCTCTCCAGCGTTTATAGAAAAACTAACATTCTTTACAACTTTTTTACCATTATATTGCACACTCAAATTGTTTACTTCAATCATTTACTATGCACCTCCTATTTAATTCCTATGTACTATCTCTTTAATTCTTGATTAATGATTCATAGATTTATAATCTTTTGGCAGGTTATCTAGGCATGTATTCATCTTACATATTGTAAGTATATTTTAATAAAACTTTAGTGTCAATAGATGCAATAGCATATTTTATAAATTATTTTTTTACAGTATAATATCACTAATTCGAGTATAGCACTATTTCCCATTCTAATAGCTCGTAACAATATAATTTCCTGCTTATCAACGGATCTGCCCTACATATATTATGTGCGTCTTGTATGTCTTTAGCACTAAACACTATCATCCCTCCTGGGTTGTTTACGTAACCTCCACCCATAAGATATCTTTGCTTGGATACTTCAGTTAGGTACTCTATGTGGTCGTCATAGTCTTTTCTTGTAATTTTTGCCCCTTCTATTTTAGTATCTGTCCTTACATACAATACATCACCTTTATTCATATCTACTTCCTCCTAACTGTTTTTTTATATTCATTGTAAAGTTTTCAATGTATATCCTACTATTATTGTCATTCTCTATATCCTTTTTTACTTGGAACCCCTATATTCCAATAACTAGAGCCAATTATCATCATGCTGTTTACTAAAAAGAAATTAGTTAAGTCATTAATCGTAGCTACATGTCCTGCTTCTCCACCTACTACTATAACCCCTCCATTTTTACCAGCTAGTGTTCCATTGTTATTGAAGGATGCCATTGTAGCCTTTGAATAAATGCTAAAAGTAATGACGATGGTATCCCTACATATACTGGACTTCCTAACACTATACATTTACTAGTTAATATTCTGCTGTATATTTCATTAAAACTATCATTTCTTATGCATTTATTAATCCCCTTACATCCTTGGCAACCTATACAATGTCCGATGTTTTCAAAAGGCAAATCAACAATCTGAGTTTCAAATCCCTGACTAATTAAAAGCTCATCGAAATATTTAAGTAATTCAGAGGTATTGCCATCCCTCCTCGAAAGATCCATTTCCCATAATTATATCCATGTGCTACCTCCATTTACGTTTTTAAATATTATATTCGAACACGAGTTCGTTGTCAATTATAAAAAAAGGCCATCTCAAATATATCTGAGATAACCTTATGCACTATTTTAATCTAACTATTTTTGTACACATATCTTAACTGTGGAACAGCATTTTTAATACGCCCAACTGACATTGCTATTAGGATACAGCTTACAGTATCTCCTCCAACTGATATGATAAAACCATAATAAATCGCATTCCATATTGAGAATGTAGAATCTGCCGTTAGATAAAATTGCTTTGCTACATAATAATATGGTACTCCTGCTATATAAATAACCATCATACTTATTAAGCTAGCTACTAAGTACCAGCTGACTTTTTCTGTCTTTTTTATCTCTATTATCTTTCCTGCTACATATGCTCCTAAAATGAACCCTATAAGATAGCCAAAGGTTGGTTGATAAATGTAATTAATACCTCCTCCAAGAGTAAATACTGGTATACCTATCAATCCAATTAAAACATATACTAACTGGCTTATTAGTCCTAATCTTGAACCCAATAATATCCCTGCCATAATAGCGAAGAACAATTGCATTGTAAACGGTACATAAGGTAATGGTATCTTAATATACGCACCTATTGCTGTCAGTGCGGCAAACAGTCCTACCAACACAATACTTCTTGCATTTAGATCCGCTTTTTTAATATTATAGAAAGTTATTGTCATAATTCCAAGTAATGCGCTAATTGCTACTAATAATTTCACTATATAAACACTCCTTTTATTGTTAGTTCACTGTTATTATAAAATGTGATCATTTATTTGTCAACCTGTTTTTTATTATTAGTTGACAATCCAATCTTGTTTATTTATACTATACATATATTGTAGAAAGAAGGTAAAGTTATGAAGCATATTTTTATTACTGGTACAGATACAGATGTTGGTAAAACATTTGTTACTGCCGGCATAACGCATATTTTAAATAAACACAATCATAAAGTATGTCCATATAAGCCTGTTCAAAGCGGCGGTATATTTTATGATAATAATCTTATAGCGGGTGACTCAAAATTTGTTAAGGATTTAACTGGTATAGATATTGATTATAACACGATGAATACGTATTGTTTAAAGACTCCTGTATCACCTCACAGAGCTTCTGAAAAAGAAGATGTAATAATAGACCCAAATCACATAATAAGCCATTTTAATCATCTTAAGAATACCTATGAATATGTAATAGTTGAAGGTGCTGGTGGAGCTATAGTGCCTATTATAAGAAATAGTTATTATATTACTGATCTGATTAAAAGCTTAGGTCTGTCTACCTTAGTTGTGACTAGAACCTCTGTAGGAACTATTAACCACACTATATTAACTATTAATTATCTTAAGAGCCTCAATATAGATGTCAAAGGTATTGTTTTTAATGGATATAAGGGAAATGATTATGAAGATGATAATATACGGGTTATTAAAGACATAACAAATATAAAAAATATCTTTGTTTTACCTCATGTAGAAAGCCAAGATATTTTAGATATAAAATGCACCTACGAAAAATATTTGCCTTATAATCAAATAACTAAATTACTAGATATGGAGGATAACAATGAATAATTTGACTAAGCTACAAAAAATTGATCTGGATAATATATGGCATCCCTGTTCTCAGATGAAGGACTATGAAAGCTTTCCACCTATTGTTTTAAAAAGCGGTAAAGGAGCTTATCTGATAGATGAAAACGATAAAAAATATTTAGATGCAGTTTCTTCATGGTGGGTAAATATATTTGGACACTCTAATCAAAAAATAAATGATGCTCTTTATAATCAAGCAAATACTCTTGAGCATGCAATATTTGCAAACTTTTCACATAAACCAGCGATAGAACTTTCAAAGAGTATCTTAGAAGTAGTACCTAATGGTCTGTCAAAAATATTTTTCGGAGACAATGGGTCATCCGCTGTGGAGATAGCGCTTAAACTTAGCTTTCAATATCACCAACAAATTGGCAAGACTACTAAAACCAGATTTGTTGCATTGACTAATGCTTATCATGGCGAAACTATTGGAGCTTTATCTGTGAGTGGATGTGAGCTGTACAATAAAATATACAAGCCTCTTTTACTTGATATATTCAGACCAACTGGTCCTGATTGCTATAGATGCCCTTATGGAAAATGTAGAGACAATTGTGATGCAGAATGCTTTGAGCATATGGAAAAATTATTAAGTGAAAAACATAATGAGATAAGTGGGGTTATTGTAGAACCTCTTGTACAATGTGCTGCTGGAATGATGATATACTCTCCTGTTTACCTCAAAAAATTGAGGGCTGCCTGTGATAAATACGATGTACATCTTATTGCTGATGAGATAGCTGTTGGTTTTGGTCGTACTGGTAAGATGTTTGCTTGCGAACATGCAAATATTACTCCTGACATTATGTGTGTATCAAAAGGTCTAACTGCTGGTTATATGCCACTTTCTCTTGCAATAATGACTGATACTATATACGACGCATTTTATGATGATTATGATACAATGAAAGCATTTTTACACAGTCATAGCTACTCTGGTAATCCTCTTGGCTGTGCTATAGCTGTAGAGACTCTAAAGATGTTCAAGAATGAAAATACTATAGAAAACAATATCGCCAAATCTGAATTCATTAAGGAGCAAATAACAGAAAAATTACTTGATATACCTTATGTAGGTGAATTTAGACAAATAGGTATGATTGGTGCTATAGAGCTTGTTATGGACAAAGAAACTAAAGAGCCTTTTGATTCTAAAAAACGTGTGGGTTACGAAATATACAAGATAGCACTTAGTAAAGGGGTTCTCCTTAGACCTCTTGGAAATATTGTGTATTTTATGCCTCCTTATATAGTAAATGAAGATGATATAACGTTTATGATTGATGTAGCTAAGGAGTCAATTATAGAATACTTAAAAAGAGAAAATATTATGTAGTAGTTGCAATAGCACTCCCTAAATCCCCATAAAAAAGAGCTCGGATTTTTATTAATTCCTGCTCTCTTTTTTATTGGACCTATTTACTTTTTGGATATCAAAACAACTCACCAACTTTATTCTATTCTATATATGATGAGTTGTTTATAAAGTTTTATACAAGAAATGATCCCTTCTGTTGACCTGTATCTTTGTCTTTCAATTCTATCTTAGAATTAGAGTAATATCCTATTTCTATATCTTCTGTTGATTTTATTGAATTTGTTATCCCCCCGGCTGACATTACTGCACCTATTGGCAAGCTCCAAAAATGATGATCTTTATAAGTTGAACCGTAGTTTACTGCTGTTGATCCTATCAAATATGCATTGTATCTGAGTCTTACTTTTAGTGTACCTCTGCTAGCTGATAGCGATGCTATTATAGTCTCCCCTGGATCTAGCTCTACCGTTACACCAGATGTAGACCCAACTGTTATAGATTTAGAATGTGAGCCTCCTATTCCCCATGACTGACTATATGACATGTTGTATTCAACCTTTGCTTTAACTATAAAATCTATCCCTACCGATATTGACCTTCCAAATGTTAACGTTCCACCAGTTGACCAATTGCTAGAAGAAGTATTATTGAGTGTCTCTGATATTGCGACATTGAATGTCCCTTTTTGACTACTTTGATTTGAAAACTCTTGTGTTTTAACTATAACAGGTTGTGAAGTTAAGCCAAGTATTTCTGCACTTTCTACATAAAGCACAGTCTGAACCTGTGGCCATCCATAAGTTTTATATAGGTCTCCCCATGGTGTAGGGCTTTTTACATATGCATCATCTGGTGATCTTCCAAAATAAGCTCCTACTGCATCTTTTAGCTGTTTATCTCCTATCAAGAAACTTGCTCTTTCATCGTCTGTTATAACATGCTGAACAGAACCTGATGCACTGACTTTAGATGAAGCAGCATCTTCTCCTGCTGTAATCAATACATCTATACCCATTTAATAAACTCCTCTCAACAATTCTATTAAAAGTTATGATAACTTTAAATTCTTACAATATATCTTTTCTAAATGAAATAAGTTGCTTTCTTCTTCCCTGTATCTTTATCCGTAAGCTCTATCTTCGAATTTGAATAATAACCAACTTCAATATCTTCTGTAGATTTTACAGAATTACTTATACCAGCTGATGCCATGACATCACTGACTGGCATCGCCCAGAAATGGTGATCTTTATACTTTGAGCTATAATTAACTGCAGTATATCCTATTAGATATGCATTGTATCTAAGTCTTACCTTTAATACTCCTCTGCTTGCTGATAATGATGCTATTACTGTCTCTCCTGGGTCTAATTGTACTGTAACCCCTGAAGTTGAACCAACAGTTACTGAGCTTGAATGTGAGCCTCCTATTCCCCATGATTGGCTATACTTCAATGATGCTCCTCCTGATACTTCTCCTATAAAATCTATAGATACACTCGTCTTTTGTTCTATGCTTAGCTCTCCACCAACGCTCCATGTGCTTGTAGAAGTATTTTCAACGCTTTCTGATATAGCTACGTCAAAGGTTCCTACTTTACTACTGTTGTTTACAAATTCTTGGGTTTTTACTATTACTGGTTGTGATTGTATGCCAAGTATTTCAGCACTTTCTACTACTAGTACCATTTGAACCTGTGGCCAACTATAAGTTTTATACAAATCTCCCCATGGAGTCGGGCTCCTCAAATACGCATCGTCTGGTGTTTTTCCAAAATACTTATTAACTGCACTTTTTAGTTGACTATCTGATAGTTTAAACGTGTTTCTTTCGTCATCTGTTATTACATGCTGAACAGAGCCTGTAGCACTTACTTTTGATGCACTCCCATCTGGGCCAGCTGTAATCAATATATCTATACCCATTTTTATCTCCCTTTCCATTATTATTATCTATGAAACTACTTAGAGAAAATATGTTGATATATCTTTTCCTGTCTCTTTATTTTTAAGCTGTATTCTTGAATTTCCATAATAGCCGACTTCAATAGTTTCACTAGAGGTTATTGAATTGGACATACCAGCTCTGCTCAATATTTGTGCTATAGGAGTTCTTATTAAATTCCCTGCTAAAGGTTTGATAATAAGATTCCCTTGCAAATACGCATCATAGTTGATTAATACTTTTAAGACACCTCTACTTGCTGATAATTCAGCTAATACTGATTCTCCTGGCTTTAGTTCAACAGTTATCCCTGAAGTTGAACCAACTGTTATTGACTGTGAATGTGAGCCTCCTTGACTCCACGACTGACTATATGATATTGATGTCTCACCTGTTCCTCCACCTATAAAACTAATACCATAACTAATCTTTTGCGTAACTGTAAGCTGTTCTGTTGTACTCCAACTATTTGATGCTGTATCTGTTACTGTATCTGAAATACTAACATTAAACGTTCCTTTCACGTTACTTGTATTGATAAATTCTTGTGTCTTTACTATTATCGGTTGGGATGTTATCCCAACTATCTGTGCACTTTTTACAGTTAGTACTCTATCAATTTCAGTATAAAAAAACGGAAATAACGGATCTAGTACTACATATGGCTTACTTTCAAACAACATCCTTTGTACTGCATCTTTAATTTTGTCCGAATTTAGGCCATATGACTTAACTTCTTGATCACTAATTTTATCTATTATCATACCAGTTGCACTTACTTTTGACGTTTCTTTGGTCATACCTGCATCTATACTTATGTCAATTCCCATATTATCACCTCATATATATTGCTCTACTATAATATATGCATGAGAATAATATCTGTCAAAGCTCGTACCTTATGTTAGTTAAACTCACAATGTGCAATAAAAAAATGAGACCGATAGATTATCATCTCACGTCTCATTTTCTTAAACAAAATTCTTTTTTATGCTATTATATTCTTTACATCATCTTCTTTTGTCATCTTTAATATAGAAATCATAGTAAGTATTACTGCAAAGCTGATTATCACAAGTATATCTATTAATACACCTTCTAGACCTGTACCATGCTGTAATTTATCAACAGCTTTCAAAACCCATGTCTGTGGAAGTATTAGTGCAAATTTTTGTAGATATGAAGGCATTAACTCTATTGGCCAAAAACATCCTGCTAACATACTCGTAGGTACTATTACTATATTCGCTAACTGCGAAGCTTGGTTTGTAGAGTTTGATATTGTTGCTATTATTACTCCTACACTCATAGCGACTAGCCCAAATGATAAGAACAATATTATTAAATTGACTATCGAAATATAAAAATTTAGCTTAAATACAACTAATGACAACACTAGTATTATTGCAAGCTGTATTGTAAACACTAATAAATTTGTAACAATATTTGCTATTAGATATTGTATTTTAGTTGTAGAAGAACAAAATATCCTCGTATATGTTTTTGTTCGTTTATCTGTTATGATATAATTTGTTACTGCTCTTGATGCCATTAACATAAACACTAACAAAAAGCCTATACTTGATTTTGTTACTCCTTTACTTTTTGATACATCTCCTACACTAATCTTATTAAGTTTGATACCTTGATTCTTATATCCCTGATAGATTTGCTTATATTGATCATTTGTATCTGCTATCTTCCCAATTGATACTAAATTATCTATATAAAAGTTTAAATAATTTTCTATCCATATTGTTGTTGTTTGTCCTTTAATGCTATATATCCCCAATTTACTTGTCGTACCTTGCATTATTTTTCCTGAAAAATCTTTTGGCACTTTCACAACACAATCAAGTTTTCTATCCTTTAATAAACTTTCAAATTTCTCATTCTTTAACTCGACAATCTGGAAGCTGTCATTTTCTTTTAAACCACTAATCATATCTACAGTAATATAGCTCTTATTTAAGTCCAATACACCTATCCTTGTTACAGTTGATGCATCTTTATTAAATGCTAGTGCTGCAAACACTCCTAGTATCGGCAAAAGTAAAAATGTAACCCAATTACCTTTTTTCCTAAATGATAGTTTAGCTATATGTTTGAATAATACTAAGAAGTTTTTCACCTATACCACATCCTTTCTGGCAAAAGAATTGATAACAGGTACTAATAAAAACAATACTCCTATAAACAAATTGATCATTATGCATTTAGCCATTATCCCTAAGTCGTTAAAGTAAATTAAATTAAACATTGCTTGATTTGTCCACTTTAATGGCGACAATTCAGCTATCTTATTGAGTATATTACTATTAAATATACTTAGTGGAACATACCCTCCTGCTAAAAATACAAATACAGGTATTGTCATATTTAATACAGCTGCCATTATTGCTGGATTTTTAACACCTTCACCTAAACCAACACCTACTGATACAGCCATGAAAATTAATGATGCTGATATAAGTAATATATAAATTGGCTCGCTTCCCCAATTTGCCCCTAGTATATATTTACTAAACAAATATACTATCAAAACTTGTAATGATGTTACTATAAAACAGCTTATGACCTTCGCCATTATATAAGTTATCCTTTGTATGTTTGAACTCATCACTCTTTGATAAGTTTTTCTAATCTTTTCAGAAAGTATTGCAAATGCTCCTATATTAGTACTATAAAGTATTATCATTGTAAACATAGTAATCGAATAATAGTCTTTGGAGCTAGGTATATTGTTTGCTATTATTGATTTATTTTCTGTAAACACGGGAGCATATCCTTTTGTAGAAAGTATTGTGTCTATTGCCTGTGGCTTCGTCTGAATCACCTGTGCTATTAGCTTACTTTTATCAATAAATGATCTCATCATAGTTTCAATAAGGTTTGCATTATATATTCTAAGATTATTAACGTATATTTTCATTTCATTTTTATTTAATATTATAAAACTGTCATATAATCCTTCTCTTAACTTATCTTTTGCTATTTCTTCATCATCCAAAGGCTCAAAAGATATATCTAACTCTTTACTAATACTCTTTGTAAAACCAATAAAACTATCTCCTAGCTTACCTTCATCATTTATTTTATAAGAAACTTTAACATCTCTTATTATATTTGACGAGTTAAAGCTACTACTAAATGCTGCTCCTAATATCACGATTAATAAAATAGGGAATATAATCATTAAGAACATTGCTCTTTTATCTCTGATATTGTGTAACATCTCTTTTTTTACTATAGATAAAAATTTCAAGTCCTTCACCTCTAATCTCTCAATTTTTTGCCTGTGAGGTTTAAAAAGATAGTCTCTAGGTCATTAAATTTGCTCTCTATATTTTTTATTGTCACATTATGATCTTTTAATTCGTTTATGATTATATCCAAATTGTATTTATTTGGCTTTGAGTACAACACTATTTGCTTATCTAATATCTCAACCTTTACTATACCACATATCGTATGAAGTACTTTCTTTACTGATTCATCAACTTTGTCAAATACATCAATATTTATGATATTGGTATCACTATGTTTTGCTATTACATCTTTTATTGACCCTTCTGCTATTATCTTACCCTTGTCTATAATAGCAACTTTATTACAAATCGTCTGGACTTCCTCCATATAATGGCTAGTATATATAATACTACTTCCTAACTCATTCAATCTCTTTATTGACGAGAGTATATGATTCCTAGATTGTGGATCTATACCTACTGTTGGTTCATCCATTATTATCAATTTAGGCTTATGAACTATACTGCATGCAATATTTAACCTTCTCTTCATTCCTCCAGAAAATTTAGAAGGCCTTACTTTAGCTTTATCCGATAATGCAACAAACTCTAAAGCTTCTTTTGTATATTCTTTTAGAATTTTTCCTGAAAGACCATATAAGCTACCAAAAAATGATACGTTCTCAATTGCAGATAAATCATCGTAAATAGCTATATCCTGTGGGACTAAACCTATCTGATTTTTAACATCCATCTGCCCTTTTTTCATTTTTTCTCCTAAAACATAAATCTCTCCATCAGTTGGTGAAAGCAACCCACAGATCATATTTATCATCGTACTTTTCCCTGCACCATTAGGTCCGAGTATTCCATATATCTGTCCTTCCTCTATTTGCAAATTCACATTGTTTACTGCTAAATTTTTACCATAAAATTTTTTTAAATTTTTTATTTCTAGAACGTTCACAACAATTACCTCCTAATGCCTGCCTTTATATTTTTAAAGGAAACAAATAAATTACATATAAACAAAAAACATACTCCTATAAATAGGCTATTTGTTATTAAGGTTAATAGTAACCCCGGTAAACATATTGATATTCCAAGCACAAATAATGATATATTCTTTTTGATGCTTCTTCTCATTATAGCCTTCATTAAACCGTATATTATTGTTATTGTAACAATGACAATCCACAGTTTGAATTCATATGTTTCTAGTAAACTGTAACATATTATATCAAAAAAAACTATACCTTCAAACAAACTAACCATAAATGTAATAAAATAACCTGTATAGAACATACTGTTTATATCTAACTCCATAATATCTATGTTGTGCATAAATTCTGTTATATTTGATTTAAAAACTATACTTATTATATAGTTTATCATAAAAATCATTTGTATAAATATCAATATAGCCGACACTAATAATAAAATGCTATATAAAATACTATACTCTCCAAATATGCTGTTTTTTAGATTGACTTTTTCCATAAACTCAATAAAAGCTAAAATAAAAACTAGTACAACTGTGATAATTGCTCTGATTGTTCTTTCTCCCTGCTTTTTTGTGTCAAACTTATCAATAATAAATCTCTTGATATATAAATTATTTAATAGTGAGAATCTGTTTTGCCCATATATAATTGTAACTATAAGAATTATTACTATTATATTCATATCGTTATTTACTCCTAGCTATAATAATTGCATTTTGTAAACCATGTGTAATTATCGGAATCAGTACTGTTCCACTTGCTATATATAAAGCACTATAAATACTACCTGCTATTATTTTTTGTATAAATACATATCTACCAATTGAAATATGGTTTAATGCGTAAAATAAAGAAGACAAGATAATTGCTAAAGCTATATGAATATTGAAAACTCCAATCAAAATAGCAAGCCAAACTTGTCTATACATTATTTCTTCTAATACTCCAATTAGTACTACACTTATTTTAGATGATATTGCGCTAGCCCCTAATCCATTAAACTCTAGCTTAATTTTCACGTTTCCTCTTATTAGATATATGATAGTTACTGTCAATATTTCAACCAATATAACTATAGGAACTAACAGTATGGCAACAACAAACCATCTATTACTAGTTGGTAACCTAAACGATAATAGTTCCCTACTTACAAGTGCTACTAAAGATGTAATTAATACATATACAAAAAGCATAATATAATTTATCTTATCAGTATTTACTTGATTTCTAGAAATACTTACCCTGATTAACTGACCAATAGATATGGGATTTATAGCTAACAAGAGTATAAATATATTAAGGCATTGGATGCGGATATTCATTTTTTACCCCTCCATACTGTAACATTCTTGGATGGTTTGCAAACGGATAATCAGGTATACACATCTCTAATATCTCTGGAACTAATACTCTTGTAACATACCATCCTTTTTCTCTTGCCTCTGGAGGCGTGATATCTAAAACTACGGCATATTCACTTACCTTTTTAAGCTCTTTTATAAGATATGCCACATCTTCTTTTGCATTTTTGCCTTCATAGTTTGGTATGTTTGTCAACTTTATTTCTCCCTCAATCATATCAGCTAATACTCTTTCTTTTTCATCCTTTCTATGTGGCATAGCATAAAACAATACATTTTTATCAAGGTCTATAAACCAAGGTTTTTCTGATGTCACTTGCTTTATTGCTTCCTCATAAAATATTGTGTTATAAAATACACTTTGTGATATAGGTAAAGCTTCCATCACTCCTCTTAGAATACCATGTTTAGGGTTAGTATCAGCCTGAACTCCCACTAACATGAAGGGGGATTCTCCATCTTTTCTTTTTAATACAACTGAGTAATTTGGAAGCTTTACATCATCAAGTGATATATATAAAGGAATTATTTCATAAGCAGATTTATCACCATAAAGATTATGTTTTTTTAGTATTTGATTAACTATCTCATCATCGATAATAACTCTCTTACTCTTTCTTTTAGTATACCAATTTATCATAAATGCATCTATTTGAATATATTCTATTAAAGAATTCTTCAGTGCATTAAAATACGATTTATGAGATGCTGTCCCTGTGCTAAAAGCTGGAATATGCCTATACTCTTTTTTTGATATATCATTCTCATAACCAATAAAAAGCATTTGCATTGGAACATATATTTCTTCATCTGGATTAAATAATGACGGGCATTTTACCCATCCAATTATGTCATCTTTACTAGCTTTTTTATCACACAAAATTAGCTTTCTTTCTTTTATTTCTACAATTTGTTCATCTGTAAAGACATTCATATATTTTAAAGGCATTGCTTTGCCTTTTTTTGATATTTCATTGTAGCTAGCATATTCTACTTTATCCTCTAACAACTTTCCACCAACTAAGGAAGCATATCTCTCTATACTTTCACCTATATATTTAATAAATGCCTCTTCGTAGTAAGATCCATATCCTATTATGTGATACTGAACATCTTGACCACCTTTTAATATATGTTTGTGATAATTTGGCATAGTACCAGTCATGCTTCTTAACGTAGGCTCTCCTATATAATTTACTAATGGCACCACCATTGAATTAATTATTCCTGTTTGACTACCAGCTACCTTGTTGAATTGCTTTAGGACATTATTATAACTTGGGTACATTCTCATCATTGTATTCACCTTCTTAGCATTAAATTATCTCAAATCCTTTAATAAATCATTCATCATAACTCTTGACTGGATATTTGTTTCCTCAAATTTTGCTTTAGATATGTTTCCACAAGCATTACAATAAGGAACTCTAAGCAAATCCTGAACTTGAATTTCTAATGATGGTATGAATACACTGAGCACTCTACCCTCAAATTTCGTCATAGAATAGTTCTTTAATAAATATGCTTCAGTTATTAGTAAATTTGTAAGCATACTCGATAATATAATTTTAGCTGGATCTATTTCGGAAGATATATTTATATCTTGCTTAACATATTTTTCATATAATATATGATCTTCTAATCTAGATAAAATTCTTGTTTCAAAACATTCAACACACCCAGTTTTAGGTGGGTTAATGCTAAATACCGTTATAAATGGTCCATCTATAAAACCTATTGTCAAAACTTTGTTATACTCTAATGCTATTCTGTTTATATTCCTTAAAAAATTCATATTTGTATGTTTAAGAGATATAACAATCGAATCGAATTTTTCAAGTTTTTTACCTATTACAGATAATGATGTTTCTACTTCATATGCATCGAATTTAGTTGTTAAATCATGTTTGCTAATTTCTCTAATAAATTCTATACCTTCATATTCAATATCTAACTCCATTTGTTTACATATTTTTTTTGACATATCTATTGAAAAATCGCAATCTGAAACAAATAAAACACTTGACTCCTTCAAATCATCTTTTACTAATGATTCTTTCATTTGACCTAATAAAGAATTTGTAATTCTGTCTTTTAAATTTGAGTTTTGATTGCTGTATATCATACCCGCCCCGAAAAGACCATTTAATAAATCCATTAGTTGTTGTTTGTTTTCATTCTGTATATCCATTTGTTCTATTTCTGCTGGATCAAATCCATTGTTCTTAAGAGCATTAAGCATACTTACTGCAGCTTTCTTCATATTGTCATCATAAGGAGAAAGATCAATAACAGCTTCGTTATAATTCCAAAGTCCTGATCTTATTCTAACTTCATCTAACCCACCGTGTAATAATCGAATATCATTTTCAAATACATACTTTGCCATATTAATCTTCCTCCCCTTCATGACCAACTATAGTTACATGTAATAGGTGTTTGGTCAATCCATCTATTTCTAGCTCTGATTCTACCAACCCTTTATCATAACCACCAATATCACATGCACCATAGCCAAGAGCTGTTGATATTAGCTGGATATTTTGAGCCATTTCTCCAATCTCTATAAAAGCAAATGCTGCTCCAATATCACCATATTTTCTTGAGTTTATAAATAAATCGTATACATATAATATCACCATATTAACCTTTGATACGTCTATTGATGCGAAATCAGCGTATGTTGTTACTGATAGTAGTTTTTCTTTATCCTTTATAATATGGATAGCATGGTTTTCTGGATAATATACATATATACCTTCTTCTAAGCCTTTTACATTGTTACAATAGAAATATAATTTTATTGGATATAATCCTCCTCCTGAAGGAACATTTCTTAGCTTAAATACTAGAGGTTCTTCATAATAATCTAACTTATTCTCATCTTTTCCAGATACACCTGAGCTATAGTAGAGTATGTTACTTAAATCTTTTAAAGACATTTTACCCTCTCTATATTTTCTAACACTTCTTCTATTCTTTATAGCTTTTGATATAGATGTCTTTATTTTTTGAGGTTCAGGTAACAAAATAGCGCTATCTAGATTCTCTCCTAATTCTTTTTGAGTCAATGTTGCTAATCCTCCAGAACCATAAAAATCTGACGCTCCTATTCTGTTACCTAAATAATTATTATTACCTCTAAAGTTTAGTAGATACTCTTCACTTTTATATCTGTTTTGTGAGAAAATTCCTCCGTTTAGTATATTGTGTTGCATCCTAACTACTGTTGTATCTGTATAACTAGATATCCCTAAATACTGAGTATTAAAATGATATATCTGCTTATACATGGCTTTATTCTTGCCATTTTTTTTCACCCTTCTTCACCTCAATAAACTTAGCTTACATTTGTAGCTATTTTGCCCATTGTGGGCTATATTCTTTCTTTAATTTAGTTATTAGTGTTTATTGTATTATTATCCCCACTAATATTGTTCACTGTTACACAACAACAACAACTACATGTGCAACAACAACAACATCCTCCTGGTGCTACTTTTATACTGTCATGTTTTAGTGAGTCATTTAAAGATACATTATTGAATTTTAACATTTCTAAACGCCTCCCCTTTATTGTGTATGTTGATTATTATAGAAACTAATTACCACCTTTTGTTGTGTTTACTGTATTACCATCTCCACTAACTACATTTGTGCTAATGCAACAACAACAACTACATGTACAACAACAACAACATCCTCCTGGTGCTACTGTTACACTTCTACTGCCTAATGAGCTAGCTAATGAATTTTTCTCAAATCTCAACATGTGCTCCCCCCCTTTCGTTTTACATATTTTTGGTAATGTTCAACAGATGAGTTCATTTCTCTGTTTAATATCATTATAGCTCTTTATAATATTTATACAATACATATGCCTCGAAACGACATCTGTACGCCTTGTAAAGTCGTACCCCATTTAATAATTTTTTTTAAGTCGAAAAAGAGCGTTTTCATGCCAAAATTGTTTATAAATCTTAATATTTCTGTTATATTATATATAAGCACTATTTTATATTTAATTTGGTAAACTTTTAGTGTTTAGTCAATAATATATATACATAATTTATGCAAAAAAACTAATTACAAATGTATTTAAGAGAGGAGGAGTTGACACAGTTTAGATGTTTAGTAACTTATTAGCATTTTGCTCAGTCAACGCTTAAATATAAAAAGTATTAAACAAATTTCAGATAAAATTGCCAGTAATATTGGTAGAAGTTCAAAATTAAATTCTCAGGATGAAATAGAACAAATGTCATATGCACTACAGGTAATCATGAATGAAGGTCTAAAACTATTATTTTTATCAATCTTGTTCTTAACAGTTGGTAAGTTAGATTTGTTTTTATTTTCTTTTGTTATCTTATCTACTTTAAGGATTTTTGCAGGAGGCTATCATTCTAATAGCTTTTTAGGGTGCTTGATGTTTTCTTTGTTCTTTTTTTCAATAACTATGATAGGTTCCATATATTTAGCAAATTATATAATATCATATCATCTATACATATTTACAATAACTCTACTAGTAATTGTTATAAAATCTCCAATAGGTAGCAAATACAGGCCTATTAAATATGGCAAAAGATACTTAGTTCTAAAAATATTAGCAGTAATTGCCACTATATTTTGGTACGTTATTTTGGTATTATTAAAATATAACACTAAGTTATTTTGTATGGGGATTATAACTATAGCCATGGAATCCATCCAATTACTTTTAAAAAGGGGGAATGAGCATGCAACTAATTAAAAAGTTTGATGCTAAGTATACTTTTGGTATATTATTAATTGCTCTAGCTCAAATGGTTTCTATCGGTACTTCTTGGATTTTATTCAACGAAGTTAAGCCGCCAAAAAGTTTAGTAAAATAAGTATAAAAAAAATTCTTGAAACGGTGCATATTTCAAGAATTTTTTTCTTAATTTTTAGGTATACTTACTTTAAACACTGTAAAACCACTATCTATCGAGATCATAACCTTTCCTTTGTTGTCATCTACTATTTGTTTAACATTGTGTAATCCATACCCACTACCTCTATTTTTAGTAGAAAACCCTTTTCTAAATATTTTATCAATATTTTGAGCTTTAAGAGTATGTCCACTGTTTCTTACTTCTACAGTAAGTATATCATTATCTTCTTGTATTATTAACATTACAATCTTTTTGTTGTTTTCATCAGCCATTACAGCTTCAAAAGCATTATTTAAAAGATTTGATAGTATTTCTGACATTTCAAATCCTTGTATAGGTAATTTTGATAATTTACTTATACTATAATCAAATTTTATATTAAAATTGTTTGCATCACATACCTTACTATATATAATTGCATTAATAATGCTGTTATCACTTTTGACAATATTTATTTGATCTAGATTTTCATTTATTGATATAATATAGCTTTCTAACTCTTGTTTTATGGTATCTTCATCAGCTACTTGTATTATGCCATAGATAGCATTAATGTGGTTTTTGTATTCGTGCTGTTTACCACGTATGTCTTCTACTATAGAAGCCATAACAGGAGAATATTTATCATAGTATTCTTGCATTTTATTTTTTTCATACATTAATACATCATTCTTAAATATAAATATATTCACAACATATATTAATAAGAAAATTAAAAATATAAAAAACTTATATTTTATTATAACTGCTGGAGAATAATCCCAAACAATCTTTATGCACATACAATAGAATAACGTATTTGCAATCCATATATTTCTAAATTTAAAATTAATATCAGTAATGTAGTTATTGATTTTTGCAAATATATTATTAGCTTTTGTATTTTTATAAAGTACATATGATATAATTACGTTCATTGTATTTGCTATCACTAAAATGATATAATTATTAGTTTGAAAACTATTGCCATAGATAAAAGCTATAATTATTAATATAATAAGTTCAACAAATACTATAATTGCAAAGGAAACTATTATTTTAAGGAGTGTGTCAATTATTCCTACCTTATATATAACAGATAAACTTACCACTATTAAGCTGTAACTTATTATAAAATCAAATATAGGATTTATCCCTTCTATCATAAATCCTATTAGTACCAAGAACATGGCGATAATCAGGTTTAGCAAAATTTTTGAGTTTTTTTCAAATTTAGACCATATAATAAGCAAACTACTTAATTCTAAAAAACTCGCTATTACCCTTACTATCGTCATTATATCCCTCCTTAGATTAACTTGTTAAATTGTCTATTCCATAAATTTTTCTTTGAGAGCATTTTTATAGGTTGATGCCAAAAGTGCTTGTTCCTCATACCCATGAAAATGAATTTCCCAAATTCCTCTTGATATTTTTTCTATTTTGTCTATATAGTTAACGTTAACTGCATATGACTTATGTGTTTGTATAATATAATCAGCCTTTATCATACTTAATATACTTTTAAGCGATTTCCTATTAAGTGAGTAATTACCTGATTTAGTATGCAATATACAAGTTCTTAAATTAACTTCTACAAAGTATATTTCATCTACATATATCTTAAGCATAACTCCCTGCAATTCAAATACTATACTTTCTCTATGTCTATCATCTTTTTTTGTACTTTCATATGAGTTATCTAATAATAGCTTAGTTACATTTATAATTTCTGATTTTTTATATGGTTTTAGAATATAATCATAGCAGTGAACTTCCTTAAAAGCTTGTAACATATAGCTTACATGCGTTGTTAAAAAAATTATCCATGTTAACTTATATTCTTTCATTTTTCTTAGTTCTTTTGCTGTATCTAATCCTGTAGAATCATTTAACATCATATCTATAAAAAAGAAATCCATTTTTACAGCTTTAGAAATTCTAACAGCATCTGATTTATTGTCAGCTTGGTAAACTTTTATGTCATTCGATATATTTTTTAATATTTTTACTAGATTTTGTCTTTGAATTTGGTCATCTTCTACAACTAAAATATTAGACATACAATAATCACTCCAATTGATCTTTTTGTATTAATTTACCCAACTTTTATAAATTCAATAATAATAATTAGTGAAAATTAACAACTATACTGCATTCTCGATCATAGTTCTTTACTCTAAATCTAAACTAACCATAAATAATATTTCAGATTATTAATTCCTAAAAATAACAAAACTTATTCCATAATATAGTCTAATTTAATAATAATATAAATATCAAACATTTTCACTGCGTAAAATTTACCAAGTATTTTTTTTACATTTCCAATTGAATCATTTTGCAAGTTAAGTATACATTTAGCAATATATAAGCATGTTACTTACAAGCAGATATTCACTACTGTAATTCGTTATATAAATATTTTAACAAAATATTTTTTCCTAATCAATTGTTCCTGTAATTATCATACCAGAGTCACTGTTTTTGTATTTTAAAATTATAAAATTCGACATTTTCTTTTATTTTAAGTATACTTTGCCGAATTTTTATAATTTCTACTCGAATCCAAGATTTATAGACAATTTGTTGAATTTAGTTAGTGATACTACAAAAACATAAAAAGATGACCATAAGTTTCAACCTAAGCAAATTGATATGGTCATCTTTATATTGAGCCTATAACTTTATTTTACCATTCTTAAAATCTTGTATGAATTTATCCATCTTCTCTTTTATAATACCTCTTGTATTTCTAAAATCTTCTATTGACCCTCCAGAAGGGTCATCTAAACCCCAATCTTCAGAATATCTGTTTGAAACAAAAGGACACAATACATTGCACCCCATAGTTATCAATATATCTAGATTATCGGGTATATCTGATAACAATTTGGGCTTGTGTTCTTTCATGTCAATACCTATTTCCTCCATGACTTTGACTGCTTTAGGTTTTACTTCGTGGTATTTTTCAGTTCCGGCTGAATACACGTTGAATATATCACTTGCTAATTTTTTTGCAAAAGCTTCTGCCATCTGACTTCTACATGAATTATGAACACATACAAATGCTATTTTATATTTCATATTGGCCTCCATATTATTATTTTAATGTGAATTTTATAGACACAGGATTATGATCTGAATTTTTGAATTCCAGTTTCTCACCCATTGTTTCTAATACATTAATGTTTTTAGACACTAAATAACCATCTATAATGGATAAATAGTTATTTCCTTTTTCATATGACGAATCTAGTGATCTATGAGTAGCGACATTTTTATCAAGTTCAAAGCTAAAATTTTCTGACTTAAAATCATCAGGTATTTTTTGTAACCACTCTGGCCACTCATCTTTATTGCCGAATATATCTAAATCTGCACCTGGTACTAGATGGTTCCAATCCCCTCCAACTACAATATAGTTACCTTTTTCATATTCATTTTTTATATATTCCTTTAAAAACCCTAATTGTTGTCTTCTTATAATTCCACCTTTATCGTATGCAGATAAATGAACATTGAGCAATATAAGCTCACTTCCATCCTCTATAGGTACTCTGCTCTCTAAGAAACAACGATCTAAAAGCGCAAGTCGTCTTGGCCATTTTTCTTCGCCTGGAAGTTTATATCTAGTAACTTTATCAACCTTGTACTTGCTAAATGTTGCTAACCCAGATTTTACTTTACCGTGTGGCTTAGTAATTGGAACTGGAACCCACGGAACTTTGTAATTAACACAAAACGTTGCATTATAACTATCTAAAACATTCTTCATATGCTCGAATTGATTTATATTATAGCTTCTAGTAGCTTTTTCATCTACTTCTTGTAATAATAAGAAATCTACATCCTTATTTTTAATAAATGTTGTTATTTGGTTGAGATTCTCAAAAACTTTTTCCTTACTTTCTGCTCTAGAGCCTGTCCCTCCATCCATGAAAAAATCCTGTTTTTTATCTAATCCACAATACCCTATGTTGAATATCATAGCTGATATTTCCATGTTTTTACTCAAAATTCTCTGAGTATTATTCTCTGCTTTTAGCTGGATAATATCTTCTGGTTTATAATCAGTGACAGTCATATATAGAAAATATCCACCTAATATTAATATAAAAATACATATGATTGCTAATATTCCTTTTACTATTTTCATTTAATTCTCCTTATAATATTTATTGATTTAAAAGTTTTCACACAAATAATCTATAACCTGCGTATTGGTAATTTCAATACGAGGATTATAATCATCTTCTCTAACTGAATGTAATGCAAAACAACCTGCTACATTCATATCTTCTTCTATATTATCATATTTATATCCTAATCTCTCAGCTAACTCTTTATAAAAAGCACTATGATTAATAGTATCTGAGGCAGTAATATGAAATATACCCTTTAACTTGTTTGTGATTATATAAGATAATTTTTTTGCGATTATGATATCTGTAACAGTGTTAAATATCAAATTGGGGAACACTTTTATTTTTTCATTATTTTTTAAAGCTTTTACAATTTGATCCATTCTCCCTCCATTTTTACTCATCACTTGAGGGAATCTTAGTATAAGAGCATCATCACCTAGAATATCCATTATCACTTTTTCACATTGTATTTTAAATCTGCCATACTCTGATTTTGCTTTAACTCTGTCATATTCAGTATATGGTTTGGTAAGAGAATCATCAAACACATTCGCTGTTGAACAGTAATAAAGCTTTCCTTTGCTTTTTTTAAGCTGTTTTGCAACAGTGGTATGAAATGTTAGCTGTTTTTTGAAATCTCCTCTTAAACAAGATATAACTATATGAGGTTTTATATCATCTAATAATGTTACTATATAATTTAAATTATTTACATCCATTTTATAGCAATTATCCGTTTTCTTTGGTTTATTATGGTAGTACGTTGTATAAATCAAGTACTCTTTTTTATACTTTAATTCATTTACTATAGCTTTGCCAATCAACCCACTAGCCCCTAATACTAATACCTTTTCCATGTATACCTCCAATCTATAAACTTAATATCTCCTCTGGTTTATCAACAAAGCCTTGGAATAATGTAAAATATTCTCCAGCATGTGATCCATCCATAAGTGCGTGATGAACTTGAACTGATAATGGCAGTTTTATATTTTTGTTCTCCTTAAAATATTTGCCCCATGCTATTCTAGGTATACAGTCAACTGGATTCATACTAATAGGATGACTTGCGCTGGTAAATGAAACCCATGGAATACTTGTCATATATAATAGATCATCTCTTTGAGAAGGATTAAGTGAAACTTCCTTTTTGGACTTGTTAATTTGAGTCTTAGCTGTTTTTTCAAATAATCTAAAGTTGCTATTATATTCTATATCACAGAAATCAAATACCCCTTCTTCTGTCATAATTGTAGTTGCTGGACTTACAAAATCGTGCTCTACTACTTCATCACCACGTATTCTAAGCTTAAACTCAGCTATGCTGTTAGCTGTCCTTGTCGCTACATAAACTATTGAAATAAAAAAAGGTATATTTTTCTCTTTAATATATTTATACCAATTAGTTATATCTATATTAGCACATATATTAAAGTGAGGGTAATCCATTTTTTTGAAAAAATCAAATTGCTTCTTTCTCTTCCAATTTTGGATATCAATATACTTCATATTTTTCTCCTTTTAGTTTTTTAATGCATACTATCTATATTATACCTTACATTAGTAAACTGTAAATGAATTTATATTTATATCAAATAAAAAATAAGTGCTTCTCTTTAAGAGATAGCACTTTAGGTTGATGACAAAGTCATCTAAATAGCAGACTGTAGTAAGAGTTCAATTTCAAGGGGTGTTAAAATTGAGTAGCAGAGCTTACTTAGAGGTAAGTGAGCAACGGAAATTTTAACAACAACGCAGAAATTGGGCTTTTGTCTACAGTCTGAAGTGCTTCTCTTTACGAGATAGCACTTAACTAGATAAATCATCTACTTCCTAAGTATATCTACATCTAATTCAGCATTTAAAAATTCTATGGTTTTTCTAGATACACTGCTAAATCCATTATTTAAAGCTGATTTACTTACCTGTCCTTGCTCTAGATAAAAGTCAATACCTTGTAAAACTGCTGGTAGCCACGTTAAGATAGCCCTGACAGGTTTAGTTCCATCATCTGTTATACCATCAGATATGCTAATAAATACTCCTTTATCATTTAAACTATCATATATTTTTTTAGTTACTATATCTAAATTATCTTTTGCAAAATTTAGAGTTCCTATCGCTAAAACTAAATCATATCCATATCCGATATCATCTTCCTGATAGTTTCCAGCTATTGTTGTAAACCAATCTTCTATATTATATTCTTTTATACATCTCTTAGTAACATTTATACTATTTGGCGTATCAAATATTACCCCTTCGATATCTTCTTTTTCTTGCCCTATACATATTCCAATAAGCCCTGCTCCACCGCCTAAATCAAGCATCTTTTTGAAGTCTTTGAATTCAGGTAATTGTTTTACTACATCACAAAATTCTTTAGCCCTTCCTATACGTTGACTTTCTATCAAAAATGTGGTGTAATCTTCATACATTTTTAATGCCTCGAATCCATCTTTACCGTTATAAATACTAGCCCCTTCTTTAACTGACTTAACTATATCCATCTTATTAAGTCCAATCGCTGAATCATAGTCTATTATTAAGTCTCCCGCAAAACCATCTGAATTTCTTGAAAGATGTGAATTTGCAATTTCACTATTTTTAAATTTTCCAGACTTCTTTTCGAGTAAATCTATGCTTGTTAAAGCATTTAATATATGCTCAGTATTAACGATATTATAATTCATTTCTTCTGCAATTTCTTTAGCTGACTTAAATTCTTCCAGATGAGTAAATAAATCAAGTTCTATAGCTGAAAATAATAATTTTTTCCTTAATTCTCCCTCTCTAATATTGAATAGATATCTGTATTCTTTTTTCACATCTACTATAGGTTTCATTGTTTTTACCCCTTTCAAATCAAAATAGACTATACATATTTTTAATACTATAATCTTTGGTTTCTAAATCTAGCTAAAGTTTTGATATTGGGTGCTATATAACCCATTTTTTTGCTTTTTCCATTTCGCTATACATGTGATAATATCTTTTTTTATTTTTTATCAGTTGGTTATGATTCCCTATTTCTAGAACGCTTCCTTCATTTAACACAATAATCTGCTGTGCATCTTTAATCGTATTTAATCTATGCGCTATTACTATTACTGTTTTATTAGCTACAAGCTCTTTAATAGATTTTCTGATTTCTACTTCATTATCTGCATCAAGAGAAGCAGTAGCTTCATCTAAAAGTATTATAGGAGCATCTTTTAATATAGCTCTAGCAATTGATATCCTTTGCTTTTCACCTCCCGATAACGTTGATCCACCTTCTCCAATTACAGTATCATACTTGTCTTCCATGTTTTCTATAAACTCATGACAATTTGCTATCTTTGCTGCTTTAACAACCTCTTCTTTAGATGCTCTAGGATTTCCTAATTTAATATTGTTATAAACTGAGTCATTCAACAAGTATACATCTTGAAATACCATGCTTATATGCTTTAGTAAAGAATCTGGTTTAATATCTCTGATGTCTTTACCTCCTATTTTTATTAAACCCGTTTTAACATCCCAAAATCTAGCTATTAAACTGGTAACTGTGGTTTTGCCTGATCCTGAAGGACCTATTAGAGCTGTCATTGTACCCTCTTTTGCTGTAAAACTCAACTTATCTAAAACCTTTTTACCTTCTTCATACTCAAAACACACATCTTTAAATTCTATATCATAATTATTTAAATTAGCATCTTCATGTATATAACTCATTTGTGGTCGGTTGTATGTTTTAGTAAGTTTGTCAGAAGCTAATTTTAGATATCTAAATTCACTATAATGTGCTCCAAAAGCTTTTAGTACATTTATAAGTGCTACGTTGATTATTATAAACGTTAAAAATTCTCTCTTATTTATACTTCCCGCTCCAAACTTTATAGTAGATATTATTAATAATATAGGAAAACTTAAATCAAGTATTATCTGAAAAATCAACACATATGGTACTATTGATACTTCCATTCTAATACTTTCCTTCTTAAAATCTCTAAAGGATTTTTCTAGTCTAACAAATTTTTTCCCAACGAGATTAAAAGCTTTAAACACTTGCATTCCACTTAGATATTCAACTATTCTCGATATAACTTCATTCATCACTTGCTTTTTGTGTTTTCCTACTTTAGCTAATCTTTTACCACCTAAATAAATTATTGGTATTGCAAGCATCACTATAACAAGCTGAATAAATGCCAGCTGGATGTTAATTACAAATGTTATAGCAAGAAGGTAAATACTTAAAAAAATAGTTCTTATTAAATCACTTGTGCTATGTGTAATTACCATTTCAAAGTCTTGTAAATCATTTGTCATTATATTTGACAAGTTGCCAATACTGTTTTTATTAAAATATCCTAGATTAATATTCCTGATATGATCTCCTAAAGATATACGCATCTTTTCTACAATCCTTGCACCATTCATTTGTATACCTGCATAGCCTTTTGTATTAACTATAGCTCTACATATAAATGCAACTATCATGATTATAGAGTATGTTTTTATCTTTGAATAGCTTAAATCTTTATTCATTAAATCTAATAAAACAAAATACATCATTCCATAAAAAAACATATGGAACAAAGAATCTATAGTTAATAATATAATAGGTTTTCTTAGCTTCTTACCATCTCTGCCCATCAATTTCCTTATATCTGAAAACATATTAAGCACCTCTTTCCTCTACAACTTCGTAATCATACATATTCCAAAGATGATTGTATAAACCACCTTTATTCATCAGCGAACTATGAGTCCCTTTTTCTACTATTTCCCCTTCATCAAGGACTATTATTTCATCTACGTTTTTGATAGTATATAGTCTATGGGCAATAATTATAGCTGTTTTATCTTCTAATAATATACTAAGTGCTTTTTGTATCTTACTTTCATTTTCAACGTCTGAATATGAAGTTACTTCATCAAGAACCACAATAGGGCTATCTTTTAATATTGCTCTTGCTATAGATATTCTTTGCTTTTCTCCACCACTAAGTTTTACTCCATTTTCACCAAGTTTGGTTTCATATCCATTTGGAAGGCTCATTATAAAATCATGAATCTGAGCTTTCTTGCTTGCTCTAGTTATTTCTTCTAAACTTCTATCAAGTCCCATTCTAATATTCTCTTCTATAGTATCATGTAACATGAATACATCTTGAAAGACAAAAGAAACATTTTTCATTAATTCATCCATTTTTAATTCTTTTATATCTATTCCATCTATAGTTATATTACCTTTCTCTACATCCCAAAACCTTCCTACTAATTGCCCTAGTGTTGTTTTACCTGAGCCCGAAGGCCCTACAAGTGCAACTATATTCTTAGGTTTTATAGTGAGTGACAGATTTTTAATAACTTCTTTTTTATCATATTTAAAAGTAATATTATTAAACTGTATTCTTCCTTGAATTTTTCTATCAAATGTTTTATGCCCTTGCTCTTGAGGTTCATGGTTAATAATATCTCTTACCTTTCCAGCTCCCTCAAGTAACATTGAAAATTTAGAACCAAATTGTAATAACTGTTTAAATGAGTTAAGAAAACTTGAACTTAATAATAAGAATAGTATATAAGTTGAACCATTTATACTACCATTTAAAAACATAATACCTCCTATAGGAATTATACATAGTAATCCAGAATCTATAATTACAAGAAAAACTCCATAAAGCGGTGCCATTTTTTTTGTAAGTTTAGCCCAATAATCTGCATACTCCTTAGTAGTATCTTTATAATTTTTAAATGATTTTGCTGATAGATTAAAAGCTTTCAATACATTAATCCCATTAATATATTGAATAATTGTAGAATTAAGCTTTTGTACTAAACTATGATATTTTACCATTCTTGTTTTCATACTGCTAAGCATTACTATTTGCGAAAGGAACCCTACAACCACTGGTATAAATAACACAAGTGCTAATTTCCAATTTAGGTATAATAGATATGAAATAACTATTAAGGGTGTTACTACTGCTGAAGCTAAATCTGGTATTTGATGTGCTATAAAATTTTCTAGTTTTTCTATATCTTCATTTATAGTCTTTTTAACTTCACCGATAGTGTGCCCTGTAAAAAAGCCCATGTTTAATTTTGATATATGTCTTACTGCTTTCATTCTAAGCTCATAGAGTATTGTAAATGCTGCTACATGAGAAAACACTCCTGAAGCTAAAAACACTATCATTCTGATTACCACAATAATACTTACCATTATCGCCATTGATTTAATATGGTTAAAATCACTAGTTTCTTTAAATAATTCTACTATTATGTTGTACATTAAGATATACGGTGCTATGGCAAGAACTGAACTTACAATACTAAATATAGCAGATATATATAGCTTAAATCTTTCTTTGCCAGATACTTTAAGTAAAAATCTCAAATTTGACTCTTTCATCATGCTCTCCTTTTTAATATATTCAGAATTCATTAACCTGCAATAAATATACAATGTTACTGAAATATCTCCTACTATATATCTTATTGATATTGATAATCATTTTCTACTCTGATAAATTAAAAAAATGCTCCAAAAAACAAATATCGTTTTTTGAAACATCTAGCTATTTTTATTTATACTAATTTTTTTTCTATATTTTAATGGCGTTATAT
Organism: Abyssisolibacter sp. ZYX002; assembly: GCF_056892235.1. Lineage (NCBI taxonomy): Bacteria > Bacillati > Bacillota > Clostridia > Eubacteriales > Clostridiaceae > Abyssisolibacter > Abyssisolibacter sp. ZYX002. The sequence goes on from NZ_JARMXH010000002.1 coordinate 515,678, forward strand.
GATTGTATTTTTTAAATAAACTTGCAAATTTACTTGGATTCAAATATCCTATCTCATTTGAAATGTCTATGATAGACATTGAAGTATTTTTTAATAAATATTTAGCTTTTTCTAATCTAGACTCTTGTATATATTGATAAATCGTAATTCCTAATATGTTTTTAAATGCTTTTTGAAGCTTATATACACTTATATCCAATTCTTTAGCTAATTGTTTAATTAATGGCGGATTTTCTAAGTTTTCATTTATTATTTTCCGAGCTTTATTTATACACACCATTTCTTCGTCAATGGCATCTTTGCCATGATTTTGATTTAACTTTTCCTCAAGTATGGCTGCTAAAAACTCCCCTGTCTTGAATTTTAACTTCATAAAATTCATCATACTATCCAATGATATTGTATCAATCATTTCTGCTATCTTTTTTAAGTTATAACTAGCTTTTTGGATTATTAAAGCATCTTCTTTAAATATACGATTTATACATTTTTGCCAATCAATAATAAGTTTATTTTCCCATATTGAGTTTATAGCATTTTTTACCTCATAAAAATTCATATGGACAGATATCGTTTTAGCTTTGTCATAGACAAATCTAAAACCTTTAATATCGTTCAGCATTTTATAAATAAATACATCTCCTTTTTTGTAAATAAACTCCTCATTATCAGGCAATATAATGATTTTTATACTTCCACTATAACAATAACCTACTTCTACAATATCATCATCGTATATAGAATTATCGAAATCTATTACCATCTTGTCTATTTTAAACTTTGAGATTTCTAAACCTTCTTCTAATTTTATCCTAGAAAAAACACCGCTACCAAATTCCTTACCTATGACGTATTTTTTGCTCAATAACTCGTCTATAACTTCATCACAATACATATTCTCTAAATAATTACAATATTCATCTAATATATTTTTATTTATTTTCACACCTAATACCCCTTTTTTATTATTCTTAGACCGGTGTATTTATTTAAATCATTACTATTATTCCTTCAACATACAATAGAAAAACATATAAGCTTTTACGTCAATAATTTACAGTTATTTTATTTATAGCACTCAAGTATTCTTCTAATTCTTATAACCTGCTCTTCAATCTCATCCATAGCTCTTACATTTATTACGTCCTTTTTCATTACTGGACATCCTGAGTTTATTCTGTCATTGTGCCTTCCATACTCTATAGTTATCATCTTTGGTTTTGATATGTCTAGTACTTGTTTTAACAGTCTATATCCTTCTTCATGTATCTTAGTGTGCGCCATAATCTCTGAACCTTTTTCTATCCAACCATTAATATGTATCTCATACACTCTATCTAATGGGAGTGCTTTCATATAATCCCATATATCAATTTTAAGACTCTTTGCTGCTACATATGCATGACTTATATCTAATAAGAAATCTGCATCTGATTGCTGTATAATTTCACTAATAAAGTCTGCCTCGTATACAAATGGATTTCTTAACAAACCTATATTTTCTAATGCAAAGAATTCTAGATCATTGAATGTATTCTTCACATATCTAATATTATTTACCACTCTTTCCAATAACTCTGCTCTTGTATCATTGATATCTGATCCATCTAAGTGAATCGATAGCCCTTTCAGCTCACAAATGTCTATCAATTCTCTTACGATATCTACATCTAAATCTTCAATAAAAGTCTTAGAGCATATATTGTGAAGTGATGGATTTAAACCATGTAGATTTATAGGTTTTGTTTGCTTTAATCTATTAGCTAGTTTTTTTAACTCTATTAGATCTGGAGAATCAAAGACATCCATTTGATACCCTAAAGCAGGAAATTTGTAATAATCAATATCTATTTTATTTTCTTTTACTAGCCTCACTGTTTCTTCATGATAGTTACATCCTATAAGCATACTAAATCTCCCTTTCAACAGTCTTATTTCTTATTTCACCTACAAAATAGTTAAATATCTTTTGTTGTATATCGTTACTCGAAGCCATCATTTCTGGATACCACTGAACACCAAATACACATGGATATTCTTCATGCTCAAAGCCTTCTATTATATTATCCTCGGAAGTAGCAGTTACTACCAATCCATCTCCTAATTTATCAACTGCTTGATGGTGGAAGCTATTTACTCCTATTTCTTCTATGCCTATTGCTTTATGTAATATGCTATCTTTCTTTAGCTTAACATTATGACAAACCATGTCTCTAGACAGCATTGTTCCAACATGTTCTTGCTTAGCAATATTTTCTTCAAATATATCTTGATATAGTGTTCCATTAAAAAAAACATTTATCAATTGAAGACCTCTACAAATCCCTAATATAGGTTTATTATATTTTATCGCTTTTCCCATAAGCATGTATTCAAAATCATCCCTCTTGATTACAACATCTCCAAGTTTCCTTTTTACAACTTGTCCATAATATAACGGATAAATATCTGCTCCACCTGAAAATAGTACTCCGTCAAGTTTTTTTACCAATTCATCTATGTATTCTTCATCTTCTATTACTGGTACTAAAACAGGTACCCCACCTGCATTTTTTATACTCTCTGGATAATCTATTGAACATGAAATCCTATCTTGTCCAGTCCTGTTCGCTTCCTTCATCTTACTTGTATAGCAAGCAGTTATCCCTATTAACGGTTTCATCTTTTGTCCCCCTTTAATTTATCAGTTTTCTAAATTATAACATACCTAATTTAGATGAGAAACTTAAATTATTCTCTGGTTGATATGTAAAAAAGCTAACGTAGCATATATAAAAGGTAATATTGTATACATTATACGAATGCTATAGCCCTCCAATAGTGCAAAGAACACTGGAAGTCGACAGCATTAAAAATGGCTTGAAATGCGGATTTTGATAAGCAATAATAAATATTTTACTTGTTCACAAAAAATAAGAAGTGTATTACAATAAAGGATAAACGGGTTTTTAGAGTAACTATGAGGAATTGAAATCGGGTCATGCTTTGGAGTGTGAAAAAAAACACAATTATAAATACTAGTTCAATGGTGAAAGGGTTATCAAAGATAATCTTGCTGGTTCAGATGAGAGGGCATTTAAAGATGATGATATGGAAACGTTGAATAAATGCCCTCTCAAATTTACCGACAAGAAATATCTTTTAATTTCCCTTGTGACATTGCTTGTTAAAAAATGATGAGGAACCGAAAGACTCACAGCAATAATCTAAAAAAAGAATATAAATAACCAACAAACTAACAAAGAAGCCTATCCGTTTTCCAAGAGTAACTTTAAAAGTTATTGGAAATTAGATAAGCTTACTACAAATAAGCTATGAGCACCCTGCGTCATAAAGCAATTCAATGCACTTATTCCGCAATCCTCAATCTTTCAACTATACTATCTTTTCCTATACTAATATATGCTACATATGGAATTATAACAGAAACCAGTATTAATATAGGTGCTACAATTAGTAATGGCATAATAACGAATCTATAACTAAAGAACCATAGATTGCTTACTATTTCGTCTATAACAAACTTAGAAAATACAGTACTTAATACTATTGACGCAAATATAGTAAACAATGCGTAATAAAGCCCCTCAAACGACAGCATACTAATTAACTGTTTTCTAGACATTCCTATACCTTGCAACATAGCAAACTCTCTTCTTCTTGACCATATACTTGTAAACATAGAATTTACAAAATTGAGTACTCCTATTAGTCCTATTATAGCACTGAGTATTCCACCTACAGTCAAGAACAAATTGTATACTCCATCAAATTCATTAACAAAAACCGCTTTAGATTCGTAATCCATCAATGTTTGAATCTTATTTGTATAGCTCTTTAAGAAGCTTTCCATATCATTCTCTGTACCATCTATTACATCAAATGCATATGTCATTAAAACAGGTTTTTTAACAATACTCTTATATTTATCTGATGGAAGATAGAATGCAAAATCGTTATAGAATCGATTTGATATCGTCCTTGAATTAATCCTAGCCTTAGCCATTACTTCATATTCATAAGCATTACCATCAACAGTTATTTTTACTTTATCGCCTATTTCATAATGGGAGGTTTCATTTATTATGTTTCCATGGTCATCATCATGAACGCCTTCGATTATATATTGACCTTCTTTAAATCTGTCTATATCCATACTACCTCCAATTATGTCTAATCTTGATAGATTAAAATCATCCATACCATATAAATCTAACATCGGTTGACCATCTCGTGCTAGATTCAATTGATATCCATGACAGCCCTTTTCATTAGGATTTTCTCTATATATTGAACAGTCTCCTCTATATACATTATAATAAATCTTACCTCCCACTTTAAACTCATCTCTTGATTTAACAGCTGATATAAATGTCGCGTTTAATTCGTCCTCTGCAGATCTAAAACGATGTTGATTGAAATAATTAGCATGACCTATTAAAAAATCTGTATCAACAAATTTTGCTAAAAATTTATCCATGTCGATACCTTTTGTGATTGTGAAAACAGAATTTAGGATTACTAAACTTAACGTCATTGATATTATTGCAATTATTGTACGTTTTTTATTACGACTTAAGTTAGATAAAGCCATTTTTCTAATACTATTTTTACCCTTTGTTCTTTTGGTTTTGTTCTTTATGTTTTCGTTACCTCCACTATACTTTACAGCCTCAACAGGTGATGATTTACTAGCTATTCTTGCTGGTTTACGAGTACTAATAAAAACTGTAATCAGCGCAAAGATAGATGAAGCTATAAATATAGCTGGATTGTAAGATATTTTAATGTCACTTAAATCATAATTTGTTATGCTAAGCACTATAGGCATAACCTTACATCCGATTATAAAACCTACCAACAATCCTATAGGTATTCCTATAAGACATAATATAATAGCTTGAAATGATATTATCCTTCGTATTTGTTTTGACGTAGTTCCTATAATCTTCAAAAGGCCATAAAACTTTATATCTCTAATTACTGATATTTGAAATATATTGTAGATGATAAGATAGCCTGAAAAAATTATCAATAGAACTAGCAATGAAAATGAGATAATTGTGGTAGGATCAAGCGAAAAGCTACTTGATATATAAGCCCAATTTATATTATTCCTTATATCTGTATCTAAAAGTTTGCCCCCATTTTTAGCTTCTGGTATAGTGTATCCACTTTCTGTTATAGTTGTAGCTAATTTATCCTCTAAATTAAAACTATTGTCAAACATCACATATGAATTGATCGCCCCTACCATACTATAATCATCATTGTACGTATATTTTAATTTATCTCCCATAGCATCTATATAAGCTTTAGATACTATAGCTAATCCAACATTAAAAACAGGATCACTTTCCCAATATCCAGATAATTTAAAAGTTCGCTTAATCTTCTCTCCTCTAACTGTATATTCAAGTGGAACATTAGCCCCTATTTTATGAGGAACTCCTAATAAATCTAGAGTTTTTGTATCCGTTATTATTTCATTTTCTTTTATTGGCTTACTGCCTGCTGTAGGCTCGCAAAATCCAAGCTCCATTGCTACGTCATCCATATAGTACATCTCAACATGCCTTTTTAAAAATTCGGTACTGTCTACACTATCAGCAACAATCTTATTATAACTAATCTTATTTATAAGCTTATGATTTTTAATGTTATTGTACTGCTCATCATTTATATATTTTAAAGCTCCGTGGCCATCCCCACCTGCTTGCCTAATTGTTTGATATTGAAAAGAATCTTTAACACCTATACTTACTGTCAATAAACAGGTAAACAACACAGTTGTTAGTACTATCGCTAATATAGCCATTATATTTCTACTTTTAGCTGAGGTCATGTTCTTAAATGCAAGTTTATTGATCATTTTTTTATTGTTAACTTTAATCATTCTTATCACCGCCACCTACGATTTTACCATCTTCAATACGTATGCTACGGTCTGCCATTTGAGCTACTTCTTCGTTATGCGTTATCATAACTATTGTTTGGTTAAACTTTTTACTTGTTACTTTTAACAAACCTATTACATCTAAACTTGTTTTACTATCAAGATTTCCTGTAGGTTCATCTGCAAGTATAATAGCTGGCTTTGTAGACAATGCTCTAGCAATTGCAACACGTTGTTGTTGTCCACCTGATAGATTATTAGGCAAGTTATTGAGTTTTGAGCTAAGCCCTAATGTATCAACTATCTGGTTTATAAAGCCTTTATCTACTTCATTTCCATCTAGCTCAATAGGTAGCGTTATATTATCATATACGTTTAAAACAGGAACTAAATTGTAGCTTTGAAATATGAATCCAATCTTTCTTCTTCTAAATATAGTTAACTCATCATCTTTAAGAGTAAACAACTCTTTACCATCAACTTTAACAGACCCTTCTGTTGGTCTATCTAATCCTCCTAGCATATGCAAAAGTGTAGATTTACCGCTTCCTGATGTTCCTACTATTGATACAAATTCACCTGATTTAACAGTCAAATCTACTCCATCTAAGGCTTTAACTAGATTATCTTTCTGTCCATAATGCTTTACGAGATTCTTTGTCTCTAATATATTCATCTATGTACCCCCTATTAAATTTATAGCTTTAATTAAACTATACCGTAAGAATATTTCTGAACTCTTTCTTAAATCTTTCACATCTGAAAGATTTAATTTCTATTTAGGGATGAAAATAGAGAACTTTGAACCTCTATCTATGGATGATTTGACTTTAATGTAACCCCCTTGTTTTGTTATTATAGTTCTGGCTATATACAATCCTAGCCCTACCCCTTCATATTGACTAACATTCTTGCATCTATAAAACCTCTTAAATATAGCGTTTATATCTTCGTTATTAATACCTATTCCTTTATCTATAATATCTATCCTACAAAACATATCATAAACTATAATAGATACTGTAATTACACTACCTAAAGGAGAATATTTTACAGCATTATCTAAAACATTATACAAGGCTTCTTCAGTCCATTTTTTATCAAATTTAGCTATACACTCTTCTCCAATAATATTGATATATATGTCTTTTTCACTAGCTTTGCTCTTTATTCTATTTGCTGTCTCTTTAATCAATTCAAACACAGAAGTATCCTTTACTCTTACTGATATTATATCTGTCTCTAGCCTAGATGATTTTAATAAAGATTGAATCAAGAAATCAAGTTTTACTACATGTCTACTTATTTGATTAGCAAATTCTAAAGTATTATCATCTAGCTCTTGTTCAGATAGTAGTTGTGAGTATAAAGAAATATTGGCTATAGGAGTCTTTGTTTGATGAGATATATCTGCTACTAAAGCTTTTATGTTTTTCTTTTCATTATTTATACTTTGTTTAGCAACCAATGTATTTTTGACATATCTACTTAACTTTAATTCTATTGCTGATAAAAACGATTCATCATACGTGTCCTCTTCAAAGCTACCATCTAAAGCCTTGTCCAACATTTGGTTTAGTTTTTGCATTAGTTTTTTTACTTTATTCCTATGAACAATAGCGATTAACAAACATAATACTATAGTAATTAAATTTATTATAATAAATATTGAATAAGGTTTATTCATTGTCAATATCTCCATCCCACATGTAGCCTAATCCATAAATAGTTTTTATGTATTTTGGTTTTGCAGGATTATCTTCTAATTTATCTCTTAGTCTTTTGATAGCCACTGACAGGGCGTTCTCATTTACGTACTCTATATCTCCTGTCCATATCTTATCTATAAGCAAATCTCGTTTTAGTATGTTGCCTCTATTACTTATTAGTATATTCAATAATTTTTGCTCTGTTTTGCTTAACTCGATATTAGATTCACCTTTATAAAAAATCATATCTTCAAAATTAAAACTAAAATCTTGAGTGTTTATTTCTTTGTTAGTATCATTTTTAGACCTTCTCAGCAAACTTGCCACTCTCGCTCTAAGTATCATTAGACTAAAAGGTTTTGTGATATAATCATCTCCTCCGAGCTCTAAGCCTGTTAATTCATCAACTTCTAAATCTTTAGCCGTTAGAAATATAATAGGCACTGATGAAGTATGTCTTATCTTTTTACAAAGAACAAAACCATTACCATCAGGTAAGTTCACATCTAGTATTATTAAATCATATTGATTCTGTGCTAAATTTTTCTCAGCTTCTTCATTTGTATAACACTGTGTAAATTTGTATGTAGATTGCTTTAAACTCATCACAATACCATTATTTAATGATACATCATCTTCTATAATCAAAATATTAATCATAATACCACCTCCATTGTTTAATTAAATGTTTGATGTGTTTCTATATAAGCTGTATATGTTTTTACCTCATCTAATGTCTTTACAGGATAGTACTAGCTCTCGGTTTTTATTTTATCATAGTTATATTTAATGTAATATTAAAAACAAGGTTTTATCTAAATAATATTTCTATTTTCTTTACTTTTATCCTATAGAAAGCTTGTATATATTGTGCTTTGCTAATGCTAGTTTCGCACTATGTCACACAAATTTTATTGCAGTTTTTAGAGTAACTATGAGAATCTGAATTAGGGTCATGCTTTGCAGTGTGACTCATTTTTTTTAACTCGGAAAGAGCAGTGTTTCTTTGATTGTAATACTCATGTAGAAACACTACTCTCAATGTCGTTTACAGCAAATGTTATTCAGCTTCTATTAGGTTTATTAATTGTTCTTTTTTAGGGTAATGCGTTGGAGTGTGGGAAAAATACTCATTTCAAAGAATAGTTCATTGGTGAAAGGGAAAGCAAAGATAAACTTTGCGGTGCAGTAGAGAAGCTGTTTCTAATAATTTAAGTAAAAGCTTTGAAGAAACAGCTCCCCAAATTTACCTACAAGTAATATCTCTTGCTCTCCCTAGTAACATTGTTGGTTGGAATATTCAGAGTAGTTTATTAGGGTCATAAGGCATGATTTATTTTGAGTAAGAATAATAATTACAGCTGAATTAATAGAATTGTGAGCAATCACAAAACCCACAGAAATAATCTAAATAAATTCTAAAAACAACCAATAAATTATCTAAGAAGCATATTCGTTTTTCCGAAGAAGCGACTTTAGAAGACTTGTTCCTACAACGCTTCTACTTACATAATTAGGAACAGGACATCTATTGAAAAAAATTAGGATATGCTTCCCACCAATAAGTAACGAACCATCATAAAACTTTGCCCTTAATCTCATAAATCATTACCCTAAAAATAATATATCAACCAACCACCTTGAAGCTGAGATTGTTTTTCGACCACAACATTGTAAGCTGTAATTTAACATCTGATATAATAAAAAAATTACAGCTTACTCCGAGCAAGAAAAGCAATTGAAATGCTGAACCAATAAAACTACTATTAACCATATAAAAAAACTAGCAACAAATGTTATAATTTCAACATTTGTCGCTAGCCCTATAATTATTGTTATTTCTTCTTCTTAAAATACACAACTGCTAAACCAATAACAGCTACACCTGTTGCTAACGCTATAGGTAACACCTTACTTTTTTTAGGTTTTTCTTCGTGCATCACTATAGTTGATAATGCTGGCACTATTACCTTGTTTCCTTTTATAGTTTCTAGTGTCTTAACTCCTGCTTTTTCTTTATTCACAACAACAGCCCAAGTCTTTTCAGCGGGTAATGTTATTTGAATATCTTCTCTATTAGCATTAAATGCTACGAATATTTCATTCCACTCATCTCCATTAGCATTAGCTTTTAAAGTATATGCAACCGTGTTAGCTGGAGATTCAACGAAAGATAAATTTTGTCTTATATCATTAGCTGTAGCCATTCTAAAAGCTGGATGAGATTTTCTCATCTTTATAAGTCCTTTAAAATACTCTACAGTATCCATATTGTCATACTTTCTTTGCCAATCAAGTTTATTGATATCATCACTAGATTTATAGGAGTTCTCATCACCATACTTAGTCCTCAAAAATTCTTGACCTGCATGTATGAATGGTACTCCTTGAGATGTAAGGATTATTGCATCTGCCAATCTATGCATATCTTTTCTTATCTCTTCACTATCTTCTGGGTTTGTCAACTCTAATTTATCCCATAAAGTATTGTTATCATGCGCTTCTACGTAGGTGACTGCTTGGTTTGGCTCAATATCTCTCCAAGTTCTTATTATATTATCGTACTTAATTGCACCCACAATACCTTTTTTTATAACAAGCTCTGTGCCTTCTTTACCATTTACAAATCCTTTATCTTTTTTGTCAAATACACTTCCCTTTAAACCATCTCTAATTGAATCATTAAAGTGTGCTATATCTTTCATTTTTTCAGCGTTTATTTGGTTTGCCTTCTTGTCATCTTTCAATGTTGCTCCCATGTTCCAGCCTTCTCCAATAGTTATTATGGAAGGATCTATTTTGCTTAATTCTTCTCTTATATCATTCATTGTATCAACATCTAAAAGCCCCATAAGATCGAATCTAAATCCATCTAACTTATATTCTGTAGCCCAGTATTTAACAGAATCTACGATATACTTTCTAACCATTTTATTTTCGGATGCTATAACATTTCCGCATCCACTTTCGTTTTTGCTAGTTCCATCATCATTGTACCTAAAATAATACCCGGGAGCTAACTGATTAAATGCTGAAGCTTGGTCACTGTACATATGATTATAAACAACATCCATTATTACACCTAAACCGTTCTTATGCATTCCTTTTACTACTTCTTTAAACTCTTTAATTCTAACATCAGGTTTGTATGCATCTGTAGAATAACTCCCCTCTACAGCATTGTAATTTACAGGATCATAACCCCAGTTAAACTGTTGTCCTTTACCCGTTTCATCAACACTACCATAATCATAGATAGGTAATAACTGTACATGTGTAACACCTAAATCTTTAATATGATTTAGACCTGTCTTTGTGCCTTTAGGACCTTTAGTGCCCTCTTCTATCAAACCTAAGAATTTTCCTTTATTTTTTATTCCTGAGTTTTCATCCATTGATAAATCTCTTGTATGAAGTTCATAGATAATAGCATCATTAGCACTCTTTATTTTTACTCTATTCTGCTTATCCCATCCATCTGGATTAGTTTTTTCTAAATTTACTATAGAGCTTTTCTCTCCATTAATTGCTACTGCTTTAGCATATGGATCTACCGCTTCCACTAAATCACCGTTTATATTTACCTTGTATTTATAAAATTTGCCTTCATTATCTCCATCCAAAGTATATTGCCATACTGCTTTATCCTTTTTTTCCATTTTATATTCTTTACCATTATCAGAATCATATTTATCGTAAACAACAACATATGCTTCTTTTGCAAATGGAGTCCATAATTTAAACATCGTACTTTCTTTAGTGTAAGTATTACCTAAATCGTCACCATCATAATAATAAAGGTCATTGAACTGTTTACTTTTTATAACTCTACCAAAAACTACTTTAGTCAAACCATAAATTTTCTTTTCAACAGTTATATCACTATCAATAGATAAATTTTCTTTTAGCTTGATTACTGCACTTCTTGTATTTTTTTGGTCATTTGTATTACTATAAACTTTTTCTATTTCTACTACTTTTCCATTTTGTTTAACAATAAATCCTTCATCTTTGCTTGATCCTAAAGTGAAATCAAGATTTGTCTCTACTGCAATATCTTTTAACGTATTCAATTTAGCAGAAACAAACTTTGGATTTAAATCTACGTCATTCATGTTATAATACACTCCTTCATTTCCTTGGGCTAACCATATCTCTGCTTTGCCTTCCTGTGTAAACTTGGTTATAAATCTGTCTGAAAACTCTTTATTTGCCCATTCATTACCACCATCACTATACTTAACTATAAAACCAATCTTTTCTAATCCTTCAATATCAGGTATTTTTACTTTTGCTACCACTCCAAAATCATCAGTTTCTGTAAACTGATATGTACCACCATCTTTTGTAAATGGCCAAATCCACAAATTCCATCCATCATAATTTTTATCAAACCTATGGTAATGGATAATAAGCTCAGTTTCTTTCCCTAACTTTCTAGGTTTAGGTATATTATCAAGATTTGGTTCCTCTGTATATACAGTTTCATCTCCACCAAAAAGCCATATCTCAGCTTTACCATTTTCGAAATTTTTAATAAACCTATCCGAATCGCCATCTTTTTTCCAATCATTTGTTTTTACTATAAATCCTAGTTCTTTTATGTCCCCTTCGAATTCATATTCAGCTACTTTACCAAAATCATCTTCCCCATTAAATTCGTATTGCTTACCTTCTTTGCCAATTTCCCAAAGCCATAAATTCCAGTCTAAATCACTATTAGCGTCTTTCGCATAATGTATGATAACCTTTGTTTTATTAACTTGTGCAAACGCTTGCATAGCTGGGCTAAAAAAAACAACATTTGCAAATGTTAAAACAATAACCATAAAAAAGACCAATACTTTCTTCATATAAAAAATCTCCTCCTAGTTAGTTGAATAAATTTATATTATAATTGTATTTAATTATATTTTAACAGTAATTTATATTAATAACCACTATTTTTTTCATCGAATTGATATTTTAATAAATTATCTAACTAAATCAAACAAATTTATGGAAAAACTGGATTTTCTATAACTCTTTCAACCCGAAAACAAAAATAGATGTAAATTTTTACACAACACTTGATTTTTTTCAAAAATGGTATATAATGTAAATATAATCTTTTTGGCCAATAAGAACTATAACTTAAGGGGGATAAAAATGAAAGAAAAAATATCAAAAATAATTTCAATAACACTTATTATGTGTCTTTTAATGGTTTCAAATGTTTCAGCTACTCAATTAAATAATGTATCTAAACTTAATTTAAATGGATTAAGTTCAGAAGAAATAAACTTCCTAAAAGCATACCAGAGAATTTTAGGTGAGTTTGAATTTGATAAAACTGGAAAATTAGTATTGAAATTATCATTGAGCGAAATAAAAGAAAAATACGAGTTTACAGATGGTCAAATTTCAAAACTAAAAGAAGTTATGCAATTTGCAGATTCAATGGGTCCTGTATCTCAAAAAGATGAACCACATAATAAAAATGATATTTTTTGTAGAATACATTTTGAAGGTAGTAAAGTATATTTCACTAATGAGGATATAGTAACATTCCTCCTTGCAGCAGCCGAAATTGGACCAGCTGCAATATATGCTGCCCTTGTAGGACTTGGTTCTACTCTTGGTCCTGTTGGTACTGGAATTGTTGCAGTTGTGGGTATATTAGGTATGCCAAGCTTAGCTACTTTCACATATCAAGTAATCCAAGCACATTATGCTGGAAAAGGTGTGTATATTGGAGTTGAATGGAATGGATTCTTTCCAAATATAGTTAGTGGTGTTTGGTAAAAAACAGGAATTGAAATAAAAAATAAATAAGCCATCGTCATTTATTGATGATGGCTTATTAAATGTCTGAATAGGTAACCCCTTTCTAGGTATCCGCGTCCTTAATGAAATGTGTCCCTTAATAAAAACTCATTAGCTTTTGTTCATTGAACCAAAAACTGTAAAATATTTTATTGATATATTCTTAAATTGGGCATATTGCATATTTCAAGTTTTTAGCATAATCAAACTCCTTATAGTTTAATAGTGTTGCCATTCCACCAAAAGGAAGTGTCATGTTATTGCTTATATGATGTGGTATGTGACAATGCATCGGCCAGTATCCTGGATTATCAGCTTTAAAAGTAATATCCCATGTTGTACCTGATGACACTAAGACTGTGTTTTTAAGTAACCAATTTTCTTTTTTTATGGCATTGCCATCTGATGCAACTATGTTAAATTGATGGCCATGCAAATGTATAGGATGATTTTTCAATCCAATATTTCCGAATCGAATCTTTATATTATCTCCACTATTTATCCACATGGGAGTTGTGAATGGATGACATCTACCATTCATAGTAAAGAAGTTTTCATCCATAGAAAATGGGTCAACATCATATATGCCTTTTGTAAGAGTAAAAGGTTTTATATTGCTTACTGAATAACCTCCAAGCATAATAAAGTAATCTTTTTGTATATTTTGTTCTTTTGGATCTAGGATTATAAAGCCCCCTTCTAAACCTATCAAATCTTGATAAACAGTATAGTAGTGAGAATGATACATATGAGTCCCTGGATTGTTTTTTATTTTAAATCTATAATCAAAATAACACCCTGGTTCAATCAATGGTGATGGTTCTACAATTGGGACTCCATCCATATTATTTGGTATATCTAAGCCATGCCAATGCACGCTTGTAGGTTGAGGTAGCCTATTATAAACTCTTATTGAAACTTCTTCTTGTGGGTAACATAACATAGTTGGACCAGGTGAAACGCCATTGTACCCCCAAAGTTTAATATATATCCCTGGGAGTATCTCTCTGACAACTGGCTCAGCTACTAATTCAAAATGTCTTACACCATTTATTACTACACCACTCATACTTGGTAAATCAGGTGTTATAACCATCCAATCACTCCTTTGTCATTTGTACATAGTATGATTATAATTTCTATAATATTCAATGTAAGAATTGATGAAAAATCGATAAATCAATTAATGATAATTATATTCTTAGTTGCTTATTCATTAAGCTTTGTCTTTCTAAAATTTACAAATTAATGTTGAAATTACATAAAAAATAACGAATGTTTAACCTAACTTTAATGCGCTTGTAATGAATTGATTATTCAATATAGTGTTACAATATAGGTATAACTAAAGATTAAATGAGGTGAATGTGATGAGCATATCAGATGGATTATTGATACTTTCTGGAATCTTTATTTTTATTGTTTTAATCAGTTATATAAACGAAAAATTTGTAAAATTACCTTCTGAGATAGGTCTTATGACTATATCTTTGAGTATATCAGTAGTTATTTTATTATTAGATGCCTTTAATATAACATCTATGGCCACCTTTGAAAATGTAATACACAAATTAAATTTGCATGATATTATTTTAAATGGCTTTTTATGCTTTTTATTGTTTAGTGGTGCAGCTACGATTAGGCTAAAAGATTTAACCAATGACAAATTACTAATCGGTTCTTTATCTTTTGTATCAACATTGATTTCAGCTTTGATTTATGCTAGTCTTGCATTTGTTATTACTAAGCTCATAGGTATTTCCATGAGTTTTATTAAATGTTGTGTTTTAGGTAGTATCATAGCTCCGACAGATCCTATATCAGCAATGAGTATTTTAAAAAAAGCTGGCTTACCAAACCGATTGTCTATTATTATGGAAGGTGAATCTCTGTTCAATGATGGTATTGCTGTAGCACTGTTTCTAACTTTTACTTCACTATTAAAAGAAACAGCAAGCAGTCCTTCTATTATTTTTATTAAGGTAGTTGGCTGGAATGTTATAGGATCTATAACAGTAGGCTGTGTTGTTTCTATTATATTGTTTAAGTTATTTAAACGAACTTCTCTAAAACATCTTGAGATACTAATAAGCTTAGCTGCTGTTACAACAGCCTATAGCATTAGTGAAAAAATTAATGTCTCAGCTCCATCGGCAGCTGTTGTAGTAGGAATATTTTTTGCTACACAGATGAATAAACTACACGAAGATAATGAGAGTTATTACTCTAATTTTTATACTTTTTGGAATGTTATCGATAAATTCTTAAATGCTGTCTTATATATATTAATTGGTATCGTTGTACTTTATTTACAAAGTGTGGACAATTTTGGGATAATTTTAATCAGTGCGATATTCGCTTCTCTTATTGCTCGTTATATTAGTATATTAGGCCCTATTGCTCTGTTTAGCAGAAATAAAAATATGAATCCTAAGTCATATACACTATCTATTAGAAAAAAAGAGTTAAGTGCTATGTCTAAACTACTAACATGGGCTGGTTTAAAAGGAGGAATATGTATTGCTTTAGCGCTAGGTACTAGAAATATATTCTCTAGAGATCAATATTTCTTTACTTTGATAAGCACATATGCAGTAGTCGTATTTTCAACATTGATTCAAGGTCTTACAGTTAGAAAAGTATACGAAAGATTAAAAAATAATCTACATTAAATATTTTTTTAAAAAGGGTGACAGAAAAATTGCTAATACAACGCATTCTATTGTATAGTTGTATTTTGTTCCCCTTAGATATTTATTTTTTGGAAACAATTGCATTACCAATATATATTAACTATCAAACTATTATATACCATAATTTGATAAGCTAACTACAAATTTATATGAACGTCACTGATTTAATTTGTAAATCCTTAGGAGGTGATGTATTTGTTGTTTAGTTTAATTACAAACAATAATAAAAATGACAATGCAGATTTAGAAAAACAATTACTTTTAATACACAGTGGTGATGCACAAGAACGTGAAAAAATGATAAAGACTTATACTCCTTTTATCATAAAAGCTACTTCAAAAGTCATAAATACTTATATAGATTTAAATAATTGTGACGAATATAGCATTGCACTTATGGCTTTTAACGAAGCAATAGATAAATATTCTTTTACGAAAGGTCCTTTTCTTAATTACAGCGAACTTGTAATTAGAAATAGGATCATTGATTACAAAAGAAAACAAAATAAAATCTACTTAAATTCTGTATCAATTAATAATGATAATAATGCAGAAGATATTTTGACATGCAATGATGATTTCACATATAGCTTAGAAATCAAAGATCAGCTTGAAATACTTAAGGACAAGCTGTACAAATATAACATTACATTGGATGATTTATTATCATTGTCTCCAAAACATAAAGATACTCGATTGAGAGCTATCCAAATTGCATATTACATGCATAACACAGAAGAAATAAGAAATAATTTTTATAGATTAAAACGCTTGCCTATAAAAAAATTGGTTGCTAATTTTAATGTTTCTAGTAGAACACTCAAGCGTTTAAAAATATTCATTATTACTATATTTATAATCCTAGAGAGTGATTTAGATTTGATAAAAAATCATTTATTACAAATCGAAAGGAGGCTTTCTAATAATGCATGAGGGATTAGTTGTGAAAAAGTGTAAAAATTATATTGTTGTCAGCACTGATTTGGGCGAAATTTTAAAACTGAAAATGAAAAATGGAGTTGAAATAGGTAGCCATATTGCATTTTTTGATGATGATATCATTTACTCAAAGAAAAAAAACAGCATTTTTATACGCTCTATAGCAGCTTGCTTACTGTTGTTAATTGCTATTAGTATAATACTATTTCCTAAAAATAAGATATACGCAATTATTAGTATAGATTCTAATGACAGTATTGAATTAAGTGTAGATAAAAATTCCATAGTCATAGAAGTGGGTATATTAGATAAAACCTCCGATAGCGCCGACAATAGTGAATTAGTTGGATTAACCTTGAAGGAAGCTCTACTTAAAACAATTGAGCACAAATCTAATAAAAGTAAAACAGTTACAAATTTGCTTATTTCTCAGACTATAACAAATAAAGAATATAATCATACTTTAAATAAAGATGCACTAATAAATATAATTGAAAAAAAATCAAATATTAAAAATATGAATGTATATTTTTTAAATACTGATCCATCAGATTTAAAATATGCTCGCAAAAACAATATAAGTGCTGGAAAATATAAAGTTATTAAAATAATGCAAATAGATATTAATAATCATGAAGCTAAACAAAGTACCAGTAACTTATTAAATAAATTGAAAGACATTAAAAAGCCACCTGTACAGCCTGTAATAAAGAATAGTTATTCAAAATCAATAAACCATAACAGAAATGTTATAAGGGAGCTTATTGAAAAGAAGAAATACGATATGAATAAGCGTATACAGCAACAAATGGACAAAATTAACAAAAATATTGAAATACAAAAGCAAAAACTTAAAGAGTTAATAGATAAAACCATTGAAAATAATAATAAAATTATACAAGATTCTATAAAAAAAACAAACGAGCAAATAAAAAACAATATTGAGAATTATACTAAGAATATTGACAAAGATATCAATAAGGAAATTGAGAATAATGTTAATACTATGAATAAGAATATTAGCACTACGAACAGCGATACTAACAAGAAAATTCAGGATAATATTAATACTATGAACAAAGATATCAATAAAAAAGTCCAAAATAATATTAGTACTATAAATAAAGATATCAGTACTATGAACGAGAATATTAACAAAAAAGTCCAAGATAATATTAATACTATGAATAAAAATATAAATGCTAATAACTGATAATTTAATATCAAAATTCTCTTTATAATAATATTCATTTTGATCATACAAAGGGGGCTGCCTAGGCAGCCCAGCTTATTTTATTATTTAATTTATTTTTACTCCATTTATCCAATTATTGCCTTCATTGATGATATTGCCTTCTCCACTTACATGATTTCCATCTGTAATTATTACATTCCCATCATTATTATCTGAATTTATAACATTTCCACCTGTGTTTATGACATTTTTCCCTGTTGATGGATAATTCCAATTAGTTCTCCATTTTGATAGGTATGAATTTACCCACGTTGGTCTTGAGAAGTAATTTGATATATAACCATTACCACTATTATCAACAGTTTGTCCATCTCTATTAATAGCTACTCCACCTGAGTTGACATTAGTATTTCCATCAACAACCCAGCCACCTGTGTTTACATAATTTCCATCTCCAGTAACATGATTACCTCCTGTATTAATTGAAGCAGCATTTACAGGTGATTGAATCACGGCTGCTAATGCAAGTGACATAATTCCAAATATGATTTTATTTTTTCTTTTCATAGCTCTTTCTCCTTTTGTGTATAAATATTTTGCTTGTATTAGTGTTTTGTGTTTTATTTTGTCTTGCTATTATAGCAATGCGTAAGCACAAAAAATTTTCTGTCACCTTTATATTTTTTAACAAATTTTTAAGCATTACTGTTTAATACATCTTCTTAATGTCCTTAGGATAAAAATACTCATTTATTATACACATTAACGAACACTAGATGTGACCAGCTGTTGAATTACTCTAATATATGCTGAAATATATGATTCTGCCATTTGGTGTTTTATAATATTATCTTTCAACTTATAGCAAAACACCAAAAATAATCAATACTCCTCATTTCTACATATATTATTTATATAATATACTAATGGAGGTGAACATTATGCCTTTTATGTATTATTATCCTATGACTACAGATGATCTATTCACTCGTTATACGGAAATACTATTGAGAAATTTCACTTTCTATGATTGGAAGTTAAAACATTATAATGTTATAGGAGGTCACTTTGATCGCTATTATCCTCCAAAAGAGATACGCTCAAACTCAATAGGGGTTATTACAACTTCAAATTCAGGACTAGGGTATATCCAAGGCCCTGAGGGAACTATAACTTATACAGCTGTTATAGATGGTATTAAGACTGATATAATCTTTTATTATCTTCATCCTGTAGGTCCTAGTAAGAGCATTTACACTATCTCAACTAATCCTTCAGGTATGGTCAAATATGACCTAGACCCTGCAAACCCAGAAGGCTGGAATCAATCAGTCATGGTTAATGTTTACAATAAGGATTAAATAATTTTAGGGATGTCACAGAAGACATCCCCATTTTTAAAGCTTAAATATTCTTTTAGCATTATTATAAAATACATCTTCGTGATATTCTAAAGGTATTAGCTTTTTAATAAATTCAACATATGAACCTATTTCAACTAAAGGCCAATCGGAACCAAACATAAATTTGTTATAACAATCTGCATATACCAAAGCTCTTTTTATATGTTCAAAAAATAGCTTTTGATTACTAGTTTTTTCAACCTGCTGTCTATCTCCTACGATTAGACCCGAAAGGTCTGCAAACACATTATCATTCTTATATACAACCTCTGCACAATCCATAACCCAAGGATCACCTAGATGAGCTATTACAAAGTTAATATCTCTATTGTAAACTGCTAATTCATCTACATTTAGAGGATGTGAATATTTTAAAATGCCTCTTTCAGAATACGTATCTCCAGAGTGGATGACTACTGGTAGTTTGTATTTAACAGCTAGCTCATATACGGGCTTATATACATCATCATATACATGATAATGATAGTATCCTGCATATATCTTCAATGCCTTTACTGCATGTGTTTGTATATATTTTTCTATATTTTTTAGTTCCTCGTTTTTATTTACTCCTACTAATCTACTTGGATTAATACCTACACAACCATAAATATTATGGGGTATATCTTTTTCTAAATCAAGTAACATTGGATTAAGGCTATTTTCATCTGGAAAACTTCCGCTTTTAGTCTCTTGCACTCCCATAGCTATACTAGCCACTATATTGTTTGCTTCAAACTCTTTTATATATCCACAAGATGAATAATCTACCTTTGACATATCTACAGCTGTTTTCTTAAATGATTCTATATTTGAAAAATGTATGTGTGAGTCTATTATATTCATAGCATTCCTCCTCAGTTATATATCAAAAGATATTCTATACAAATCTTCAAACATTATATCATTTAAATCTTCATTACTAAATATCATAAAACTTGGATCTATTTTTACACTCTTTTCTTTTTGAAGATATATGTATCCTCTATCTTCTGCTGTTGTAAGCCCAAAACTATGTGATACTTCATGTTGTCTGTCTCTACCAAGAAGTCTTATCATTTTATAACCTTTACTTTCATGCACCATATAATTTTCAACTTTTAAGTCGTATACTTTATCAGAACTAATATATCTAATTTGCTCTCCTCTATCAACTATTTGGATACAGTCCTCTATTGTACACATATTTTGTGAAAGCTCAACACCGTGCATATATTCATCTCCATTATGAGTAAGAACAGAAAAATTACAAATTAAAGGCACTCCATCCATCAATAGAAAATATTCTTCTACTACTAAACCTTTATATTTATTGTGATTATTTATATTAAGTACTGTCTTAATTCCTGACCAGCAGTTACCAAAGTGGTCTACAATATCAATAAACTCTGCACTTTTTTCTTGTTGTTCTAACAATCCGTAGCTTATATCGTCTGGTTTATTAAATAGTCCTCCTGTCCAATGATTCCACCAACCCTTGATAGATGGTGTTGGGAAACTACTATCTAGCCATTCAATACCTTTGTAGCTTATAGAAAAAATACCTCCTGAAAACTCTGGTGACGCTTTTATAGTTAGTTCACCATTAGTTGCTTCATAAACTTTTTTATTCTGCTTCATAAAAATTTCATTTTTTATTTGATTATTCCCTTTTAAAAAGATAGCTCTTTTACGATTTACTCTTTTGACACCTAAATCAATATCTAAATTTAAAACATCTATATCACTTTTTTTATCAAATGAAAGCTTTAGACTAGAAGTATTATCTACAAAGTCTAACTCTTTTGTAATATTGTTAAAGAGGCCGTTTTTTGAAGTAATTTTAACTTTTGCTTTTGCCATATCTACTCTTTTATATTCTTTAAATGATACTTCACAGCTTTTTTCTATAAATGGATTACCTTCATTGATATTACAATCAAAACTCTGTCTATAGTCTTTATAATCTATCCTTTTTGTATTTCCCATGTATTCTCTAAATTTTTCAGCAGATGTAAATGTGTCTATCATACAAACAACTGGCTCAGTTTTCTTGCTTTCACCTGACTTTAAATCTAAAATTCTATTCTCTACATTGAGTTTATCATAATTCATGGATAGCTGTGCATCTTTATCCCATCCTAGTCCTACACAGTCTTCCCCAATCCTCATTACCCAATTTTCACTTATTTTTAACGCTTCCCATGATTTCATTTCTGAACCTTCTGCATTTGGTGTTCTAATTATTTTACCATCATACGGTAACAGTCCATTTTCTAAATACATATGACAGCCAATAGAAACATATATTTCTTCTATATCTTTTTGGGACTCATTTTTTAATTCGCAATATGCATTTACTAAACCATTTTGAAACAACTCTATATAATAAGTCATTACTACACCTTCAAAATCACATGATTCAAAAACAACCTTAATAACATCTTTATTTTCATATGATTCAAATGTAACATCATCAAGTTCTTTACTAGTAAACTCTTCAGTATAGGGTTTTCCTAATCTAGGTGTTAGTAATATTATACATGCATCTTTATCGTCTACTCCCAGTTTCTCAAAGTATACAGCATTATATTTATATTTTAATGTTACCATGTATTGACCATTGTAAATATTATAGCCTCTTTCGTTTTTTCCATAATATCTTCCTTCATAACCTTTAAAAGCACCTGCAATTTTTTCTACGTATGTGGATTCTTGACTTGATGACTCAATTACCACACTAATCTCTTCTTTATAAAATCCATATTTTTTTACCACGCATGGTATTGATACTGAGTTATTTCCGTTTTTATCAACTGAGCAAACTATATCTGTCTCAGTAAATTTTACTATATCACTGTCAGGCAGTAAGAATTTCAGTCTAACTTCCTCGTCTATATTACTTTTAATATTTATGTGACAAATACTTTCTTCATTGATATGCTTTATTTCGTTTTGATTTGCGATAGTCATTACTATTGGAAATTTGGGATTGATACCAGTTCTAAAAACGGCACTTTTACCGTTTATCGTGATATTTGATACTACACACGGATATGTTTTATCTTCGTTTTGTTCTTTGTTTATTTTATCTACATAAAATTCGCCTTTTACTACACTATTTTCTACTATTCTACCTTGATAATCCATATTAAATTTAATATTTTTATTATCTTCACCTTTTATACTTATCTCTAGAGGCTTTCCACTTTTATTTATTATCTCATATAATATCTCGTATTTTCTATCTATTACTAAATCTTGTTTTTTTACTCTAGTTTTTATTTGATAGTCAACTGTATCTATTCTAGTTAAACCCCTGCCTCTTCTTTCAAACTCCATATTAAGGTATTTGTCATCTTTTTTCCAGTTATAATCATAGTATTCAAAGTTATCTTCACTTCTCCCATCTTTTTCAACTTCAATCTCTCTGATACTATCTTCATACCAATCTAATACCTCTAAATACTCTCTGACAGCTTCTGTCTTCATTATATAAGGTAAAAAATTCATAAGATGTGTTGTATCTTCTCTCTTTTCCCAAAAGAATCCACATTTTTTATATAGAGGAACTGCTTTATCGTTCCCCGGCCAAGTATGTAAATCTAGTCTAATATACTGAGACTCTATGGCTTTTTTTACAGCTTGTAGTAGTAGTTTTTTACCTATTTTTTTACCTATACAATCTGGCCTTACATTCAATAGAGGTATATATGCTGTATTTTCATCTAATAAATCTTTATTATAGCTACAGTACCCCACAACTTCATCTTTAGCTACAGCTATAAAGTTGTTTATATTATTGCTTCTTTCCAATGCATTTAGAACACTCTCTCTGGTATGTATCGCATTACTTCCCCCCCAACTCTCACCACTTTTATTCCACATGTCTACTAGAGAATTAATATACTGCTTTTCAAACTCAACGATTTTGACATTATTCATATTTTACCTCCCCTTAAAATAGATAATAAAAAAACTGTAGAAATATATCTACAGTTAATCACAATATAATTATTAACAGAAACTAACAGATAATACTGCAGATAACCCTACAGTTCTGTACATAAATATTTACATATCCCGCAGGCCGTATTTTAAAATTGTATAATTTTCTACTGTTAATATTTCTTTTACTATAGTTAACATTTTACGACCTCCTTTATGTGGTACTTTGAAAACTATTATATCATTACCATTTTATTATATCAATATTTATTTTGTAAATCATTACTCTTTTGCTATGATATAGCATCTAACGGGCAACTTTGTTTAATCATTATTATTTCATCTCTGATTATATTTTGATTATCTATTATAGCTGCTTTTCCATTAACCAACTTAAATAACTTTGGATATTTTTTTACACAATTACCACAACCTATACACGTGTTTTTATTAATGTATAGCTTATCATTGCTTATTTTTGTTTCATGTTTTAGTATCTCATCTTTTTTAACCCATAGCTTCATTATACTTCCCATTGCTATTATAGCTATTGTTGTGAATATCCATCTAACTATCATATATTTAACCGTCATAAATTTAGCTTCATTTATAAGCATAGGAACTTTTATTACTGCCCAAGAACTTAGTATTATTATGACGTTCTCAACGCTAGCACCTTTATCTATCAACATTCTACAAACTGGAAATGCTGCATAAATAGGACCTGCTGACAATGAACCTATAGCAAAAGATATCATTTTGCCTTTAACACCCGAACCTGAACCAAAATTATTGATTATAACTCTTGTAGGTACCCATGTTTGTATTATTGAAGTTATAATAAAAATTGCTGGCAATATCTTTACCATCTCAATCAAATAGCTACCACTGATTTTAAGAGCATTTCTACCCATATCCATATTATAAACGAACAAAACTATATATCCTATTATTGCAATTAGCAATATCTTGTTTTTCATTATCTTTTGTTTCATCACATCACCACCCCTACTATTACTGCTATAACAAGTGCAAATACAAAACTCAACGCATTTCTCTTTATAGTAAATGTCTTACCAAATGTTCTACTTTCCACTGGAAACGTTACAAAACCTACCATTGTAAGTGTTGTTAGAAACGCAGTTAGTGTTACAATACCAGCTCCGTTTGCCTTTAATGAACCTATTAATGGGAATGCAATAACCGGTGGTATCAACGTTATCGTCCCCACTAGTGCTGCTATAACTGTAGCAATAAAGCTACTACCACTGCCTATCATCGTTTCTATTCTTTCAGGTGGAATAATAACTAATATTAACCCTATTATAAGTAATACTCCTATAATATCTGATGCCATACTTCCCATCATTCCTTTAGCTTTCTTAATTGACTCTATTGTTTTAGCTTTGTTTTTGTATAGTGAGATTATTAGCGAAACTACTGCACATACTATTAGCACTATTGTTGTCACTTTATATCACTCTCCTTTATCATTAATGTAAATATACCAACAAAGACAAAAAAAAGCCGTAATATATATTACGGTTCAGACCGTAGACAAAAGCCCAATTTCTGCGTTGTTGTTAAAATTTCCGTTGCTCACTTACCTCTAAGTAAGCTCTGCTACTCAATTTTAACACGCCTTGAAATTGAACTTTTACTAAAGTCTGCTATCTTGATGACTTTGTCATCAATCTAAGCCGTAATATATATTACGGTTTTTTGTGCTTTATATTTCATTTTTTAGTTTGCTTATATTTATTATCTCTATTCTATTATCCTTATAGTCTATTAACCCATCTTTTTTCATCTTTATCATTTCATTAGATAATGCTGGTCTTGTCACTCCGAAAAATTCAGCCATTTTCTTACGAGATATAGGTATTTCTAGTACTTGTGAATTCTGTTTTTCGTACTCATTTATTAAATAAC
The DNA here is from genome assembly GCF_056892235.1 of Abyssisolibacter sp. ZYX002. Classification (NCBI taxonomy): domain Bacteria; kingdom Bacillati; phylum Bacillota; class Clostridia; order Eubacteriales; family Clostridiaceae; genus Abyssisolibacter; species Abyssisolibacter sp. ZYX002. Next base: position 541,177 of record NZ_JARMXH010000002.1, read on the forward strand.
CAATAAGTTTTTTTCTAATAGTCCCCAAGGAACTTAGTTTAAGTCTATTGCTTAAATATACTACTTGATTTGAAAGTATTCTAACTAGATTATTAAATATACTTCTATTATTCATACACATATCTGCTATACCTTCATTTGGAACAAACATTACTTCAGAGTCACCATGTGATATCAAAGTGCTAGTGTAAAAATTAGTATCTGCAAATACAAGTGCATGCCCTATCAGTTCTCCAAAGACCATCTTTTTAACCTGTAATTGCCTGCCATCTTCATATATTTTATTTACATACACTTCTCCTTTGAGTATTACCCCTATACCTTTGACTCTATCGCCTTGTAATGCTATTATGTCTTTATCGTTATACTTGTTTACTTTATACTTGATTGTGTTTAATATACGCTTTATTTGATCTTCATTGTAATCAGAAAACAATTCAACCTTCTTTAATTTTTTAAACAATAAATCCAACACATATCACCTCGTGTTTTATTATACATGTTTTATTTGATATGTTCTATTTTATTTTGTTTAGAAAACTGACTATTTGTAAACAAATCATTACTTCAATACCTATTAACATATGTGCATAGATGTTTAGATTGTTTAAACTTGGTATATACAACATAGCAACAAATAAACAATCAAGTATAAGGAGCCATATAATATTTATTCTTCTGCCAGTGTTTTTAGCTTTATTGTTTAATACCATCATCAAAACAGTTACTAACATCACTATACCAATATGAATTATTTTTGCTCCTTGACTGTATATAGTAGATAGGTATTCAATTTTTTTATAATACAAATGATGCATAATTCCTGCTTTATATTCTGACAAATATTCTAACACCGCTAGCACAGCTATTATTATTATTTGTATTGTTATTATAAATATATTAACTATCTTTTTAGTCTTCATTGTTTGGATTTCCCATTTCTACAGGATTTTGAGAAACGTTACTCCAACCAATCCAACCATCACTGTAAACAGCTGTATCTTTTAGTCCATAAACATTAGCATAAGTATAAATTTCCGATGCTCTCCATCCACTACCACACATGAAAGATAAATGTTTTTTCAGATCTATACCTTGCTCTTGCCATAACTTAGTAAACTCACTTCCATTTCTCATAGTTTTATCGACATTTCTAAAGTATTCCATACTATACGAGTTCTCTTTACCTGCATGTCCATACACACTACCTGGTATCCTTCCCTTTTTGTCGTGATAAGAATATCCTGATATTTCTCCTATATGCTCTTTCCATGTACGATTATCTACTAATATAAATCTATTTTTAGATTTTAGACCTATTTTTACCTCATCCATTGTATCTATTACATCTGGATTTCCTGGTATAGCTCTGCCAAAATCAGTTACAGGTGTTGGCTTGTTACTAGTTTTCTCAAGCTCATAACCTGCGAGTGTCCACGAAAGTGTTCCCCCATTTAGTACTCTTACATCTTTAACTCCAATATATTTGAGTACTGTTGCAACTCTATACGAAGCAAGTGGCTCCTCTGAGGTTAATATTACAGTATCATCCTTTGTAAACCCGTAATTCAATGCAAATTTCTCTAATTCATCATCACTTGCAAGCATCCACATAATTGGTTTCTCTTTTGTAGGCGGTTCTATTATATCTGTGTTAATATGAAATGAGGTTGGTATATGCCCTTTTGCATATGAAGTTTTTTCCTCTCCCCAGCTTGCTTCGACTATCTTTATATTTTCTGCATCCTCAAACGTCTCTGGTTTTTTACCATCAATTATTTCTTTTACAACTACAGCAGGAACTATCAACTCATAATTTTCATACTTCTCTAAAGCTAACTTTTCATCATCTGCCCATTCTTTTATATCATATATATATAATTTATCAAAACCTTTATTTTTTAAATACTTATAAACTTCTTTCGCGTCTTTACCATTAGCATCATAGAGTATTACGTTTTTGGCTTTAGTTATTCCTTTTATTTCTAAAGTCTCAGCTAGCACTGTATCTTCTGCTTCAACCTTTAACCAATTAGCAGAAAAATCTATTGCTCCTTTTATTCTCCCACCTCTACTAACTCCATCTAGCTTCCATCCGTTGTATGCATCATTTAATCTAGTATCCACTATAATCCATTCGTTGTCACTTAAAGCCTTAACTACTTCGTTCGTTTTAATTGTATTAAATTTTTCTACTGTATCCATTTCTTTTTTCTCATTCGTACACCCACTAATTATAAGAATAAGTGCTATAAATATTATTGTTATTTTTCTCACGGTAATTTCCTCCCTTTTAATAATCTTTTAAAGTATACCATCATAGTAAATGTAATAAACAGTTTTATTGTATTTTTTAATAGTTTACTTATAGTTATTAGTTTTTTTAATACATAATCTTTATAAAAACTGTTATAATAGAGATAAATTTCAAACAGGAGCGTATTATGATTTCATTAGATAAACTATGTAATAGTGGTTTGCTCAAAGTTAAAACGCATCAAAAACTAAGTTTTACAAAGCTTTTGACAACCCGTGCATCAGATAAATCAAAAATAGTCTTTTTTCCAGGTTGCAGTTTGGTTGATAACAATCCTTCTTTGGTTGTAAAAGCTTATGATTACCTAAAAGATATATATAATGATATTGAAATGATAGCTATGTGCTGTGGGAAGCCAGCTCAGTCTACTAAAAACGCTAAAATAATAACAAAATATCAAGATGAAGTTATCAAAGGTATAAATAATGCTAATACTATAATAACCGCTTGTCCGAATTGTTATAATTATTTAAGTAATTTTTTAGACACCAAAATTATAACAATATGGGATATATTTCGCAGTGCGGGAGTTCCAATTAAAGACAAGTTTCTTGAATCAAATAAAGTTTTTACAATACACGACCCGTGCCCTACTAAAAATAATCACAAGCTACATACTACTATTAGAAACATATGTAGTCAGCTAGGGCTAAGTATAATAGAAAGTAAAACTAGCAGACAGAGTACATCTTGCTGTGGAGCTATAAACATGCAAAAACTCTTCAATCCTTTATTATTCTCTAAAATTAGGCAAAAAAGATTGGATACACTTGCATGTAATTTATGTATAACGTATTGCCAAGAATGTGCAAATGTCCTCCAAGATACAACTATAAAAACGTATCATTTACTTGATTTAATATTAACAGATATGGTAGATAATTGCAACGATTTGTCTTCTTTAGATAAATGGTTTAATAGATATAAATTCAAAAAAATAGTAGTAAAATTAAAGGATGATTGATATGTTAGATACGCACGGAAGAAGATTTGTAGACCCTTTACTAAATAAATTTGCATGTATCTTTTTACGACTAAGGTTTAAGCCTAACCATATTACCATAATTGCATTGATTATAGGTATGGCATCTGGCATATTTATATACTTTGACAGATTACTGCTTGGTTGTATTTTTCTTTGGGTGTCAGGTTTATGTGATGCGGTGGATGGTGCTATGGCAAGGATTAGTAAAACATCCTCTCCTTGGGGTACATTAATAGATATAGTTTTTGATAGGATAGTTGAAGCTTCAGTAATATTAGGTCTAGCATCTAAAATTAGTAATGTATTTCCATTTTTATTACTTACTATATCAATACTTCTATCAATGACAATATTCCTAACAGTAGGTACTCTATCTGATAAACAGAGTAAGAAATCTTTTTATTATCAAGCTGGACTTGCTGAAAGAACTGAAGGTTTCATCATGTTTACTCTTATGATTTTTCTTAGAAGCTATATAAATGAGATAGCTTATATTTTTACTGTATTTGTTCTATTTACTGCACTTCAAAGAATTATTGAAGCAAAGAAAATACTAAGTTAATGGATTGGGGGATAAAAATGAAAAAAAGTACTTTAAAACTTATGTTATCATTGATTATACTAATTATAGCATTTGTAATCGCATGGAATTATGGTATTTTAGATAGATTGCAGGATATAGAAAAAATGCAAAACTTCATCAAATCCTTTGGTATATATAGCTATATTGCTTTTATACTAATTTATATTATTACTTGTATATTCATGTTGCCTGCGTCAGTGCTAACTATAGTTGCAGGTGCAGTTTTTGGACCTATTGTTGGTGGAATTTTATCATTGATAGGTGCAACTCTTGGAGCTACAACTTCATTTGTAATAGCAAAATACATAGCTTTTGATATGGTAAAAGAAAAGTTAGGTGATAATAAGATATATAGACGTATTGATAAAGGTATAACTAGCAACGGAGTAAGCTTTTTAATACTTACTCGTTTAGTCCCTATATTCCCATTTTCACTTCAAAACTATGCATATGGACTAACTAGTATAAGCCTAAAAATATATGTCACAGTATCACTGATATGCATGGCTCCTGGTGCACTCATTTACTCCTATATGTCTGGAGACATCATTGCCAACGGCATATCAATGAATACTGCTCTTAAATTCTTGATAGCTGGAATTATATTATTTTTGATCTCTTTAATACCTAAGTATATTGCTAAAAAGAAAAATATCGTTATTGATAGATAGTTATTTGTTTAATAATTTGAAGTCTTTACTGGCGAGATTTTATCACGTATAGTTCCTCCCTGTGGCATTGACCTTGTAGAAAACTCTTTGATATAAAGAGGTAATCCTTCTGTAAAAAAAATACATGTTGTTTTTGGATTTTGACGTTGATGATGAATATGCAAATGCGGTTCACTACTAGAACCTGAGTTGCCTACTTTTGCTATTATTTGCCCCTCTTTAACATATTGCCCTTTTTTAACTAATACAGAGTCTTTCTTAAGATGTGCCAGAACTAAATAAGTTCCTGTATCTGCTATCTTTATATATATGTAATTACCCATCATTGTTTTATTATCTTCGGTATTTGGAAGAATATCCTCTTCTAAATCATAAGCATCTACTACATATCCATTGCTCGGACATACTACATCAGCACCGTATATTCCATAATCACTCAGCTTGTTTGATCCAACATCATATGGTTTTATCAACAAATCATATGCCCATCTTTCCATTGGAGCAACCACATGTGGATAATTTGTCTCTAAGCTATCTCCACCCCATCCTACTGAAGCTGTTTCATTTAATGGCAAACGTATTACTGCTATAGGTTTCGTAGTTTTTATATCTGCTGGATATGCAATTTGACCTATACCAAAAAACCAACATATTGGGTAACTCATAATTAAAGTTACTAATAGTAAAGCTATAGTTCCTATTTTAATACCTTTACGCTTTACTAGTCTACATATTGTTTTGCCAGCAATTATTACAAATAATAAAGCCCCCACAAAGCTACTTCCCATAATAAACCACCAACTAGCTACTGAAATAACTCCATCTACAAAAAAAACACAACTCCATTCTATAACGATTAAAATACTTAAAACTACTGCTAATGTTTTTCTCATACTATAACATCCTTTCTTATGTTCTCAAATATATTAGACTGATTTTATAGTCAATGCACTTCATATTTTTATAAGTAACAAAGATAACTTGTTGTCTAATTTCCAGAGCAAAAAGCTATGCTTTTAAGCATAGCCTAGGTTGATGACAAAGTCATCAAGATAGCAGACTGTAGTAAGAGTTCAAGTTCAAGGCGTGTTAAAATTAAGTAGCAGAGCTTACTTAGAGGTAAGTGAGCAACGGAAATTTTAACAACACCGAAGAAATTGGGCTTTTATCTACAGTCTGAGCTATGCTTTCATAAGGGCATAGCCTTAAAATATTTCTCACTAACTATCAATATTTTATCTAAATACTCAATATAGTTATTTTATGATCTACATTCTTTATTTTTTTCTTTTAGCCACTTCTCTGCACCTTTTTCTTTGATTTCTTCTTGATTTTTCATTATGTCTTGACCATATTTTCTCCAACGCTTTGAATACTTATTGAACATATTGCACGGGTAAAAATCACATTCAAAACAATAGTTTAATCCTCTCTTTTTGGAACATCTATACACCTTACATCCGCTACCTTTACAATAGCTCGCTGCTCCTAGACACGGATCATTTTTCTTATTGTAACAAGGACATTTGCCACAAAACGCACAACATGGCGGTATAGCTCCGTTATACTCTTTCACAATATCACTTCCGACTTATATAAAATATTAACACAATATTTGCAAACACAAATATTGTGTTAATACTATATTATTAATTTTCATACAAAAATGACACCTATATTTTATGTAAATATTTTGAATTTTTAAAATATTGCCTAAGAAGTTAATTTATTCGTTCTTAATTAATATTTTGTTATACTAAGTATCTCCTTTTCTAGCATAGGTATATCTGGAACATACGACTTCAATAACTTGCATTCTCCTTTTACAGTATACTCACCCAAACTTGCGGGTATTAAAACAGTATCTCCTTTAGTGATTTTTTCTAATCCGTCTCCAAATATTATTTCTCCATCACCTTCTATGCACATAAATATATAAAACCTTTCTGGATTACTCTTTTCACTAAAACTTCTTTTTACATTATACTCTTCTAAAGAAAAATGTTTATTGTAGCAATAATACGTCTTATCATATCCTTCTTCTTGAACTTTAAGACCAACTGCTCTTCTACCTTGAAGATCGAAATCAATTACGTCCATAGCTTTTCTTTTATGGACCTCTCTATCTCTATTATAATCGTATACTCTATATGTAACATCACTGTTTTGCTGTATCTCAGCTACTAAAGCTCCTTCCATACTATGTATAAGACCACTTTTAATAAAATACACATCTCCTTTTCGTACTTTTATATGGTTGAGGTACTGCTCTATTTCTCCACTTTCTAATGCTTGTTTAAAAATTTCAGGTGTGCAATTTTGCGTACCCGCTACGATATATGCATCTTCTGTAGCTTCTAATACAACCCACACTTCATTTTTTCCTAGATCACACTCTTCTTTTAATGCGTATGAGTCATTTGGGTGTACTTGCAGTGATAGTTTATTTTTAGCATCCAGCAGTTTTATCAGTACAGGAAATCTATCTGTTGATATTCTGCTTCCAATGATTTTATCACTTTCTCTTAATATTAATTCTTTTAAATTTTCACCCTTATATTTGCCATTAGAAACTATACTTGTTACATCTTTCCTACAAGATAGTTCCCAGCTTTCACCTATATCACCGTCTGGTAAATCTTTTCTAAAAAAAGAAAAACGCCTTCCACCCCAAACCTTTTTTACATATATATGTTCGAACTTTAATGGATACATTATCTATCCTCCTGTTTAATTATTGATTAACTCATTTAATAATAGATTCACTTCTTTAATGTTTTTTCTACCTTTCCTTAGCATGTTAGCAAATTCTATATTATCCATGTTTTTATATAGGTTTTTTATAAAAGTTTTAGTCTTTGATAAATCTTTTTCTGCTATGCATAACATAAAAACGAACTCCACAGTTTGACTATCCCATATTATTGGATGTTTTAAAACGGTAAGTGCAATACAAGATTTTTTTACTTCTTTCTGATCACCATGAGGAATCGCGATTAGATTTCCAACTTCTGTTGATATTAAAGCTTCTCTAGATAAAACAGTTTCTTCAAAACCATTCTTAATATATTGTTTTACTTTCAAAAACTCACACATATCATGTATGAGTTGCTTACGGTTATATATTTTTTTGCTTCTGTAGAAAATTTCTTTAGCCATATTCTCTTCTTCTGTTCCTTTACTAGATATTTTTTTGTTGATTTTATTAATAAAAAATTCTACTTTTTTTACATCCGATTGTGTGAATATAGGACTAATAACTAACACTGGTGTATCTATTTGCAGTGGTACTGTAGATATAATCAAGTCTGCTCTAGTTATCATATCTTTAGTAATTTCTGTTGAAGCTGTTATCCCTAGAATATCTAGCTCTTTAAAGCATCTTTTTATTCTAGCTGACAGCAATTGTGATGTTCCTATACCACTATGACAAATTATCAGTGTCTTAATTTGACATCTATTTCTTTCTACAGCAGCTCCAATGTGAAGAGCTATATAACCTATCTCAGATTCTGGTATTTTTTTATCTAAATATTTTTCAAATACTCTACTTGTCATCCAAGCAACTCCAAATACATCAGGATAGTTAATCTTTATATCTTCCAATATAGGATTATTTAAAGTTAGGCCATATTTTAATCTATTAATTGTAGGTCTTAAATGTAGTATAAGACCGTTTATGAAAGCTTGGTCTTTGGATAAATTTATATCCAAGACATTGCTTGTAACTCTAACAATATCTTTCGCTATTATCACAGCTGTATCTGTTTCCTGAGCTTTATCAAAATATAAATTTAACTCTCCTAAATCATCATGATAAATTTTACTTCCCAATAAATGCAGTGTAATATATCCTATTTCAGACTCTGGTATCAGTACCTCTAAAAATTGTTGCATCTTTTGGCTCATATCGTAAGCGCATTTAAATTCTTTTGTATGTTTTATGCTTTCTAGTATAGTGTCTGATAACAAAATATCTTTTCCATCTTTTATGCGCCTTATTGATATGACTATATGAATGATAAGACTGATGTACGCTTCCTGAGAAAATTTGAATTTTAGCTTTTTTTCTACCCAATTTAATATCTCTTCAAGCCGTTTATAATCTATATCAAGTAAGGATTTAATTTTAATCATTGATTTATGATCTATTCTACTTTTATATGTTGAGTACAACAATTCTTGGAGTTCTTCAACTTCTTTGTTTTTAGAAATAATATTTGAGATTGCTTTTCTATAATTTTTTTCTTTTCCTATTATCTCAATTCCATTATTTCTTTTCTTGCGAAATTTCAAATCATATTTTTTTAACCAACTTTCTAGTTCTTTTAAATCATTATTTATTGTAGCTGTACATACATATAGTTCATTCGCTAATTCTTTGACTAAAATACTTTTACTATCCATAAAGCATCTTTGTAGTATATAATTTTGTCTTCCTTCTGGTGAATAAGGCTGGACATAATTAACATCTTTAAGTCTTTTTAATAATTGGGCTTTATTTTCTTCTCTTCCTTCTAATGTAGTTCCTACACCTGTTTTTTTGATTAATATTAAACCTTCTTTTTCAATAAAATCCTGAAGTTTTTTTAAATCATTGCGAACAGTTTTATTAGATACTTTTAATACCGAGGCTATGTTATTAATTGTGACTGGATATTTTGATTCTAATAAGATTTTTGCTATCTTCTTTATTCTCTCCACATTAATCCTCCTCTGTATAACGAATTATCTAAGCTATATAGGCAATTCAATTTAACCATATGTCTTAAATTCTTATTCCTTTTTATTATTCAAATGCTGAACAATCTTATCTAACAAAGGTCCTGTCTTCTTTATAACATCTCCAATACACACATTGATAACTGGGAGACCTTTAAATCGTTCCTTTCCCTTTATTGCCATATCTTTAGTCAGAATAACCACGTCAACTCCTTTTAAATCTTCTTTTGTAATCTCGTTTTCAACTCCTATTGACCCTTGAGTCTCTACCTTTATTTCGTGTCCTTTTGCCTTTGCTTCTTTTTCCAATGCTTCTGCCGCCATATATGTATGAGCAATACCTGTTGGACATGCAGTAACAGCTAAAATTTTCATATAATCTTCCTTTCTACATAGTGTTTATAAAGATATCCTAACTTTATTATATTATAAATAATGTTAAACTTGAATTATTCATGGAATGTTGATTAATAAACTGTAGTTTTCTAAATTACAATATTTCTGCGATTTTAAAAGCGTACGTGAAAAATTGATGAAAGCATTGTAATTAGAAGGATGCTGGATAGTATTGATTTTCTATGAACTATTTAGGTTAAATAAAAACTGCCTCAATATCCAATCTTTATTTGCTTGAGACAGTCTTTTATTACATTTTTAACTGATTATCATATATTTTATAAATCCAAGCTTATTTCTAGTTCATCTCCAGCGCTTTTTACTTCTTCTATTGTTTCTTTTTTCAATAAATTAACCATTAGTGCTGAAACTGCTACCCCTACTACAACCGCTATAATAAACATTATTTTATTATCAACTACTGGAAGAACTATTGGTCCTCCATGAGGAGCATGATCACCAACTTTTCCTATTGCTGCTATTGCTGCACCTATTGCAGAACCTGTAACTATTGAAGGTATTACTCTAAATGGATCTCCTGCAGCAAAAGGAATAGCACCTTCTGTAATACCTATAAGTCCCATGGCCAAAGCTCCTTTTCCTGCTTCTTTTTCTGCTAAGCTGTATTTTTTTGGACTCAATAAAGTTGCAACACCCATTGCTAAAGGAGGAACACATATAGCTACTGCTACTGGACCCATTACTGTGAAAACACCTTCTTTTATCATAGCTGCTCCAAACAAAAATGCAACTTTATTTACTGGTCCACCCATATCAAATGCAATCATAGCTCCCATTACGATAGCTAATAATATTGAATTTCCTGTCTCCATACTTCTTAAGGTTTCTGTCATAGATTCCATGAAATTACTTATAGGTGCTCCTATTATATACATACATGCTCCAACTACTACAGATGACAAGAGTGGTATTACAAATATAGGCATGATTGCTCTTAACTGTTTTGGTACTTTCCATGACTTAATCCATCTTGCTGTATATCCAGCTATAAAGCCTGCTATTATACCTCCTAAAAAACCTGCTCCTATTTCATCTGCTAATGCTCCACCAACTAATCCTGGCGCTAATCCTGGACGATCAGCTATGCCAAATGCAATGTAGCCTGCTAAAATAGGGACCATAAGTTTAAAAGCTTTGACTCCTATATTGAGCATTTTTGTTAATATAGGATTAGTTACATCCGCTCCTGCTCCAGCTTTAATACCACTAAGTGCAATAGATAAAGCTATCAATACACCTCCTATTACAACGATAGGTATCATGTACGATACTCCTGTCATTAGGTAAGTTCTTAACTTTTTTAGTTCTGACTTCATATACACATCCTCCTCATTTTATCTAAGTACTTAAAAGTACTTGGTATTAAAGATTTGTCGCTTCATTTTAATATAAATAATATAATTGCCTATAGGGCAACAAACCTATAACACATGTTGATGAAAAAATTGACTTTATAGAAAAATATAATGTCCCAGCTTTGAAAATATTGATATTGTGTATTTCGTGTATTGTAAATTTACATGACTTGTATTTCATTTATAATATCTTCTAATAATATTAAAATATCTTTAGAATCAGTAGCATCAAGTAGTTTATTTCTATATTCTTCATTCATCAATCTTCTTGAAAGTGCTGCTAATATTTTTAGATGTTGATTAGATGCTGATTCCTCTGGTACTGCTATTAAAAAAATAGTCTTAACTGCCTCTCCATCCATAGATTGCCAATCTATTCCCTCTTCACATCTGCCAATTGCTAGAGTTGGTATTTTGACTGCACCACTTTTGCCATGAGGTATACTAATACCAAATCCTATCCCTGTTGTAAATAACTCTTCTCTTTTTAAAACTTCTTTTAGATATTCATTCTTGTCTTTTAATCTTCCACTATCGTCTATTTTTTCTACCAACTTCTTTATAGCTTCTTCTTTTGTTTTACTCTCTAATTTTAAATCTATTAAATCAACAGTTGTAATATAATCCATTTTAATCTCTCCAATCCTTACTTAATATGCTATAAATTTATGATATCATATCCAGGTTATGTATGAGTAAATTACTATTACCATATTGTTGTGGTAATATTTAAGCCATATTATTTAAACGCTTATAATAAAAAAACAACGCCTTTGTGTATTACCTAAAAGCGTTGTTTTTCTAACTGAAACTATAACATATATCCATACATATCATCTATCTTTTCATTCATGTATTTTTGCATATCAGCTATAGCTTGATTGTATATGTATGGTGCTATTTTTTCTAATATAAATTCTAACATAAGCTGTCCTTGTAAATCTCCTATTGATTCTTCTCTTTCTATTTCAAAATACTTCCTTATCTCAGAAACGACTTCTTTGTATTGCTCTTTTTCCAATTTCACTTTGCTCATATTTCCACTCCTTATTTGTATTGTTTATAAAGTTTCCAATACTTGCCCATCCAAGGATCTAACTATCTCAGTTGCCCACTTGATAGTATTTTCGTAATCAATTATAGTCGATATACCATAGTGAGTATGAATATATCTAACAGGAACTCCTATAACTATAGTTGGTACACCATTATTTGATAAGTGGATTTTACCTCCATTTGTTCCTCCCCCAGATCTAACTGCATCTTGAATAGGGATATTATTTTTTATTGCTATGCCTCTAGCAAATTTAACGAATCTTGGATGGGTTATCATACTTCTATCAAAGTGTCTTATCTGAGGACCTTTTTTTAGTACTGATTGAGCTTCGTCATCAGGCTTAAAGCCATCATCTGCAGGTGTTCCTTCAAATACTATTGCAATATCAGGCTTAACTGTATTTGATGTAATAACCGCTCCCCTTGTACCAACCTCTTCTTGAGCAGCTATAGCTCCGATAAGATTTACGTTTAAATCTTCATCTACTAGTGCCTTTATTGTTTCAATTACACATCCACATCCTATTCTATTATCAAAAGCCTTACCTATAAAAGTATCATTAATGTAATTATACTCAAATTTTACATCTGGAACTATAGGCGCTCCTACCTCTATTCCAAACTTTTCTATAACTTCTTCTCTAGACGACGCTCCAACATCTATAAACAATTGCTGTATTTTGATTTGTGTGTTCTTCTCTTCTTCAGATAGAAAGTGAGGGGGTTTGGAAGATACAATACCAGTTATATATTTATTATCACAATTCTTTATCCTAACCTTTTGTGCTGAAATATTATATGGAACCCATCCTCCTAGTGGCAAAAACTTTATTAATCCATTAGCTTTGATTGATTGAACTATAAATGCAACCTCATCTGAATGTGCATCTAACATAACTGTTATCTTATTTTCATCTCTTTTCTTTCCTTTTACACTCATATATACGTTTCTCATTACATCTTCTGTTATATCAAATAAATTATTTGTATTTTCTCTTATAACATTAACTACTTCATCTTCAAAGCCTGGTGCTCCGTTTGCGTTGCTTAACATCTCTAGCAATTTAACTTTGTCATTCATAATATTCCCCCACCTTCTTTTATCTTTAATCTTTATTATTATGATGACATTATAATAGGTCTTTGTCAATGTTTGAAAATATTAAACCTAAATTATCTATTAAACTTTGATGAACATATTTATTGATTATCGTTATTAATTTAGGCTAGATTGTATTTAGTAAATTTACCATTTCAATAGCAGTAACAGCAGCCTCATATCCTTTATTTCCACTTTTGCTTCCTGCTCTTTCAATTGCTTGCTCTAGATTATTAGTAGTAAGAACTCCAAATATTATTGGTTTTTCTGACTCTAAAGATACTGAAGCTATACCTTTTGACACCTCACTTGACACATAATCAAAATGTGGTGTATGTCCTTTAATCACAGCACCAAGGCATATTATCCCGTCGTAATCTTTTTTTGATAGCATCTTTGCCATTAAAGGTATTTCAAACGCTCCTGGCACCCAAATAATATCTATATTATCTTCATTTACACCATGTCTAACAAGCCCGTCAATAGCTCCCTCTAGTAGCTTTCCTACTATAAATTCGTTAAATCTACTAGCTATAATACCATATCTCTGTTTTTTATCTGAAACTAATCCAGCATTTATTGTTCTCATATTTTCCTCCTACACTTCACTTAATAAGTGATTCATTCTTATTTTTTTAGTCTTTAAATAAGACTCATTATACTTATTTGTCTTAATCTCTATCGGTTTTCTATCCACAGTTTCAATTCCATACTCTTTTAATCCTTGTATCTTTTGTGGATTATTGGTTAATAACTCTACTTTGTCCACATCCATATCTTTTAGTATCTGCGCTGCCATATAGTAGTTTCTTTCATCTTCTTCAAAACCCAACGCTATATTTGCATCAACTGTGTCAAGCCCTTTATCCTGTAAATTATATGCTTTTATTTTGTTTATTAGTCCTATCCCTCTCCCCTCTTGTCTAAGATATATTATTATACCTGCTCCTTGTTCATTGATTCTCTTCATTGCATACTCAAGTTGGTTTCCACAATCACATCTAAGTGAGCTAAACACATCTCCAGTCATGCACTCCGAATGAATCCTTACTAATGGTTCTCTTATCTTACTTAAGTCTCCTTTTTTAAGTACAATATGCTCTTTACCTGTGAGCTTATCAATATATCCTATTATTTCAAATTCTCCATACTTTGTAGGCATTTTAGCACTGCTTTGTCTTTCTAGGATACACTCTGTTTTGATTCTATGTTTCTTTATACTTTCTACACTTATAAGCTTTAAATGGTATTTTTTACAAAACTCTTTTAAATCATCTAATCTAGCCATCGTACCATCTTCATTCATAATCTCACATATAACGCCTGCTGGATATGAACCACACATCTTAGCTAGATCAACTGTGGCTTCTGTATGCCCTTCTCTCTCTAGTACTCCACTAGGTCTTGCTCTAAGTGGAAATATATGACCTGGCATTTTAAAATCTTTGTGTGAAGAATTTACGTCTATTGCTTTTTTAACTGTATTTGATCTTTCATATGCAGATATACCAGTAGTTGAATCTGCACAATCTATTGATACTGTGAAAGCAGTACTGTGATTATCTGTATTCTTTACTACCATTTGATTGAGTCTTAGTTCTTCTAATCTCTCTTCATTCATAGGCATACATATAAGTCCTCTCGCGTGCGTTGCCATAAAATTTATTATCTCAGGCGTTGCGTGTTCTGCTAGAACTACCAGATCTCCTTCATTTTCTCTATTTTCATCATCTACAACTACTACCATTTTGCCTTTCTTTAAGTCACTTATTGCTTCTTGTATTGTACTAAATTCAGTCATGTCATCACCTCAAAAAATTATTTTGTTCTAAAAAACTATAGCTAATACCTAGCTCACTATCTGCTTTTTCATATACTTTAAAGAATCTTTGTACGTATTTACCTAATATGTCATATTCTAAATTTACAGTATCACCTTTAATCTTTTCTTTTAATATTGTGTTAGATAAAGTATGTGGAATAATAGCCACTGTAAAGTCTGACTCTGTAACTTCAGCTACTGTTAGACTTATACCGTCAATCCCTATTGATCCTTTGTCTATTACTAACTCTTTCTTGTAATTAACTGGCTTTATGCATATTAGTAGTGCATTTTCTATTCTTTCTATTGACTGTATAACACCAGTTGTATCTACATGCCCTGATAGTATATGTCCTCCTAACCTTGTTTCCATTTTTAGTGCTCTTTCTAAATTCACTTTATCTCCATATTTTAAATCCCTTAGGTTAGAAGATTGTAATGTTTTTGTCATTACGTCTACACTAAAGCTCACTTCATCATAAGATGTCACTGTTAAACATACTCCATTTGTACATACACTATCCCCTTGATTCAAATCTGTAAGTATCCTGTCTGCTGATATTTTTAACTGTGCACTATTTGAATTCATAGTGATATCTACTACCATGCCTATTTCCTCTACAATACCTGTAAACATAATTACCTCCTTATATATCCTTGTAAATGTACATCTTCATCTATTTTTTTGATATTTATATCTCTTATGAAAAATGCATCGTCAACCAAATCTACACCGGCTCCACCTACAAAACTTCTTGACTTTGCTCCACCTATTATCTTTGGAGCTATAAATAATTCCAGTTTATCTATTATTTTTGCCTCCAATGATGAATAAGCAATTTCTCCTCCCCCTTCGATTAATATGCTATCTATATCTCTATCTAATTTTTCTAACATATCTACCAAATCTACTCTTTCATTTACTGATTTGCACTCTATAACTCGCCCTCCAAGCTTTTTTATTTCTTTAATTTTACTTTTATCAGCTATGCTAGTTGTCGCAATTATTGTCTCTGCCTCATCTGTATTTTTTAGTACATTAGCATTTAACGAAATTCTTAATTTACTATCTACTATTATTTTTTTAGGGTGAGATGGTTTACTAATGTGTGGCATTCTTACGTTTAATCTTGGATTATCTTTAAGTATAGTATTGATACCAACCATTATCGCTGAATAGTTATGGCGTAGCTCATGTACTCTATTTCTTGACTTTTGATTACTAATCCATTTTGAGTCACCAGTATGTGTGGCTATTTTACCATCTAAGCTTATTGCTGATTTCAATACACAAAATGGTGATCCCGTTGATATGTGTTTGATGTATACCTCGTTTATCTTTTGAGCTTCGTCTTCCAAAATCCCCACGTCAACCATTATGTTATTTTCTTTTAGCTTTTGTATGCCTTTACCTGCTACTAATGGATTGGGATCTAGCATAGCAACATAGACTCTTTTTATACCAGCTTTTATTATTGCATCTACACAAGGAGGTGTTTTCCCATAGTGTGAGCAAGGTTCTAATGTCACGTACATAGATGCATCTTTTATACTTTCTTTTGCACTTTCTATTGCATTAATCTCTGCATGTTTATCTCCGTACCTCTCATGATAACCTGAGGATATAACTCTATTATCTTTAGTTATAATACATCCTACTAATGGATTAGGGTTAACATAACCATATCCTCTTTTACTTATTTCTAAAGCTTGCTTCATATATTTTATATCCAAAAAGTTCCCCTCCAAAATAAAACCCCTTAAAGACAAATTCTTTAAGGGGCTTATGATATATATGTAATCTGAGACAAAAAAATCCTGAAGCCAAAAGCCTCAGGACATTAATATCACTTATTACTAATATGGTACAAAGCTATGCACCTATTTCTTCTACCATCCAGACTATAACTGTCGGCTCTGGAATTTAACCAGATCAGCTAATTTTAGCTCGCGGGCTATACCGCCGGTAGGGAATCACACCCTGCCCCGAAGAATTATTAAGTTGTTTAAATACTAACACTCATATTAGTATATGTCAAGTAGCTTTTTAAAGTTAATTTATCGACTTTATTATATATTCTTTAATAATATAGCCTTACATACGTTAAAATAAACAAATGTACTGGATAGAACATATAGAAAAAATATTTTAAGTTTGCTTTTCCCTTTTTACCATTATAAAAACATATCAATATTGTACTTATTATAGCAATCATTTGAGCTGTTGTAGCAAATCCAATAAAATTGTATTCTATACACAATTCTACAGTGTATATTATTGTTAAACCTATAAAATAAAGCGATTTTTTCAACTTACTTTCTCTAAAAATATAGAACCCAAATATTATTAGCACTCCGTAATATCCATAATCCATGCCTGTTATTTTTGCTATATAAGCCAATACGATAACTACAACCATTCCTATGTATTTATTCTTGTCATATATGTATATTGATAGTAGCCCTGCAAAAAGAGTTGTAAATATGTTTAAGTTTTCTAAATCTAATATTTTCGATTCAAAATAAAGACTAAATGGTACTTGAGAAATTAATGCAAATATAAATAGTCTAGCAAGATATTTTTTGGCATTTTTAGTATGGTAAAAACCCTCCGCTATCAAAAAGGCAAATATAGGGAACGATAATCTACCCACACTTCTCATAACTCTATATACTATATCATTATTAATTATTAATGCAGTATGGTCTATTAACATAATTATGCACGCAAACATTTTTAATCTATTACTATTCATTTTTATCTCCTCAATTTGCCATTTTGATTATTAAAACTTATTGTTAATGAAATTTTGAATTGCTTCTTAATAAAAAATACTCTCTGTTGTAGCTAATTATACTTTTGGTTTATTATTTACAAATTGCAATAACAGTCTTTATTGTCAAAAATACCTGAGCATTATCTTCTAAGGATAAAAAAGCATGTCCAACTCAGCAGGTATAGTTTTCTGCCCTAATTCTTTGAACAAATACTATAACTATATTTTATTTTTACAATTACTTTATTTCTATCTTATCATAAATGTCATAAAAAAAATTAATCATTATAATAAAATGTCATAAGGTATTATATTGATCCTATTTAATAAGATACTGCTATATAATACTAATTAAGATATAATATATACTCTTAGGAAATATTGTTTTAAATTAACTTTTTTGTCTTATTACTTCAAAACATCTACTAACAATAATTACATAATATAGTTCGGTAGCCCTATGTTTTAGGTGAAGTTTATGTAGTATCATATTTTTAATTGGCTTTAACTTACTTAAGGAGGTCTTATTATGGAAAATGAAGCTTTATATCAAAATTCAGCTCCTAGAGAAAGCCTTGTAAAGGCTATTATCGGAGGTTTTATAGGTTCAATTGTAGGAGCCTTAGTATGGGCGGGTGTTGCACTTATATTTGATGTAAAAGTAGGATGGTTAGCTCTAGGTATAGGTTTATTAGTTGGTACACTTGTAAATATTCTAGGAAAAGGAGTTAGTTTACCTTATAGAATAGTTGGTGTAGTATTTTCGTTACTAGGTTGTGCATTAGGTAATATATTCATTATAGTAGGTGTATTTTCAAAACAATTCGATATGTCTTATATGGAAGTTATAAAAAATCTAAGTTTTGATGACACTCTTTATTTATTGAAAGAAACTTTTGATAAAATTGATGTATTATTTTATGCTTTCGCAGCATATGAAGGCTTCGTTATATCAGGCAAACGTAGATAAACTCATAGAGAGATGTCTTATAAGACATCTCTCTTCAGACTGTAGACAAAAGCCCAATTTCTGCGCCCGTGTTAAATTTCCGTTGCTCACTTACCTCTAAGTAAGCTCTGCTACTCAATTTTATCACTACCACTACAGTCTACTACTTGATATCATCAATCCTATGTTAGTTACATTAACGGCCTATAACCCAGTGCTTTAACACTGCTAAAAATTCTCTTGTATGTGTCGGTATTATTGAAACATATGCTACACTAGCATTATACCTTCTAGCATTTAAGCCTAGTTCTTTAGCTATGCTTCCTGCTCTATATGAATGATAGTTATTTGTTATATATGCTATGGTGTAGTTTTTATCAAATATATCATCCAATATTGCTTTTGAATACTTAAAATTTGTATATGTGCTAGTTGCTTTCTCTTCTTTGTATATCTTTTCTTTTGGTATTCCTTTTGAGACAAGATATTTTTTCATTGCTTCGGCTTCTGTGATATCTTCCTCTGGTCCTTGTCCACCACTAACTATTATGATAGCTCTTTTATTTTTGCTATAGTATTCAACCGTTTTTATTAACCTAAAATATAGTGGTCCTGAAATCTTCTCTCCTTGTATTCCACAACCTAAAACTACTACTGCATCTTCATTAAACTCAGCTGTATCTGTCTTGCCATATACTACGATAAATGTAGTGACACCTATCATAAATACAATTCCCATTATGCATATATACCTAAGCCATTTTAATACACCATTCTTGCTTAACTCATTGACTTTTTTATAAAAGGTTGTATATGCAAACAACACTATTCCCAATAAAAGCGTCGTAATATTTCCTAAGTTAAAGTTCGAAACAAAACATATAAATACACCATTAAGTAAAATCAATACGCTCAATATCATCAATATTATTCTTATAGCTTTTTTTATATTCACTATTCACCCCCACAATGATATTTATTATATCTAATATTTTATCATTGTTTTGAAGGCATGTAAATTTACTGTTGCTATTATTTTTTTGCTCTTTTTTTAGCTATAGTATCAACTAAAATAGCTATTGCTCCATCTCCTGTAATATTTGTAGCTGTACCAAAACTATCCTGTGCTGCATGAAGCGCTATCATTATACCTTGTTGTGCTTTTGTAAATAACAACATGTCTTGAAGTAATCCAAGTGCTGCATATACACCACCACCAGGTATACCTGGTGCTGCTATCATCGTGATTCCTAACATAAATATGAAAGGTAATAACTCCGCTAGTGTTGGATCTACCCCATTTAGTAGCATTACTCCCATTGATGTCAATACCAACGCTATTGTGTCTCCAGCAAGATGTATTGTTGCACATAGTGGTACTACAAAGCTTGATACATCTTCTGAAACATCATTATTTCTTACACTCTGTAACGTCATAGGTATAGTTGCTGCTGATGATTGTGTTCCCAGTGCCATCATATATGCTGGTAACATATTTTTTAGCGATATGAAAGGATTCTTTCTACTGATGAACCATACAACTGTATACTGAATCAACAAATAACATATCTGTAGCGCGATTAATATCACAAATACTGAAGAGAATGATTTTAGTGTGTTAAATATTTTCCCTGAAACTGTTAATTTTACAAATATACCAATTATATATACTGGTACAAAAGGTATCAAAGCTTTCTTTACTACTAGTTCAATGATATGCTGAAAATCATCAAATACTCCAGCTAGTGTTTTTCCTTTAATATGGGCTAATCCTAGACCTATCATAAATGACATAATAAGTGCTGTCATTATTCCCATAACGGGAGGTATTTCTATTGAGAAAAAAGGTTTTAGCTGTATATCAGCACCTTCTACAATATTAGCTGCTTTTATAATTCTTGGTAATATCGAAATACCTGCAAAGTAAGCTAATAGTCCAGCACATATTGTTGATAAATACGCTATCCCTGCTGTAATTAATAACATTCTGCCAGATTTTTTACCTAAATCTGCAATCCCTGGTACAACAAATGCTAATATTATACATGGAATTATGAAGCTTAAAAAGTTAGCAAATAAATCTGTGAATGTTACAAACAATCGACCTATTCTATAGTCATCAATTGATTTGCATAACATTCCTATAAGTATACCTGCTATTATTCCTATTAATAATTTTACTATTATTGGTTGTTTTCTCATATAATTTCTCCTTTAATGTATTCGTACGAAATACATATGTGTTTTGTTTGATTAATCATAACAGGTTTTTATCTGTATGTCAATAACTTAGGCGATATTTTTATGATTCAACCTTTTTTGATTTATTTAATCCTATTGAACAATGGATTAGTATAAAATTGTTAACTACTAAAGTATATTATTTCTCCTAAAAAGCTCGTATTTTTTATGCTAGTAAAGCTATATTTAACCTTTACGCCACCTATATCCATATCCATATATTGTTTCTATCCTTAAATGGGGTAACTTCTTTCTAACTCTTCTTACAGAATCGTCTACCACTCTATCTCTACCAAAAAAACCACACCCCCATACCATTTCTAATATATACTCTCTTGAAAGAGCGATGTTTTTATTTTTTACCATTACTTTCAAAATATCAAATTCTTTTGAAGTAAGCTCTATTTGCTGATTCCCTTCAAATATCATTCTCCTATCAAAATCTAATCTGTAACAAGTATTAATAACCATACTATTTTTTCTTTCTTGTTTATAAATTCTTTCTAGAAGTTTTTTTATTCTAATTACTAATTCCATAGGCAAAAACGGCTTAGATATATAGTCATCACATCCAAGTTGTAACCCTGTTATAATATCCATATCTGTATCTCTTGCTGAAATAAATATAACGGGTGTATTGGGATTGTATTCTTTTATCTTCTTTAATAATTCATACCCATTGATACATGGTAAAGTAATATCTAATACCCATAAATGTGGATCATCTTTTATATGTTTTGCTGCATCTATTCCTCTTGTAAAGTTTTTAACGTTGTAACCTGCTTTTTTTAGGTACAAAGCTAATATAGCATTCAAATTTTCTTCATCTTCTACTAAATAAATATTACTCACATTTATCCCCCTTTTGCTTAAAATTTTATAATTTATTTTTATGCAGTTAAAGAAGATATACCGCTCTGTATACCTTCTTTAAAACTTTTGCTTTATAAGATTAATAGTATATTTATTAAGAATAAATTTATTAGCTAGACAGGCTTACTATTCTTAATTAACTTTAAAATTTGCTTAAAATATTATCATATTTTGTATTTACTTGTTCATTCTATAATATTTTCTAATGTAGTATCTATTGTATCTACCAAATTTTCTTCTACTTCCTCTTCTATTTCTTCTGGTATTTCTACCTCTGGTTCTTCTACCGTTGGAGCTTCAACATCTGTATCATCTATTTCTGGAGTCTCTTCGTCCACCTCTGGTGTCTCTTCGTCAACTTCTGGTGTTTCTTCGTCTACCTCTGGTGTTTCTTCGTCTACCTCTGGTGTTTCTTCGTCTACCTCTGGCGTTTCTTCATCAACTTCTGGTGTTTCTTCGTCTACCTCTGGCGTTTCTTCATCAACTTCTGGTGTTTCTTCATCAACTTCTGGTGCTTCTTCGTCTACCTCTGGTGTTTCTTCGTCTACCTCTGGAGTCTCTTCGTCAACTTCTGGAGTCTCTTCATCAACTTCTGGTGTCTCTTCATCAACTTCTGGTGTCTCTTCGTCTACTTCTGGAGTCTCTTCGTCTACTTCTGGAGTCTCTTCGTCTACTTCTGGAGTCTCTTCATCAACTTCTGGTGTCTCTTCATCAACTTCTGGTGTTTCTTCATCAACTTCTGGTGTCTCTTCATCAACTTCTGGAGTCTCTTCATCAACTTCTGGTGTCTCTTCATCAACTTCTGGCGTCTCTTCATCAACTTCTGGAGTCTCTTCGTCTACTTCTGGCGTCTCTTCATCAACTTCTGGTGTTTCTTCATCAACTTCTGGTGTCTCTTCATCAACTTCTGGTGTCTCTTCATCAACTTCTGGTGTTTCTTCATCAACTTCTGGTGTTTCTTCGTCAACTTCTGGTGTTTCTTCGTCAACTTCTGGTGTTTCTTCGTCTACCTCTGGTGTTTCTTCGTCTACCTCTGGTGTTTCTTCATCAACTTCTGGTATCTCTGGAATAGGAAAATCTACTACTTTAAATACATCTTCTACTATATTTAAGTTACTTTCATAGTATTCAAGAATTTTCTGTTGCTCTGTTAGCATATTAGTATATGTCTTTCTGTATAATTCTTGAAATTTCTCTTCATATACTCTCATATAATCAGCTGTTGTCTCTGTTATCTTTTTAATAGTTTTAGATATTCTGTTGGAACTAAAAGGAACGTATGCTCTTGTAACTACATACTTTTTGTTATTTGTTTCATCAGTTTTGGGATTTGATTCACTTGCCTTAGAAATATTAGGTGCTAATAAACTTATTGATAATAAAACACTTAATCCGATTGATAACACTTTTTTTCTCATATAAACCCTCCATTTGATATTGTATTTTTATTACTATAATTTAAGCATATACGTAAATTATGGAATAATTGTATTTATAATATGTGAAAAAAAGGACAATCATGTGCAATTTTGTGCAATCATGTGTAATTGTCGTCATTTTTACTATCTATTTGTCATGAGAGCAAAAAAATTACAGGCAACCTTTATTTTTGCCTGTAATTTTGTACATTTTGTTATTTCAAGTTAAAAAGTTTATTAAAATATTATTTAATCTATAATCGTTATTTAATACACTTGTTGATTACTTTATCTCGTTTCCGCATATCTTACATACTTGTTGCTCATTATCTCCAGTCCATAATAACTTTACACCATCTCTTTTGCACTGTGGACATGTTCCTCTCCATCCAGCTTCTCTTTTAACGTTTTTACCTCTAGTGTTTTTTGCCAAAAGTTATCCCCCCTACAAAAATATTTGTATCCATTTAAGGTATATTTTAGCACTAAGCGTGGATTTTGTCAATTTGCCATTCTATCCTAAAAGTAACTCCTATAGCTTCATTGTGTGCACTTATATTACCACCATTTATAGTCACAAGTCTTTTTACTATATAAAGTCCTAGACCCGTTTGTCCCTTTGTCCCCTTTTTAAATATATCAAAAATATTCTCTTTATCTACAAGTTTATCTCCATCATTATAAAATTCTAATACTATTTTGTTATTTATATTTTTTATAGAAATCTTAATTATAGACTTTGCATATCTAATTTGATTGTTTAGTATATTTTCCACTATTATTTTAATATGATTGTAATCTGCAGGTATTTTAACATCTTTTAGTTTTAATTTGACTTCTATATCCATAATTTCTATTAGCATATTTTTGCTTACTTCTTCTATTACTTTCTTTAAACTTATTTCTTCTCTATGTTTAATCTCACTGTCAATATAATCAAGTCTTTGAATATATAAAAGATTTGATACCAGCTTTTGTAGCCTTTTACATTCTTCATCAATAACATCTAACGAAGCTTGCTTTGAACCTTTTGGGAATATTCCTCTTTTTAATGCATCAATATAACTTTGAATTATCATGGTAGGTGTTTTTAGTTCGTGGGATATAGCATGCATCCTAAATTTTTGATTCTCATCATGCGCTAATAATTCTCTTCTCATATCTTCTATGGTTTTTGCCAAAAATCCTATTTCATCGTTTCTGTCAATATCTATTGGCTTATCGAATTTTCTATTTGATATACGCTTTACAGACTTTGTTAGTTTTACTAATGGCCTTGTTATATAACCAGATAAGAAGAAAAATACTATCAGCATTGCTAAAAATGCTATTAACAGACATTTGTATAGCTGTCTATACAGTTGTTTTTTTAAGGAATCATCTAGTGGTTCCCATCTAAGTGTAGCTCTGTAAAGACCATTTTTGTTTGTATTTATATTTTGTGTATTTATGTCATTTCCCTTTTGATCTTTTAGTACTTCTTCTGACTCTAACATATTACTATTTGTTTCATATTTGTTAATTATATAAAATAATTTTCTCCCTTCAACACTTATACTATATCTCTTTGTAAATTGTGTTTGCTTTATTATGCTATCTTCTATTTTTTTTATAATATCTTCTGTTAAATTATTTGAACTTTCTTTTGTCTTTCTTTCAAATACTCCATTGGTTTTAATCCAATAAATTCTCTCAATGCTTCTATTATCTTTATTACTACTGTTAATAAATTCTTGTATATCAGTAATTACTTTTGCTGAATCACTGTTATCTTCTAATACTTTATAAATATCTTCGTAGTAATACTTGTTAAAGGATTCTATTAGGAGTACATAACTAACTACTAAGAAAAATAATATCGCTCCTATAAATGCTGTCATTAATTTTATATTTAGTGATGCTCTTTTCATTCCTCACACCACCTATAGCCATAACCATATATAGTTTCTATTCTAAGTTTTGGTAATTTCTTTCTTACTCTTCTAACTGAATCATCTACAGCTCTGTCACTTCCAAAATAATCCAAACCCCATACCTTTTCTAATAGATATTCTCTTGAAAGAGCATTGTTTTTATTTTTTACCATTATACTCAAGAAATCAAACTCTCTTGAAGTAAGTTCTATCGCCTTTTCGTCTTCAAAAATTACCCTTTTGTCAAAATCAACTCTATAACTATTATTAATTAACATAATATTTTTTGAACCGTTTTTATAGACTCTATCAAGTAATTTTTTTACTCGTATTACTAACTCCATAGGTAAAAATGGTTTTGAAATATAATCGTCACTTCCCATTTGCAATCCTGTGATAACATCTAAATCTGTATCTCTTGCAGATATAAATATCACTGGTACATTTTTATTATAGTGCTTGATTTCCTTTAATACTTCATACCCATCAACATCTGGCAACATAATATCTAGTATCCAGATATGAGCATCTTCTTTAACACATTCAAGTGCATCTTCGCCATTTACAAAACTCTTTACATTATAACCTTCATTCTTTAAATACAATGCTAATATATCATTGAGATTTTTCTCGTCTTCTACTAAGTAAACATTAAACATTATGATAACCTCCTTATGTTGTCTATTAGTAGGAAGTGACTTTTTGAACGAATAGTTGCTTTCACAACAGCTGAAGGACTGTCTCATTGTGTTATTTTAACTATTTATGAAACAGCCCTAAGGGTTGTCTTATATAAGACAACCCTTAACAATAAATAAGTTTAAATAATGAACACAATTTATAATTATTATATACGATATTAATCGTATTTAATTAGGAGAAACAATACTTTAACATAAGATTAATTATATTCGATTTATTGTAATGTTTTTGTAACACAATCTCAATGGTATTGTAATTATTTTTTAATGAACATCTGAGTGAACATTGATCCGTATTTACCACCATCTTTTATTCCTATACCGATATGTGTATAGTTTGGATCTAGTATATTTCTACGATGTCCTGGTGAATTCATTAATCTAACATGTGCATTTTCAACTGATTGATTTCCTGCTATATTCTCTCCTGCAGCCATGAAGGTTATACCAAATTTTTTCATCATATCAAACGGACTACCATAAGTAGGCGAAGTATGATCAAAATAGTTTTTATCAATCATATCTTGAGATTTCACCCTTGCTACTTTTGTCAATTTAATATCTACAATCAATGGTTTTAATCCATTATTTTTTCTTTCTTTATTAACCAAATTAACCATCTGTTGTTCTTTAGCTGTTAAGCCTTGGTTTATGTTATCTTTTTTATCTTCCTTTTTATTATCCTTTTTATCTTCTGTTTTCTTATCTTCTGTTTTCTTGTCTTCTGTTTCCTTGTTTTCTGTTTCCTTGTTTTCTGTTTTCTTATCTTCCACATTTTCATCTTTTTTTGGTATAGGTTTATTCTGTTTTTTTGGTGTATAGTTATCCATATTCTCTAGATACGCAAGTTTTTTATCTAAAAAGCTTTTTATCATTTCATAGCCTTCTTTACTTATCCAGCCATTTTTTCGAGCTTCTTCAACCTTGCTCATGTACCCATTTATCCTTTTTACTAAATAACTTTTGTCTATGTTTCTATTTTGATATGTGTTTTTACAATAAACCCTTGTATTCTTGTACTGCGGCCTTTGACTATTCGTCATATACTTATGATTACATGCACTTGCATTTGCAGGTAATAACATACTTGCTGATATTAAAACACTTAAACCTAATGATACTATCTTTTTCACTATAAAACCTCCCATTAATTTAAAAACTGTATAGCTTTATTTCTTGCTATACAGTAATTATAAACACACAATATGTAAGAATTATAATGAGATTGTGTGAAATTGTGGTTAATTATGAGAAATTGTCATCTATATATATCTTTTTACCAGTTTTTAAATCAATAATCAAATCATAATATTCACTCGAACATTCTGCATATAACTTCCCATTCTTTGAAAAATACAAATTAAAAATATTGTTTTTTGCAGTATAATAGTATTTGATATTTGTTAATTCACCTTTTATAAAATCACCAATAAATAACTCTTTTTTATCATTATCATAAAATGCAAGTTTATTAGTCTCCTCTGAATAGGCAAATGCTGTAACACAACCCTTATATAAAAGTTTCTTTTCTTTTGTATCAAGATTACAAGTATTTAATGATACTCCGTTTCTGTTTTTATAACTACCACCATAAACTAATAAATTGTCAACAACTATAGCATAATCTATAAATTCGTTATCAATGGTTATATCTCTTTCTTTGCTCTTTTTATCTATTTGTATTATACTATTAGCTCCTTTAACAGAATCAAGTATATATTTACCTTTATATATACCAATTATTTCTCTATCCTGAATCCACTTCTGAAAGCTTGATTTGTCTTTTTCTATACCTGATTCATTGGCTTTTCTTGAATTTTCAAATAGTATTCTTCTTTTTGTTAAAGCTTCTTTTTTTAAATTTTCTATAGTTTCACGGTTATTTAGTATATTATCATATACATCTTTTGAAACATAGCACTCATCAAAAAGCTCTTTATTATTAATAATATTGTTTATCTTCATGTCTTTTACAACGTATTCATTGTGTTTATATATCTTTGCCTCAAAATCTTTACAATATTTATCACTATCTTTCTCAGCTTTTACAATAATATATTGCTCGCCGAATACACTTTTTCCATCTTGTGACCATTTTGCATACCTTACATCATCAGATATTCTTGTAAGTTTTCTTTTTTCTATATTATAGATATAGCTTATTCCTTTATTGAAGACCTTTACTTTATCGCCCTTTTCTTTTGGCTGCAGGTATTCCATTGATATTAGTATATTTTCGCCGTCTGGCGATAATTTTGTAAGTATTTCTGTATCACAAAATACTAGAGTATCGCTATAATGTGACACTTGATTTTTGTAATCGTTTTCTGTTTTAATCTCAAAATCATAGCTATCTACTATTTTAAGTTGATTGTCCTTTATCTCATATTCTTCAAATTTTAATGTGCTCTCAAATCTACCACATAGCTTGTATTCAAAAACAACTAATCTGTCTTTTCTCCATCCTATTGCTTTATCTAATTTACCATAAGACATAGTACTTTGGTTTTTTATGTATCTTATATTTTTTCTAGATCTTATCTCATCATTATCCAAATGATCTATAGGATTACTTTCAATTGTAATTGATTGTTTTTTATCTTCTTTTTTTTCAATAATAACTGTTTCTGCTTTAGATTCATGTATATATGCTACATAAATTCCTCCTATTAAAATCATCATCATTAATATAATGCTACTCCATTTTTTCATCCTATCTACCTCTCTTTCATAATTTAAAACTTAGTTAAATATTCATAAATGATTTACAATTAAAGTTTTATGAGTATTTCAAATTAATTATATACGGTAGTTATTGCAGAGTTTTATCAAATGGAATTTTTATTATTATGATTGTTCCGATACCTATATCACTTGTCACTATTATTTTAGCACCTATTAATTTCGCAATACTATCTACTATTGCAAGGCCTAAGCCACTACTTTGAGAATAATTGTCTACTTCCTTAACTTTATAAAATGGTTTGAATATCTTATTAAGATCTTCTTTCGATATACCAAGTCCGGTATCTTCTATAGATAATTCTATACTATTGTCTATTTTGGTTGCAGATATAGTTATGCTTCCATTCATTTTATTGTACTTTATACTGTTATCAATAAGATTTATCAATATAGCTTTAATAGCATCTTTGTTTTCATTTATAATTAGCTTCTCATGTATATTATTTATAATTGAAACCGAAAATTTATTTGCCTTGAACTTCATTTTTGAGGTAATGCTATTTACTAATTGATTCAAATCAAATAATTCTTTATTTTTATATAAATTAACTTCATTGTAAAAAGACATATCTAATATACTTTTGACCAACTTTAATAGTCTATAACTCTCTTGGTTTATGATTTTAATCGCTTCAATATCATGAAAGTCGTCATCAAGCTCTTCCAGTAATAATTCTGAATATCCCATTATATTTGTAATAGGAGTTTTTAGTTCGTGAGTTACACTATCATAAAACGTCTTTTTGTAACTACTTATTTTCTTTATTTCATCTCTATCTTTTTTTATAGTCTCTATCTGCTCACTTATTCTTTTTTTCATCTCATTTAAATCATCTGATAGCTCTCCCATTTCATCTTTTGATGAAATACATAGCTCACTACTAAAATCATTGTCTATTATGTTCTTAGTAAAATCTTTAATCTTAAATACCTTTTTTAGTAAATTATTTGAATTTACCATTGATAGGATTATTATTAATAGTGAAAATACAAATGATAGTACAAATATGATAGTCTGTATTTTTCTTTCTGTAATTAGCATATCTGTATAATCAACAAAATACCTTATTACTACATCTGTATTATTTTTATTTAACTTTATTGGAAAATCAACTACTGCTTTATCTTTAAAGTAATTTATATCAAAGGCTACTATATTTTCATCTTTGTTTAAGAAACTGGTCTCTTTAAAATCATAGTTTAAATACAGTGGGGCAAATTCTGATATTGTTTCTCCATTTATATATATAATCAATTGCTCATTAAAACTCTCACTTAGATCAAAACGCAACTCTTTTACTGCATCTTTATTTTTAAAATCTACATTTTTATTTAAAAATACTCTTGTTTCATTTATATAATTCAGTGTTCTTTCTTTTAGTTCTTTCATATCGTTAATTACTATTTTTTTATTATTGGATTTAAGCTTACTTGTAACTATGACATTAAAGCTTAAAAATACTGCAACACTAATTATAATATAAAACATAAAAGTCTTTGTTTTTATTGACATCCTCATACTAATCTCCAATACTAATGTTCATTTTGTATCCTATTTTAAATACTGTCTCAATCAATGACTTCTCTTTAGTCAGTTTGAGCTTTTTCCTCAGTCTTTGAACATTTACATCAACGGTTCTGATATCACCATAAAAATCAATTCCCCATACTTTATCTAATATTTGCTCTCTAGTTAGTACTTGATTACTGTTATTGATAAGAAAAACTAGAAGTTCGTATTCCTTAGGATTTAGCTTTATATGTTTGTTATCAACTTTTACCTTATGCTCTTCTTCTAAAAGTACTATATTGTCAGCTATTTGCATTAAACTATGTATCTTTTTACTACCATGTACTCTTTTTAGTAATTTTTCTATTCTTATAACTACCTCTGCTATGTGAAAAGGCTTAGTAATATAATCATCTGCTCCTTGTTCTAATCCTCTTATCTTATCATAAATATGTGATTTTGCTGTAATCATTATTATTGGTATACTGTAGATACTAGAAATCCTACTACACATTTCAAATCCTGTGGTATCAGGTAACATAATATCTAACAAAACCATATCTATTTTGCTTTTCTTTACAAATGACAACGCTTCTTTTCCATTTGTAAATATATATGTAAAAGCTTGCTTTTTCTTTAGAACTCTACTAATTAACTTAGCTATATTTATATCATCCTCTACAATCACAATCTTTTTATTCTCTAATATATTTTTCATTGTATTCCTCCTATTAGACATAGTACACCTATTATTATACAGTAATATTGTTGCAAAGTTTTATCAATGTGCAAATAAAAATATGCTTATAGTTTTCTTTTTAGTATTTTTTAAAAGTCTAATACTATTACGAAAAATTAAGCTTACGCAAAGCAGCGAAGTACTTAGGTCATGCGCTTTGTGAGTATGGTTCGTAAGTTTTTGTGCAGAAGCATTAAATAACATTTGATTAACCCTGCGAGAGTAGTGTTTCTTGATTATATAATAATGTAGAAACACTGCTCTCAATGTCGTTTACAGCAAATGTCATTCAGCTTCTAGTAGGTTTATTTATTATTCTTCTTTAGGGTAAACCTTTGGAGTAAGTAAGAAAAACTCATTGTAAAGAGAAATTCATTGGTAAAAGGGAAAATAAAGATAATCTTACTGGCTCAGTAGATAATTATATAGAAGCTTTGTATAAATGCCCTCTCAAATTCGCCGACAAGAAACATCTTTTATTTTCCCTAATAACTCTATTGGTTGAAATATTTAGGGCAATGAAATTAGGGTAAAAAAATTACAGTTTACGCCATTAAAGTAGCAATATAATTTATCTAATAGTGACAATAGTATCGGTTTCAAATTAAAACAACTTAGCATAAAAAAACTATACGATAGTGTATTTAGATGAAAAAATATAAAATCGAGATAAGATTAAATATCCTTTCTCGATTTTATATATAACGTATAGAAGTTTTAAATTTTTTGGTAAATTATTTGGTTAACGTCATTATAGAAATAAATCCATGAATTATCTTTGAATTTAAATTCTAGTATAAATCTAAAATCATCACTATCATTGTCATATTTTTCAGTTTTATATTTGATGTAATCTTTGACAATATGGTAATAATCATTTATAGCTTTTTTATCAATAAAATCTTCTTTACTTACTTTTTCAGTCCCTTCCTTTATAAACCTTTTATAGCTATGTTCAAAAATTGTTTCTATATAATCTATATTACAATCCCAATTTTTCTTTTTCATAATATTTTTATTATTTTCATCAGATAATGTTACTAACTGATCCATCTTTTGAAGCTCATATAAAAAAATATGCATTGATTCAATCAAAACTTTTCGCACATATTCAACTGGGATTTCTTCACCATTTTCTATAGAATTTAATATATTATACGAATGCATAAAATATGAATCTAATCCTTTAAATTCTTCTTGTATTTTATACGTAAGATAATTTTCATACTCTCTTATTTTTCGTTTGTCTATAATTTTCAGTGAACATAAAATAAGTATTATGACTACCATTATTGAGATTAAAATCTTATACTGTTTTTTCATACTCTCACTTCCTATCATTAAATCTTGGTATGTTATTTTTCTACAACATCAAATTTAAATGTTCGTTCTTTATATGTATCTTCATTACCCCAGTAAGGATTTAAACTACTATTACATTCTGAGTAAATATTAACCCCAAAATAATAAGTACCGAAAACATTTTTGGTCTATCTGATAAGGATTATATTCTATACTCCCCCCTTGCTTCCCTCTCTGAAAATCAAATTAAGAGTAAATTACCCAAAAGCTTGTTCCATTGACATTTTACCCATAAAAAAATGACCTTTAATTTAGGTCTTAAATAGCCATTTTTCTATTGTGTACTATAATCAACTTATGTATGTTTT
Source organism: Abyssisolibacter sp. ZYX002 (assembly GCF_056892235.1). Taxonomy (NCBI): domain Bacteria; kingdom Bacillati; phylum Bacillota; class Clostridia; order Eubacteriales; family Clostridiaceae; genus Abyssisolibacter; species Abyssisolibacter sp. ZYX002. The sequence goes on from NZ_JARMXH010000002.1 coordinate 573,740, forward strand.
ATAGCTTCATATTTTATCCCTTTAATTTAAAGACTACAATCCCCACTATCATTATAAATATTCCTAGTGGTTTTGTATAATCAAATTGGACCTTAGGAGTATCAAATAACCCTAATAAATCTATAACGGTTATTGTTATTAGTTGTGCTATTAACAGTATTGTAATAGAAAAAGATCCTCCTAGTATTCCTATACTTTTTGTAATAGAAAATATAATCATTACTCCTAGTGCGCCTCCTATGAGGTATAGCTTATTTACCTGTGTTATCTTTTTGATATCTCCATCACCAAAGAAACTTGCAAGTGCGATAGCTACTATTAATCCTACCCCATGAACAATAGCAGTAGCTTCTATTACACCTACTTTGTCTCCTAGCCTAGCATTAAACACTGATTGTACACTTATCAACGTTCCTGCTATTATTGAATATATTATCCCAAATACCATATTTACACCATGCCTTTTTTAGTTTATGTAAAAATAAATTAGGACTATTATACCTAATACTATTCTGTACCATCCAAATGCCTTAAAATCATGTTTCTTGATATATCCCATTAAGAATTTAATAGTTAGTATTGACACGATAAATGCTGTAAACATCCCTATAAATAAGATTGCTAGCTCGCTCCCTGAAAACGCTAATCCGAATTTTAATATTTTTAGTAAACTTGCACCAAACATAACTGGTATTGCTAAAAAGAATGTGAACTCAGCTGCTACTGTTCTAGATGTTCCAAGTAATATTGCACCTATTATAGTTGCACCTGACCTTGATGTACCCGGTATAAGTGCTAGTAACTGAAATATACCTATAAACAACGCCACCCTATAGCTTACTTGAGGTAATCGTACTATTTTAGGTTTGCTCTTATTAAATCTTTCAATCAAAATAAATAAAATACCATAAATAATTAATGTAATTGATACTGTTTTATGGTTAAAAAACAACTTATCTATTTTATCCTCATATAATAATCCTACAACTGCAGCTGGTACACATGCAACTATAATTTTAAACCAAAGTATTATTATACTATGCTTTACCTGCAACCTCCCTTTATATGAAAAGGGAAATAGTTTCTTGAAATAAAGTACCACTACTGCTAATATAGCCCCTAACTGTATAACGACCAAAAACATCTCTTTAAATGCACTGCTGACCCCAAGCTTTATAAGTTCATCAACTAAAATCATATGTCCTGTACTGCTTATTGGAAGCCATTCTGTGATTCCTTCTACTACTCCTAATATTATTACTTTCAATATCTCTACAAAACTCATGTCACGCTTCCTTTCTTATGTCATTTATGATTACCGTTTAGATTATACCATTTAACTACTCAATGAACAAGTAATATGACTCATATAAATTTAACATAAATCATAAAAAACTCCTTTCTACTTATATGGTTCTTTTCAGGAAAGGAGTTCTTTATTTTTACTTTATCACAAATCATAATATATATGTAACTTAACTAATTCAAACAAGTCTTTATAACTACTATATTAGACCTTTTATCATATTTCACTTCGCATCCAAAAGCTTCCATTACCACTCTAATTGGTAAATAAGTTCTTCCCAATTTTACCAAAGCTTTTGTGTCGTTTGAAATTTTCTCACCATTTTTAAGTATGTATTTTTCATCTATTGGAATTTCTATCTTTATATTATCTTTCTTAACTATTGCTACTCTCTTTTCATTATTCCACTCTACTGTTGCTCCGAATTTCTCCATAACTACTCTAATTGGAACTTGGGTTCTATCATTTTCATCTATAAAAGGGAATCCATACTTTTCATTAAACCAAACGAAATCATTATCTAATTTTACTCTAGTATAATTTCTTAGTTTGGTGAAATCTCCTGTAGTACTATTTGTCAATCTATTACTTTCTCTACCTATATAGAATATTTCTCCTTCTATATCTATATAGCAGCCGTAGTATATATCAGTGTCATATTCTTTTGGCACTGTATTATTTAATTTAACCATTTTGCCATCTTTGCCCATCTCATAAAATCTAAGGCCTTCTTCTACTAATGATACAAATTTAGCTTTACCCTCGTATATTCCTAACATCCTCAATTTTTCACAATCAAAACTATCTTTTATATTTTTCATTGTGTATTGTTTCGTTTCTTCTTTATAAGCTATTTTAAAAACAGACCCACCATCATTGTGAATACCTCCATAGTGGATTTTTCCGTAAAGGAAAATGATCCCGTTATCATTAACAAAACATTTTCTAGCACCAAATCCTTCTGGACTAGGAAACTTAGCTATCGTATCACCTGTCTTATTTGTTAGCACAATATCAGCTAATGCAACTGAGTAATCGTTGTACATCGCGGCACTTGTACTAATTTTATATAATATTTGCTCTTCATTTATTTTGTATCTGTAAACTGAAACTTTTATTGGACTTTTCTTAACTTTTTGCGTATTAGTTGTAAATTTTATTACTTTAAGTCTCTTGCCCTCGTTAATTGCATCTATCTTTTTATCTCTAGTCTCACTAGCAATGCTGTCGTTTTCATATATCTCATAAAATCGATTATTATAGTCAATATACTCACCAATGTCCATTATTTTAATCTCATTATGATATAATATGTTGTCTATAATTTTTATATTTTCATCCGGCACACTCTCTCCTTGTCTCTCTGAATTTCTAGGTTTTTTAGCTTCATTTAACACATCAATTTGTTCTTGCTTTGTCATGTATTCTCTATCATGATATAAACTTTTATGTATCTTTGTTATCTGATTATTTTGTTTTAAATATATGTAATCTTGATCGTCATGCACTATATAAAAATCAGACCCTCCAAAGCTCATTGTAGCTAGTATAAAAGCAAGCAATACAACTACTCCAACTATAAATATTTTTTTTATCATCTTTCACCATCCCTTTTCTAATAATTACAATAATAGTATATCACGGGATATATTATGTTTATATTACAAACTGATTAAATCCAATTGTATCTATATTGCAAACAATATATCTATAATCTCCTCATAAACTCATCTTTATAATCAAAATTTTCTTTAAGAGATTCATTTATTTCCGTTAATAATATGCCTTTATCTTGTGGAAGAACTCCGCCTAATGCAACATAATTTGAAGCATGATTACTTCTAAATACACAATGTTCAAGCTCAAGATTTTCTATAAACATTTTAGTTTCTAACATAATTTCTTTTGGAGAAAGAAGTTTCATTTCACCTTTTTCTATTTTTTCACTCATTTCAGAGCTTTTATTTATCAGTAATGTAAGTAGTGCAACATATTGTGGATTGATAGCACTTACTACTTTTGCTGAATCAATAGCGTGATCTCGCCATTTACTTGTTCCTCCGAGACCTGAAATTATCATGACTGAAAGATTTATCCCTGACTCAACTATTCTTTGCCCTGCTTTTATCATCTGCTGGCTAGTTACCCCTTTATTTATTTCCTTTAATACTTCATCATTGCCAGATTCTATGCCTAGATAAGCTATATCTAAGCCTAATTCATGTAGCTCCTTTAATTCGTTTACTGATTTACCTAATATATCTTTTGGAGCTGAGTACACACCTACTCTCTCACACTCTGGAAAAATCTCTTTTATATTAGAAAGTATATTCTTTAGTACTTCTGTTTTTAAAACAAGTGCATTTCCATCTGCAAGAAAAATCCTTTTAACATGCTTATAGTACTCTCTCATCTCCTTTAAATCCTCGAGTATCTCGTCTTGCTCTCTTACTCTAAACTTCTTCTCCTTATACATACTGCAAAATGTACATTTATTATGGGAACACCCTATAGTAACTTGGATAATTAAGCTGTTTGCCTCACTAGGTGGCCTATACACTGCACCTTCGTATCTCATATAATATATTCTCCTTTAATTTTCTTTGTAGTTTATTCTCTTGCTAATCCATATATGTATATCTTGGTATACTTCATATATATCTTTCAATAAAACATGTTTCATTCCCTCATAAATTTTGATTTCTTTATCTTGTGATGATATATTACTATAAAACTTTATAGAAGCATTTTTGTCTATTATTTTATCTTCTTCTCCGTGCATTATAAAACATGGACAGCGATATTTATTTAAATTATTGTTCAACATTGTTATAGCATGTACTAAAAACTGAACATAAAAATTTAGTGTAACACTCTTTAATTCTAATTCATCTCTAGCAACGGGATTTTTGATTTTAATTTTAGGCACAAATCTGTTTATTGATTTAAGTATTCTTCCTTTTATTCCTCTTGACTGTTTTGGCTCTGATGTTGCCGATGCTAAAAGAACTTGACCTAATATTTTATCACCATGCTTTATCCCATAAAGTGCTGTTATTAATCCACCCATACTATGCCCTAACATAATTATTGGTATCCCCTCGTATTCTCTTTTTATATAATCAACTATATCATCCGTATCTTTTATGAAATCATCAAATAATTCCAAATGTCCTCTTTCCCCTTCAGACATTCCATGCCCTCTTATATCAAATCTACATACTCCATACCCAAGGTTATTGAATACATCTTTTACATGATCATATTTTTCTAAGTATTCTCCAAAACCATGAACTATTATCAATATTGCAATTGGTTTTTCTACCATATCTATCACACAATTAAGTTTTAGGTCATTTTTATTTATTATTTTTAGCTTTGTTACTTTTGACTGATTCATATGTCTCACCTCAATATTTAACTATACTATATAATATAGCAAAAATCATATCAATAATAAATAATATGTGCAAGGGCAACAGATATCTCTTTTACAAGTATCATCAATGCTACGTATACCACTTATGTTCTAGTAAACAATTAAGGCAACCATCATAATTGGATTATACCCTTTAATTTATACTGGTTTAGAAGTCTATTAAAGTCTAGCTCCTTTGCTTATATCCAAAAACTTCATAAAAATACACTCCTCCTTATAGTAGATTTTTTATTATTTAATCTGTCTACTATAAGGGGAGCATATCATATTTCTGCTCTCTTTTTCTTTATAAGATTTTTTTATTTTTCGACACCTCTTTAAAATATAAATAAAAAGCATTAAACTGAAGCAATGATTGGGAAAATCAATAAAGAACTACAAATGTCTATATGATTAAATACAATAATGAAAAAGACGAAACATAGTGGTTTTTTTTAAAGAATCTTTGTTTATTTTTTTATTTTGATCTACCCATTCATAATAGTTATTCATAGCTTTATCTAAATATTTCATAAAATTCATTTTGTCGGTTAACTTGAGTAATGATTCAAAATCTTTTTTAAGTTCTATAGCTTTTTCAGATTTTCCTAAGTAAAATAGATTCATTATTTTTATCATCATAATTTTAAAGAATCTAAAATCAAATAAATAATGTTTTTGTGCGACAGCTATTGTTTTATTGCAAAAATCTAATGAATTTGAATAATCTTTAAATTCATAATACCCATTACCAATATTACCAAGAATTATAATGCTCACTTCACTAATATTTAGTAAATGAAGATTATGTATTAATTTCTCCTTGTACTTTAAGAAATTTTGCTCATCTCCAATTTCAATGTAAAAACCCATTAAAGAATTAATTATCCTAAAGTGAATTACATTTTCAATTTTTTCAGGCTTTACTTTTTCTAGCAAATCAATTGCTGCTTCTTTTTTATCACATGAATAAAATTCGGCTAGAGCTTTAACCCATTCATGAAATAATTGGTCTCCACTATCACCTCTCTTCATTATTTGTGATGATAATAAAAACGCTTCTTCATACTTATAATTTTGAATAAGATTATAAACTTCTTGTATGTTTAAAACAGTGTTGTCACTTATGCTTGTCACATCTGTTTTCAAGTTTAGCCACTCCTTAAAATTTAATTTGTATAAGATTATTGTACCATATATTACATTTTGTTTCATTGATTACAATTAATAATATTGTATAATTCAATCTTTGATTTGCACTCTATACATGATATAATTTGATAATAAACATGCTTTATTATGCTGTATAGTATATTTTGAATGATTGTATCAAATTGATATATAGTATTGTTTTGAAACTATAGGGAGGTTTTAATTATGTCAAAGATAAAAGATAAGGTTTATCAATGTCCGTTATCTCTATCTATAGATTTAATCGGAGGTAAATGGAAAAGTGTTATACTATGGCAATTGCGTGAAAAAGTTCTTCGTTTTAGTCAGCTTAAAAGAAGATTACCTGGTATAACTCAAAAAATGCTGACTCAACAATTGAGAGAACTTGAATCTGATGGGCTAATAACAAGAACTGTCTATCCAGAGGTCCCTCCAAAAGTTGAATATAAATTAACTCAATATGGTAAAACTGTGCTTCCAGTTTTGCGAATGATGTTTAAATGGGGATTAAATTACTCTGATAATTTTGATGTTGAGGTTGATTTAAGTGCTTATAACAATAATGGGGAGAATGTTTAGAGTTTTTGGTGATTTTTTATCTGGTGGTGGAACCTATCCTTTTTAATAGGTGTCCTATTCCTTTTATTTATATAAAAACGTTGTAGGAATAAGCCCTCTAAGTCGCTTCTCCAGAATAACGGATATGCTTCTTTGTAACTTTATTTATTATTTATACTGTTTCTTTGGATTATCTTTGTGGGTCTTGTAGTTGGTCGTTACTTTATGGTTCAGCTTTTTAATTGTTTTTCTTACCCTGCGTAAGCTGTAATTTTTTGATTATATTAATATTAAATTACAACTTCCAATGTCGCGTTCGAAAAACAATCTCAGCTTCAAAGTGTTTTTGGTATCTTTCTTTAGAGTCATGCTAAGATAAAAAACTTCTAGTTCTTGGTTACTCATCATATATTGGTGGAAGCCTATCCTAATTTCTTACGGACTCCGTATAGTACGTGTTCCTTTTTATTATTTAGAAACGTTGGAGGAACACGCACTCTAAAGTCGCTCTCCAGAAAAACGGATATGCTTCTTTGTAACTTGATTGGTTGTTTTATTAGTGATTTAGCTTATCTCTGTAGGTCTTATTTCTACCATCAAATATGGCTACTCACCATTTTGTTAATAAAAATTACAACAAGTAAAGTCACAAGGGAAAGCGAAAGATATCTTGTAGGTAAATTTGAGGAGCTGTTTCTTCAAAGCTTCTACTTAAATCATTAGAAACAGCTTCTCTACTGCACTAAAGATTATCTTTGGTTTCCCTTCACCAATGAACCATTCTTTACAATAGGTATTTTTCACGCACTCCAACGCCTTACCCTAAAGAATAACAACCAGCAAACCTACTAGAAGCTAAATAACATTTGCTGTAAACGACATTGAGAGTAGTGTTTCTACATCATTAATATAGTCAAGAAACACTACTCTCGCAGGGTTAAGCAAATGTTATTTAATGCTTCCACACAAAAATAATGAGCCACACTGCAAAGCATGACCCTTGTTCTTCTAGTTCATTTATAGGTTGTTCATATCCGTAGAGGTCTTGTGATTGCTCATAGTTCTATTGGCTTAGCTATTGAATTGCTTTGCTAAAACCTCCTCAAAAACTCATCTTTATAATCAAAATCCTCTTTTAGAGATTCATCTATTTGTTCTAATAATAGATTCTTATCTTGAGGTAAAACTCCACCAAGCACTACATAATTTGAAGCGTGATTGCTTCTAAATACACAGTTTTTAAGTTCAAGGTTTTCTATGAACAGCTTTGTTTCTAACATGGTTTCTTTTGGAGAAAGAAGCTTCATTTCGCCTTTTTCTATTTTATCGCTCATTTCAGTGTTTTTGTTTATCAATAGCGTAAGTAGTGCTACATAATGCGGATTAATAGCACTTACTACTCTAGCTGAATCTAAGGCATGTTGTTTCCATTTTTCTTTACCACCAAGTCCAGATATTATCATCACTGATAGTTTTATACCTGCTTTAACCATCTTCTGCCCTGCTTCTATCATTTGCTCTGAGGTTACTCCTTTTCTTGTATCTATCAACACATCATCATTACCTGACTCTACACCTAGATATGCTATATCTAAACCTAGTTCATGTAGTTCTTTTAGTTCTTCTACTGACTTTCTTAAGATATCTTTTGGTGCTGAATATATACCTATTCTTTCACACTCTGGAAATAGATTTTTTATGTTTACTAGTATCTTTTTTAAGTCTTCTGTCTTTAAAACCAATGCATTTCCATCTGCAAGAAAAATCCTTCTCACGTTTTTATAATATTCTCTCATTTCTTTTAAGTCTTCAATTATTTCATCAAGTTTTCTCACTCTAAAATTTTTCTCTTTATACATACTGCAAAATGTACATTTATTATGCGAGCACCCTATTGTTACCTGTATTATAAGGCTTCTTGCTTCGCTAGGTGGTCTATATACAGCACCCTCGTATCTCATATCTAACTCTCCTTATTAATTAATTTATTTCACTACCTACGGGTAGCTTATTTTCCATATTAGTAACTTTATTTACTTAAATGGCTAAGGACTGCTTAAATAGAAGCAGTCCTAATTATTCTATTACATAACTATTTAGTTTTTTGTATAGAAGTTATTCTATTATGCTTTGTTCTGAAACACTTAAAAGGGTTGATATTATTCCAGTTAACTAAGCATATTTAATCAGATAAATCACCCGCTTGCTTGTCAGCTGTTTATTTGTAACTCATTAAATCTGTATAGTCAATATGCTGTTAAGCATTCATTGCTAACTTTTTTTCTTTTATCTGAGCTGTTAGCTCTGGAACTATTTTATTTAAGTCTCCAACAAGCCCTAAATCTGCTACTTTCATAATAGGTGCTTGATCATCTTTGTTAACAGCTATTATAAAATCACTATCTTGCATACCAGCTAAATGTTGTATAGCTCCTGATATACCACATGCGACATATATCCTCGGTCTTACTGTTTTTCCTGTTTGACCAACTTGTAATGCATGGTCAATCCAACCATTGTCTATTGCTGCTCTTGATCCAGCCACAGTTCCACCTAAAGCATCTGCAAGTTCTTGTAGCTTGGCAAAATTCTCACTACTTCCGACTCCTCTACCTCCTGCTACTAGAACTTCGGCTTCACTAATGTCGATTACTTCTTTGAGTTCTTTAACAACTTCTAATACTTTAACTCTCATTTCTTTGTCTGTTAGCGTAGCTACTCTTTTTTCTATTTTTGACTCATCCATTCTCGAGTCATCTCTTGACAACTTATCGAAAACACCCGGTCTAACTGTTGACATTTGAGGTCTATGGTCTGTACAAATGATTGTAGCCATCAAGTTACCACCAAATGCTGGTCTTGTCATTAATAAATGTCCTGTTTCTTCTTGTATGTCTAAACCTGTACAATCTGCTGTCAATCCTGTCGCCAATCTTGCAGATACTCTTGGTCCTAAATCTCTACCTATATTTGTTGCTCCAATAAATATTATCTCTGGTTTCTTTTCATTTGCTAAATCACATATTACTTTTGTATATGATTCAGTAGAATATCTAGCCAAATTCTCGTCATCAACATATATAACTTTATCTGCACCATATGCTAATAACTCTTTAGCTTGGTCTTCTATCTTATTACCTAAAAGAACCGCTGTAAGTTCAACTCCTAATTTATCAGCTATAACTCTACCATTGCCTAGTAGCTCTAATGCAACTTTCTGTATTTGTCCATCTCTTTGTTCAGCAAAAACCCAAACACCTTTGTATAGTGCTAAATTCATATCTATCCCTCCTAGTCTCTAAATGTAGTGTTTCTCTTTTAATTTTGCAATAGCGAAAGCTGCTGCTTCTTTAGGTGGTAAGTTAACAATCTCTCCTTGCCCTTTTGGCTCTTTAGTCATTGATTTAAATACCTTTGTAGGAGAACCTCCCAATCCTAAAAGTGCTCTATCTACATCTATAAATTCTGCATCCCAGATTTTAACTTCTTTTTTGAAAGTTTCAAAAATATTTGTCATATTCATATATCTTGGTTTGTTTAAAGTATCTATTGCAGTTAAAAGACATGGAGTTTGAATTTCCAACATCTCATAACCATCTTCTAATGCTCTTCTAACTTTTAGTGACTTGCCATCTACTGTTACTTGCTCTACATATGTTACTTGAGGAAGCTGTAAATGCTCTGCTATCTGTGGCCCAACTTGCGCTGTATCGCCATCTATAGCTTGTCTTCCCGCAAATACTATGTCAAAGTCTAACTTCTTTAAAGCACCTGCCAATGCATTTGAAGTCGCTAAAGTATCAGCGCCAGCAAAAGCTCTATCTGTGATCAATACTGCATCATCAGCTCCCATAGCAATAGCTTCTCTCAATACAGCTTCTGCTTGAGGAGGTCCCATAGTGATAACAGTAACACTAGCTCCATTTTCGTCCTTTAATCTCAATGCCTCTTCTAGTGCATTTTTATCATCTGGATTCATTATTGATGGCACACCAGCTCTTATTAATGTACCTTTTACTGGATCTATTTTAACTTCGTTTGTATCTGGTACTTGTTTTACACAAACTACAATATTCATTATTTACCCTCCTTGTTTATCATTTATGTTATCTAAACATATCTCCTGATATTATCATTCTTTGAACTTCATTTGTTCCTTCATATATTTGTGTTATCTTAGCATCTCTCATCATTCTCTCCAATGGATAATCTTTAATAAATCCATATCCGCCTAACATCTGAACACAATTTGTAGTTACATACATTGCACAATCTGATGCTGTCATCTTTGCTAATGCAGCAGATACTGAGTATGGTTTCCCATTGTTTTTATCCATAGCTGCCTTATATACAAGATATCTAGCTTGCTCAATTCTAGCTTTTAAGTCAGCCATTCTGAAAGCTAAGTATTGGAACTTGTAAAGTTGCTTTCCAAACTGCTTTCTTTCCTTCATATATGTTATCGTCTCTTCTAATGCACCTTCAGCAATACCTAATGCTTGAGCTGCAACACCAATTCTTCCTCCATCAAGAGTTTTCATGGCCATTCCAAAACCTTTACCTTCTTTTCCAAGTAAATTTTCTGCTGGAACTCTGCAATCTTCAAGTACAACTTCACCAACTTGAGATGATCTTATACCCATTTTGTCCTCTATTTTTCCTATAGAGATTCCTGCATATTCTTTTTCAACTATAAATGCTGATATTCCTCTAGTCCCTTTACTTCTATCTGTCATTGCAAATATAACAAATGTATCTGCTATCGGACTATTTGTTATAAAACACTTTTGTCCATTCAATATATAGTGATCTCCATCTTTTACAGCTATAGTTTGAACTCCAGATGCATCTGTTCCTGCATTAGGCTCTGTTAATCCAAATGATCCAATTTTTTCACCCGTACATAAATCCGGAAGGTATTTTTTCTTTTGCTCTTCTGTACCAAAAGCGTTTATTGCTCCCATACATAATGATGTCTGCACTGAATAAGATATTCCTAATGATCCATCAACTTTAGAAATTTCCTCTACTGCAAGAATGTATGATAAATAATCTCCACCTGCTCCTTTATAATCAGTTGAAAATGGTAGTCCTAGTAACCCCATCTTCCCCATCTGTTTGTATTGATCCATAGGAAAAACTCCTGTTTGATCAGCTTCTGCAGCAATAGGTTTTATTTCATTTTCTGCTAATTCTCTTACAGCTTGTACAACTAACTTTTGTTCTTTAGTTAATTCAAAGTTCATTTACTTACCTCCTACGTTTCGATTTGAGTTAATCTTCATTTTACACTTTGCTAAACAAGTCAATAGTCTTTATCTAAAATTCCTATTTTCAAATTATTTAATATAATTCTAACTAGTATATTTCATTTGTGCAAGTACGCACTTTTTTGTTTTATAGTACCCTTTTTGATACTATGACTATCTATGTTACTATGAGCATTTACATAGCCAAAAACTTATTTTTGACTATATAAATACTGTATATATTGTGGTGGGTTCCTTCATTCATTCTTTATCTTTATTTTGCTGTTTCTTTTAGTTGTCCCATTTTCTGAATCTCTTCACGCGATACATTTCCAAAATCTTTGCGCAATTCTCGTAAGAAGCCATAGTAGATTATACCTAATATCACTACTAGAGGTAATCCAGTGGAAAGTACAATAGATTTAATCGTATTGATATCTGTCCCAATGTATGACACAGCTATCGGAATAGCTACCAACACTATACACCAAACAAATTTTATAAATTTACTTGGTTCTTGATTTGCTTTAAGTTTTTTAGATACTGTTGATGATAGTGTAAATGATGCAGCATCTAACGTAGTTGCTAAGAATAATATTATTACAAATAGATATACAACCATTACAATTTTACCAAACGGAAGTGTATTTATTGTCGCAGTAGCTATGTTTTCAGCCTGTCCATTAAGTAGCATTTTAGGTATATCTAAAATACCTTTGATTCTCAATGACTGTTGATATCCTCCAATGATACCGAAGAACAGCAATAATCCTAACGAACCACTTATTAACATATTGGCTATAACTTCTTTAATTTTTCTACCCTTAGATATCTTAGCTACAAACAATCCTGTGAAAGGCCCAAATGTCAGCCAGTAAACTAGATAGAACGCTGTCCATCCTTGAGGATAACCTGATCTTGCTATCGGATCAGTCCATAAACTCATTCTTGGATACTCTGTAGCTAATATACCAATTGAATTTACTATAGAATCTATAATATGTTGTGTTGGACCTGCAATTAAAATGAATCCTAATAACATCATGCACATATATACATTTGAATCTGATATTCTTCTCATTCCTTTTTCTATTCCTACTAGTGAGCTAGCAGAATATAAAAGTGCAACTCCTATGAGTACCATAGCAGTAAGCATAAACGTGTGAGGTATACCCAATAAATCAGCTATTGCAGATGAAACCGTAGACGCTGATGTTCCAGCGGTTATGCTTATTGATCCAACTGCTGCAAATATGAAAATAAAATCTACAACTTTACCAAATACACCCTTAACTGCTTTTTCTCCTAGTGCATATTTACAAAGAACACTAAATCTAAGCTCGCTATCTTTTTTTATGTAGTAATGATAAGCAAAAGGTAACACAAATACACATAATAATGCCCAAGCCGATGGACCCCAATCAAAGAATGTATATGCCATAGACAACTCATAATTTACTGCTTCACTAACTACTACACCATTTAACTGTGGAGCTGCATTAAAATGATGCCCCCACTCAAGAAATGCCCAATAAACAGTTCCTGCACCGTTACCACAGAAAAACATCATTGCAACCCAGCTCAATGTTGAAAACTGTGGTTTCTCATTTCCTAATCTTATATCCCCATACTTTGATAAAGATATGCAAATTAAGAACAATAGAATAAATACTGTAAACAACTGCATCGGTGATCCAAATGTATTAGTCAATATGTTTAATATTGTATTTGCAACTTCTTTACCTTGCTCAGGATATAGTGTAAGTCCTGTAACAATACCAATTATGACTAATATACTCAATATCATAAGAACCACTTCATACTTATCAAATAAACTTAAGTTCTTATTACCCTGTTTTGCCAAAAAAATCCCTCCTACTCAGTAATATTGCCGTCATTGTTCAATATGTACCAGTCGATTATGTGACTGGCACATATTGAAACAAATTAAGTTAAACTATTTCTTTTTCATGGAAGTTCTTTATTTCTTCGTCACTATAACCAATATCTTTTAATACTGAGTCTGTATCTTGTCCCAATAATGGTGCCCCATGCACTAGCTGTGCTGGAGTTTCACTTAATTTCATAGGATTACCTATGGCAAGATATTTACCTATTCCTGGATCTTCTAACTCTAACATCATATCTCTTGCCTTAATTTGTGGATGATGCATTATTTCTGGAATTGTTAACACTGGAGCATTTGGAACTCCTGCTTCAACAAATATTTCTTCTAATTCATTTTTAGTTTTGCTCATAAAGAATTCACCAACTACAGTAGTAAACTCATCATAGTTCTTACATCTTAGTTCGTTATCTATAAATCTAGGATCTTCCTTTAATTCAGGCATAGACACTGCATCACAGAATGTTGGCCAGCCTTTATCACTTGCTAGTCCTGCTGAAAAATAGCCATCTTTACATTCATATACATCATATGGAACAAGAGTAGCAGGATCAGCGTTTCCTGTTCTTGTAGATTCCTCTCCCAATAGAGTATCAAATAGTATTGGGCTTTCTAATATTGCAAAGATTGCATCGTACATTGCTACATCTATTTTCTGCCCTTTTCCTGTATTCATTTTGTTTAAATATGCCATACTTATAGCTAATGCCATAGTTAAACCAGTGAAATTATCTCCTATAGCTGGTCCCACTTTAGTAGGAATACCATCTGCAAATCCTGTCATCTCCATAATACCTGTCATAGCTTGTACAACATTATCGTAAGCTGCAAGACTTTTATGTGGCCCTGTTTCTCCAAAACCAGAAATTGACGCATAGATTATTTCTGGATTAACTTTCTTCATTTCCTCATAACCAATCCCTAATTTGTCAAGAGTTCCAACTTTGAAGTTTTCAACAATAATATCAGCATCTTTTACTAACTCTAAAACTATTTGTTTTCCTTGTTCTGTTGACATATCCAATGAAATGCCTTTTTTATTTCTATTTATAGCAGCATAGTAACCACTATGTCCGTTTTCTATAGGAGTCCACTCACGTGATTGATCTCCTATACCTCTTCTCTCTATTTTAATAACTTCAGCGCCAAAGTCTGCTAATTGCATAGTGCAAAATGGTCCACTGTATGCTTGTGTAAAATCTACTACTTTTACTCCTTCTAATACCTTCATGTTTTTCTCCCCTTTCCTTGGATTTACGCTCTTTCGATTAACTTTTTATTACATAATTCTTTGATTTGCTCTGTTGTGTAACCTAGCTTAGTAAGGTATTCTTCTGAATGCTCACCTAAAAGAGGAGCTCCATGTTCTATATTTCCAGGAGTCCCTTCTAAATTAATAACAATTCCTGGCATTTTAACCGTTCCTAGTGCTTTATCTTCTACATCTACTAACATTTCTCTAGCAGCTACTTGCTCTGTTTGCATAGCTTCTTTAACTGTGTAAACAGCTCCACATGCTAATCTAGCTTCTCTTAATATCTTTTCTATCTCAAATTTAGACATTTTCTTTGTTACATCTTCTAAAGCTTCCTTTAACCCTGTTTCATAGTTATCTCCTCTTTTTTCGTTGTTAATGTATCTAGGATCATCTTTTAAGTGACCAAGGTTAAGAGCATCACAGAATTTTTGCCATTGTCTATCTGTAGATATACCTACTGCAACATATCCATCTTTTGTCTCTAGTGCATCATATGGAGAAATTGATGGATATGAATTACCAACTCTAGGTGGAACATGATTTCTTAGACAGTTAGTAACTGGTGCTGCTTCAAGGATAGAAAATAATGAATCTAATATTGCTATATCTACTTTCTGTCCTTTGCCTGTTTTTTTCTTATGTATTAATGCTAAGTTTATAGCCATAGCCATGTAGTGTCCACTAAATTGGTCTCCCATTGCTGCACCTACTTTTGTTGGCGGGCCATCTGGAAAACCTGTTCTATCCATAAGTCCACTCATAGCTTGTAATTGTAAATCTAAGCCTATAACTTTTTTATATGGTCCATTTTGACCAAATCCATTTAATGATGCATATATGATTTCAGGGTTTACTTTTTTTAGTTCCTCATAGCTTAGTCCCATTCTTTCCATACTACCATACTTGAAGTTTTCACAAACTACATCTGCATCTGCAACTAGCTTTTTAATGATTTCCTTGCCTTCTTCACTAGCTGCATTTATACTTATGCTTTTCTTGCCTCTGTTCAAATAAGCATAATAAGCACTATTGTCATTTTTCATAGGTGCCCAATATCTAGCTAAGTCACCAACTCCTGCTCTTTCAATTTTAATTACTTCAGCTCCAAAATCTGCTAATATCATTGTCGCTAAACTTCCTGCATGTGCTTGAGTAAAATCTATTATTTTGACTCCTTCTAAAGGTCTCATAAATACGTACCCCTTTCTATGAATTAATTTTAATTTTGAAATTGTTAAATTTTCTTTGAGCTCACGTTCTATATAATAGGCAATAAGTATGCCAATCGTATTTTAGGCAATTTACTAATTCCTTTAGTCTTTTGTGTAATCTATGTAATTGATATGAGTCAAATAAGATTCATTGTTATATTTATAACTAAGTTATAAATCACTTGCACATATTGTATTTGCAATACATTTGACTTTTGAGTCGAAAACGCATCATTTTTTTCAATAACGACTCATTTCTCACAATACAGGAGAAAATTTTTAGGTTTTTTATTTTAAAAAAATAAAAAAATATTTTTTAGGTGTATTTATTTAGGTTTTATTAATTAATTTTTTGCATATTTGTATTTATTTTAAAAATAAAAATGTTAATTATATAACAAGGTAGTGGCACAGCATTTGTTATACTGTATACAATATATTTCTTATACACTAATGAGTTTTATTAACTATATTTACATATATACAAAAACACCTTAAGAGCTGTTATATCACAGTTCCTAAAGTGTTTAAGTCTATACTTCTATTTTATTCTTATACTGATTTTTATTCACATACTTTTTTATTAATCTACATGCCTTTGTTTGACTTATCTCCAATACTTCTGCTATCTTTCTAGTTGTTTTATATTTTTTATATGCTTCATTTATCATTCTTTTTTGTGTTGCCTTGAGCGCTTTCTCTAGATTCCCTATATCGGTACTATTAGTTAAATTATCTCTTTTAAAAAAGCAAGCTGGTAAATCAGTTGCCAATATTGTATTTGTATCAGTTGTAAGTATACATCTTTCAATGATATTTGAAAGTTCCCTTACATTTCCTTTCCAAGGATATTTCGATAAAAGTTCCATTGCTTTTTCTGAGAATTTACAGCTTTTAGAATATTTTTTATTGAATACATTTAGAAAATGAGATATTAATATGTATAGGTCTTTTTCTCTTTCTCTAAGTGGAGGGATATTAATCTCAAATACATTGAGTCTATGATATAAATCGCCTCTAAACTTATTCACTTCCACCATATTTTTTAAGTCACAATTAGTGGCGCATATTATTCTAACATCTAGCTTTATAGGCTTGATACTTCCAACAGGTGTTATCTCTTCTTCTTGCAATACATGAAGGAACTTTGCTTGCAAACTCATAGGAAGTTCACCTATTTCATCTAGAAACAATGTACCTCCATTTGCTAATTCAAATATTCCTTTCTTTCCTTGTTTGTTGGCACCCGTAAATGCACCTTTCTCATATCCAAAAATCTCGGATTCGATTAAAGAAGGGCTTATACTAGCCATGTTTATGCTTATGAACGGCTTATCTTTTCTATCGCTTACTTGATGTATATATCTAGCTAATAAACTCTTGCCTGTTCCTGTCTCCCCAAGTATCATACAGGGTACTTTTACTTTTGCTATCTTTTTTGAAAATTTGATTACTTGTTTCATGTTTTCACTCTTATGTATTAGAGAGTTATCACAATTAAGACTTTCATCTTTAGTAATTTCAATAGGAGATAACATTTTCTGTAAGTAGTCATCGTCATCTCTAACACTTTGAATTACATACTTCACATTATTTTCTTCGTCTAGTATCGGTACAGATATAGTAACTAAATTTGTTTCTAAGAACGTTTTTTGATTTTGAATAATTGGTTTCTTATGACGATATACAGATGGTATGCTTGATGGAGTCCAATAAGTATCTTTTTCAGTAAATTCATCAAGGCGTTTACCTATTATATCTTCTTGCCTTAATCCATAATGCCTGTAACATGCTTTGTTAACGTATAAAACAGTATAATTATTATCCCATATCATAATTTCATCATAAATATTATCTATCAAATCAATAAACGTCAATAAATCAAACTTGGTATCATAACTCATTTGTCAAGCCTCCCAATACTCTGTTACCGTTATTTTTTTAACATATATATTTTACAAAAAAAATTTATATCAATTTGTATATATTAATATAATTTAATTATATTATATCAATTCTTGTCATAAAATCAACTATGATTAATTATAAACGTGAATGTTTACACAAATATGCTATTTTTGCTTGCATAGTTGTAAAACATACAAATTTATTAAAATGAAATATAACATGCATAATTTATTATAAACTGCATATAAAACCCAAAAGATAGTTAAGTATTTATCATACATTTATGAATATTTTAATAAGAGTAGAAGAAGATATCAGAGTTATTTCTCCTATATACAGGAATTTTTTGTTATGATGATGTTGTTACTTTTATAATTGAGTTTGACAAAGAAGTTGGGAAATTTTTTATTAGGATTGGTTTATTTAGAAATAGTCCTATCAGAGAAGAACATATATGATATTGAGATATACTGTACACCTATTAAACAAAATAATTTATGAATAATATTACAAACATTATGAAAACATTTTTTATTAATTATAGTAATATAAAAAAGCAATATGTAATAATGTGTAAGAAAATATCCGTTGCTAGAATCTATTAATCAATTATAAAAATTAATCAAAATATATTATACTTACTTAAAATAAAAAACAAAGTTTGTTGAGACACCAAGCTGTCTCAATATATGATAACAACATCATCAACACAAAAAAGGTGATTTGAATGTTTCTTAATATCACCACTCTCAATCAAACCACCTATAGACAATTTTTAAGTTTTCTTCATTACTTCGTAAACCTGTGATAAAACATATCATGTTACTTTACAACTACTGATATATGATATTAAATTATCTATACCTTAACTAACTAATATTGATTAGTTTTGCATAAATATTCTTTATATCATTTTCATTTAATATCGTTTTAAAACCTTTTATACCTATGAATTCTTTTATAAATTTAGTCTTTGGACTAAAAATTAATTCCTCCTTTGTTCCACTTTGCTCTATTTTTCCATCTTTCATTATTACAATTCTTGTTCCCAGTTTTAAAGCTTCATCAATATCATGAGTAACAAATATTATTGTTTTTTTTAGCTTAGTATGTATTATTTTTAGCTCATCTTGAAGGCGATTCCTAGCTATTTCATCTACTGCACTAAATGGCTCATCCATAAGGATTATATCTGGATTACCTGCTAGTGCTCTAGCTACTCCTATACGCTGTTTTTGCCCTCCACTTAATTGGCTAGGGTATCTATCTAACAGCTCTTTTTTAAGTCCGACTAGCTCTATAAGTTCTTTAGCTTTTTTTTCTTTATACCCTTTATCAGCTTTAGTGATAGTCAAAACATAATTAATGTTATCTTTTATAGTCATATGTGGAAACAAACCTATCTGCTGAATAACATAACCTATGCTCCTTCTAAGCTTTATCGTATTCCATACTTTAACGGATTTTCCCTTAATTAAAATATCTCCCTCATCTATTTCTATCAGTTTATTTAGCATTTTAAGCAAAGTCGTTTTTCCACAACCTGAAGGTCCTAACAGTGTTATTAATTCCCCTTTTTTAACTTTGAGATTTATACCTTTTAAAATATTTTTATCACTATCATACCCTTTGTAAACATTCTTTATTTCTATATCAATCATTGTATTAGCCCTTTACTTTTAAGAAACTCTATAGCTACATCCTTTGGATCCTTTTTTTCTATTTCTACTAAGTAGTTCATATGTATAATTTCCTCATTATTTATTTGACCTTCTAACGGCTTAAGTACTTTCTCAATTTGTGGGTATTTTTTTAACGTCTGTGATCTAACCAATGTAGCTATCGAGTATGGAGGAAAATATTTTTTATCATCTTCCAATACAACTAAATTATTTTCCTTTAATCTGCCATCTGTTGAGAAGACATTGATTACATCTACTTTTCCCTCAGCTATAGCTTGATATTTTAAGCCTAAATCTACATCCTTCTTGTCTTTGAATTTGAAGTCATACTCTTTCGCTAAATTAGGATACCCATCATCTCTTTCATAAAAATCATACTCAGCAGCAAATATTAACTGGTCACTTATTTTCGCTAAATCAGAGTAGTTTTTTAGATTGTATTCTTCTGCTAATTCCCTTTTTACTGCTAATCCAAATTCATTGTTAAATCCATATAACCCAAGCCACTGTATATCATATTTCTGCTTATATTTTGCTTTTACTGATTCATATATAACAATAGTGTCATCTATTAAGTCTTCCTTTAAAACAAATAACCATCCGGTTCCTGTATATTCAGGATAGATATCTATTTCTCCATTTACCATTGCAGGATGTATGTTTGACGTCCCTCCTCCTATTCCAAACTTTTGTTCAACTTTTATATCTGTTCCTCTTTCTATTAGTTGTGTTATCATATGGCCTATTATAAATTGCTCTGTCATAGGTTTACTAGCAACAGTTATTTTTTTCTCATCACTTTTGCATGAAACAACTAAGAATACAAGTGCTATGATTATCAATAATATGCATAATCTTTTATACATCCTCTTTCCTCCCTTACATAATCAAACTCTTTTACATATTTTCCTCTGGACTATACCTAATAATAAATCAGCTACAATAGCTAATAAAGCCACCAACAAGCTCCCTGCTAATGTCATAGTAGAATAATTTGTAGATATCCCTCTCCATATAGCAACTCCTAATCCATCAGCTCCAACAAATGATGCTATACCGCCTAAAGCTATTGTCATTATCACCATAGTCCTAAATCCAGCTATTATGATGGGTAGTGCAAGTGGAAGCTTGATTTTAAATAGTAACTGTCTATCTGTACTTCCCATACCTACAGCTGACTGTATCACATCTTTATCTACTTCCATTAACCCTACATATGTATTGCGAATAATTGGTAGCACTCCATAAATAATCAGCGCTATTATGGCACTTTTGTTACCAATGCCTGTAATTGTGATTAAGAAACCAAAAAGTGCAATAGACGGTATTGTGTATAGAAAATTAACTAATGCTAGTACAATACCTGCTAATAACTTACTCTTGGTTATCAATATGCCAGTTAATACTCCTATAATGGTTATAAAAAACACCGATGTTAAAGTTAGCATAATATGCTGTAACAATAAATCACCAAAGAACTCCCATCTCTGGATATAGATTTTTATTAATTCATTCATATTTTGACTCCTCTATAATCTCCTATGAAAGTATATTCTTTTAACTTATTGTTAATTCATATTTTCTTGTTACTATTAACAAAAATCATACATGCTTCATATTATGAACATATACCCTATTTTAATGTTTAGGGAAATTAGTAGATAGGAGTATTTGTTATGTATAATATGTATGACATGTACAACATGTATGGTAGTCTTCAGCCAAATCCATATCAGAATCAGCCTTATGTTTACAGTGAAGGTAACAAAGGAGAAATAAGTATCGCTGGTATCATCAATGTAAAGTATGAAATCTCTGATGATTGGAGTTTTCATATAAGTGCAAACATAGCTAATTTATTTGACATAGGTTCTTTTACTCTAAATACTACACATCCTATGATAAACTTTACACAAGGTAATAGTTTTTATGGCTATTCATTGACTTTTGGAATTGATTATGACAGAAAAGAGTTTTATGTTTCGGGTTATGTTAAGATACCTTTTATTAGCCCATTTGAATCTGGAAGATTTGTGATATATAGTTGGTCATAAGTCGCTAATATAGCAAGTTTTCCAAACTAGAAATTACTTATATCTAAAAAAACATAAAGAGACATCTCATTTTGATGTCTCTTTATATCTTTTATCTAATATTTGCATTATTTACGGTACATACTGCTCTATAACATTTGTTACTTTATTGTCTTTCAGTGTTATCTTTATAAGCATACCTTCTGAATCAAATTCTTTCCATTCTTTTACTCTCTTTATAAAACTGTCTGTGTCAGCTGACACAGCTTCTCCACTACCAATATACTTTAATATAGTGAATTTTGCATTTTCATCTAAAACATATTCACTAACTTTATTATCTGCATTATGGATTATAAATCCGTTTGGCAAATCAGCATTTATATCGTACCCAAGTTCTTTTATTCTGTCACTGTCTTCTTCTGTTAACCATTCGACTTCATCTATCGTTAATGAATTAGTATTTTTGTCATATTTCTTTACATATCCTATGATATTTTTACTATCGCTTTCTTCTTTACTTAATGCTCTAAATGCTATACTTTTATCATCAAACATTTTTATTAAATCCTTATATTTCTTGGTCATAGCTTTGTCATTTAAGTCATATTGCACATCACTTGGAAAGTTATAGCACACGTAGTCCTTTTCAGTTTCACCTAAGTAAATCAAGTATACAGGAGATGTTTCCTCAATGTATTTATTTAATGCTTTTCTATCTGGATAATCATTTTTAGAATATCTAGTTATAAAAACTAATGTACCTCCAAATTTTGTATCTATACTTACAGTATCACCATTCTTATCTATTTTCACATTATCAGCTATGTTTTTAGGCAATGAGATTGCATATCCTAAATCTTTAATTATATATTCTTTACTCTCTTGTTTTTGTTTTTCTATATCACTTTTTGAATCATTACATGCTATCAATAACTGTGATGAAAGTAAAAGCACTATCATTCCTATCAAAAGTAATTTACCTTTTCTCTTTTTATTATATTCTAAAATTGCTTTCATTCTATTTTTACCTCCATTAAAATTTGTTGAAAGTATTACTCCTCTATTTCCATTTAGTTTCATTACTTTGAATACTGTCTTTATATAGTCTTTACCATTTTTGCTGTCTTGTTTTTTTATAACATCATAATCACAGCATATCTCTATATCTTCATTAGCCATTTTACTCATAATATGAACAAATGGATTAAACCAATGTATTGCTTTTGCAAATAGTATAAACAGCTTAGTCCCTATATCCCATCTGCTATAATGAGTTAGTTCATGAAGAAATATATGCTTTAAATCTTCTTTGCTAAAATCACCTTTAGATACTAATACTCTTGTTTTAAACAACCCTATAAGCATTGGAGAATTGATATAATCACATTTTAACAGCTCTATATCTTTATTTATATTGAGTTGTTTTTTTGTTTGCTCAAATACACTTTTAGTCTCATCATCACAGCTATAACACCACCTAAAGATATCCTTCTTGTATCTGAAATATGATATATAATTTTTTATCAAATACAAAACTGCAACTATAAGCCATAACCATATGATATGGTGTATATTAAATACACTGCTATTTTGAGTAGTATCATTATAATCACCTTGTTTTTCTATTGGCTGTACAGGTTCTATATTTTCACTTATATCTCTACCAATGACTATATTCTGTATACTTTGAGGTTTTATATTTATAGGAGCATTTTTTATAGACAAATTAAACGGTATTATAAGCATAACACTAACCATTATCCATACATAGTAACGCCATCTGTTTGAATATCTTTTTTTAGTTAGCGGTGTAACCATTATTATTAACAATACTATTGTTGAAGCAATAAGGGATATTTTTATATAGTTAAAAAAGATTTGAAGCATCACTCATCGTCCTCCTTATGCAAATGTATTAATTCTTCTATTTCTTTTATATCATCATTCGTTAATTTATCATCTGAGCACAAAGATGCTATAAGACTCTTGAATGAATTTTTGTGAAGCTTGCTAAAGAAAGTTTTACTCTCCCACCTTTTATAATCATTCTCATCTATAATATATCCATATTTCTTCGGTCTTCCTTCAACCTCAACTCTTATAAATCCTCTTTTTATTAGTCTAGATAAAAGTTTGTTCAAAGTTGTTACATGCCATTTTTTATTTTGTAACTTATCTAATATCTGGTTTGAAGTCAATGGTTTATTTGAATTCCATATTACTAACATAATAGTGAGCTCTGCATCAGGTAATCTTTCCAAATTTAATCCCTCCAATAAGACAAATGTAATATTACACTTTTAATATTACATTTGTCTTATTAAAATGTCAATAGTATATTTTTCCATGTTGCAGACATTTTATTTAACCTTGTATAATATAATTTGTATATAACATAAAAGTTGAGGAGATGTTTCCATATGATAAAAAAATTCAGATATCTTAAAATAACTTTAGTAATTGTTATAGTATTGCTTTCAGTAACAGTAAGTTATGTTAGCAGTGATAATAATCTAAACTCTATTAACCAAATACCTGATGTTGGATCTTCTAATCCCAATTTCTATCAAATACACTATGTTATACATCATAATATAATGCATCTTAATGAAAGTGGCTTATTTAATCCAAATAAACATATATCAGTAGCAGAACTACTCGATACATTTTCTATATTGATAAATAACAACCCTAATAGCATCAATTACAACAAACTTTGTAGTACATATAATTTAATTAAAAATATTTCTAAACAAGATAATAAACCTTTCAAAATATATGATAGCTATCTTCCTGATATCTTTTTTAAAGTAAAAGATCAAGAAATTATGAACAAACAGCTTACCATGGGAGCTTTTGCTGGCTATATATATAATTTTCTCAATAATGAAAATTTATTGACTAAGACAAAACTAGAAATACTTCCTATTGATAATTCTAACCTTGTTGCCACTAAAAATTTTGTACATACATTGTTAGGAACATACTCCGATAATCATGATCCTATCACTAAAATAGAACTTGCAAATATATTAGAAAGCTCTATATCCATTACTTACGACAATTATGAATACTATCGTTGCCATATCAAAGACACTGCAAATCATAATGCTCTAAAATGCTATAGTGAAGGTATAATGAACATAACTGAAGATGGATTGTTTGAGCCTAACAAAATTATGACTCAAGGAGAGGTAATAACTATAATTGATAAGATCAGCAATCCCCCTGCTCTAACTAGACCTAATTATGAGTATATTAAATACATTCCTATACTTATGTATCATGAAATAAATACTCTCCCACATAAAGGTCCAGCTAGTCTATATGTGAGTAGAGAGAACTTTAGTAAACAGCTTGATTTACTTAAAGATTACAACTATAATACAATATCTATGTCACAGCTTTACAATCACTGGGAAAATAACTATCCTCTACCCAAAAATCCTATAGTGTTAACATTTGATGATGGTTATCCCTCTCATTTTAATTATGCTGCAAATGAACTATCTAAAAGAGGAATGTGCGGAACATTTTATCTTATTACATCAACTTTATTAAATGATACTCCTCGCTCTCCAGATCATGTGAGAAAAATATTCTATGATGGTATGGAGATTGGTAGTCATACAGTAACTCATGTTGATTTTCATTATAATAGTAACGCCAAAATCAGTAAAGAAATTGCTCAGTCTAAAAAAATTCTTGAAAAAATGATAGATTCTAAAATTACTCATTTTTGCTATCCTGCAGGTCATTCTACGGTTTATGGTATAAATGAAGTAAAAAAACATGGATATTTGACTGCTGTTAAAACAAAATATGGTATTAGTAAAAAATCTGACGACTTCTTAACACTAAAGAGATTGAGAATAAACTACTATGATACTGCTAATTATTTCTTGAAAAGATTGGGTGGTAATGTAGCGTACAACGCATCACATCAATAAACTTAAGAGTTTTATTTGTTTATATATTATTCTATTTTATAACTTAACATTTATTGGCTACATTTATATTCACTTTTTAAATATCTGCTTATTAAAATATGTTGACAATTTCGCTTTATTGCATTATACTTAATATAATTTAATAGTCTTATTAAGAGTGACTGAGGGATCTGGCCCTACGAAGTCCAGCAACCTACTATAAGTAAGGTGCTAAAACCAGCGGCTATGCCGAGTGATAAGAGATGATTATAACCCTCTTTTCATTAAAGAGGTTTTTTTATTTTATAAAACAATTAAATATTTCTTATTGAGAGTGACTGAGGGATCTGGCCCTATGAAGTCCAGCAACCTACTGCAAGTAAAGGTGCTAAAACCAGCGGTTTATTAACCGAATGATAAGAGCTTAAATAGAAACTCTCTTATCTTAAGAGAGTTTTATTTTTACTCAAAATTAACAGATTCGTTACTTATAGATAACTGTATCATCAATAATAAATAGTATTGTTTATATTACTTTACTCATAAAAAAGGAGAGATTATAATGTATATTAGAGATATGTTTGACAAAGAAAAATCACTTATTTCGCTAGAAATATTTCCACCAAAAAAAGAATCAAAAATCGAAACAATTTATGATACTATATTCAAACTCAAAGAACTAAGACCAGATTTTATAAGCGTGACATATGGTGCTGGAGGTAGTACTAAAGATACAACGATTGATGTTTCATCATTTATTCATAGAATTTCAAATGTTCCATCATTGGCTCATTTGACATGTCTAACTTCAAATAAAGAGGAACTCAATATCACCTTAGATAGTTTGCATAAACAAGGAGTAAAAAACATACTAGCTTTACGAGGAGACTATCCTTTAGAAGGCTACCATGAAAATCATGGTTTTAAATATGCTTCTGATTTAGTAAAGCACATTAAAGAAAATTATGATTTTTGCATAGGAGGAGCGTGCTATCCAGAAAAGCATTTGGAGTGCGAATCTTTACACCAAGATATTGATAACTTAAAACAGAAAGTAGACTCTGGAGTTGAATTTTTAATTTCACAGCTATTTTTTGATAATAATTTATTCTACGAGTATAAAGATAAAGTTAGAAAGAAAAATATTAATGTTCCTATTTTAGCAGGTGTTTTACCAATTCTTAATAAAAATCAAGTTAAGAGGATTATTGAGCTTACTGGTTGTTCATTGCCTAAGAAAATCAAAAAGATTATAGAAAAATACGAACATTCACCAAATGCTTTAAGAGAAGCTGGTTTAGCATATGCAATCGAGCAAATTATTGATTTATTGTCATGGGATACAGACGGTATCCATATCTATACTATGAATAAACCAAAGGCAACTAGTCATATTTTAAATAATATAAAAGCGATAAGAGGAGTTGTATGTGATGAATGTGCATGCTAACAAGCGTGTTGGTCCATTAAATATTGACCGTAATGAAGTTTTGCGTTATCTTAGATATAAAAGCTCTGACATTGATAAATACACAATGGACATGATAACTGAATGTATCAAGGAAGTGAAATCTATTTCTAGTGGTAACTATATTTATAAACTTTTTGATATAGACATCGAATACAATATTTATCTTTATGAATGTGATACGGAAATAGTTAGTGAAAATTTAAAACAGCATTTAAGCAATTGTGATAAGTGCGCAATTATTGGTGCTACTTTAGGTATTGATATTGATAATAAAATACGATATTATAGTAAAACAAACCTTACAAAGGCTATCATTTTTGATGCTTGCGCTACAACTGCAATAGAATCTTTAGCTGACTTTGTAAGTTCATCAATAGAAGATATGGTTTCCAAGAAAAACTATAAAACAACCTCTAGATTTAGTCCCGGTTATGGAGATTTGTCTCTCGATTATCAATCCAAAATATTAAGGGTAATTGAGGGTAATACTATAGGGCTAACATGCAATGACAATAATATTCTTATACCTAGAAAATCAATTACGGCTTTCATAGGTATAGGTAAAAAAATACTAAAAAAGAGTACTAGTTGTAACAATTGTAACTTGAGTAAAGACTGTATGTATACAAAGGATGGGGATATATATGAATGTACTAAAAAAGTTAGGTAAAGACTTTATATTTCTGGATGGTTCTATGGGTACTATGCTTCAAAGCTATGGTATGAGAGCAGGTGAGATACCAGAAAAATATAATATCAAAAAACCAAATACTATACTAAATATACACAAAGCATATGTTAATGCAGGTGCTGATATAATAACAACAAATACTTTTGGAGCAAATGCATATAAGCTGAAAGATTCAATCTACAGTGTAGATGAAATCATCAATAATGCTGTAATGCTAGCTAAAAAATCAGTCACACATCAACTAATTGCTTTAGATATTGGCCCACTCGGTCAATTGTTAAGTCCATTGGGCACGCTAAGCTTTGATGATGCTTATGAAATGTTTAAGCAACAAGTTATAGCTGGTGATAATGCAGGAGCTGATATAATCTTAATCGAAACTATGAGCGATTTATATGAAGCTAAAGCAGCTATACTAGCAGCCAAAGAAAACTCTAATTTACCTATTTTCTGCACTATGACATTTGGAGAAAATATGAGGACTTTAACTGGCACTGATCCCCTAACGATGGTAGAGGTACTTGATGGTCTAGGTGTAGATGCTTTAGGTATAAACTGTTCACTAGGCCCAAAGCAAATATCTAGCGTAGTAAAAGAAATAGTTAAGTACTCTAATAAACCTGTTATCGTACAGCCTAACGCTGGACTACCTGAGATAGTAAATGGAGAAACAAGATATACTTTAGATTCATGTCAATATGCACAAGAGCTTGCGGACATTGCAAATATTGGTGGTGCGGTATTCGGAGGTTGCTGTGGCACAAATCCAGAGTATATTAGTAAAGTTATTACTTTGTTAAAAAATAAAAAGCCTTTAAAATCATCTAACTCAAAGTTAACAACTGCAACTTCAAGCACAAAAACGGTTATAGTTGATGAAAAAATATGCATTATTGGAGAAAGGATAAACCCTACTGGTAAACCAAGACTTAAAGCTTCTATAAATAGCAATGATTATAGCTATGTTATACAAGAAGCTATAAAGCAAGTAGATAGCGGAGCTGATATCTTAGACATAAATATCGGGATACCTGGGATTGACGAGATTCAAAAAATGAAGGATGTAATATTTGAACTTCAATCTATAATTGATACACCTTTGCAAATTGATAGTATGAAAGCTAAAGTAATAGAAACTGCTGTTAGATACTATAATGGTAAACCAATTATTAATTCAGTTAACGGAAAGCAAGAAAGCTTAGACTTTATTTTACCTATAGCAAAGAAATATGGCGCTTTAGTTGTAGGTTTAACTCTAGATGAAAATGGTCTGCCTAAAACTATAAATAAACGTGTAGAGATTGCTGAAAAAATAATAAATGAAGCCAAAAAATACAAAATACCAGAAGAAAACATTCTAATAGACTGCTTGACATTGACAGCTTCTTCTAACCAAAAAGCAGTGTTAGAAACTTTAAATGCTATAAAAATCATTAAATCAAAGTATAACGTAAAGACAACTTTAGGTGCTAGTAACGTTTCGTTTGGTCTTCCAAACCGTAATCTAATCAACAGTACATTTTTATCAATGGCACTTAGTTATGGTTTAGATGCTCCAATAACTGATCCAACTGTTAAATCTTTAAAAGATACAATTATGTCTTATAGAGTTTTAGCGAATATAGATCATGGATGCGAAGACTTTATATCTACTTATTCAAAAACTGATTCAACGCTAGAAGTTGTCACAAAAAATGATGACACTCTTTCTCTTGTCGATATAATAATCAAAGGACTAAAAGATAAAGCAGAAGATAAAACACTAAAGTTACTAAATACCTTAGAGCCTATGAATATAGTAAATAATCACTTAATAAAAGCTTTAGATATAGTTGGAGATAGGTATGAAAATGAAACTATTTTTCTACCTCAATTAATTAGAAGTGCTGAGACAGTAAAAATCGCTTTTGATGCAATTAAAAATCACTTACTTGAATCAGGCAATATGGACATATCTAAAGGCACTATAATACTTGCAACAGTAAAAGGTGATGTTCATGATATAGGTAAAAATATAGTTAAGATACTGCTTGAGAATTATGGTTATAAAATTATTGATTTAGGTAAAGATGTTTCTAAAGAAAAAATAATAAGTTCTATCACCGATGAAAATGCCAAGCTAGTCGGACTTAGTGCTTTAATGACAACAACTGTTCCTTCAATGGAAGAAATCATCAATGCTGTTAGAGAATTAGATGATTCTATAAGCATAATGGTGGGTGGTGCTGTATTGACTGAAATTTATGCTAAAAAAATAGGTGCTCATTACTACGGAAAAGATGCTAAGGAAGCTGTGCGTATTGCTGATATGGTATTTGAAAAAAAATTATAGCACTCTTAACTATATTAGTTCAGCCTTTAAAAAGTGTAACATTTAAAAAATATTATAAATGGGGTGACTTGATGAAAAAAACTTTTAACTTTATCATTATATTAATTGTTATATTATTAAGTTTGACAGCATGCAAGCAAGATACTAATTCTATAAAAAATACAAATGAAGGCGTGCGCCCACCGTTAATAGTATATAAGAATGTATTATACCAAACAACAGGAAAAGAAGAACCTTTTAGTAATGAGTTTACACTTATTGGAGAAATACAAAAGAAAATAAATCACAACGAGCTACCAAAAAAAGAGCTTCATTCAAATGTATTAAAGAACTAAAGTATATACTAAAAAGAACATAAATGAAGCTGTATATATTGAATATACAGATAATAAGTTAATACGGTATGTAGTTTCACAAAGTAAATAATCTTAGATTTCTCTCTGCTAGTTCAAATGCTTTAGTAGCGACAGTCTAGTGATATGGCTTTGCATATTTTCAAGTACAGCAAGGACATAATAATAGTAATAAATTACACGTTAAGAGGTGCCCTAATGAAGAGTAATTCTTTTATATCTAATAAGGAAAAGCTGTATATTTTTATAAAGTTTCTTGTAACTTCTATATCTACATTACTTTCGTTTTTAATACCTATTGTAATAAAGAATATAATTGATCATAAGGAATCTGGATTTGATCGGAAACAATTATTGTTATACGCAATCATATATATAGTTGTATATATAGTAAAAACTCTATTGGGAATTATTATAACTAGACAAAAGTTCATGTTATTGCAAAGCTTACAAAAGCAAGTATTTCGTAAAATTATGGTATTGAAAACTAAAAGAATAGGCAATACCTCATCAGGTCAGTTAATAGAGGTCATAGATAAGGATGTAAACAATGCCAGTACTTATTATTTCGAGGCATACCCTGATATTATACTCTCTGTTATAAACTTTTTGGGTAGTATTATTATTATATTTTATTTAGATATATTAATTACCATTGTTATTATTGTAGCACTTCTTTTATTAGCCGTTATTATAGTACCTATGTATATCTATTTAGCCAAATTTACCGAAAAAGAGTATGAAAATCATAAAGGCTTTATTGTATTTTTAAATAACATAATTAAAAGTTTGCCCCTCATAAAAGCAAGTGGAACAGAAGACGTTGAGATTGATATGGCTAATAAACATTTTGATAAGTCATTTAAAAATACTATTAAATCATTATCTATGGAAAGATTTGTAACTCCTATCATAGCCAGTACTTTTATTATAATAATTGGTGGCATTGTTGTATTTATATCTTTCAGAATTTCTATGGGCTTAATTACTATAGGAGAACTCACAGCTTATATCTTATATGCCCTAAAAGGGATAGTCCCATTATTGTTGATTATATTTAAATCAAAAGAGCTGGTTGTTGCTCGTAATAGTATAAAGAGAATAAAAGATATTTTATCATATGAAGAAGAAGACTTATATAGTGGTAAGAATTTAAAATATGTTGATAATATTAGATTTGATAATGTGAGTTTTAGATATACTAATGAAGACATACTAAAAAATATATGTTTAAGGATAAATAAAGGTGAATATATTGCTATAGTTGGGGCTAGTGGGACTGGAAAAACAACGCTTATTTCTTTAATTGAAAGATTCTTTGATCCAACTGAAGGTAGCATATTGGTGAACAATGAAGATTACCAATCTTATACCTTATCATCTCTTCGTAAAAATATTAGCTATGTTAGTCAGGACTATATTATTATGAATAAGAGTATTCGCAATAATATAACATATGGATTAAGCGAGAACTTAAGTGATGATGAAATTTTATCTAGGTTAAAAGGGATACAATGTTTTGATTTTATTTTAAAGCTAGAAAATAAGCTTGATTTTGTTGTGTCGGAAAATGCTATGAATCTTTCTGGAGGACAAAAGCAAAGACTTGCTATAGCACGAGCATATTTAAGAAATAGCGATATTTGGTTATTAGACGAAGCTACTGCAAACCTTGATTCTCATGCAGAAAAAGATATAGCATCTGTACTATCCATAATCAAAAATAATAAAGTTATTATTAGTATTGCTCATAGATTATCGAGTATTATAAATGCCGATAGAATTATTGTTATAGAAGATGGTAAGATTACAGGTGATGGTGAACACAATACATTATTAAAAACCCATGATTATTATAGAAAACTTGTTGAGAATCAGTTCATAAATAAAGAATAGTAGATTAATATACTACAGCTCACTACCCTATTTATAATTTAGATTGATGACTAAGTCATCTAGATAGCAAACTG
This sequence comes from Abyssisolibacter sp. ZYX002, assembly GCF_056892235.1. Taxonomy (NCBI): domain Bacteria; kingdom Bacillati; phylum Bacillota; class Clostridia; order Eubacteriales; family Clostridiaceae; genus Abyssisolibacter; species Abyssisolibacter sp. ZYX002. Next base: position 606,191 of record NZ_JARMXH010000002.1, read on the forward strand.
TAGTATATATCTTTATTTAGACAAATATACAGTCATGCACTTATAATATTCCTTATTTTCTGTATGAATAATTTCTTCTATTTTCAATCCTGCGTCATTAAGCTCTCTCCCCGTGATAATCTATATTCACACATCTAAATGATGTGCTTGCAACATTGATTTGCTCTCCCGATCTTAGATTTCTTTCTGCTAGTTCAAATGCTTTGCTAGTGTTAGTATGTCTTTCTTCTTCTAAAGTCGTTTGATTTATTGGATAAAAACAAAAAAATTTAATCTATTTTATTTTTATGCAATCAAATATCTAACATTAGAAAAGTATCAAAAATAAGATTTTATTCCTGTTATTTTCTTGTTTTATATAGTTAATGTTACTACCTTAATGACATTGTACATCAGGATTGTTTTCAGTACTGATCTTTGATTATGTTTTATAAAATGAAAAATATAAAATATGTAGAATTAGTAGTATTATTGGTTTTTTTGTGATATTATTTTTTATATGGTAATAATTAAGTTGTAAAATATGAGTTAAAGGAGGTACAATGTTAACCTACTTTAAACTGGGGATTTATTGAAATGTTTATGGTCAATGTTCATTCATAATATAAATTTAAAAAACGATGTGTTATTATTTAATACATTATGCCTATAAGTTAACTAGCGAAAAATCTGATTTATTATATGAATATAATTGGAATAGAGCACAGATAACACTTGATGGAATGAAAAATATCCATGATTCTAGAAGATGCTTAAAAAATGGAAATGGGACATTTGATAAAATAATTTAAACATGCATTACATTTTAAATAACAATAAACTACCATATATAGATTTAAGAATTAATTATGACAATAATAATCTGAAAAATATACCAGAATTTATAAAATATATCTCCAAAGAATTTAATCCATCTGAAATTAGACTTTCTTTTGGTTTAGTTGCTCCAACTATTAGCGATACAAAAGCAACAGAATATGTAAATAAATGTTTAGTGGATGAAAATAGTATGCCTGATGATTATATCACACTATACAAAATCGCTACTAAGAATGGATTTAATATGAGAGAATATTTTGTTTTTGATGGAATGTGTACTTCAAAAATGAAAAACTCTATGGTTATTTCAGCAGATGGAAATATATATAAATGCCTGAGTATGGTAGGTAGAGTTGATTTTAAGGTGAGCAATATAAATCAAAACAACTTTGAATTTCCGAATTATTATTTTGAAGAGTTATATGATGAATGTTTTAAAAAAGAATGCGAATTAATACCCATTTGCCATACTGGCTGTAGGTTTGATAGTTATTTAAAGTATAACACCATTAACTCTATAGATTGTAAATATAATCAGACTAAAAAAATTAATGAAAAAATATTCAATTACCTTTATTAAAGGAGGTTATTTTTAATATGATAAATACCCTAGTATTTTTTAAAAAATATTATAAGGACAAAAAGACAAAAATTTTACTTTATATAGCATCTTATATAATTTATAAAGCTTGTATAATAATAATGCCTATATTCACTCAAAGGCTCATCGACAGTGCTGTCAGTAAAAATATTGATAAATTGAATCAAAATGGTGTTCATTTTATAGTCGTAACGTTTTTGTTTATTATGTTTTTATCATTAAAAACTTATTTTCAGAACAAAATAGAGATATCAATTTGTAATCAAATAAAAGTTGATATCTTAAAAAAGATAAATGATATACCTTATGTAAAACTAATCAAAAAAGACATTGGTTACTTTCTACTAAGAATTAATACTGATACTGAAAAGATTAAACTATTAGTAATAGAAAGCTATACTATGTTCATTATAAATATAATTTTTGTTATAGCTATATTGTCTATGATGTTAAAATTAAATTTAACAATGACTTTAATATTAACATCATTAATGCCTATATTTATAATGATATCAAAAATATATATACCAAAAATAGAAAAGATAAATAAAGAAATATTAAAAAAAGAAGAAACTATAAGTAGTTATTTTGAAGACAATATAAATGGTAATTACACATTACGAGCAAATAACTCATTGCACTATATGAAAGATAAAATTACAAAAAATCTAAATCAATTATTGTCTTTTAAGTTAAAGGATGTTAAATATGATATAACATATGACTATGTATTAGTTACAGGACTTATGAATTTAGCATCTTTTTTAACATATTTTATTGGAGGAAAGTTAGTCTATACTAATCAGTTCAGCGTTGGAACTTTAGTAGCTTTTACAATGTATTTTTCAAAGTTATGGAGTCCAATAGAAATATTTATGAACTACCCAAAGAGAATAAAGATTTCAAAAGTATCATTAGATAGAATAAAAGAGTTTTTATATTCTGATAGCAATATTATAGTAACTGACCAATATGAAAAACTTAGTGATATGAATACAATAACTTTAAAAAATGTTTCTTTTTCATATAATAATAGAGAAATATTAAACTCTATAAATCTTACTATAAACAAAGGAGATAAAATAGCCATTATTGGCTCAAATGGGTCTGGGAAATCAACTATTGCAAATTTGCTCCTGAAGTTGATACAACCTGATTCAGGGGACATATTCTTTAACAATATAAACTACACTGATATTCAGTTAAAGAGTTTAACAAAAAAGATAACCCTTATACCTGCCGATTCCTATTTATTTAAGACAACTTTAAGAGAAAATATAACATTAAAAGAACAGAATAATAATATAGAAAACAAACTTTTGCAACAATCAGAAATACAAAACCTTTTTTCGAATAATAATATCAATATGGAAACATTAATAGATAATAAAGGACAGAACTTATCAGGAGGAGAAAGAAAACTAATTTCAATTGCACGTGGAATAAATAATGATTCAGATTTATACATTATCGATGAACCTCTCAATTATGTTGATAAAAATTATAAACAAATAATAATGAACTTTATTAAAAATAATTACTTAAATAAGACAATTATAATTATATCCCATGATACAGATATAATAGAAATATGTAATAAAATTTATCATGTTAAAAATAAAAAATTGATAAAAGAAAAGTAGTATATGGTTGGCAAAAAAATTACCAAAACAAAATAAAAAACTCTATGGTTAAAATTAGTACGTCCAAATATAACCATAGAGTTTTTGTTAATTTTTAACTTATTTCTATTGCCGAGCTATACTTTTTAGTATACCAATTAACAATATCTCCAACACTACTATAACACACATATTATCTTAAACCATTAGAGTAAATATTCATAAATTCTATACCTTATTTCTTAATAGTATGTCTTTTTTATATGCATTACAATATCAAAACCTCTTTCCTTTAGGGCTGTTTTAACCTTGCTTAAAATGATGTCTGTTTAGTATATATCCAAAAAAGCTTCCTGCAAGTCCTCCTGTTATATGGGCTAAGTGTGAAATCTGATCATTAACTATAACACCATCTATGACTTCTCTACCAATATAAAGCACAAAAACAAGTACAAAAGTTAGAGGTATTTTGTTGCTCTTTATATTTGTATATGAAGTCATTATGATCATCATAAATACTATACCACTTGCACCTAACAATATTGTACTTGACGATAAAAGTATATGAACTAGACCTGTGATAATCGCAGTTATCCCCATAATCACTGCTAAATCAAGTGACCCATATCTTTCTTCAAGCACTGGTCCTAATAATAAAATCATCATTATATTACCGATATAGTGCTGAAAATTAGCGTGTCCAAATACATGTCCTATTAGCCTTGCAAAAAACAGTAGATTTGGAGAACTTCTGTATACTCCAAAAACCTGATACTTTGCTTGTCCATCCGTAAGTTTAATTATTAGCAGTGCTAAAAGAGATGTTATAGCAAATGTTAAAACTACAGGTGAGTTAAAATAAATTCTCTTTTTCATATTCTACCTCCTTGTAATGTCTATTAATTATATCGATTATTTTATCATTTTAATTGATTTTATACAATTTTTATGAAACTTTATTGTTTTTTTTTCGTCTAATAATAAGGGGGGAATCGCAATGAAAAAATATATTATACCACTTTGCATACCTATTCTTGTTATAATCCTGTATTTTAGCTATACCTTACATACAAGTAAAAAAGATATCATTGAAATCGGGAATGATTATATTACTAATCTAGGCTATGAAGTAGTATCATCTAGCAGTCAGCCTTCATCTCATATATTACGTCAAAAAGATATATGTCATCTCCCTTGGATGGGTATATGGGGTGTTCAAAGAATTAAACCTGATAAATACTTTGATAAAAAGCTTTTGATATACTCTTATATAGTCAAAAACCACCCTCTAGATAGCTATGGTGATAAAAATCAAACTAATTTATGGTTAATTGTTAATAACAATAGAATTATCGGTGGCTATTCTTTTCCAAACAATACAGAACCACTCTATGGCGGAGTGTTTTCTTTAACAGGGAAAACTATAAAACAGGTAAAAGGTTATAATTATCAAATATGGCGTGAGAAATGGTTTAAAAAATACAAGTAGCTTTTATATTAAGCTACTTGTACTTTAATGCCAATTTTGTCTTGGAGGTAATCAATTTTCCTTATAATTTTGTCAACAGGATGTTGCTACCAATTTATGAACACTAGTGAAAAAGAATATGCTAAACTATATATTCTTTTTCATATAATAACGTTTATGTCCTATTGGACAATCATCTAACACCCCAAATACTTCATATCCATGTTTAAGGTAAAAATCCTTTGCTTGAAAATCAAAAGTATCTAAATGAATTAATTTGCAACCTTTTTCTTTTGCGATTTTTTCTACTTCATTTAAAAGTACAGAACCATACCCTTCTTTTCTACACTCCTCTTTAACCCACAAAACATCTATAGCTAGGCAATTCCAACAGTATAATAAACTATTTACCCCTGCTAATACCTCTCCATTTGCCCCTTTTATTACCCTATTAATTGAAATAAAATATGGCTCTTGTGTAAAAGGAACTTTGGATAAGTTATATTTAACTATTCCATTATTAACCACCATATTGTCTTCTCTTGTACTCTCTTCAGTAACATAACTTCTCATATTTAATTTCCTCCAATTTAATTTATAAATTTTTTTGTACGTCTTAACTTACTATTGTTTAATATATATTGTTTTTAGAAATATTTCAATTGATAACTATGTTAGGTTTTTTGATATTGATGATATTATTCTAAACATGGAATGACATCAAACATGGCGATAACATGTTTTAAAAAACAAGTAGCTAATAAAAGCTACTTGATTTTTTTAATCTTTAACCACGTTTAAATTCTACCTTTTTTTCTCTTAACTTTTCTTTAATATATTCTATTTCCTTTTTCTGTTTTTCACTTACTGGTTTACTACTTCTCATAAATCTTGTACCTATTGTCAAAGTAACATAGTTCTCATCTGTTTCTCCTATCAAAAAGCTTTCATCTGATCCTAATTGTTTATTGCTTAGTTTTTCTTCTATCTCATTTCTACTAAATGTATTTTTTGAATGAACCATTATATTCCCAATGAACCCAGCTTCATTAGCCATTAGTAATGTCATTTTTTCCATTTCCATAAATTTAACTTTATTTTGCACACTCTTTGGCAAAATAATTGAATATCCTAACGCTTTATTTGTATAACTTGGTACAGTTTCTTTACATCCAACCAAAAATTGTCCAGCTACTATAGTAGCTATAATACACACTAATAATATCAAACTATTTTTTCTATTTTTCATTATTTCCCCTTAAAATAACTTCTATATATTTATAAAAATAAAAACTTCTCTCTTCTTGATAGTGGTCTGTAATTCTCTTCACACCACTTATCCAAAATTCCTTTAAACCACTCTTCTCTCGCTACACCCTCTAGATGCGATGCTATAAAAGATAAACTTTGAAATACATAAAACGGCTCTATGTATTCTGTTTCTATATCTTCTTTAGTTATGCTTACATATCCGTTAATGATACTTTTTCTTTGCTCTATATCTGTAAAATGACCGAAAAGTGACCCCAAGTCCATATAATAATGGCTATTACCACTCAAGCTGAAATCTATAGGTACAATTTCACCATGACTTAGTATCATATTTGTCTTTGATAAATCTGTATGTACAATACCTCTAGTTCCTTTGATTTTGTTTAATTTGTCTATTCTGTATTTTATCTCATCTATAGCTTTAACTATTATTTTAAAGTTTTGTTTATGTATTAAATCTTTTTTTGCTCCTGATTCTATTTTTGTATGTATTCTATCAAGTAGCTTTTCATCATATGAGTATCTACATATTTGATTTTCACTAGCAAACGCTTTAGTTGCTTGATGCAATTGTCCAGTCATCTTACCTATACTAGTCAGTACATCTTTATTTAACTCTATGTTATCTAGTGTATCCCCTTCAATCCAAGAAAGTATAGTAACGGGAGTCCCATCGCTGAGTATTGACACGAATTCTCCATCTTTATTTGGCAATGGTCTTTGCATTGCTATAGCTGTATTTTTATTAATATAGCTTATTAGGCTCATTTCCCCTTTTAAAAGCTTTGACATATCGAGATTCTTTCCAAAAAAATCAGTCGAAAAACCATCACATGGCTTATGTATTCTAACTACGTATTTATTGCCTGAGAGGCTCTCTTTAATTTTAAAAGTTTTATTTTCATTGTGCCTAATAAATGTTTCTTCAGTTTTGTCAATCTCATAATATTTAAGTGCTTCTTTTAATTGACTATCCATTTAACCTCCTCCTGTTTTATCTTATCAAGTAAAAAACAACTAAACAATTAGTTGTTTTAGATTGATGACAAAGTCATCAAGATAGCAGACTTTAGTAAAAGTTCAATTTCAAGGCGTGTTAAAATTGAGTAGCAGAGCTTACTTAGAGGTAAGTGAGCAACGGAAATTTTAACATCAACGCAGAAATTGGGCTTTTGTCTACGGTCTGAAACAACTAAACAATTAGTTGTTTTTATTATATCATATTGTAAACTTACATTTTATATCTTTCCTAGATTCTTTTTACCCATCTTTGAATTAGAAGTAAGTAGTCTACCCCTTTCTTCTACAGAAACTAATGTCTCAAGCTCCTTTAGTGCATTTTTGCCTATCCATTTCGAGTTTTTGTCCATACTTTCGTTGAGCTCATATGCTAGCTCTATAGCTTTATCTTGACATCTAAAATTCAATTTTCCTATTTCTCGAAGTGCCCAACTCATAGCTTTTCTTACATGTGGTCTTTCATCACATGAATAATTTCTGATTAATTCAAAATAATCGTCTAGTTCCTCTTCATCTATATCTTTATTATTTACTGCTTTTGCAGCTATAAGGCAGTAAGCTGCTCTTTTGTAATATGTCCTAGCACTATTACTCCACTGATATATGAATTTTTCATAATTTGGTAGTTTCACTATTAGGTTCTTACATATATGATCTGTTAAATCCCAAGAAAAAACATCTTTCATCAAATTCGTAATCGTATCAGAGTCAACTTTATTGACATCCATAATAAGAACTGCTAGTAGTTTTGCTTCGTGTAAACCTGTATTCCATAGCTCCATAGCAAGCTCATGCGACGTTTTTATTTTCTTTGCAAACTTTCTTATCACTCCAGTAGAAACTCCTATTGAATCTTCCTCTGGTATACCCATTCTTACAACATTTTTTTTGAATTTTTCATTACTATTTAAAGTTAAATAATCTAATGCCTCTTCCTTTGTCATTTTATCAGCTCCATTCTATTATAATCTATGTTGTATGCATAATTGTCTATATGAGTATTATTTTTATATTATACCATATTTTATACACTCAATCCATTTTATTAAATATAAATTAAAAATTGACATATAGGGTATATTATTATATTATGATAGCATAACTAAGCTGTCATTGTCAGCTAGATAAAAGAATATCGAGGTCGAGGTGATTTATAATTGAAAGTTTTATTTATAATTCTGTTGATTCCAATAGCATTGTATCTTTTAGGGCTTATACTACCGAAGTACAGAACTGCTAAAACGACTATCAAAGTAAAGCAACCTCCAAATGTTGTATGGAAAGCTGTCACTAATAACAACAGATGTGATTGGAGAAGTGATATAAGCAAGATTGACATTACAAACAATACATCTTGGATAGAGTATCCTAATAATGGTGTTCCAATAATTTTTACTATGAAATCAAAAATAGAAAATGAGTACTACCTTGTTGATATGAAAAATAAAATGTTCACTGGATATTTTGAACTGAAGTTTTCTAGTAATACAGGTAAAGATACCGAAGTTGATTTCATAGAAAAAATTGCTCTAAAATATAAAATACTTAAACCTGCATCATATTTATTTTTTAATATTCAAAAATTTCAAAACATGTATGTTGAAGATCTAAAAAAACATATTGATAATTTATAAGGGATGTCTATGACATCCCTTTAGACTGTAGATAAAAGCCCAATTTCTGTTGCTCAATTACTTTTAAATAAGCTATACTACTCAATTTTAACACGCTCACTATAATATGCTATTTATACTTTGTCATTTATCTACTTATTCTAAAACAAACTCAATACCCTCATTTTTATATACTATATTTATATTACTTTGTATATTTTCTATATCTAATAATACTCTACTAAGAGGGTTTATTATTTCATTTCGTATTGTTTTTCTTATGATTCTAGCACTACTATTTGTATTAGCTATTTTACTTGATATAGCTTCTTTTGCTTTACCATCTAATGATAGGTTTACCCCTCGATTCTTGAAACTATCTATTATATCCTTAATCTCTATATCTAATATATCTTTTAGATTTTTATCTGTAAGACTATTAAAGCATATCACTTCGTCAAATCTATCCATAAAGTTTGTAGTTATCATTTTTTTATTACCATTACTATCACTACTAGCAGTCATGATTATTACTGTATTCCTAAAATTTATTTCTTTACCTTGCCCATCAATCAGTTTTCCATTTTCTAAGACGTGTAATAATAGGTTCTTTATATCTTGATGTGCTTTGTCAATCTCATCAAATAATATAACACAATAAGGTTTAAATCTAACTTTTTCTGTAAGTAACCCGCCTTCTGTCTGTGAGCCGATCAGTTTGGATATTGTTCCTTTATCTTTATACTCAGACATATCTATATTTATAATGGATTCATCTCCACCAAATAGTATTTTAGCAAGTACATGAGCTAGATATGTTTTTCCGGTACCTGACTTACCCAAAAACAAAAATGAACCTAAAGGTCTTTTATAATCTGCTAATCCTACTCTAGAACGTATAATTGTATTTGATACGCTTTTTACCGCCTCTTGCTGTCCAATTATGCTTTTATTAATTTCATTTTCTAGATTTTTTAGCTTCTTTTTCTCATCCTTTAATATATTTGCTACAGGTATCTTGGTCAATCTGCTAACGATATACGCTATATCTGCTTTTGTTATACTACTTGTTTCTTTATTTTTAAAGGTACGATTCTTATATCTTGCAGCCGCTTCATCTATTACATCTATAGCTTTATCTGGCTGAAACCTATTTGTTATATATCTGTTTGAAAGTATTACTGCATATTTTAATGCCTCATCCTCAAATTTTATTTTGTGATAGTCTTCATATGCATGCTTGATACCTCTGAGTATTTCTATTGTTTCATTTATAGATGGCTCTTCAACTACTATTGGCTGAAATCTTCTCTCTAATGCAGAATCTTTTTCTATATATTTTCTGTACTCTTTTAATGTCGTAGCTCCAATACAATACAACTCCCCTCTAGCCAAAGCAGGTTTGAGTATATTACCAGCGTCTATTGCTCCCTCTCCTCCTCCTGCTCCTACTATTGTATGTATTTCATCTATGAAGAGTATTATTTTTTCTTTTGAATTTATTATCTCTGAAATAATACCTTTTAACCTTTCTTCAAAGTCACCTCTATACTTTGTACCAGACACCAATAATGCCAAATCCACAGAGAATACCCTTGCATTTCTTAGTTGGTTTGGTACTTTATTGCTCATTATAATATCTGCAAAACCTTCAACTATTGCAGTCTTGCCAACTCCAGCATCTCCAATAAGTATAGGATTATTCTTATTTTTTCTTAGTAAAACTTCTATTAATCTTTCAACCTCTTGTTCTCTACCAATCAATTTTTCTTTCCTATCATTATTATTAGTAAGCTCTATAGCATATTTATTTAAAAACACAATACCTGTATTATCTTTAGATGTTCCTTTTTTATCAATACTACTTAATACCTCTTTGTAGTTTATACTATGCCTTTTAAGAACATCTCTTATAATATCTGTTCTTTTACAAAAAGCTAACAAAACATGCTCAGAGCCAACCTCTTCTAAACTCATAGCTATTGATATATTAACTGCTTCTTTTAGTATCTTTTCTACTTCATAATCTATTACTATGTCTTTATGATAACTAGTTACAGACGCTGGCATGTTTTTTTCTAACATTAGTTTAAAATCAATACAAACCTTATCATAATCAGTACATATATCTTTAATTATTTTTCTGAAGCTACAATCTTGATTTATTAATTCATTGATAAGCATAAATGCATTTATTCTGCTTACACCTTTTTTTATGGCTTTATATTTAGTTATTTTTAATATATTTTGAAACTCTAAGCTATAATTTAAATCCACTGTTAAACTCCTTTATTATCGGGACTATCTCATAAGATAGTCCCTGATATATGTTTATATTTTTTATAAAATGCAATAACTATACCTATACAAGCTAACAACAATCCTGTTGTTAATCCTGTCAGCAATCCATTTTCATCAAAATATTTTGATAATACATAAGCTAAGCCTGTCCCCCAAGCCCAATATATAAAGATTACAAAGTAAAGTGGAATCTTTGTTTCTTTAAAACCTCTCATTATCCCTGCCATAATTGCTATGATACTATTAAGTATGAATATACACGCCATAAAATACATGTACTTGCTTGTCTTTGTTAATAGTTGATTGCTCACTATATCTTTTGAGACTACTAAATTCACTAATTTGTGATTATAGAAAACTATAACAAGTACTACTAAAATAACATACACCCCTAACATTATCATTACAGTCTGTAAGCTTAGAGTTAGTTTGTTTTTGTCTCTCTCTCCTAGACATTGGCCAACTCTAATAGATAAAGCATTTGCTAACCCCACAGGCAACATATAAAACACTGTAAGCCATTGAAGAGAAATGTTATACGATGCCAACGACATATAACCAAAGCTACCTATCATCATACTTGATGCAGTAAAAATAAGCTGCTCTGAAAAAAAAGTACATCCTGAAGGTATACCTATAAATGCTATTTCTTTTAATATAGGCTTTGATATCTTTCCCTTAGTAGACAATGCTTTTAGCTCATTTTTCTTAGCAAAACTTATAAAGTAATAAGACAGTATTAAGACTACTAACAACCAATTGGTTATACTAGTACTTATTGAACTACCTATTATATTTAAGCCCTTTTGATATATTAGAATATAGTTTCCTACAAAATTTATTAATACTCCCAGCAATGATATAACGGTTGCAACTATTACATCCGAATGTGATGCCAATATAAATCTAATATATATAAATAATATCCATGCAGGAATTCCTGGTATTAAACCGTACAGATATTGTGTAACGCTATGTGTAATACTACTATCCGGTATTATAAATCTCAGCACAACAATACACGCTAAGTAAAATACAATGTGAACTATGATAAGTAATAAACACATGATATAACCGTTTTTAGTTATGTCATAAATTTTATTTTTGTCATTAGCTCCTTTCGCCTCACCTATCATTGGAGGAATTACAATAATACATCCCATACTAAATAATGAAATCAAAAGATTAAGCAATGATGCAAGTGTAGCTGCTGACAACGCTTTCTCTCCCAATACACTTACCATTTTGACATCTGTCAACGATATTAGCACCTGTGAAAGTTGTCCAAGAGAAAGCCCTATAGCCATAGCTAATATTGTTTTTCCTTCTTTTATTTTACTATTTATCATATTCACACGCTCTTATTGTTGATATCTATATTTATGGTGTTATCCTTAGAAGCTCCTATCAGTTCTTTCTCTTTTATTTCTTTGGTTATACTCGTTACAGTCTCAATATTGATGTTTGATTTGCAAACTGTGTAACCGTGCACTAGGAATTCTACAAATTTGTTATCTTGAACTCTTCCTGTTATATGCATAGTTCCCATGTTATCAGGCAAATAACCAAGTTGCATACCAGTTTCATCAAAGTACATGTCTACTGTATCTTCTTTTCCGCTTCCGTCTCCTTTTACTATCTTAGGCTTATGAGCTATAGATAATCCTTCCATAGCTGAGTTTAATACATCTGCGGCTATCTCAGGTGTTATAGGTTCGTTAAATAATGGGTGGTATATAGTTGCTTCTTCATCAAATAAAGATAAGAATAAACTCATATCATTACTCATCCAAGCTTCTCCTACCATTCTAGCTAAATCCGTGGTACTCTCATCTTCTAGCTTTATTTCTCTTGTGATTCTGTTTGGAGCACTCTTATCTGCTACTATATCGTATCCATGTACTTTGAATCTGGTAAACTTGTGGTCTTTGATATATGCATCTATTATCATTTTCCCAGAAAATTTTGGTTTATACCCTGCGTTATCACCTGTATCTATAAAACTCATTTTTATGACATCATCTACTCCTGTTCCATCACCACTTATCAACTCGAATCCATCATAAAATGTCTGTCCACAAACTGTACTATTTAGAACCTCTACTACCGTCTGTGGTGAAACTTCCTTGCTAAAAAAAGGGTGATCGATTATAGCATCTTCACTAAATAAATCTTCAAACTCTTTACCATCATTTTTACCCCAATATTCGCCAACTATTTTAACCATTTCATATGCACTATATCTTAACACATCTCCACCCCACTACATGTTTATACTGATCTTATATCCATAGATATTAAGATAGCTTATTTTATGGTCTTTTATTACTATACAAACCATTACTTTTCCTACGTTTTCTGGTTGGAATCCCATTTCTGTTCCCGTCTCAACAAATGTAGCTTCTGCAGTATCATTTTTACCAGTACCATCACCTTTAACTAATGCATAATCAGTCAGCTTTGTTATACCTTTTACATTACAGTTCATAACTTCTGCTATTATCTCTGGTGTAGATTCATCTTTAAGTATTACATGCTTAATCTTTGCATCTTTTGCAAAAAGAGATATAAACTCATCTATTCTATTTGTCTCCCATGTTGCAGACAGTTTTTCTACTATTTCTTTTGTAGATATATCTCCATATTCAGTAATAGTATATTTTTTGTCCTTTACATCTACACTAGGATTTGGATATATTACTAAACCCTCAACATCTGATCTATATATTAAATGGTCTTTTATAAATAATCTTACCATCATGGCCCCTAGATACCTTAGCTTGCTACCTATTTGGTCTCCAGTCTCTTGATACTTAACTAGTATTACATCATCTTCTCCACTTCCATTACCTTTGATTAACTCTTGTCCTACAATTTTTGTATATCCACTTAAAGCTGCATTTATTACTTCCATCGCAACTCTAACATTAACAGGTTGACTAAAATATGGATGAGTGACAAGAGCATCTTCTGTGAAAAGTGCCAAATATCCATCGTAATTGTTAGTGCTCCACATTTTACCTAGTTTATTTATTATTTTCTCTGTACTTAATTTTTCCATTATTTTTCCTCCTCATTATAAACATAATCACTTTGGCAATCTATCTTTTAGTATTAAATCTAAATATATTTCGTCTTCTTTCCAGTTAACTTGATATATTCTAGTATCAGAAACGGATAGTAGACCTAATACTAATGGTGACAATTTAACATTTTTATCGGCTATTATTGTTATTGGTATTTTGAGTGCAGATGCCCAGCCTAACTCAATAAGGACACCTTCTGAAAAATAGTCACATATTATAGCTACTAAATGTGCTGATTCTTTTAATTCTCTATAATCTCTTTCAGTACATTCTTTGGCTGTGACTTTGACCAATCCCCATTTTTCTCTATCTATTGCTAAGAACACCTCATAATCAGTCGATAACATGTCAAATATTTTGTTGATTTTGACAGCTATATCTGATTCCATCAACCCTGTATTTGGATTTATAGTACTAGATATAGGAGTTGATAAGAACACCTTATTTCGATTAGGTTCTATATTTATCATTACTAATCACCTCCATGTCTTTCATCAAAATAAACTATAGAACCCTCGTAGTAATTAACTAATAGCTCTAAAACTTCTTTAGGTCTCATGCGTTTATCCTTAATATAAAACTGTGATGTTTTGGCGTTATTTGGTATAGCTCCACTGTTTGTATATGGTAGTATATCAGATGTTCCAGGACTTATCGCTCCTATAATAGGTAACAGTTGCTTTAATATTTTCATGTCCTCTCTAGTAGTTAAAACTATCTTGGCAAATGGACATTCTTTTGCTATCTTCTGTACTATATTAATAAACTCATCGTCTTTTAGTAGCGTGTTTATATCATTTACACCTCTTATTCTTGGCAGTGATATTTCCACGTCTGCTCCTAATGCCCTTAAAAAATTGGCATGCATTTTCACCATTTCTACATCATACTGTGGATCTGCAAGTCCTAGTAATATACCTATGTTTACTATTTTAAAACCTTTATTTATCCATCTTTGGGGTGTTGACAACCTAAAATCGTAATCTGCCTTAGGCACAGTACTTTTATCTGCTGAAAAATATGTCTTATATATATCACGATTATATGTTTCTTGAAACAACGAAAGCCCTAAGTTATATCCTTTAAACATTTGATAAAGCTTGTCTATTTCATGGTCATACAATGCTCCTATGTTGAAATTAACCTTTTTAAATCCCATCTCAAAAGCCATATTTATAGTCTTGATTATTGTTTTAAAGTTGTCTTCTCTGTCTTCTCCTTCTAGATATTCACCGCTCAGTATCATTACTGCTCTAACTTGCTCTATTTCATATAATATTCTTAGCTGATTTTCTATTTCTTTTATGTTGCCTTTAATACGCTTTAATTCTTTATTACTTTTTCTCATTGCACATATTTTGCAATCAGAATGACAATAGTTTGAGATATAAAGAGGTACTATTGCTTCTAGCTTCCTTTTCTCATACACTTTGTTTTCCTTATTGATTATTTTCACATTTTCACTAAATAACATATATCTATCTCCTTTAATACAAAGTATCTAGTAACTTTTAAAGTTTCCTAGCTGTTACTATAACCTCTTTGCTCCATGGAGGTGCTGATTTTCTTTTTGGTAGTGTAATAATGTCGATTATACTAAATCCTATCTCTTCTATTTGATGATAATATTCTTTACTTTTGTCTTCATCAAATAGCTCTATTTCATCATGATCTACAAATACGCTAAGTTCATTGTTTTCTTCTATTAACAAGACTGGGTTCCATTGTAAAAAGTCTCCTTCTTTCTCCCATGGCTCTATTCTAACAACCTTAGTGAACTCTGTTTGGCAGTGTTCAATTATAGACGTTTTATCATTAACTGGATTATTTTCTAATCCTTTTACAAACATAAATGATACTATCCCACCTTCATTAAGATTGCTTTTTATAGCTTTTAACATATTTAACTGGGATTTTTTTGAAAACGGTACAAACATCGAAACTATTGCATCACATTTGTCTTCTAGATTAAATTCAAGTGCATCATTAACTATAAACTCTACAGGTATGTTTTTGTTGTTTGCAATTTTTTTAGCTATATTTATAGACTCTTCATTCCTGTCTATGCCAAAGCACTCGTAACCTCCTTTCTGGTGAATCTTCATTATCAATGTTCCAGTTCCGCAGCCTAAATCTAAAACTTTCTTGACGTTATTTTGTCTAAAAACACTATCTAGCATTTCAACAATTTCATCATACCCTAGCAGTTTATGTCTGAGCATATCGTTGTATTTAATAATTCCTTTTGGATAATTTATCAGCCAATCTTCTCTAGACCAGCTTTTATCATTATTCATATTACTTCCTCCTATTTTTGTATAAGACTTTCAAAGCTATATTCATTGTTCGGCATTACATCTCTGAGGTTACAACCCCAAAGCTGAGTTTTACCTCTATTTGAGAGATTAAAGAAGCACTTTGATATATTATCAATATAAAATTTGCCTTTTTGTGTTATGCTCAATGTATTATCTTTGATTTCTATATATTCATATCTCATAAGAAGCTGTATTTCATATTTATATATATCTTTAAATTTCACATCAAACATGTCGTCAAATATATTTAAGTCAAGCTTTAAACATCTAACTCCAAGTGCAGGAAATCTTGATATAGCATCGTCTAACGACCATTTTTTCCCCATTAACACAGGAAATCTATTTTGATTCATCATAGATATATATTTGTCTGGATGATGAACATTTGCCCAAGTAAATCCGTTAAAACTTTCAGAAAATGCACCTGCTCCAAAACCTAAGTTTTGACATTGAGGACTTCCCCACAGATCCATTATCTGCTTGTTTTCGTGACCTCTTAATGAATAATCTGGCTGAGCAACCTGTACAAAATTTGCTTCCTGCATCCTATCGTATATATAATTAAACATCTTTTTTTCATCTAATAATATGTTTTGCTTTTGCTTTACATCATCCAGCTCCCTTACCTCTGAATCTAATGCATAAAAACTTATTCCTTGTACACCCAAATCCAGTGCTTTATCTATATCATTTGATAAATCCTCAAGTTTTTGATCTGGGAAGTTATACATTAAATCCATCGCAACTGTCTTGAATCCTACCTGCGTTGCTCTTTTTATTGTTTCTATACTTTGATCAACTTTTTGGTGAAGCTTTAAGCTATCTAGAAACTTTTGATTGAAAGATTGTATCCCAAAAGTTACTCTATTAATCCCTAGCTTTTTTATGTTTTCAAGATAGTTATTATCAACAGTCCTTGGATGGCACTCTAATGTTATCTCACAGTCACTCATTACATTATATTTTTTGTATATCATAGACAATATTGCTTCAATATGCTCCTCTTTTAGTAAACTTGCTGTACCACCACCAAAGTATATAGAACTTATTTTTACTTCCTTAGATAGATTGTGTTTAGCATAAAGCTTTATTTCTTTTAATAGAGCTTCTACATAAGCATTTAGCTTTTCTAAATTAAGTGGCTCGTGTGTAAAAGGACACATAGAGCATATGAATTTACAGTATGGAACATGAATGTACAAAGTCATTCGTTTAGGATACATTTTGACATTACTATTTTCTTTCCATATCTCTAAAGGGTTTACATCTCCTAGATTTATAGGATAGCACCAAGTGTAGCAATCTACTCTAGTTTCTAAATCTAATATCTCTTTACTGTCATATCTACTTGCAATTTCGTTTACATTTGAGTACATGTCTATCTCTCCTTTATCCTTAAATCTATAATCTTTGGAGTTTTACCTCTTCTAGTAACATATAGTTCATCCTTGTTTATTTCTACTCTAAACCTTAGACTCCCAATTTCTTTAGCTGAATCAAGGTCTAATGAGCAATCCCACAGTTTGTTTTCTATTTCCTTAGTTAACTTTTCTGCATCATTGACATCTGCAGTAACAACTTTTACTCTTATCTCCTCTAAGCCCTGTACTAATGTACTGCATACTATCTGATATCCACTCAGGTTAGGTAACTCCTGTTTTAATACATCTTCTATTTGATAAGCATATAACTTGATCCCATCAAATAATGTCACTACATCTCCAATTTTTCCATGAACTTTGATGATTCTATTTTTGCTACCACACTCACACTCTTCTGGTATTATCTCGATTATATCTCCTAGTCTATACCTTATAAGTGGCGTTCCTTCTGAATACAATGACGTAATCACTGCTTCTCCAATATTTTTTTTAGCACCTTCTATTGGTAATAGCTCTAGGTGATACAAATCATCCATGAAGTGCAGCTTTCTAGCTTTACACTCTCCTGCTAATCCATCTGTCTCTTCACTTCCATAAAGATCAATAGGTTCTACTTGCCAATAATCTCTGATGATCTTTCTATCAGATTCAAACATAGGCTCTCCAGCGACCAATATATGTTTAAATTTGATATTAAGTTTTTTTGCTTTGATTATTTCTGTTATTGCTTTTAGCCTTGATATAGAAATAAATATTGCTGTAGGCTTATAGTAGGACAGTAACTCTATCGTTTTTTCATTACTTTGCGATAATCCTGCTGGTATTGATAACACTCCCAGTCTCTCGCATGCATTCATTGTCAAATATCCTAAATGAGCCATATCAAAAGGTTGTCCAATATATATTGAATCACCTTTGGTTAATCCAGCCATTTTCAACAACTTTCCCATTACCATTGAACCTATATCAGTGTCTTTTCTCGTTCTAAATAAGCTTTTAGGCTTATTGGAAGTTCCACTGCTTGAACTAATCCTATATATATCAATATTTTCACTCATAAAATCCATTCCATTTGCTATCAAATCTTGTGATGTTATTATAGGTAGCTTTTGAATATCATCAATCCCTAAAAACTTATTTATGTCAACATTATTATCTTTATATAGCTTCCTATAAAATGGGGTGTTTTTTGCAGCATGCTCAACTATTCTACATAGCTGCTCATTTTTATTGTTCATGCACATCCTCCTTTTCCTTGTGTTAAGATTTTACTTAATTCGTCACAAATATGGTCAAATAATTTTTTGCCTAAATTTAGTGAAGCACCTTCTGAACTTGATAATACGCCGTTTTCTTGTTGACTTAGATCATCAATACTATTATGATAATATATGCCACATGCTGGTATCTTAGAAAAATCTTTATTTATATATCTAACTGAATTTGGCTTTATATAAAGCATAAGTGCAGTCTCTGTCAATCCTGCATGTTCAGCATGCCACCCTACGAATTTATCGTTTGTTATGGATTTTATAAACTCATCTTTGACTACACTCCACCAGCTTAAGGCGATAATATTTGTGTTAATTAAAAAGCCTCGCTCCTTGCAAATCTCTATAGCTTCAAATATAAATGCTTCGTTTTCGTAGTGCCCATTAATTATGAATATGTTTTTAAGTCCTGTATTTGAATATTGATGTATTATATCTACTAGATAATTTATAACTGTACTTGCATTTACCCATATCGTTCCTTTGCATGGATTTTTTCCTCCGCTTTGTGGAAGTGACCTACTCATATAACTTATTTGTGGCGCTTGTATCCATTGGTTTTTAAGGCATAGCTCATTGCATATTGCAACAGCTATATCTGTATCTACGGACAGTGGCAAATGTGGTCCATGTTGCTCTATACTTCCAATAGGTAGCATAAGCGAATTGTTAGGCAGTATTTTACTAAGCTCTAAGACAGTGTAATCTTTGTATTTTTTTATAGAGTTTTTACTCATTACTTCCCCCTTGCTTTTTGCACTTTTATATCTTTTAATGTTAATCGCATATTTTGGACATCATTATATAAATCATCTAGTATTTTAGGTACAACACCTATTCCATTAATATATATAGCTGAGCAAATCTGTACTGCGCTACATCCAATCGAAATATATTCGAGTACATCTGATGAATTTTGTATACCTCCTACACCAATGATTTGTATACCTGATATTTTACTTCTAGTTCTCAATATATAACTCTGTATAATAGGTTTAATAGGCACTCCTGAGTATCCACATTCATAGACTAAGCTTGGGCTAGATTCTCTATCTATGAATACTCCTGGTAACGTATCACTTATACTTACAGCTTTAGCTCCTCCACTCTTTGCAGCTAATACATCCCTCTGTAAATTATCACTACCTCTAAGTTTTACTATTATGGGTATCTCTATAATACTATCTACCTTTTTTGTGTACTCATAAATCCTTGAAGCCGTATCTTCGTTAGTATCATTGGGACAAGATATCCCTAACTCTAGAGCTGGGCTTCCAATTTTCTGCAATGCAAGTGCAAGTTTGGCTAAATCTTTAGGGTTATCTGCATAAATACTAGGGATAACAGGATGTTTTTCTTCATATAACCTACTTAGCATATCTAACCATTTAGTTATATTTTTTTTAGAGTACATAGTAGTATTGAATAAGCCCTTATTATTATTGGTCATAATTTTACCTGACTTCAATACTCTTTTGCCTAAATAAATTGTCTTTGTTATAACTGCTCCAACTCCAAAGTTTAACAACCTTCTTATATTTTTTTCATTGTCTGTTAATGAGCTTGATGCTACTATAATCGGATTCTTTAGTGTTAATCCCAACAACTCAGTTTCTAGCCTATTTATACTGTCCTTATTCATTCGAATCTTCATTTGCTGGCAATGCCCAGTTTTCTTTCCAACTCTCTGGTAGATGAATATTCAAGTTATACATTGCCATCGTCATCATCCCTTGGTGAAATACTTCGTGATTAATCAAATTCAGTATATGAATTTCCAGTGGGATTTCAATATCAAACCATTTTACCTTAGAGTTTTTATTAAGTTCTTTCATAGCTTTTTCCAATTTATTATCAACTTCTTTCATATCACTGAGTAATGAATCCTTATTTAAATCATCAGCAAACTCAAAAACGTCAGGAACACTCTCAAAGCTCATATTTCTTGAATACATTGCATCTATAAACGCTTCTTGTACATATATCATTTCTTTAAAGTGTTTTGTAAATGTATTTAATCCAGGTCTACTCCAAAGTAAACCAAATTGCTCATCTGTTAATTGATTAAAGACGTCATATGTTAATTGCCTGTTTGCTTTAAAGGTGTTTAAATATTCATTTAACATGACTTACCTCCTAAATTTCTATCTTTTTTATCTCTCTATAGTGATGTTTGTATATCTGACATGCGTATTTATTACTTTGTGAGTTAGTTTCCAGATGATTTAAAGTACATACTTCGCAAAAGTTTTTGGTGCAAATATCAGCTACATCACACTCCTTACATACTTTCTTAACATTTATAACATTACTTTTTATTCTTCTTTCTATAGTGCTTATACAACTTTCTAATGATTTAAACTCTTTCATAGACCCTATTTTGTTTTTTTCACCACTAGCTATAGGACAAGCAAATAGGTTCCCAAAGCAATCTACTTTCAATGTAGGTACACATAGTTGGTACTCTTTATTATTAGGTTCTAAAGATTCTATTATATGATTCAGCCTATTTACGGATATCTTTGTGTTACTTTCTTTATTGCATAACTCGGTTAGGAGATATTCCTCTATCTCAATTTGTTCTTTTATGGAAGGAGCTATATCATCCCAGTTATCATTACCTTTTCCTATACACACTAGCGTAGGAAAATGCACTGAAGCTATTCCTTTTTCTCTTGCAAAACTAACTAATTTCCTAACTTCGCTTATATTCTGCTTCATTATTGTCATAGAAAGTCCAACTCTATGTGCATATCCAGCTTCAGCAATGTAATTGATTGTATCAATAACTTTTTTTAAGTTCCCCTTGCCTCTTATAACATCATGTGTTTTTTCACTCATTCCATCTAAACTGACTTGTAAAAATATCTTTTCATTTCTCGATACTAAATCTAGATAGTATTTTGCATCTCTAGCTACGCCATTACTAGTTACAACTACATTTCCTATTTCACACATTCTCTCTGTTAATTCTTCGAAATCATTATGCAAAGTAGGCTCTCCCCCAGTTATAACACTATCAACAATTCCATATTTACTAAGATTACTATGAAACTGCAATATATCATCAATATCTAAAAAATTAACATCTTCTTCAGTGTAATTGCAGCAATGAATACAACTTAAATTACACGCGTTAGTTATTTCATAATATGCTCTATTAGATAATTTAAAAATAGTAATCACTCCTATTGATAATCTCTCCCAAAACTAAGCCGTCTTGTTTTTTGATAGCCCGAGGGCTGTTTCAATGCATTATGATACAGCCCTCTTTAGCTATATTGTTTATCTTACTGCTGATTGCCAGCCTGATGCTGATTGCCAACCTGATGCTGACTGCCAGCCTGACGCTGATTGCCAACCTGATGTAGATTTTTTAACAGCTTCTTTCCACATATTTATCCCTCCTTATAAAAATTTAGGCAAGTACCCTTGGGTCACACAATAATATTACATTTGTTTAGTAAAATTTGTAAGTCACATATTAGTATGACTTACATAAAAAAATGGAAATGTTTTACTAAACATCTCCATTTTTGATTATTAATTTATTGTTGTAATTTTAAAACTGCTTAAATAACATACATTTAGCAAAAAGATATAGTTTAAGTTGTCGAAATTGTACTAAAAATATAGTACTTTATTTTATTATAGATTTATAATAGCATTAACTCATAGAATATGTCATATTATAGCATTAATGTATTACGTGTTAATATTTTCTATAATAATTAAGACAGAGGAGGTTTGTATGATTGATCAGAAAACTGTAATACTTTATCAATCTGAAACATTGCGCCCTAACAATACTGAAATATTTACTAACCAAAATATTGTAAATATAAAATACCATGATTTAGATGATCCAATTATAAGTAAAATAGTAACTCTAAACCCTAACTTAATATTTCTTATAAAGTATGCCGATGAGCATGACTATGTTGATAAAAAGTACATATTATCATTAAAAAACGTTATCTCGTCATCTATAGTTATTTTAAATTTTGTATTAGAGTCAAATACTATATCAGAAATATCTGTACATTTTAGTAATTCTTATTGTTACAAGGACTATTTAATCTTTAAAAAATTGGTTAATTTTTTTTCTGTAAAAGATGATACTTTTAAGTATCACATTCCTCTTAATACAATAGCAATGCTTGATGAATTATACTTTGATAAAATTCTAACAGAATTTAATTTGACTCCTACGGAAAAAGAGATTGTTAAATTAAAACGGTTGAATTTGACTAGAAAAGAAATCGCAAAAAAACGCGTTGTATCGGAAGACACTATACGCAATCATATCTCTAATATCTTAAAAAAGCTGGATTGCGTAAATACCAAAGAGGCTTTATGTAAAATATCAAAGCTAATGAACGAGCGATTTAGAAATAAGCAAATATAATTACATAATAAAACAGGGTATATACCCTGCTATATTATCATTATCATGTTATTAACCTATATCTTGATCTACTAATAAATCCCCATTATTAGTAATCTTTATATGAGAAGGCTTAAAGCCATTTATATCATATTTATATGTAATCATGATTGCCATACTTAAATCTAGCTGGTTATCCCTTAATACTTTGCCATACACAAACGTATCTTGACCTTCGTTAACAGTCAACTTATTTCCATTGTAATAAAATAATTTGTATTTTTCGTAGTCTCTGACCTCATATCCATTTCCAAGTTTAAATTGATAATCTTTAATACCTTTTATTGATATACTTATGATATTACTTGATAACAATTTACATGTTACATAATCTCTTTCAAATAACACTGTAAATTTAAAGGTTTTAAGCCTATTAGCATAATCTAATATTTCATATCTAAAATTACTGATATTTTTACTATCATTAGAATCATTACCCAATATAATTTCTGGTACTCCGTCTCTGTTCAAATCCATTAGCTGAATATCACTTTTATTCCCTTTACTATCTTTTAAAACATTTTTCTCTAATACTTTACCTGTGCCTGTCCATATTCTAACCTTATTTTTTCCATCTTTCTTATATAGATCAATCCTCTCTGGTTTGTTATCTGAATCTAAATCTACTGTTCTAGATACAATATTGTCTTTATTATCTGCATCATCATTTTTAATACCTTTAGTTTCGTAGTATATGGACGCTACCTTATATGTCAAGCACATTAAAACCAATATAAAAATAAAATACTTTTTATTCATATGTTATTTCTCCTTTGCTATAATTGGCATATCTTGTAATATAGTAACGTAATGCGATTAAATAGCATATTGTAAACTAACTACTAATACTTTTGTGGCGGTGAAGTACATGAAAAAAAAACCAGACTGTGGTATGTATGATGGTGGAAAAATACCACCATGTAGTGCTTTTTTGAGCAATGCTAACCCTATCATTAAAGACGGGAAGTTCATATTTAAAAATGAAAACAGATTGTTTTATTTCATAAGTACGAGTCCAATGGATGGACGTAGTTCAGTTTCAATAACCACAAATCTTCAGATAAATCTGCCAACTTATATAATAGGTTTGTTTCTATATCAGGTACAAGAAGGTATAATTAACTATAATAAGAAAGCAGTACTCCATACTAACAAAAATATAAATACTTTTATTCACGAAACTCTTAGAAATCCTCCTAAGATTGAAGAAGATTTTGCACCTACTTTATCATTAGTGTACTCAAATGGTAATGCTATTGCTCCTCCTTTAAACTATGCTCTAAATTTAACTAGAATAAATTACTATATCCTCTTTATTATAGATAGATTAACAGTCGATCCTGGCTTGTTCTTTATTAACAACTCCTTTGCTACGGAAGATTGTTTGAATTTCTTCTTGGCTAGTTTGCATATACAATTTCCTGTGGATGATGACAAATAGTTATATAACTATTTTATCATCCATATCGTTTATATTGAGCAAATACATCATTTCGTCTGATGTTATATGCATTATTCTAGGTGTTATAGCTGTATAGGCTGTTTCATTATTTATGTTTTTTCCATCCTCAAGTACTATACCGCTAGAAAATACAGTAAATAGACTGTCATCAAAAAACCTCTTATATCCTTTTTCTTCTGCCTCATGTCCTCTTATTAGTATATCAAATCCTAATCTTTGTTTAAATGAGTTAAAATGCTCATATGTAAAACTAAATCTACCTGTATTCACTCTTAACTCTCCTTCTCCACTATATGGATCACTCCAAAGCATATTGCTTACAATAGTTCTATCTAAATGATCAATAATATCAATATTAGTTAAATCTGATATGCTATTGATATATTTATAATATTCTTTTATATCTTGGCTTGGTCTAGGTATCCCTCCATGTACCAGTAATATAGATTTATTTTCATTATTGATTATTGCAATATTACATAAGCTTTCAAACAGTTTTAGATAGTCTTTAACTACATCTATGTTTGCATATTTTTGTAAATACAATAAAAAATAATCTTCATCAACCTCAAAATCTTTTTTTCTTAATTTAAGTTTTACTTTGTCTTCTATTAATAATCCATCATCGTGGTTTCCTTGCAATAAATACACATTGTTAGGGAATAAATATTTTAGTACTAATATAATCTCTAATACCTTTACATGCGCTTTTCCTCTATCAACATAATCACCTAAAAATATCCATCTTTTCTTGTCTTTTTTTACCATGCAATCAAAAAAATCAGTTTCTTCTAGCATCTTAATTAAACTAATAGTATCCGAGTGAATATCTCCAATTATATAATATTCGTAGTTTGTATTATTAAATGTATATATACTACATGCTCTTTTACCATCTATCAAACTCGATTTTATTTTTTTTACATGAATATTCTCTCTTAATAATTTCTCATTAACTGAATCTTTTTCACCCTTATGTATATTGCAAACTTCTGCTATAAGATATCTTTGGATTTGGAAGATTTTATTTAAGTCAAAATTGGTATCATCATTTGTACTTACTCCAGTCATATCTTTGAATCTATAAAAATCTAGTTTCAAAGCCTCCCCCAAGTCATACACATTTTGCTCATAGTTAATCTTGATTTTATTAATAAAATCAAGAACTTTATTGGAATCGCACATTATGCTATCATCCTTTCACTTCATGTCGTAATAACAAACGGGACTGATTATTAATTTATAAACAGCCCCTTCATCGCACTTATTATTACTATAATACCATATCTGATAGTATTTGTGTATATTTCATACATTTTTCAGTTACCATTTTTCTACTTCTCCATTTTTTAATACCTCTTTAAAAGCAACTATTGCCACTTCTATTTGCTTATCATCTGGTTCTTTAGTAGTGAAGTATTGAAAAGCCATACCTGGTAAGTTTAAAATCTTGATTAGCTTATTGTCACATATATATAATCCTTTAAATATTTCATATGATATTCCTGCTACTAAGGGCATTAATGATAATCTCACTATCATGTTAATTACAGGGCTATACCACCCTACAAATGAAAATATAACTATACTTATAACTAGCACCATTACAATATATGATGTTCCACATCTTGAGTGTTTTGTAGAGTACTTTCTCACATTTTGTATCGTTAGACTCTCATTATTTTCATAGCAATGTATTGTTTTATGTTCTGCTCCATGATACATCCATATCCTTTTCATATCTTTTAGATTTGAAGAGGCTATTATGTATACTGTAAAAATAACTAGTCTGAGCATCCCTTCTAATGCATTATTAACAATAGTATTACTCCCCCCAATAAAACCAATAATTAAGTTTGGAATTAATACAAATAAAGCTATGCTAAAAAATACAGATATCATCGCTGCGAAATATAGTAATATTCCATTAAATTTATTCCCAAATTTTCTTATTAAAAATTCTTCTAGCTTTGACGATGGTATATTATCAAGTCCTGCTATTTCAGCTGAATACATGATTGCTTTTATACCTTGAACATTCATCCTGAAATATTCAACCATCCCTCTTACAATAGGGATTTTTTTTGTTATTATGTTGTTTTCAAAAGTAACATTTTTAACCTCTATCTCATCATTTGTTTTTCTAATTGCGATTGATGTCTTATTTGTGCCTTTTATCATTAACCCCTCGATAAGTGCTTGCCCTCCATAAACTGTTTTCTTCAACTTTAAATCTCCTTTAGCACAATTTTAATCTCTACCTACACCCTACGAATCTTTATAAAAAGTATCCCTAAAATAACTATAGCTAATGGTATATAATTGATAATTTTCATAAATACTTCTTTTTTCCTCATCTTAATCATCACCTCAAATCAATGTATTTATCTTTACTTTAACATGGTTTTCCATATGCAAATTATACAATGTCAAAAACGGTTAATTACTTGTCGCTTTTAATGCTTTTGAAATCATCTGACCAATGCTATAATGAAAATATAATGCTTAGAAGAGGTAAAATATTATGGTACATATTGCTATTTGTGATGATAATATTATAGATGTTGAAAATATTGAGAAAAGAATAAAAAATATTCAGCAGTATTATAATGAAAAAATAATGACGTATATATACTATTCAGGAGAAACCTTTTGTGATGCTATTGATGAAAAATGCCCTTTTGACATTGTCATAATGGATATAGAAATGGAAGGTATGAATGGGATTGATGCGGCTAAAAAATTACGCTCTAATGATGATAATGATTTCGTATTATTAATATACTTATCTAATCATGACAATTATTTATTAGAGTTATTTGATGTACAACCATATGGTTTCATACAAAAACCTGTTGATGCTAATGTATTTTATAATAAATTAAGAAAAGCAGTAGATAAGACTATTCGCTATAAAAGTAGTGGAAAGCGTCTAGTTTTACCCATAACCCAAAAAGGTAGGGAGCTTCTAGTTACATTTGATGATATCATTTATCTAGAAAGTAGAATCCGGGTAATCTATTTATTCACCTCAATCAACGTAATAAGGTACTATGGAAAGTTAAACAATGAAGAGTTAAAACTTTCAGCTGGTGCTTTTGTTAGAACGCACCAATCATATCTTGTGAATTTAAAGTATATAAAGGTAATCTATAGTGATATGTTAATACTTATTGATGGTACTGAAATTCCGATCAGCAACAATAAAAGACAATTAGTTAAAGAAACTTATCTAAAATATAGGAGGAATTATTTTGAGTGATTTTATAAAAGAAGAATTATTTTATTTAGGAACTTTACCATTACTCTGTATTATAATTCACTATTTTTTCTATAATTGTTTAGGTAGTAGCTTTAAAAAAACTTCTCATATTGTGTTAGTCTATGTTATGTATACAGCTTTGCATTTTACTCTACATTTGTCTTCACTGTATTCCACAGTAAACATGAGTCTAAACATCGTCATTCTACTCATTATTAGCTTCTTTTACAATAAAAATTATCTATGGAAAATAGGAACTGTATTATTTATCTGCGCAATAATGTTGTTAAGCGATGCAATGGTTCAATCATTTTTGTGTATTATTGTATTCCCAAACTATACAACTCCTGTTTATATAATTAGCTTATTTCTTTCAAAATGTATTATGTTTGTTTTAGTATATATAGCTAAAAAATTTTGCAAATCATTTTGTGAATGTAATTTATCTGCATATCATTGGGCGTTTATATTAATCGTTCCAATTACAAGCTATTATGGATTCTATCAATTTTATCTTTATTATTATATGGGTAAATCACCTTGGTTTCATACAATAATCGCCTTATTACTTATTTTTATTAATTTTATCGCATTCATATTATTTAACTACATTATACAACTTAAAATAAAACAGAATGATTCTATACTCTTGAAACAAGAAATAAATTATTACAATCATCAATACCTATTAGCAAAATCTACTCGCAAAGAAACTCTTAGATTTAGGCATGATATAAAAAACATATTAGTTGGTTTGTTATCTGAGCTGAAAAATGGAAATATTGATGAATGTAAAAAGCTTATTCTCTCGCACGTAGAAGATTATGACATTAGCACTATTCCATCCTATTGTAATAATTTAATTATTGATTCTATTATAAAATATAAATATAAAATAGCTAAATCATATGACATAGTATTTGATGTTGATTTGAAAATTCCAGATAATATAAAAGTTGATGCTACCAATATAAGTATTATACTTGGAAACGCTTTAGATAATGCTATAGAAGCATGCCAGAGAGTTTTGGTTAAAGATAAGATAATAAAATGTCAAATGCATTACCAAAATGAAAGCTTATTCATTCATATTGAAAATCCATATGTAAACTCTTTAAACAAAGATAATGACACAATCCTCTCAACTAAAAAGTCTAAATATCATGGCTTTGGAATAGACAGTATACGCAAAGCAGTGAGCAAATCAAATGGTATCTTTGATGTAACATTTACTGACAATGTATTTTGCATAGAGATAGTATTATTTTGTATTAAAAGAAAAAAACAAAAAGATATAGCAACTTAATAGAAAATATCAATCATGGTATAGTTTTATTTTACTTCTTTAAACTCTTCACTTGCACCTGTAGGGTATAATACATTCCGTTTGAGTAGAAACCCGAATATTTTATCTTTTCAATCACAATCAAATTACCTATAGGATAAAGAGCATTTTCTTCTATATAACCATAGAATTTAGATTTTTCAATATCCATTTCTGTTATATCCTCTATAAAAATATCATGACTTAAATAAAGCCCTTCCTTAAGAATTATTTTATCGAATCGTTTAAATCCTTCTGTATCATTAGTTTTAAGCAAACAAATACTTAAGGTCTCTTCATCTAAATGGACAATATAGCTATCTTGATAGGTATCATTAAAATTTATACTTTGTGACTTCATGAGTTCATAGGTTTCTTTAATTGTATATTCAAGTATATTCCCCGTATGAAGACAATAGAGTATTCTTTCTGGCATATGAGTAACGTGATAAAAGCACTTCATGTTTTTAGAATTTTCCACGTAATTTAAATTATTAATTATATGCTTTTTTTTGTTTTTAAGTTCTTGAATCTTTGCATCTATTGATATAAGTGAAGAATTTAAAATTTTTGTGTAATCATCAATAGAATAGTCATCAATAATATTTTTTATCTGTTTTAGTGGAATACCTAATTTTCTAAACAATAAAATATTTTCTAATTTATATAATTCATCGTAACCATAAAGTCTATAACCGTTATCATCAATATTACAGGGTGATATTAGTCCTTCTTTTTCATAGTAGCGAATACTTGAAGTGGAAGTATTGAGCATTTCTGCTAATTCTCCAATAATTAAATATTTACGCACTCTATAAAACCTCCTTG
Organism: Abyssisolibacter sp. ZYX002; assembly: GCF_056892235.1. NCBI lineage: Bacteria > Bacillati > Bacillota > Clostridia > Eubacteriales > Clostridiaceae > Abyssisolibacter > Abyssisolibacter sp. ZYX002. The sequence goes on from NZ_JARMXH010000002.1 coordinate 636,287, forward strand.
ACATTAAACCTACTTTAAGGTTTATTATATAATAATATAAATACTAATACAAACATATTGAATTACTTAGTTTTATTATAAATGTAAATGAGTAAAATATTTAAATACTGATATTTAATATGTAAGTTTCTTAGAATAATTAGAAAGGATGCAATAATAAATGAAACTATCAAAACATACACAGATTGACTTAGGTAATGATAAAGTATATAAGATTTTTTGGAAATATGCTATTCCATCTATACTAGCAACATTAGCACAATGTACAGCTGGTTTTGTGGATTCAGTATTCATTGGACGATATGTTGGATCTGAAGGACTATCGGCAATTACTCTTATAATGCCTATCGTGATGTTTTTCGGAGGAATAGGCATAATGATTGCAATTGGAGGAACTACACTCGCAGGTATTCATAAAGGAAAAGAAGAACAAGAAAAAAGTAATAATTATTTCAATGTTACAATAATGCTACTCAGTATTTCATCAATTATAGCCACAATTATATTCGTTACATTTAGTAGAAATTTTTCGATTTTATTGGGTGCTAAAGGAGAAGTATTAGAACTTGTAGTTGATTATATAAAAACATTAGCTCTTTTTTTCCTACCATTTTTATTAACCTTTGCTTTTTCATATTTCTTAAAATTAGATGGAAAACCTGTTAAAGTAGTAGTAATTGTACTTAGTGGAACAGTAATAAATATATTTTTGGATTATTTGTTAGTTGGTATTTTAGGATGGAAGATGAAAGGTGCTGCACTTGCAACTGGAGTTTCACAACTGATTCCTTGGACACTTATGATTTATATTATCAAATTCAAATCATCCTGGAAATTTTCATTTCCCGTTTTTAGAATAAAAGAAATATGGGCAATGTTATTTAATGGATCATCAGAATTATTGAGTATGGCTGCAGCATCAATTGCAGGATTCATATATAACATAATAATAATTAAAAAAATCGGGTTACATGGTGTTGCAGCATATGCAGTAGCACTTCAAATAACAACAATTTCAACATCAATATTTTATGGATTTGCAGAAGCTGTTCAATCTGCTATAAGTTTTAATCTAGGTGCTAATAAACTTAAAAGAGTTAAAAAATTGAGAAATATCTCCATATATACAAATTTTATTGCTGGTATAGTTCTATGCCTAGTTTCACTTATCTTTGGTAAAGGTATAGCTAGTATTTTTGTTAAAGAACAAGGAACTATTGAAATGGCCACATATATATTAAATTTTTATGCATTTGCATTTGTATTGAGTGGGATAAATATAACTTTAACAACTTATTATACCGCTGTAAACTCACCAGTATTATCTGGTTTACTGGCGACGACACGAAGCCTTATAGCTATAATCATAGGACTAGTATTATTCCCAATGATATTTGGAGATCAAGGTATTTGGATGGTGGTAATATTTGCTGAGATTACTACAGTTATTATGGGAATTGTATGTATGAAACGATATACCTTTGGTTTAGTAAAAAAATAATACTAACCCAAATTGACTAAGAAGCATATCCGTTTTTCAAAATTAAACACTGTTTTAAACCAGTGTTGATAATAGAACACATAAAAGTGGACAAATTATTTGTCCACTTTACTTCTTAATCCTAATTAAGATTGCTCATAGAAATATATATATCGTTTTACCTCAATAACAATCAAAACTAATCAAAAAACTTCCCCTTATAAAAATTCTCATTATCAAGTTTTTTTGCCTTCAGCCTGAAAATGACACAGCCATCCGGGCATACAATATCCTTGCTATATTTACTATTGCCACCAATGTTCTCTAAATCTCCACCACTTCTCACCGACTCCATGATTGGAAACATAACCATCATAACTTTGGAACAGATACCTTGTCCATCCGAATTTACGGGACAGCCATAGGTGCAAGTATACCTATCTCCCACTTCCTCACCGTTTCGGCAGTACCTCTCTGTATGGTCACTGCGAAGAAACCCAGTTACCTCAATTTCAAATTCGTACTCCTCATTGTACCATTTTTTCATGATTAACCTCCAAATTCTAATTTATCGAGCAGTTTAATAAATAATTCACTCGCATAATAATACGATTGTTCAATACTTTATATTCTTATTATACATAATTTATGGTCATATTTTCAGTAATAATGTAAAGAATATTGAATTTATACAAATAACGGTTATTTCACCTGAAACCATTTGCCATAGTAAAACTACGAGGTATATAACTGTGAATTATCAAGTTTTAATTTTTAGAGTTTCTTTATCTGTGCTAAATGTAGTTATCTACTTATTCCATTTAATGTAGTTATTTAGATATTTTGTTGCAACTCCATTAAACTACTCATTATCTTTTTAAATTAGAGTGAAATCTGTTGATGCGCTGAATATGGTATAAATCCTTTTTATGTCTCCCTCTTATAATTCTTATGTTCCAATTCCATAGCAAATGCGTATAACCCTTGTGGCTATCTTTACATAGCATAGAATGCTCCTCTATACGATTACCATATAAGCATTTCAATTCGTCTTGCCAGTACATTAATAGCTCTATTATCAAATTACCTTTAAAAAAGATTGTGATAGCCTTCACAAGATTATTTACTGTGAAGCGTATTTAAACCATCCTCCAAAGTATCCTTAAAGAATATATTGTTTCCATTATTGCACTCGTATATAAAATCTCTAAGACTTTTGCTTTTGTAAATAGAAAAATCGCCTACGATTGCAACTCTCATCTTATAGTTAACAAATTTTTGCAACATCTCTCCTGCAAGTCTAGTTTTTAAATCAAAGAATTTTTCTGGTAAGTTCTCTTTGTATATGAGTACCTTGTCACATCCATTGTAAGCTGCATTTCCCATAACATCTATTGCCGCTTGTATATTATCTATATTATTCTGAACAATCGCAATCTTGGATTGCCCTCTTTTATCAAAAAACATCCTCAAACCTCCTATTCTCTTAAAAATTTAACTATGTCTTTAGTAACGCCAAATATAACATGCCCTCTATCCTTGATAACTTTAGTTTTTGCTTTAGGAAGTAATTTCAACAAACGCTCAGATGTTTTTTTAGTAGGTAATAATGCATCATTTTCTCCACCAATAAACAACACTGGATTTTTAATTTTACTCATTTCTTCATCTGTAAAAACAGGCAACGCTCCAACCATTGGATTGAAGTTATTTGCTATCAAGCTAGATGCTTCAATAGCTTCAATAGGAACATCATCACTTCCATATACAATCTGATTTAATTTTTTAAAACCTCTTTCCCCCATCATCAAAAGAGTTATAGATCTAAACAAAAAAGATATCTTTGCAGGTGCTATACCAGAAGTCGCTAGTAGTACTAATTTAGAGACTCTATTTGGATAAGTTATTGCAAATTTGAGCGACATCCAACCCCCTAATGAGTTACCCATAAATATTGCTTTTGATATATTTAGACTGTCTAATATATCCTTAATCCACAACGCATACTCATCACTTTTTAGATTTAATCTATTTTCATCGCTTTTTCCTGCTTCTCCTATTATATCTATCGCTATCACATAATAATGTTCACTTAACTCTAAGACATCTCCAATCCACATTGAAGAGTTACTACAACTACCATGTATTAAAATCAACGGCTGTTTTGCAATATCTCCACTTTTTACTACATAAGTTTTTCCATAGCGTGTATTGATATATTCTTCTTCATACGGTAAAGGCCATAGCTCCATTGTTGTTTCGTAGTGTTTTATAATCGCTTTTTTACCTTCATTAGATTTAAAAATTGATTTAGCCATATTATTACTCCTTCCATTTAGTATTATATTACACTCCTCATAATGCATTATAGTCCTATATTTAACTTTTGTCAATACTCTTTTTGGTATTTTATAATACTTTGTGGAACTTAAGTGTAATTGATTGAATAAAAAAAAGGCTGAAGATCTGTTATTTTCAACCTTTAACCAAATGTTCCTTATTACTCCTTATTATTAATAAATTTTCCCCTTACTACATAAACAGCACCGACTTTAGATAATTCTTTATATTTTTTTTCATCTAAAAGTTTTGCTTCATTTACTTTTCCTTGCTTTTCATCTTCTATTACTATTCTAACACCTAATATAAATTCTTCATCTTGCTTGATATTGATTGTTTTTGTATTTGGCTTATTATATATTATGCAATTTTTTATTGAATTTGCTCTAACTAAAGTTCCTCCGTCAAGAGTAATTCTAAGATTGCCATCTTCTCTTTTAAACATACATAATATCTTACCTTCTGATGATATTTGATTACTTGTACGTAATAATTTGTCTGTTACTAATTTTCCTTTTTCATAGTGAGTAACACTCATCTCTAACCAATTAAGCTCCTTCGGTACATTTGAATACTTAAAGTAAAAAATATTATTAGGATTGTTTCCTAACCCTCGTATGATTTCTTTTTGTTCATCATCAAATTCTATCAATCTAATAACACTATCCTTATTTTCAGCATCTTTACTAATATCTTTATTTATTGGCTTATCATTACACCCTGTTAATCCAACTATAGTTACTAAAAATACTACAGTTATTAATTTTTTTAACTTTTTATAATACATATCATCCTCCAAATATTTACATTATGTATGTATTATATCATATCTCTTATTGATGTATCACTTTTGTAGATCTAATATTTTTATTAAATGCTGTGAATTCAGTTATAGTAAATATAACTGCTAATATGATTGTAAGTAAATCACTTACTGGTAATGATAGCCACACTCCTATCTCGCCTATAAATCTTGGTAATAATAAAGCTATCGGTACAAAAAACAATATCTGTCTTCCCACAACTATAATCGCAGCCTTTCCTCCCTTTCCTAAAGCTTGGAATAGTGTAATGGATGTTATCATAAATCCGTACAATAAGAACACACACAAGTACATTCTAAACTTACTAGCACCCATAGCAATCAATCCTTCATCTGTAATAAACCAACTTAATATAAATTTAGGTAATATCATAAATGCTAACCAAAAAGCTATTGATATCCCACTAGCTATTTTGGTAAATGTTTTGAATGCGTCCTTTACCCTGGTATTATTTTTAGCCCCAAAATTCGCACCAAGTACAGGTTGTAAGCCTTGACCTATTCCCCACATTGGTATGAAAGCGAACATCATAATTCTTTGAGCAGCTCCTATAATAATAACACTATTGTCTCCTCCATATGAGGACATAAATCTTAGTAAAATTGCTAATTGTGCAGCTGACATAATCTGCATTAGCATTGCTGAAAATCCAACGCCAGCCATTTTAGGTAGTATATCAAATGACACTTTAAAACTATTCCTTGTAAGTTTAATAACACTTTTTCCATATTTAAAATATACTATATCTCCTATTAAATATATAAACTGACTTAATACTGTTGCTACTGCTGCACCTTCTATACCCATATCAAATACACTTATGAATATAGGATCTAGTATAATATTTATAATCATACCTATAAATACTATTTTCATTGCAGCTTTCATTCTACCTTCACCACGTATGAGCATGTTAAGTGCAGGCCCTACTCCCCCAAATATAAAGCCTAAAGATATGATTTTAATATATCTTTCACTCAGATTCAATATCTCATTTTTTGCTCCTATAAATTTAAGTAATCCTGAAGCATTAAAATAAACTACCCCCGTTAACAATAGCGATAAAATTGCTACACTCCAAAATACATTTCCAAATAACTTATCTATAGTTTTTTGGTCTTTCTCCCCTATTGCTCTAGATAATATTGATACCGCTCCTGTTGCAAAAAAAGTAAGTATAGCCTGATTTACCAATACTATATTGTAGCCCATTGTTATAGCTCCAACACTTTCACTGTTTATTAGCTGTCCAACAAATATAGCATCTACCATATTGTATAGTCCAACTGCCAACATACCTATCATTCCCGGTATAGCAAGCTTTGTAAAAAGCTTTCTCATGCTCATTGTAAGCAAATATTTTCTATTTTCATCCATATCTCTTTATCCCCCTTTATAATAAATTAATTTGCAATTTTACTTATTTTCCAACTTCTAGCCTTTGTTCTTCTTTTCCAAAAATCTTGATACTGCCCATTCTTATCTATAAGCTTCTCATGTGTACCACTCTGCATTATTTTACCGTTGTCTATAACCAATATTTGATCTGCATTTTTGATTGTAGATAATCTATGTGCTATTACTATGAGTGTTTTATCTTTTACTAGTTCATTGATAGCTTTTTGTATGTGCTTTTCGTTATCTGGATCAACACTTGCAGTTGCTTCATCTAATAATATTATTGGGGCATCTTTAAGTATAGCTCTTGCAATAGATATACGCTGTTTTTCTCCTCCCGATAAAGATGATCCACCTTCTCCTACTACAGTGTCATACCCATTATCTAGCTTCATGATAAAATCATGGCATCGTGCTTTTTTACACGCCTGTATAATTTCTTGCTTAGTTGCATCTGGTTTTCCAAACTTTACATTGTTTATAACAGTGTCATTAAAAAGATACACATTTTGAAAAACCATACTGATATTCCTTAGAAGACTATCGCAAGTCATTTCTTTAACATCTTTTTCCCCTATACTAACCGTACCTTTTTGTACATCCCAAAATCTTGCTACTAAATTGGCTATTGTTGTCTTACCGCATCCTGATTTCCCTACTAATGCCGTCATGGTATTCTGTGAGACTTTAAATGAAATATCATGCAGTATATTTTCTTTTTCATACGCAAATGATACATTTTTAAACTCAACATCATAGCTATTAAGTGTGATATCTCTTGCATCTTCATCTATAATCTTCTCATTAATTATTAAGTCATATCTATCTAAACAAGTTTCCATTATTCTAACAATCGCTGATACATCTCCAAGTACTTTAAAAGGCAAAAACAACTGAAATACAAAGATAAGCATTGCAAGCATAAATGACATATCTAATTCACCATTTAGTGTAAAATAAGCTGTAATAAATACTATTACTCCTGTTGCTATAGCAAAGCAATTTTCAAAGTTCCTTAGAGACGGAACAAGCTCTTTTTCAAAATCTATAGATACATCCCTGTACTTTTTGAATTCTCTATTTATTTTATCTCCTTTTTCTCCAGTCATATTAAATGATTTTATAACGGTTATTCCTTTTACATACTCTAATACTGAACTTACTAATCTTGATTGAGTCCACTGTCGTAACTCTGAGTTTCTTACACTTACTTTTTGTAACTTATTTAACATGACAACAGACACAATTAGAGTGATTATAGTGATTATTGATAGTCTTATATCTACAAACATTAACATTATAACTCCAATAATCATATTTATATATCCTGTAACTATCTTTGAAAGTGTCCTGATTGAATGTTCTTCAATAAATACTAAATCTGAAGTAATAACTGCCATAACATTCCCTATATTACCCTCAGAAAAATACCCCATTGGCAATCTCTTCAACCTATCTCCAATTTTCATTCTTTCTCTCTCAAAAATTTCATAACCAGTACCGCTTTGAAAATGATCTACTATCCTTCTTAACAATGCAGTTATAATAACACTCGTGATTATAGCTATACCAGATATCCATGCATCTCTTATTGTTATAGCATTCCTGTGCATTTTCACTATTACATATAACACTACCATAATTGGTACTTTTGAAAACATACCTTCGAAGATACTTATTACAAATGCTATTTTTAAGTTCTTAGCATAGTTATCTGCAAGTTTTAAAAGTCTTTTCACTATATTAAGCATTTTGTACCTCCTTTACATTGATGTCCCAGCTTATTGTCTCAATATGTGCATCCCATAAATCCTTATATTTCTTGGATTTAGATAGCATATCTTCATGGATTCCTTCTGAAAGTAACTTACCATTATCCATTAAAATAATTTTGTCAGCTTCCACTATAGTTGATAATCTGTGAGCTATTACAATAAGTGTCTTTCCTCCAATCAATTTGTTTAATCCTTCTTGAATTTTGTCTTCATTTTCCGAATCAGTAAATGCGGTTGCTTCGTCTAAAACGATTATAGGTGCATTTTTAAGTATGGCTCTAGCTATAGTTATTCTTTGTTTTTCTCCTCCAGAAAGTTTATCTCCTGAGTCACCTGCTTTTGTAAAATATCCATCCTTCATATTCATAATGAACTCGTGGCACATTGCTTTCTTGGAAGCTTCTATAACTTCTTCATCTGTTGCATTTGGTTTACCCATACGTATATTTTCTATTATCGATGTATTAAATAAAAACGTATCTTGAGAAACATAGCTTATCAAATCCATCAATTGTTCAAATGAAATATGCTTAATATTAACTCCACCAATAGTGATCTCCCCTTCTTTAACATCCCAAAAATGGACTAAAAGCTTTGCTAGTGTACTCTTGCCACTTCCAGATTCTCCAACTATTGCTGTTACTGTGTTTTCTTTTGCCATAAATGAAACCTCTTTAATTACATCTCTTTTATCATACGCAAAAGTTACATTATTGAAGTTTACATTATGATTCTTTATAGGTAACTTTTTATCATCAATACTTAATTCTTCCCCTTCAAATGTCATTTCGAGTTGTTCTATTTTATATTTTAGATTAGGTATAATAGGGAAAAACTCTACTAGTTTAACTAATGGAATACCAATACTCATAGACAAAAGTATGGAAAACACAAATGGTGCTAATTCGAGTGTTCCTTTAATATATAACATACTTCCAAAAGGAACTAATAAAATAACTGTGCATGGCAAGACTGTTCCATATATGGCCATATAAGTCCATGAATCTCTTATCCATGCTAGGGTATATTTTTTATAATTTTTAACAGAAGATACATACTTCTCATACGAATTAGTTGTTCTATTGAATATTTTAATAACTTCCATCCCTGTGATATACTCTACTATATTCGAGTTCATTTTTTGTGATGCTTCATAATATGGTACCATTCTTTTTATACCTGTTTTCATCATCATTCCCATTGCTAACATCCCTATAGGTATAGACCCCATCGCTAACAGTGCTAGTCTATAGTCTAATATAAACAATATAATATACACTATGATTGGTATTATTACATACGGAATACCCTCTGGAATCATATGGGCAATCAATGCTTCTACATTTTCAATATCATCTATAAAATTTTTCTTATATGTTCCTGTTCCTTTTGCGGCTATATCACCGAGCGGTAGTTTAGTCATCTTATTTGCAAAATTAATCCTCATACCCATAAGCGTATCGTAAGCTGCTTCATGTGATGATGCTAGTCCTCTTAAATAAAGATAAGTTTTTAGTAAGAGGCAGATAATTATTGCACCTGACATAATAGCCAAATACCCTATCGTTACGTTGTTATCTTCTATAAATCTCAGTATTATATCATAGGTTATTATATACGGAATCATGCCCACTATTACACTTAAGAAAATAAGAATCATAGCTATATAGACCTTGTTCTTATGTTCATTTGCGTATTTAAAAGCTTTCTTGAATGAACTCATTTCTTTACCTCCCTATTACTTTAATGTAATATTTGCTATATTGAAATTTGATGGCTGTCCGTCGAATTTATAATTTGCTATTTTCTCTTTACTATAAACAGTTAACTCTTTCATTTCTGAAATCGGTACATACGCATTATTAGCATGTATTTCTTTTAATATATAATTATATTTTTTTTGTATATCTTCCTCATTTACTGATGTTGATAATTGAGATATAATTTCATTACCATCCTTTAAATGAGCTAATCCTTGAGCATAACTATGATCCACCATAATATCTGAGTTCATATTACTTATACCTGTAAAAGGATCGAAGGGTATTCCATATGTTTCTCTGTATACAACTGTATAATTACCTTCTTGAACCCTTGAGTACCATGCTAGTAAATCTAACCCAGTAACTTTTACATCTATTCCTAGTTGCTTAAAATATGATGATATTGTTAATGAAATTTCATCCGAGGAACCTTCTCCAGTTTTATATAATATCTCAGCTACTAAAGGTTTTGAATTTTTTTCTCTAATTCCATCGCCATCTGTGTCAACCCATCCTGCTTTCTCTAGTATATTTTTTGCCTCCTCCAAATCATAATTGTAAGGCTCAGTATCAACATTGCAGTAAGGTAACGATTTATTAAAAAAACTATGTGCTACTGTTTCATAGCCATAAAATAAATTATTGCAAATGCTTTGTTTGTCTATAGCATGACTTATAGCTACTCTAAGATTCTTATCATTGAAAGGTTCTTTGTCTAAATTAAAACCAATAATTCTAGTCTTTAAACTTTCTTTAGATACTTTAGTTGTGAATTTGTCATTTTGCGAAAATTCTTTTATTGAATCATAAGATAATTTACTGCATCCAAATATCATATCTATTTCGCCTTTTCTTAGTGCTAATATCTTTGATTCATTATCTGGAATAACCTTTATATTAAATTTATTAATATCAGGTTTTTGCCCATGATAAAGCGGATTTCTGACAAAAGTATATAAATTGCCATTTTGTTGTTTTTCAAACATATATGGTCCTGTTCCTAATGTATGAGATAAAAGTTTATCAGATAACGTACCATCTTCATTAAAAGCATCTAATGACATCATACTCATAGGCATTGGTTTAGCAAAGTCTTGTAATGCTCCATAATAAGGTGTTTTTAGTTTAATCTGAATTGTATAATTATCAACGATTTTTAATTCTTCAAAAAGTGTTGTAACTAACCCAAATGAACCGTTATAGTCACCTAATAATTTAGGAATCATCTCTAAATTCTTTTTTACAACCTTTGCATTGAAATCCGTGCCATCAGAGAATTTTACACCTTCAACTAACTTAAATGTATAAACAGTACCATCCTCTGATATGGTCCATGATTTAGCAAGAGCTGGTATTATCTTTCCATTTTCGTATTCTACAAGCGTTTCATAAAAGTTGTCAAGATAATAGCTTACACCATGATTCATATTGTTTCCTGGTGTAAAAACTGTATAAAATCCTTCGCTAAATCCAAAATTTTCACACAAAGTAATCTCTTTCACTTTTTTTACATCATTATTCTGCTTCTCATTAGACTGCTCTGTATTACTACTGTCTTTGTCGTTATTAGATACTTGAGCATCATCCGAGCAACCAACTATTAATATCATTGCCATAAGCATTGTTATACATATTACACATAATTTTCTTGCCATAATTTTTTCTCCTTTTTACATTTATTTTCTTGTTTTACTCCTAGGTACTTTAGGGGGAAGAGCATTTATTAAAATTTTAGAATAATCGTGTTTAAAATCTCTAAGCGATTTTATATTTTCAATCTTTTCAACTATTTTCCCATCTTTCATAACTGATATATCTTTTGACATGTATAATGCAACATCTATATCGTGAGTGATAAACAAATATGAACTTTTGATTTCACTTCTAAGCTTCAAAAGCAAATTAAGTACTTTCTTCCTAACTGTAACATCTAGCCCACTTACAGCTTCATCAAAAATAATTAATCTAGGATTTATACTTATTGCTCTAGCTATACAAACACGTTTCTGCTCGCCCCCACTCAATTCATGAGGTAATCTATCTAAAATATCCATAGAAAGCTCAACCTTGTTTACTAAACTCTCCACTCTAAGTCTTTCATCTTTTTTATTTGTTTTTTCAAAATTTCTTATTGGTTCTGCTATACTATCATATATTTTAACCCTTGGATCAAGAGAGCTCTGTCCATCTTGCATAACCATCTGTATATCTACTCTTTTTAATCTTAACTGTTCTTTATTCAATTTCGATAAATCTTGATTATCTATCATAATCTGTCCCTTTGTAGGAGATTCTATAAACGCCATTAGTCTAGCAAGTGTACTTTTGCCCGATCCACTTTCCCCAACTAACGAATAGCTTTTATTCTCTCTTATTGTTAATGAAACATTCTCAACAGCTTTAATTATAGTTTTTTTTCCTTTTTTATCTTTTCTACTATAATGTTTATCAACATTCTTTAAGCTAAGCATAATTCACCTCATCAGTAAGTAATCTTGCCTTTAGAAGCTCTTTCGTATATGGATTACTTGGATGATAAAAAATTTGATTAACACTGCCACTCTCAATTACTTTACCATCTTTCATAACTATTACATCATCTGCTATTTGTGCTATAACACCAAAGTCATGAGATATAACCATCAATCTAATGCCTTTGTTACTAATATCCAAAAATTGCTCTAATATAATAGACTGAGTTTTTACATCAAGCGCCGTTGTTGCTTCATCAGCTATTATTATTTTAGGTTTTAAAACAAGTGATAAAGCAATCATAATTCGCTGTAACATACCTCCACTTAAAGCATGAGGATAACTATTCATTATCTCCGTCACTCTAGTTAAATTCATGGCTTTAAGTTGACTTACACTAAGGTCATAAGCCTGTTTTTTCGATAAATTTGTATGAGCTCTTATAGTTTCAATAAGTTGTTTGCCAATTTTCATAACAGGATCAAAAGCTGTCATAGGATTTTGCATTATTATAGATATATCTTTTCCTATAATTGATCTAACTTTCTTTTTGCTCATTTTCAACATATCTTCGCCTTGATATTTAACAGAGCCTTCTATATTAAATATATTGTTATTCAATAATTGCATTATTGCTTTACAAGTAAGTGATTTACCACTTCCACTGTCTCCTATTACCCCTAGAACTTTTCCTTTTTCTAGTTTAAAACTTACATTTTGTACAAGTTTTTTTCTGTTTTTAGCTAGCGTTATTGTCAAATCTTTTATATTCAATACACTTATGATTACCACCTCCTAATTTATGATATTGATCGTCATTATCATTGACCTTCCAATTCCAACTCCTCTTTTATTGGTTATTACGCCTATATATAATTAAGGTTTAAATAAAAACACTAATTATTCTGAGGTGATATTACATCTCTAACAGCCTCACCAAATAGATTAAATCCTGTCGCTGTAACCAAAATACACGTTCCTGGATAAATTAGCAATGATGGATGTGTGTACAAATATGCTTTTCCATTACTAAGCATTGCTCCCCATTCGGCTGTACCGGCTTTAAGTCCCAGACCTAAAAACGAAAACCCTGAAATCATAAGTATCATCAATGCAATACCTGTGCTAAAATATACAATGAGTTGTGGTAATATATTTGGAATAATATGCCTTGTTATTATCTTATAATCACTACACCCTGCTATCTTAGAAGCTGTTATATATCCCTTTCTTTTTTCAACAAGCACATAGCTACGAATAACTCTTGCAAACCATACCCACATTGAAAATACCACAGCCACTAAGATATTCATAACACCTTGCCCTAATGATCCCATCAGTGATAATACAATTATCAGTGGTGGAAATGCCATGAATATATCGCAAATTATAGCAAAAAATTTATCTATTTTCCCTCCTATATAAGCCGACAATGTCCCTACAATAGTACTGATAACAGCTAAAATTAATAACGCTGGTACTGCTAACCCTAAAGAATACCTTGCTCCGTAGATTAGTCGTGATAACACGCATCTACCTAGTTGGTCTCCCCCTAGTGGATATAGCTTGCTTTGTTTTGCAAACTTATAAGAAGGATTTATCTCATTTGGATCATTTGGCGCTATATATGGAGCTAAGATAGCAATCAATGTTATAAAAATTACTATGATTATACCAATTAATGCTTGTTTATTGCTTAGAATATTCTTTGCCATTAGCACTCCTCCATTTCGCTTAATAGTCTAGGGTTAATCATACCATTTAATATGTCTGCGATCAGATTACAAACTACAAATACTACTCCCATTAATAAAACACATCCATTTATAGTAGGTAAATCTCTACCAATAATAGCACCAACTAAATGTCTTCCCAGCCCAGGCCACGAAAAGACGCTTTCAACAATAGCACTTCCTGATATCATGTACCCTAAATTCTGAAAGAGTAAGGTTATCATTGGTGAAAGTGAATTTTTTAAAAGGTGCTTTAATATTGTAAAATTAGAGAGACCTCTTGCTTTTGCATAGGTGATATAATCACTATTCATATTTGAGATTAATGTAGATCTGAACAATCTAATAGACGATGATATGATAGGTATAGCTAATGTTAATGAAGGTAATATTAAACTTTTGAATGAACCATAATCAACCACATCAAAAACAGGTATAATTATAGCAAACAAAACTAATAGCATAAAGCCAAGCCAAAAATTAGGAATAGAAATACCGAAAATGGTTATCATTCTCATTACATGATCAAAAAAACTGTCTTTTTTTATTGCTAGTATTACTCCTACTGGTAGTGTTATAACGATAATCCAAAGAACACCCATTCCAACTATTGATAATGTAGCTGGTATTTTTTTTAATATATCTACTGCTACTGGATTTTTTGATATTAATGATGTTCCTAAATCTCCTTTTATAAAATCCTTTACCCATTTTAGATACTGTTTGTATATTGGTAAATTTAGCCCCATTTCTTCCCTTATTTCTTCTATTTGCTCTGTTGTGGGATTTGCCGTGTTTCTTCTAGCCTGTGCTTGAGCAGGGTCAACTTCTGATATATTAGCTAGTGCAAATGATAGCATTGTAACACCTAGTAGTACTATTATAAGACTTGCTACTTTGCCGAATAAATATCTAGCCATTTTGACACCTCCCATTTACTGTTTTTGATACTAAAGCTTTAAGCCATGTTCATTGACTAACTTAGTTTAACACAAAGCATAGTTTCTTTCTTACGCAAAAAGGGCAAAAAGTGTCTAAAAAGCAATTGGTTTATTTTTGAATTTTTATATGTTTATAGTATTGTTTTTCTTACTTCTCTAGGTGTGATCTTATATTCTTCTTTAAAAGCTTTGCTGAAGCTATGATGGTTACTATAACCACAAATTAGTGCTATCTCCGTAACTCTCTTATCGCTAGTTTGTAATAGTTTTTTTCCTTTTTGCAATCTAGATTTCTTTATATATGAATATACACTTTTTGAGTATAGTTTTTTAAACCCTCTCTTTAATGTATCTAATGATATATCAAAATCATTACTTAATTGCTTAACAGTTATTTTTTCATCTAAATTATTTATTATAAATTCATGAACATTTCGTATTTTATCTATTACTACGCGATTATAATAAACATGTTTTTTATTAATAGTTGTATCAATATTCCTCAATTCAAATAGCAACAACTCGATAGCCTTGATACGCAACTTATCATTTTCCCCTTTATTAATAGCATCTATGATTTCATATATATAATCCGTAGCTATTTTATTACTGCTGGCTACCACAAACTCAGTTTTATTATTTATACATTTACAGAACTTTGTAATCTTCTCAGGTTTTATTTGAAATGCATAATTTAATATATCAATTATCTCGTCTATATATCCACATAACGTAATGCTTTTATAGTTTTTATTAAAATGTTCGACTGTAAAAATGTTTTCTTTTCCTGTAAAATACGCTATACTATTTTCTCCAGCAATACAAGCTTTGCCTTGTCTATTGTAAGCGAGCATTTTTCCATCTATGCAGTAGTTTATTTTCAAAATAGGTTTAGAAAAAGTTTCATATTCATCAGATTCGTTGATTGTTTTCTTTTTCATTGCAAATTCATTAATACTCAATTTAATACCTGGCATAATTTCATATATAGTATACGTACCGCTTCCATACTGTGGTAATATCGTGTACTTTCGATAGTATTCATTAGTTTCTGAAAGCGCTGATATTTGATTAAGATAAAAAGATTCTTTATTTAGATTACTCATTTTTAACATCCTCTCAAAAATAAAACAATAGAACTAATTGTTATAGCTTATGTTTAGCCCTATTGTTTGATAACAAAGATTTGTATCTGATTATTATATTGTCTTACTTTATACATTTAAACCAAGCTATTGCATTATCATTGTGTATCTCTACATTTGAATACATACTCCTTAATATATAAGTTAATTCTCCCTTGGTATAAAAAGGTGGTGTAAACCAACCTTTTTTTGATAGAACATTGTTTACTACAAAATCAGTCAGTAATTTTTCCTTTCTTATATAAAAACATCCTATAAACATACCACCTTTTTTTAATACTCTAACAGTCTCAGAAAATGCACTTTGCTTGTCTTTAAATGCATGAAATCCATTCATAGAAAGTACTACATCAAAATTCTCGTCATCAAATGGTAAATCTCCAACATCTCCTTGCATACATTTAGTATTAGAATTGAGTCTTATTTTTGCTTTTTCAAGCATTTCATTAGAAAAGTCTAATGCTATTATATGTGCTTTTTTTAGTTTTCTATATTTTTCATGGGTAAATACTGCTGTTCCAACTGGGACATCTAGCAGTTTACCATCAAAATCATTTGGTAAAAAGTTTAGAACTTTATCTGCTATATCAATATCATCAACATTCCAAAAAATATTATTATAAAGCTTTGCCCAAAAATTCCCCTTTGTCAATACACTATCATATATATTTTTAGATGATTTGTACGCACTTGATATATTAGCTTCCATATTATCCCCCTATAATAATGATTATTGTTATCATTTATTATATTTTATATTCTGTTGTTTGTAAAGTTCTACATCTTTGATGTTTTATGGCATCTATATTGAAAAAAAGACTGCTTTGTTGGTATGATACAACCAAAATAAACAGTCTCCTTATTTTCTAATATAATATTAACTATCACCTGACAACACCGCTATTGACTGTAGCATTGTTTCTATGAATAATACGCTTCCACTTAGCATTATTCTAGTAATATTTTCACTTTGTATAAACTGTACACTCATGTTTGATGGTCCATACTTAGGGTCTTTATTGTTCATTGCAGCCATTAGCATATTAGATATGTTATTGCCTTCTTCCATATTTGATACATAAATATCAACAACAGTAGAAACACGTACTTTTTTTGTATTTACCTTTTCCTGTGTTGGTTGGTTGTTAATATCTTTTACATCTTTTTTTCCTTCAATAAATACACTTAAATCATGTCCAGTTATTCTCCACTGTTTGCCAACTTTATTTGCTTTTAGTTTTCCTTCTCTTACAAACTTTCTTATTGTTTTAGGATGCATATCAAGCATATCTGATACTTGGTCAACTGTATAATACTTCCCCATCACTCCATATCACTCCTTATTTAGTCTTTATTTGCATTATAATCAATAATCTTCGGGATGTCAAGTCCCTTATTTTCTTATATAATATTTTTTCACAAACTAATAAGATATGAATAATAATGACATAATACAAATAATATGCTATTATTAAAATAATACTTTGAATATCAAAATAATTTAAAAAGGAGTTTTTGTGATGAAATTACCTAGTTTAAATATAGGAAATATAAATTTACGTCTGCCTATTATACAAGGAGGCATGGGAATAGGTATATCTAGATCTAGTTTAGCATCCTCTATATCTAATGAAGGTGGATTAGGCGTTATATCTGCTGCTCAAATAGGCTACGATGAATCTGATTTTAAAACTAATACTCTTAGTGCAAACTTAAGAGCTTTAAGTAAAGAGATAAAAAAAGCGAAAGAACTTACTAGTAATGGAGCTATAGGAGTTAACATCATGGTAGCTATGAAAAACTATGCGGAAATAGTAAAAACAGCTGTCAAAGAAAAAGTTGACGTTATAATTTCTGGAGCAGGTTTGCCTACTGAACTTCCAGCACTTGTTAAAGGTTCTAATGTGAAAATAGTACCTATAGTTTCTTCTCTAAGAGCAGCAAAAATAATAGTTAAAAGATGGCTCAAAAAACACGACCGTTATCCAGATGCAATCATAGTAGAAGGTCCAAAAGCTGGAGGTCATCTTGGATTTTCTGTAGATGAACTTGATACAAACATTGATTTAAAGCAGATAGTAAGTAGTATTGTAGATTATGTTAAAGATATTAATATAGATATACCTGTTATAGCTGCTGGTGGAGTATATACTGGTGAAGATATAGCAATCCACATAAATAACGGTGCGTCAGGTGTACAAATGTCAACTCGCTTTGTGACCACTGAAGAATGTGATGCTCATAGAAACTACAAGCAAGCTTATATTGATGCTTCTAAAGATGATATTGTTATCGTGAAAAGCCCTGTTGGAATGCCAGCAAGAGCTATCAAAAATAATTTTATTAAGCAACTTGAATTAGACTCTATAGATAAAATAACAAAATGCTACCACTGCTTACTTGGCTGTGATCCTAGTAAAATACCTTACTGTATCACTGACAAGCTTATAAACGCAGTAAAAGGAAATGTTGATAAAGGCCTTATATTTGTTGGTAGCAATGCTTATTTGTCCAGTAAAATCGAAACTGTCAAAGACGTGTTTGATCAGTTAAAACGTGAGGTCAATGAGACTTTTTTGTCTCGTTTTGAGTAGGTTTGTATATAGCCTTGATTATATAATTTCATAATAGCCCTTCAACAGCTGACAATGTCCAAGTTGAATTTAGCCTTGTACTTAAAAAAGAAACCGATACCCCGGTTTCTTTTTTTGCCTTATTTGAAAACATAATAGATATGCTCTTTCAGTATTTAGGATAGGATTTCTAAGATATGTAAATATATATATTTATATAAAATTTAACATTTTTATTAAATTTTATTAAAAACTCAATGTTCGACATGGTTTTCATCTCTAATATGTTAATATAAATTTTGTTAAAAAATTTATATATAGGAGGTGAAAACAAATGAAAAAGTTTTTAGCATGTTTTATTATTCTCTGTACAATATTGTCTATAGGGTGTATAGCTTTTGCAACTTACAATGATAGTGAACATACTTTTGATTCATATGAGAGTGCTAAAAATAGTTCTATCGTTTCTGCAAGAATTGGTGGATCATATCAAGATAGCATAAAAATGAATGGAAGTGTAAGCGACAATAATGAAGTTGATATTTATAAACTTCACGTTCAATTAGCTAATAAAGACTATCTTGCTTTTAAATTACAAGTACCTGATGGTAATGATTATGATTTATACATTCTTGATTATTATGGAAAAGTAATAGGTAAATCAAAAAAAGGCGCAGGTGAAAATGAATACATCACCATAAAAGACCCTACTTTGCTGAAATATGCATATTCCGGATTTGATTATTTTTATGTAAAAGTAGAATATTTTTCAGGGAATTCTGGACAATATAGACTGGATGTAAAAACAGTAGACGGAAAATAATTTTATGTAGCATATATACTTTATGCCTAAAGCAATATGCTAAGAATATTTTTAATTTATTGCAAGGATATTATTTTATTAATATCCTTGCAGTGGTTTAAAGATACTATAATATTGGATATATTGAAATAAGAATAGCTTTTTCAAACAATAATTCATCTCATTTGCTTTTTCCCATAATATTTAATTGTCTTTTGTCATTACCTGCATTTGTTACTTCAAATTTTACAACTAGATTGTTCTTACTGTCTACTACTATTCTTTATCGGAGTGAATTGAGGGTCCTATTCTTTATCGGAGTGAATTGAGGGTCAGGCTTGAAAAGTTGACTAAATCACTTGTGGGAATTAATAATTATTTGGTGATAAAAATATCTTTAATTTTCACAACTTATATAAGCAGTAATAGGTCTAGCTTTAAAGCTTAAAAAGATATCAACTAAACTACCATGAATTGTTGAACCAATAAATAATGGGAAACCACACGATTTACAACAAATAGAAAAATAACCATCAAAGTAGTAAAGAATCATTTCCGTTTCTATGAAGAAGTGACTTCAGAGGACTCATTCCTACAACACTTCTACTTATGTATGTTAGGAACAGGACACCTATTAAGAAAAATTTAAGATAGTTTCTCACCAATAAGCATAATATAGCAAAAAACCCTATGCTTTAATCACATAAATCAAAAGAGAGATATCAAAACCAGTCTTGAAGCTTAGATTGTTTTTTGACCGCGACATTGGAAGCTGTGATTTAACATTAATAAAGCTGATGTTTTATACCTTACTAAAAAATCAGCCACACTAAAAAGCGTAGCTCATCTTGATTGCTAATAGTTCTAGTAAATAAGAAATAATAAAGAGATGAATTTTTTATCACATAAATTCATCTCTTTTCTTTTACTTGTCATACTCATCTAAGAGTAATATCCTACCAATATTTATATCTACTTTTGCTTTACATATTAAATATATTACAAATTATTATCTATTATAATAATATTCTAACAAGCTCGAAGAACTATATACAGTTTCTTCATTTCTATTTCTCTTGTTTATATTTTCTTTAATTATTTCTAGACAAATGGATCCAGACATAGGATCATCATATTTATCTTTATTTAATATATATGCCGATTTATTAGATGCAACCTCAAATATTTTATTATCTTCACTTAACATATAATAATTACCCTTATACGATAATAAAATCATTTCTTTAGAATTTAGCTTTTCAAAATTATCAAGAGTAACATCAAACATATCAGCGTTTCCACCATACATTAACACTTTATACGAATTGTCTATATCCCCTACTTTTATATATGAAACAGATTTGTTTTTATATTTTATTACAAAAAGCCACTCTTTACTATCCACTGTAATATCTTTTAAATTTTTGTAATTTTTATTTATATCTATGTTATTATTAATATGACTGATATTATAACCTGTACCTAAAGTAAAGTCAGAATTAACTATTTGAGTATTATATTCTTTGGCTAAATCAACAGAAATTATATTAACTATTCTATCAAAGTTATCTTTAGCCACTTGAATAACTTCAGTAGGTACACTATCATTACTGTTGATATCAGCATTAACAATCAAAGATGAAAGTAAAAGCACCAATAAAAAAGTCGCAATAACAATAATTTTTTTATTCATAATAAAACCTCCTCTTAAAATCTGTAAATTAATAAAGACTTACATCCCATTCCCAATCTGAATTAGACACAAAATAGTTAAAATTATAATATTCCTTTCTACCAACACCTGGATCCATAACCTCAAGAGAGTTATCCGACTTTTTATGACCTGAAATAACTACCATATGCCCACCACCATAATAATTGTAACGATAGCCTGCTATTATACCTTTACTACTGTTTAATGTATTTCTAACTGAACTAGAATACATACTACCTGATTTTTGAGTTGCGTTATAGCCAAATTGTCTTAACCCATATTGAACTTCATCAGCACTAGCACCCTGATCATTTGTGCTATTACCTTTTGTAGCAATTGAGAAAGAATTTTGAGTTGCAGAAATATTCTTACTAGATAGTAATGCAACACCTGAAGCGCACCAACACCAGTTACTTTTTATTTGTCTAATGTTTGGAATATTGACCGAGACCATATCTGGCATTGCAAAAGCTTGTACAGAAAAAACTAATAAAAAAATGAGCACTGATAATAATGAAATCTTTTTAATTTTGTTTTTTGTAAATAACATAAAAAACCTCCTTTAAAATATAATCACTAAATACAATGGTTATCACATAAAAATGTATAACCTACTAGTTTTAGATATTATCTTAGATTTCTATTATGCTATTGCTATTTATTTTGAATTTTTCATCTAAATCTACTTCTTATTATTTACTATAATAATCAATCAAGCTCGAAGAACTATATACAGTTTCTTCATTTCTATTTCTCTTGTTTATATTTTCTTTAATTATTTCTAGACAAATGGATCCTGACATAGGATTATCATATTTATCTTTATTTAGTATATATGCCGATTTATTAGATGCAACCTCAAGTATTTTATTATCTTCACTTAACATATAATAATTATTCATATATGATAATAAAATCATTTCTTTAGAATTTAACTTTGCAAAATTATCAAGAGAAACATCAAACATATCAGCGTTTCCACCATACATTAACACTTTATATGAATTGTCTATATACCCTACTTTAATATATGAAACAGATTTTTCTTTATATTTAATTACAAAAAGCCACTCTTTACTATTCACTGTAATATCTTTTAAATTTTCATAATTCTTATTTATATCTATGTCATTATTAATATGACTGATATTATAACCTGTACCTAAAGTGAAATCAGAATTAACTATCTGAGTATTATATTCTTTGGCTAAATCAGCAGAAATTCTATTAACTATTTTATCAAAATTATCTTTAGCCACTTGAATAACTTCGGTAGGTACGTTATCATTACTGTTGATATCAGCATTAACAATCAAAGATGAAAGTATAAGCACCAATAAGAAAGTCGCAATAATAGTAATTTTTTTATTCATAATAAATACCTCCTCTTATAATTTGTAAATTAATAAAGACTTACATCCCATTCCCAATCTGAATTAGACACAAAATAGTCAAAGTTATAATATTCTTTTCTGCCAACACCAGGATCCATAACCTCAAGAGTATCATTCGATTTTTTATGACCTGAAATAACTACATAATGTCCACCACCATAATATATATAGTGGTAACCTGCTATTATAGCTTTTCCGCTGTTTAATGTATCTCTAACCGAACTTGAACTCATTATACCTGTTTTAGTTGCGTTATAGCCAAAAGAACTTAACCCCAGTTTAATTTCTGTTGGATCACCGCCCTCATTATTTGTGCTATTACCTTTTACTGCAATTGAGAAAGAATTTTGAGTTACAGGAATGTCCTTACTAGATAATAATGCAACACCTGTAGCACACCAACACCAGTAGCTTTTTATTTGTCTAGTATCGGGAACATTGACCGAGACCATATCGGGCATTGCAAAAGCTTGTACAGAAAAAATTATTAAAAAAATAAGCACTGATAGTAATGAAATCTTTTTGATTTTGTTTTTTGTAAATAACATAAAAAACCTCCTTTAAAATATAATCACTAAATATGATGGTTATTACATAAAATGTGATATTATTGATAGATGTTCTATTTTGTATTTTATTTCTAATTATGTTATTTATTTGATTATATCATAAAAAATATGTTATTCAAACTTTTTTTTAGTTTTTTTGATATTATATATTTTATTAATATTTTCAGAGTTATTTACTCATTTAGTCTACCTTTTCTTAAAAAGCATTGAAAAAGGGGCTATGCAAATTGTTTTGTTTAATGAAAATTATAAGAAACTTATACATATCTAAAAAAAGTAGTTAATTATAAAAAACAATCTCAATGAGCTACCATACATATATGTGATAGCTTGTATCAAAAAAATATTATTTAATATATAATATAGTAAAGAGCATTTTTTTATATAGTTTTCTCTATTTATTTATTGTTTTACCAGATTTATTAATTTGGATTACATATTTTTACTGATTTTTGTTCATCATGTAAATAATAACAACAATAATTGATTAGGAGAATGATTTGTGATGTATAAAAAGACTATTTTACTAACTGGTGCGTCTGGCTCTATAGGTGAAGAAGCTTTGAAAGAGCTCATCAAAAGAAAAGATATATATGATATTAGGGTATTTGATATCAAAACTAAAGAAACTATGAAAGTGTTAAAAAAATACTCAGATGATATAACTATATATTGGGGAGATATTTCTAAAAGATCGTGTGTTGATGAATGTACATCTGGTGTAGATTTTGTAATTCATCTTGCATCTATTATCCCTCCTCTTGCTGATGAAAACATCCTACTAACTAAAAAAGTCAATATATATGGCACTAAAAATATTATAGAGTCTCTTGAAAAATATTCACCTCATGCTTTTTTACTGTACTCTTCTTCTATATCTGTATATGGAGATAGAATCAGCAATCCTTGGATAAGTGTGAACGATCCTCTTAATCCAGGTGAAGATGATTATTATGCCACTACAAAAATTACTTCTGAAAAACTAATCAAACAATCAAATCTCAACTGGAGCATATTTAGATTTTCTGCAATAATGGGTGAAAAAACAAAGCTCAGTCCGCTATTTTTTAAAATGCCTTTAGATACCTGTCTTGAATTAGCTACTACTAAAGATACAGGCTATGCATTAGTTAGAGCTATTGAAAAAACTAAGGATTTAAATGGTCGGATTTTTAATCTAGGTGGAGGAAAAGATTGTAGAGTTACCTATAGGGAAATGCTGAAAAAAACTTTTGAACTTCTAGGTTTACACCCTTTAGATTTTCCTAAAGGTGCATTTGCTGAAAAAAACTTTCACTGTGGCTATTTTCTAGATAGTGATGATCTAGAAAATATTCTTCATTTTCAAAAAGATACTTTAAAAGACTATTATGATTTAATTTCTAAAAAAACCTCTCGGTATAAACGTATGTTCATCCACTTATTAAATAAACCAATCAAAAAAATACTAATAAAAAAATCATCTCCATATATTGCATATAAGAAAAATGACACTCAAGCAAAAAACAAATATTTTAATCATTAACACAAAAAAGAAGTGTGCTTAATCAATTAAACACACTTCTTTTTAATACTTTTCTATTAGTAAAATATTAAATTACATGCTTCTAGATGCAACAACATTTACTCCTGTTCCTAATATATCTTTGACAATAATATCTCCAACTTTGATTGGTGAAGTCACTTCTACATTGTTGATAACCTTCATACATTCTGATAACAACTCTTTTGGTACTGCATCAACAGTTTTTACTGGCAATCTATTTAATAAACCACCTTTTATTTTTACTGTAGTTGTCAATACTCTAGTAGGATTTGTCAGTTCTTTTATACCATATGTTTTTCCTCTAGGGCATTTATTACCTGTTACGACATACTCATCTCCGCTTTTTTCAACATTTATATGACATCCCATAGGACATACTATACATATCATTTCTTTATTCATTTAAACACCCTCACTTTCTAATGAAACTGAAATAATCTCACATCCAGAAGATAGTTCTTCTTTTTTGATTTTGACAGATTCCATTTCTCCAGGAGCTAAATGCTTTTTCTTTATTCTTTTTATTTCTTTACCATCTATACTTACAACCATCTGCATATTCTTATAAACATTGTCTACTCTCATAAATAAATCAAGTGTATCATCAATGTTTTCTACTCTTACAAGCTGTGGAACAATATATCTTATTCCTGCGCCCGGATTTGTCTTAGCTACTTTCTCTGTCGTTATCTTATTTTTAATGAATTTTGCAGCATTTTTACCTGCTCTTCTACTTTCTTCTGTTACAAAGTCCACCAAATCATGAACATGTACGACATTACCACAGGCAAATATACCTTCTATACTAGTCTCCATAGCTTCATTTACTATTGGGCCAGATGTAACATTGTCTAAATCTATACCTGCGTTTTTTGATATTTCATTTTCTGGAATCAATCCTACTGATAAAAGTAATGTGTCACAATCATAGTATTTTTCTGTTCCTTTGATTGGCTTTCTGTTTTCATCAACCTCTGCTATAACTACCCCTTCTACCCTGTCTTTTCCCTTTATCTCTGTTACTGTGTGACTTAATAAAAGTGGTATATCAAAGTCTTCTAAACACTGAACTATGTTTCTTGTAAGTCCACCTGAAAAACTCATAAGCTCTGCTACTGCTAATACTTTAGCTCCCTCTAACGTCATCCTTCTAGCCATTATTAACCCTATATCTCCAGAGCCTAGTATCACTACTCTCTTCCCAACCATGTATCCTTCCATATTAACAAATCTTTGAGCTGTTCCTGCTGTAAGAACTCCTGCTGGTCTAGTTCCCGGTATATTTACTGCTCCTCTGGTTCTTTCTCTACAGCCCATTGCTAATATTACTGCTCCTGCTTCAATCCTCATAAAGCCGTCTACTGTATTAATAGCACTTACTACTCTATCATCACTTATTTCTAATACCATTGTATCCAATTTGTATTCTATTCCAGACTCTTGTAACTGCTCAATAAACCTGTGTGCATATTCTGGTCCTGTTAACTCTTCTTTAAATATGTGAAGTCCAAATCCATTGTGGATACACTGCTGTAAGATTCCGCCTAACTCTCTATCTCTTTCTATGACTAATATATTATCTACTCCATTTTTCTTTGCTTCTATTGCTGCTGCAAGCCCTGCAGGCCCTCCACCAATGACAACAATATCATATTTTATCATAACGTCACCTCCTAAATCTTATCCCTAATTCTCTTTAGTGTTTCCTGTAAGTATATATGAGTTCTTACCATCTTTTAAAACATCTTTTATATCCATGCCTAGCTCTCTTGCAAGTATCTCCATAACTCTAGGGCCACAGAAACCTCCTTGGCATCTTCCCATACCAGGTCTAGCCCTTCTTTTTATCGCATCAACTGTTTTAGCTCCTGCATTTCTTTTTATTACATCTACAATTTCGCCTTCAGTGATATTTTCACATCTGCATATTATTCTTCCATAACGTGGATCTTTTTTTATCAGTTTAGCTTTTTCTTCATCACTTAATTCCATAAACTTTATAAATGGTCTTCTACTGTCTATAAAGTCCTCTTTGACTTTCAAATCTCCTGCTACTTCTTTTACTATATCTACAACATAATCAGCTATAGCTGGAGCTGCTGAAAGACCTGGTGATTCTATACCTGCAACATTTATAAAACCTTTGGCGTCTTTTGATTCTTCTATTATGAAATCCTCTGTACTTGGCTTTGCTCTAAGTCCTGCAAAACTTGTTATTGTCGCTCCAAAAGGAATTTTATCGGTTGTTTTTTTAGATTTCTCTCTTATAAAACTAATTCTATCGCTAGATGTTGATGTATTTTCTTTGTCTTCTAAGTCCTCCGCATCAGGACCAACTAACAAATTACCATGTACTGTAGGTGCTACTAATGTTCCTTTTCCTGCCTTAGTTGGCGCTTGGAATATAACATGATTTACTATATCTCCTGCACTTTTGTCTAACACATTGTACTGACCTCTTGTTGGTCTTATATCAAAGCTTCTTGGTGCTACCATTGCGTTTATGTCATCTGCATATATACCTGCACAGTTTATTACATATTTAGCCTCTAGTTTCTCATCTTCCATCTCAATACTATAGCCTTCTTGGACTTTCTTGATATCTGTAACTTTATTACCTAGCTTTATTTCAACTCCATTGTCAGCAGCGTTCTCTGCAAGAGCTACCGCTAGTTCCCAAGGGCTTACTATCCCTGCTGTTGGTGAATACAGCGAACCAATTACGTTTTTGTTTATATTCTTTTCCATCTCGATAGTCTCTTTACCATCAAGTATCCTCATATTTGGAATATTATTTTCTATTCCTCTTTCATAAAGCTCTCTTACACTTGCCATTTCCTCTTGATTTGTAGCTATTACTAATGAACCTATTCTTTTAAAAGGTACATCTAACTTTGTGCAAATATCATTAAACATAGGGTTTCCTAGTGCATTTAACTTCGCTTTTAATGTTCCAGGTTTTGCATCATATCCTCCATGAACAATAGCACTGTTTGACTTAGTCGTTCCATTCGCTATATCTGTATCCTTTTCTATTAACACTATTTTAAGATCATACTTTGAAAGCTCTCTAGCTACAAAAGTACCTATTATACCTGCGCCTATTACAGCTATATCATACATACTTTTTCCTCCTTATTTAAAGCTAAAATTTTATAATTTTTACATTTATTGATTGATAAAATTATAAAAAGCCACACAAGTTATATCTATCTCTAGATTTACTCATGTGGCTTCTCCTAATCTCACGCCAAATACTATTTATATTATTATACTATTAATCTATTGATTAATTGTTCTTATTACTCTGCTTCTTCCCATGCACTAGCTCTCTTAACAGCTTTTTTCCATCCTGCATAGTATTTTTCTTTAACTTCTTCATCCATTTGTGGATCAAAGTTTTTATCTACTGCCCATTTCTTAGCTATTTCTTCTTTGCTTTCCCAAAAGCCTACTGCAAGCCCTGCTAAGTATGCTGCTCCTAAAGCTGTAGTTTCTGCTACTATTGGTCTATCTACTGGAACTCCTAATACATCCGATTGGAATTGCATCAAGAAGTTATTTGCTACTGCTCCACCATCTACTTTCAAGCTTTGTAGATTTATCCCTGAATCTTCTTGCATAGCTTCAAGTACGTCTCTAGTTTGGTAAGCTATTGACTCTAGTGTTGCTCTTATTATATGGTTTCTATTTGCTCCACGAGTTAAGCCTACTATAGTACCTCTTGCGTACATATCCCAGTAAGGTGCTCCTAATCCAACAAACGCAGGTACTACATATACTCCGTTTGTATCTTCAACTTGTGTTGCAAAATATTCACTGTCTTTAGCATCGTCTATTAATCTTAACTCATCACGTAGCCATTGAACAGATGCACCTGCTACAAATATACTTCCCTCTAGTGCATATTCAACTTTTCCATCTACTCCCCACGCTATAGTTGTCAATAGTCCGTTGTTAGAAGGAACCATTTCTTCGCCTGTATTCATAAGCATGAAACATCCTGTGCCGTATGTGTTTTTAGCCATACCTGCCTTGAAACATGCTTGTCCGAATAATGCTGCTTGTTGATCTCCTGCTATACCTGCTATAGGTATCTCAGCTCCACCAAATGTCTTTGGATCAGTATGTCCGTATACCTGACTTGATGGTTTAACCTCTGGAAGCATTGACATTGGGATATCAAGTTCTTTTAGTATTTTCTCATCCCATTTTAACTCTTTTATATTATATAACATCGTTCTAGATGCATTTGTATAATCTGTTACATATGTTTTTCCTCTAGTAAGATTCCAAATCAGCCATGTATCTATATTACCAAATAACAGCTCTCCGTTCTCAGCTTTTTCTCTAGCTCCTTCTACGTTATCAAGTATCCATTTAACTTTTGTTCCAGAAAAATATGCATCTACTACAAGTCCTGTATTTTCTCTGATATATTTTTCTAAACCACGCTCTTTTAGCTCGTCACAAATACCTGCTGTTCTTCTACACTGCCAAACTATAGCGTTATATACAGGTTTACCTGTGTTTTTGTCCCATACTACTGTTGTCTCTCTTTGATTTGTAATACCTATAGCAGCTATTTCTTCTGGACTAACACCTGCTGTCTCTAGAACTTCTCTTGCTACTCCACTCTGACTTCCCCAAATTTCCATAGCATCATGCTCAACCCAACCTGCTTTTGGATATATTTGAGTAAATTCTTTTTGTGCTGTCTTTACTATTTTACCATCGTGATTAAAAAGGATTGCTCTTGAACTTGTTGTTCCTTGATCTAAAGCTAAAATATATTTCTTAGTCATCTTATCTTCCTCCAATAATATAATAGTGTTGATTTATAAGAAAAAATTAAAATCTTCTGTCAATTGAATATATAATAAAAGTATATCACATGTTTAACTATATAGTTATTCTTATAAACAAGATAATATAAACCCGCCTAATGTTCCTCCAAGTATTGCAAAAAACGCATTAGTTAAACCTTCTTTTAGGTTATCTCCTGATAAAGCCGATGCAAAGAATAGTCCTATGGCTGCTGCCCATGCCATATCTATCCACGCTGAACCTGATTGTACTATTAGCCCAACTCCATGATTTAATGCCCAACATGTACCAACTATGAAACCAGCTGCCATCCATCCTCCTATAGCACCCCAAGCTTCACACATTTTGCCCCAACATAATCTAATCAAAAATGGAAATATAAATGCACCTGCAAATGTTGTAATTGCATGCTCTAAACTCATTGGCTTATGCCCCTTTCTATCTGTAATAGTATTTCTTATTTGTTATTAGCTAAATGTCTCTCTAACTTATAAGCAAAGAATCCTCCTACTAGCCCTCCTGCTAGTGTTACTCCTAGCGTTGGAAGTGAGTCTATTCCAGCTTGCACTCCGTTTTCAAATACTCCTCTCATAGTACCAGCAACACCTATACCTAATGCCATATCTATCCAAGCGCCGTCATTGTTATGAATACCTACGTTATGATTTAAAAACCACATTATACCTATAATTATTAGTCCCGCAAACCAGCCTCCACCAATACCATATGCTTCAGCAAATTTGCCCCAAACGCTCATTACAAAAATACCAGCAATAGCCGTTCCTATAACTGTACCTACATGCTTCATACAAATCCTCCTTTTGTCTTTTTTGGTGTTGTGCAATTTTAGTTTTTTATATATATCGCCTCCTTAAACGTTTTCCTTTAAAATAAAATTACATATTCCATATATCTATTTTACTTGTGGATGCTCCCACAGCTCCTGCTTTTATACTTTCTATAACATCCTCTTTAGTGCTAATAAGCCCTCCTGCTATTAGTGATACTTTAGTATGCTCTTGTACTCTCTTAATAATCTTTGGCATTATACCAGGCATTATCTCTATGGCATCTGGTTTAGTAGCAATAACAGAGTTTATCCCAGTTTCTAACGATAGAGAATCTAGCATGAATAATCTTTGAATCGCCCATATTCCCATCTTTTTTGCTTTCTTAATTAAATTACTTTTTGTAGTAATGATACCATCTGGTCTGATATTTTCACTAATATACTTTAATGCTACGGTATCTCTTGAAAAGCCTTCTAGCAAATCTATATGGACATAAACATCCATACCTGCGTTTTTGATTTTATCAACGACATCTTTTAGATTAAATATATTTCCTGTTAATAAAAAAACGATTTCACAAGGCGATTGGATTGCCTCGGTTATTTTTGAAGTGTCATTTACAGCTGCAATAATTGGATTCATCTCTATCTTTCTTTGAAATTTGCTCATAGTTATCTCTCCTACATAAAATTTTTCCTAAATTCCAAGATTAGTGATAGATGATTTTTTTAATTTTAGGTATTAAAAAATCCACACCAAATTAACCTATGTATTTAGGTTGCTTTTGTGTGGGCTCTCCTTATCTCCAGCCATAATATGATATTTATATACATTCTATTATATATTTCTCCATTAGTCAACATCTTTTATTAAAATGGTTAAATTTTCATAATTTTTAGGTATTGTGATTTCGCACAAAAAAGAAAGCTGTATACCCAAATTTGTATCTTAGTTAAACAGCTCTCTAATTGAGAATTATTGTTTGTTATAAATTCTAACTTGCTAATATATCTTTATATCTACCGTTTGTAAATAGCTTTACAATATTATCTTTGGCTTTATCATAAGCTTTAAAAAGAGCAATACTCTGCTGCAATTTGTGATAAACCTTCCAATAACCACAAACTAAATAATTTGATCCATCATGTTTAATAAAGCTCTCTACATCTTTTAACGGCACCCCTAAGAACAATCCTATTTCGTGTGGACACTGGTGCTTATATCTATTTTTTAATCTTTCTAAGTACTCATAAATACAAGTACATTTATCATAACCACAGTTTTTTAGAAACTCTCTATTTTCTTTGCTATTAAATACATCCTTAAGGCAATTCGGTATAAAGAACAATACAGAGACATGTTGACTTGTTCTTTTAAGTTCATAATAAGTTACTTCTCCTAATGAAAATTGTTCTTTATAATCATCCCAAAGTTTGTATACATTCCTATTTCTTTTATTGAATGTTAGAATTGATGAAGCTTTTTTACATTTAACAACAGGCGCTAAATGATAAGCTAAAGTTGCCATCAGATATTGCTGATCATTTAATTCTTCTTTTTGCTTCATAAATTGCTTAATAGTCTCTGTGGTCATGTACTACACTCCTTCTAACATTTATAATTTATTTTACTAAATCATTTCCTAGATTTTCACACTTTTCTATATCATCAACTTCTGGAGTAAGATGTACAATAAGTCCATCTTCTATTAGTTTAGCTCCATAGTCTCTCATTCTTTCTTCCCAATTTCTCATCCATTCACCATCTCCCCAGTCATAAGAACCGAAAAGAGCTAGTTTTTTATCACTCCAATCAATATCTGATAAAGCTTCAACAAAAGGTTCCATTACATCTTCTTCTAAAACTTCTGCTCCCATCGACGGGCAACCTAGTGCTATAAATTGTGCTTCTATAACATTTTGCTTTGTAGCATCCTCTACTGAAATAACTTCTACATCAACGCCGTCTACTCTGCCACCATCTGCAACAGCATCAGCCATCATTTTTGTATTCCCTGTTCCTGACCAATAAATTACTACCATTTTACTCAAGGTTATTACCTCCTAATTCAATATATGTGTATTATTTTGATAATGATTATCGTTATTATTAATTGTACTTCAGATTCTTGCTTTTGTAAAGAGGAAATTTAATATTTATAATAAAATCTTAAATCAAAATAATTGTTACACTTTTAATAGCTATATAGCATACTATATTATAAAATTCTAAAGGAGCGATTAATGAATGAATGAATTAATAACTACAAAACAACATAAAATAACTAACTCAAATGTATATAAACCTCATATTGTAGTATCTAATCTTAGCGAAACAATGCCAGTTGCTATACCTGCATATTCTCCTATGCAAATTAAAACAGCATATAATTTCTCTCCTAAATACGATGGTGAAGGAAATACTATTGCTATTATAGTAGCTTATGGTAATCCAAATATCATGAATGATGTTGAAGTTTTTAATGAGCGTTTCGATTTACCTCCTGCAGACATAGAAGTATTCTATCCACAAGGTCAACCACCTTTTGTTGACCCTGAATGGCAATTGGAAACTTCTTTGGACGTAGAATGGTCCCATGCTTTAGCACCTCGTGCAAAAATCCTACTAGTGGCTGCTAAGGACAGTACTTTCGAAAATTTAAATGAAGCTATACTCTTTGCTATTAATGAAGGAGCTAATATAATATCTATGAGCTGGGGTGCTAATGAATCTGCTATGCAACTTGAATTCGATAAAATATTCAAAGATAAGAACGTAGTTTTTGTTGCTTCTTCTGGTGATGCAGATGCTGTTTCTTATCCTGCTTCATCGCCTTATGTAATAGGCGTAGGAGGTACTTCAATGCAACTAGACGAATGTGGACATCGAGTTGCTCCGGAAACTGGCTGGTATGATAGTGGCGGTGGTATTAGCGAATTCGAAGTAAAGCCAGCTTATCAATATATCCCTAATAATGCTCAGCCAAAAACTGATATGCGTACTTCTCCTGATATATCTTTCTTTGCTGACGTCTTCCCTGGTGTTCCAATTTATGTAACTCCAGTTGAACCAGGTGAAAATCCATCAACAAAACAACGACAACAAGGAAATTGGATTACTGTAGGTGGAACTAGCGTTTCTGCTCCATGTCAAGCTGCTGTTTTAGCAAATGCACTTCCTACATGTGTATGCTATAATATGCCTGCAGTTCTATATGAGATATCTAATTCGTGCAGTGAACATGATATTAATAACGACATAAAACCTTATATTGATATTAAAAATGGAAATACACAGTTCTATCCAGCTATTAAAGGTTATGACTATGTTACAGGGTTAGGAAGCCCAGATGTAACTAATTTCATACATGCAATTAAACGGTATTATGAAATATATAATGATTAATGATAAATAACGCAACAATGAAGGAGCATTCTTACAGCCCCTTTTAAGTCATCAAGATAGCAGACTGTATTTAAGAATTCTAGTGGGGCGTGTTAAAATTGAATATCAGAGCTTACTTAGAGTTAAGTGAACAACGGAAATTTTAACTACAACGCAGAAATTATACTTTTTTCTACAGTCTAAAAAACAACTAAAGCATCTGCTCTAGTTGTTTTTAATTTATGTATCTATTATTTACTGTATAACTAGTTATCTTTTGTTAAATCTTTAATACCGCACCATCATAAGATGCCATTTGACGCAAAATTAGGTACCGCTGTTGATTGTTTCTACTGGAAAATAAGCTTTTCATCTTCAATCAAAATAAGTTTATTAGTCTTTATTTACTCTCCTGATGGTATATGGCTGGACAGAGCTGAGTAGTAAAAAGGAAATCTTTTATTATCCTCAATACAACATTAGGTGGTATTATACTATCTTTTGTTTTTTCAAGTAACATACCCCTTTGTGGCATTTTGCAACATATTTAGTTATAACTTCTCTTTTATTTCCTTTTCTAATACTATCTCAATCTCTACTGGCTTTCCATATCCATTGTAAGCACATGGAAATATCTGCACTAACCTCCATCCTACTTTTGCATACTCATGTACAATCTGCTTATAATTACCTTCACTAAACAGGCCAGCTATTGACGCTTTTACAAATTTATATTCATACATGTTGTTCACCTCTTATAATTTAAGCTCTTCATCATATAGTATTAATGCTTCTGCTTCTTTGTATTTTTCATTCATCTGTGATGTTTCTAAGTAGGTCATAAATATTTTATCTACTGGCAATGTTGCTTTTATCATATAAGATGTCTTGTACTTGTTATTTTCAAAATTGCTAAATGCTTTTGCTACATCAACGCTAAAAGTCATATGTAAAAATGTCCTATCTCTCTCACTCCAAGTACCTTCACTACTCATCCCCCTATATAAGGCCACACTAGATATATCAAGCAACTGAAAATATGCCCTTATAAATCCAAGTCTATTCACTATATATCTTCTTCTATTTTCTTTACTCCCAATACCTTTAAATACATCCTTTGTACGTGGCTCTTTACCACGATAAGGTACTAACCCCATCTCTGCAAGTACTATACACATTCCCTTAATCCATTCTCCAGAGTTAGGATTTAATACAATGCTATCTGCTGTCATTTTTTCTTCTTTTTCAAGTTTTAAATACTCCATATATTTTTTTAGATCCTTATATAAATACTCAGAACCTTCATTAGCACTTAGATCAAGTCTTTCTTTATTTTTTAGTAACAGTGAGTTTTCTTTAAGCCAGCAAATAGCTTTTTCTTTGGCTATAGATATTTCTGATTCACTCACAATCTTATCATTCTGATTTGCTTCTATTGTTATTTTATCCTTATATTTATTGACTATATGTGATATTTCTGTGATGTGATATTCTTCAAGTTTGTCCGAATTTTTTTCAAATTGAAATTTTATTACTTCTTCAGCGGGCAAATCCCAACATTTGCCTTCATCTTCATATTTAGTAATACGCCATCTAAACATACCCTCACTAATTTGTACTTCTTCTATAAATCCAGTAGTTCTTCTTCCATCTAAAAGTCTACACTTATTCCCTTTTACAAGTAATGAATATTCTCCTTTTATAAATTCACTATCAGGTAACATGTTGTCATCATATTTATGTATACTCATTTTACACCACCAAATCTATTTTATTATAATAGATATTATATCATAATATTTTATTACCCCAGTGATTCCTATTTCTATATAAGTATTATTTAACTTAAATAATAATAATTTATTACTCTATTCTGATTTATCTGCTATAATATACTAGTCAATTAAAGTGTATATAAACGTAATATATCTTCTAGGGGGATTATTTTGACTAAACAGAATTTAAACATTAAACAGGTATTAGGATTTGGAGGAGCTTTTATTGGCTTTTCTACTGGCGCTGGATTTTCTTCTGGTCAAGAAATACTACAGTTTTTTACTTGCCATGGATTTAAGAGCTTGCCCATCGTCATCATAAGCGCAGTTATATTTATATGGTGTGTTAACTGTCTACTAGAAAAAGGTCGTGTTCTCAAGCTTGAAAACTCAAGCGATGTATATAAATACTATTGTGGTAAGTACATAGGTACTTTTTTTCAGTGGTTTATACTTATATTTTTATTTTCAGCTATGACAATAATGATATCTGGAGGTGGAGCAACTATTCATCAATACTATGGTCTTCCAAGTATTTTAGGAAGGTGTATTATTGGTATATTAGTTTTGATATCTGTTTTATCTGGGCTTGATAGATTGATACAAATAATGGGTAAGCTTGGACCGTTTATAGCAATTACGGCTTTATTCGTAGGTGGAATGAGCATACTTGATAATATAGACGGATTAAGAGAATCTAGTAAGCAGATAACTCTATTATCAGTACCGAAAGCGACATCTTCTTGGCTATTTTCAGGTTTCTTATATCCTTCTTATACTATTGTGGCTATTACTCCTTTTTTAACTAGCATCGGTAAAAATGCAGAATCAAAGAAGACTACATTTTTGTCTGCATTGTGGAGTGGTATAGTACTAATGCTTGCTGTTTTGATGTTGAATCTAGGAATGCTTGCATATATTAATAATGTTTATAACAAGCCTATTCCTGTTTTAGTCCTTGCTAAAAAATTAATTCCAGCTCTAGGTGCAGGCTTCTCTATAATTCTAGTTTTAGGTATGTTTTCAACCTCAACTGCAATGATGTGGTCAATATGTAGTAAATTTGCTAATGAAGGTACTAAAAAATACAAAATCATAGCAACTGCTTTGCTAATCGTAGCTTTTGCAGCTGGTTCTTTACCTTTTGAAAAGCTAATTAGTATAGTATATCCTATTACAGGTTATATGGGTCTCATCTTAATTGTTGGAATGTTATATAGAACATATATAAACAATAAATATGAGTCTTTATAAAAACTGTATTGGGGTTTGCCATAGGCTCATTTCTTAGTATAGAAATAAGCCTATAGCTAGGGTTAATAATATGATAATTGTGGTAGTAAATGGCATAATTGTTGTGCATTTTATGGTTTTATTATTGAGTAAATCTATTCGCGGAATCATCTCAACTTCTCTATAAAATAAAAAAACCAACTAACTCATTGTCAGTCGGTTACGCTACTGCATCCACATAGTATAAAGCGTCCAAATGTAACTATGTTTCTCTTGCTCTGTTTTTTACATATTTTGCTGTAAACCAATTATATAATATTATGGAATATATTGCAATACTTTTAGTAATAAAACCACTATTTGTTTTGACTAGCAATGCATATATTTTATACAAATTTTAAATTACTGTTTCTGTTGTTTCTTCTATCAAATAATAATACATACAATATAACCTATATTGGTTATAACTATATGATTATTGTTATCTTTTTGTATCATCTCATGCATTTCAAACATTTTTTAATTAAATTCCAAAAACATAAAATTTTTGTAATTATAATGTAAATTTTGGTTATTATAAGTACTGATAAACAAATTTATCTAGGAGGTAGCGTATGCATACTCATAAAAATGCAAGAGAAAATGTAGAATGTGTTTTAAACAAATTACATGAAGCACAATCTGAGTTAAATTCAGCTGTAAGTACTGTGGAAAAGGCACACAACAAGGAAAATATTCAAGGTATACTGAACTCAGTTAATCAAGCTGTTCAGCATGCCACAACAACTCTTAACACTTACCAAGAGTCTTAAGTCTATACAGCACTACAAAAGGGATTAAGCTAGAAAAAACTTATTCCCTTTTTGTATACCTTACTTTATACCAAACATTATATCTATACTCATCTTACCACCATTCATTACATAAGCTTCATAGATATATTTTATCTCAATGTTATTCTGTCTAGTATAATCAAATAGCATTTGGTAACCATTTTCTCTATCTTTTATATCGCATGTTATTTTTAGACATATCTCTTTTTCTTGTCTTCTTATGTTTAAATTATTATTTTTATCTTCTGTATAAGCAAATATATCAAAGCTATCATCATTGTTTATATCAAATCTAAACATATGCCTTGATAGAAGTCCAATTCTACTATTTATGTATGAATAAAATTCCCCTATCGCGAAATTAATATCTTCATTTCTACTATATGTTTGATATACAATCTTTCCTCGCTCTATATAATATCCTTTGGTAATTTCAAGCTTAACTATATCTAGTGTATCAGATTGTAACTCATTTATGTATTTGTTAGTTATTTCTTTTTGCTTTTCTAATTCTCTTAATGAAGTTCTTATTTCATTTAATCTGTCATTGTATATCTCCAAGATGTTCGCATCATTTTTGCTTAATACCTCTTTTATCTTCTCTAGTGAAATATTTATCGCTTTCAACTTGATTATCTCTTTGACTGTTTTAACCTGCTCTTTGTTATAATACCTATACTGATTTGTAGGGTTTATATAAGCAGGCTTTAGCAATCCTATATCATCATAGTACCTTAATGTCTTCTTACTGAGCTTTGTTATTATAGAAAACTGACCTATACTATACATATTTGTTACCTCCATTTTTTTACTTTCATAATAGGAATTTTGTAAAGCTCATGGTGTTCGTATATTTTATAATTTTCTCTATTTAAAAAAGCACTTATGCATTTTTGTATTTGATTAATCATATCTTCATTTAATCTTCTTCCTAACTCTACAGAAGACTCTCTAGGATATCCTATGTGCCCAAAGTTTTTAATCTTTTTGTTTACTTTATTTGGGAACATCATACTTAATGACTTTATCTCAAAATCAGGTAGTTTTTTATACACCGCATCTACCAACCCTGGCGATATATCTAACATACAAGACGTTTCTATCCAACCGGCGTGAAAATCATTTTTATATCTATTAAGTTTATCTGACAGTAGTCCATCATGTTTACACTCATTATTACTAAATATATACCCCATTGGAGAAAATGCTATGTCTTTATATCGCTTATTAATTTTATAACATGCTTGTTCTATAGCTATTTGATGCTTTGGATCTGCATGTCCAGATATTATAACTATATTCTTTACTTGCCAGCTTGCTATTGCTTCTAATACTTGAATAACCAACTTATATATTAATTTCTGTGATACATGTATATCTCCACAGCTCCCTTTTATATCTGAAAATCCAAATGGTATAATAGGCATGGTTAAAAAAGTATATTTATTATATACTAACTCCAATTTTTCTATCACTCCTTTTATCCAATGCTCTGTCTCATATATATCTACTCCTAAAGGCAAATGTATGCTGTGTTGTTCTATTGGTGCAATGCCTATCATTACTACAGTTTTATCTTTATCTAGTTCTTCAATTTGTGTCTTTTTTAAATCCGCAAGTTTAAAACTCATTGTATACCTCCTTTACTATATACAATGAGTTTATCTATTCCCCTTACTGGAATGTCAAATTCTTATAGCACTGATTTATTTTATTTCTTCAATGTTACTATTTCTGCACCTATATCTACTTCTATAACTTCTGGTACTATATATCTCTGATCAAATAAAATCATATTCCATGTATCGTTATAAATAGCATTGCCTGTGAAACATTTCCTTTTGTTCTTATTCAAGTATTTCAATACTTTTTTATTGTCAAATTTTCTAATATACAATTGATTTTCCATTTCTCCTTTTATCTTTATATCATTTATATCAAATGACTGTTTTTTACCTAACAAATCGTTTACATATAAGTCTATTACATAAAATGCATCTTTATCCATGCAACCTATGTCTGCAAGTATCGTAGTTTCATTGTCTTTTCCTCTAAATTTGTTAACAGCATCTTCATAGTTAAAATTGTTAGTCTGCTGTGGTTGAACTAATGCTATAAACTGCACAAAATCGTCTGACATTCCTATATATACTGTTGAAAAACTACCTAAATATTTATCTAACTTCTTAATTTCTTCACTTATCCAATCTTCTGTATCTTTATCGTAAGTAATACGCTCCACTATGTTTGACTTGATTTTTGCATTTATAATATTATAGTTACTTGAATCTTTATGTACTAGAGTCATTGCCTCTTTAAAATTTCTTAGACTATTATCTTTAAATTCTTTAGTCAACTCTACTTGTCTAACACTTGCCTTATAAAATTGTGTTTCTCCAAACATAATGCTTATATAATAATACTTGCTTTCCTTGTCTTCACTCAAGTTGGCTAACTTTATTTTTATTTTTTCATTTTCTGACTTCTGTACAGTAGTATCATTAATATCATCCATTAGTATGTATTTTTTATTTACAGTTAATTCCAATACATCTGAATCAATTATGCTCCAATTACCAGAAATACTAGCTATGTTATCTTTTATATCATAATTACTATAATCCTTCTTAAATGTTCCATCTTCATTAAATGTATAAATATTACCAGGTGCATCACCACATGGCCCATCAGTCCATGTCCCGCATAGTACATCATTCGTTACACTTGTGTTATGTGAATTGTTACTTTCTTCCACCACATTTAATTTTGCACAACCTATACATCCGATTATTGTGATCATTATTAATATAATAATTTTTTTCATGAGTAGCTCTCTCCTTCTCCTCTTCAATTAAGTTAAATCAACCATATCTTACTGTCTTTGATAGCAAGCAAGTTCATTTTACCAAACCCTAAATAATTTGTCACTTATTAAATTTCAGTAAACATAAGTAATTTAATACAAAAATACAGGAATGCCTAGTCTTTAAGACATTCCTGTATTCTATATAGGGTGGATTGGTTAAACTTATAATATCGATTTGCAACTTGACTATAACTACATAATTATTCTTGGTTCTCTATTCTAAATTCGAATCCATTTTTGGCATTACCATTTAACGATATAGTGACTTCTGATAGCCCTTGTAGGTCTAGCTTATAGAATTCGTCCGAATTTAAAACAGCTGAGCTTAAAGATTTTCCTTCTTGTATCTCTGAAGCTATTCCCCAATAAATTATTGGATGCATCTTGAAAGTGGCCTTTTGTTTATATCCCACTACTTTTTTCTCCATCACTAATTTACCAGATTTGTATAGCCCAGCGCTAATACCTTTTTTTATACGAAAAGTATTTAATACTTCTATTAAATCTGTACTTGATGCAGCTCCATTTTCTTCAAGTACTATCCCTGTTCTATTCTTATCTACTGTATATCTATTGCCAATCGAAGCTGTCAATAGCCTAGTATGGTTAGATCCTTCATTCCATGTTACCCCAACTTGAGATTCTATAGGATATACAAATTCACTCCAAGAATCTCTACCTATATCTTCTATTACTTTCCATGCTACACCTTCCTTTAAAGCATCGAAGGTTGTAGCTTCATTTTTGGCAAATATAAATATCTTAGGTAGATCGTTATTTATGGATTTATTAATATATGTTATTTTAACTTCTGATAACATATTTCTCCCCTATTCTTGACTTTCTACCTTAAACTCATAACCATCTTTTGCATTACCATTAAGAGAAACTGTCATTTTTGAAATGTTTTCTAAATCTATTTCATGGAAATGATCTGAATCAAGCACTGCTGAACTTATTAACTCTCCTTCTTGTATCTCAGAAGCTATTCCCCAATATAATTTAGGATGTAGTACAAAGGTTGCCTTTTGCGCATATCCGACGATATCTTTAGTTATCATCTTTTTACTTTCGTTTCCATCTTTTTTATAAAAATTAACACTTATTCCGTTGTTTACATGGATATTGTTGATAACATCTATTGATTTAGTGTCTTTTGCTGGACCATTGTTCTTTAAGACTATACCTGTGTTATTTTTTTCTACTATATACGCTTCTCCTATTTGTGCTGTTAATTCTTGAGTT
Source organism: Abyssisolibacter sp. ZYX002 (assembly GCF_056892235.1). Classification (NCBI taxonomy): domain Bacteria; kingdom Bacillati; phylum Bacillota; class Clostridia; order Eubacteriales; family Clostridiaceae; genus Abyssisolibacter; species Abyssisolibacter sp. ZYX002. The sequence goes on from NZ_JARMXH010000002.1 coordinate 677,710, forward strand.
TTACAACTTCCATTGTCCCATGTAGCTGCTACGCTCGTCTTTATAGGGAAAATGAAATCGCAAGATGATCCTCTGCCTACGTCTTCTATTACCTTATACGCTACTCCATCTTTTAAAGCATCAAACGTAGGTGTTTCATTTTTTGTAAATATAAATATCTTTGGTAAATCTTTATTCATTGATTTGTTGATATAAGTAATTTTTACATCTGAACCCATTACATATTTCCTCCTTTAGATTTGTTTAATACATGTATTATCTTTATTATATAGATATTTCTTAAATTTGTGTTATATTATTACTATATTGTTATATTGTTGATTCGTTTTGTTGATATGCGTTTATCTTCAGTTTAAATCCCTAGTAAACTTTTCAACTGTTTTATTCTATCTCTACTCAATGGAACATGTTGATTTATATCTTCAAAATATATATTATATGTATAGTTAATTTGAGGTACTATCTTCTTTACTTTAATCAAATTGACTATGCAACTACGATAACATCTAAAAAAACAGTTCTCACACAATCTATTTTCATAGTAACTTATTGTTTTAGATGTAACAAACGAATCATTTTTAGTATGAATATATGATTTGCGTCCTATTTTTTCTATATAGTAAATTTCTTCGTTTTTAATTAGTATAACTTCTTCATCTCTTACAACTGCAATAAAATTTTGTAACTGTTTTCCCATATAAATAGTTTTATCACTTGTCATGCCTTCTCTCATAAACCTTATTCATCCTTTCAAGTTTTATTTTATTATAAGTATATTTTATTCCATATAAGTATTTAATTGTAATTTATGCTGTCAGTTGTTGATATTGCAACTTCTTTTGTAAAATAATGTATCCGAAAGTTAACTTTTATTCCCTTTATTTGTCTTATTAAAGATTTGCTGTTAACAGTTAGATTGAATTGTTAACTTTAAAATAATGTGCCCATAATATGTAATAAAAATAAACCTCATTATAGAAAGAATAAATAATACATTAGCATCTACTTAGAGATATTAAAATAAGGGGGAAATCCCCCCTACCTAAAATTGTAGTCAATTCACACTTATTACTAGATCATACATATAATTAATAATAGTATTTTTATCTATAATGTAAAAGATTCTTGTATAAACTCTAGAGTGTTTTTTATAATAGTTCTTGTTTCTTCATCATCGTTAAATAAATCAAACCCATGTTTGCCATTACTATGTGTTTCTAAATGACACTTCATTCCGTTCTATTTTGCTATCTTTCGTTATTTATAGTTTCTAGTTTACAATAAAATACTGTATATACTTTTGATAGCAAAATCGAACTTACAAACCGTTTAATCTATTTATTATTTTTGTCAGTTCTGATTCTAAATCTTTTTTGCATTTATTTTTATATTTATCTGGTTCTAAATATACCCCCATTTTTTCGCACAGACGATGGATAATACTGTAGAGCAATATTCTTTTTTCTTCTGGTTCCTTTTTGTACTCACTTAAAAATCCTTTATATACCTCTTTATCAAGCTCTCCAAATGGAGGGTATTTTAGCGTAGCTATATCATATGCCTCATCCCACCACATTACATCTCCTAGAGATAATATTTTTGTTACTTTCCATGTTTCTGATTTTTCTAAATATATATTCCAAAAGAATGCACTCATATGAATCAAGGATGGTTGATGGTCTTTTAGATACTCCATATTATCTTCCCACAGACTTATAATTCCATTATATAGCTCTTTTGAAATTAATCCTTTTTCGTATGCCAACTTTCCACTACCGTTTAGAATCTCTGCTTTGTACATATACTCATTTGGTGATATCGGATATTTAACTTCAAATAGATCCTTATCACTACAAACCCCTGATTTTTTTCCTTTTATAGAGTGAAGTTTCCTATAAAACTTCCCTATTTCTCTATAAATCTCTATTTTCTCTTCTATTGATACTGTCATCAAGATATCTCCAAGTCTCTTGCCACCAACTCTGGTTTGTACTAAGAATGGCTTTTCTATGTATTGACAGCTTTCATCTATCATCAACACCTCAGGGGCAGGTAACTGATTATTCTTTAATATATTTACTACATTGTGTTCATGTCTAAGACCTCCTGTTGGCTCTTGATGTGTGATAAGTTTAAAAAATACAGTTTTACTGTTACTGAGTTCTACTTCATAATGATGTCTAATCCACTGCCCTCTATCAGTTATATTTATAACTCTTAACCCCATATGTTTTGCTACATAATCTTTGATTTGAGATACATACTGATTATTCATATCTACCAATCCTTTCAATCATTTTTCACTATTATATCAATGTATTGTTGACAACATTTGGTCATGAAAGTTCATGACATACTGTTGTCTATATTTTTTTGATATAATTATATTAACGATTTATTAAGGAGGATGTATATGAAAGTAAAAATAATAACAAAAAAATCATTTAAAGTATTAGGTAAGCTAGGAGAGGGGAACTCTAATGAAGGCTTTAAATGGGTACCTCCTCTCTGGGAAGAAGCTAATGAGCATTTTAATGAAATAGCCTATCTAGCTAAAAGAGATGCAAATGACAATATTGTAGGTATGTGGGGTGCTATGAGTGATGTTGATGAAAGCTTTAACCCTTGGGGTAGTAATGGAAAATACCTTGCTGGATGTGAAGCCGTAGAGGATGCTATAGTTCAGGACAACTGGACACTTTGGCAAATACCTTCTTATAAGTACGCTACTATTAAATGTACTCAGGAAACTTACGGTAACGCTTTTACTTATATGAGCCAGCAATACCTACCTGATAACAACTACACACTAGCAGGTGCTGTACATGAATACTATCCACAAGACGCCAAGAAAGGTGAAGTACATTTATACTTTCCTGTTGAGAGAATATAAATAATACTAAATAAATGATCTTATAATTGGAGCAATATATGTCTAATTATAGATCATTTTTAATATGCATTACTTAAAACACACTCCTTGAATTCACCTTTATTGTAATAATTTTTATTATATGGTATGATTGATGTGTCATAATGATTCTTACGAGGAGTTGAACGTATGAAAAAAAAGGTGTTAAATTCAAATGACAACACAGTTTTAGACATACAAAAGATATTTGATCTCATTCAATATGGTAAATACAGCGAAGCATTTCTTTTATCGTCACAAGCAAAGGTAAATGATTCTAATAAAAACCATTTATTCCATGAATGGGTCATAGCTCTAAATGAATTTTATTCATGCAATAAAAGAGAGTCATCTATTAAAATGTTGGAAAAAATCAAACCCAGTAAATTAGAAAATGAACTTCACTTTAGGATTATTAACTCTCTAATGATATTTTATCTAGAAGATAAAAACAAAGAAAATTTCTTGAAATATAAAGACTTACTACTCTCCAATATTCATACAGTATCTAATAATGCGCTTCTGATTAAAATATTAAGTAATATCTGCAACGGTTTTTATGAGCTTGAATATTACACAGAGTCATTAAATTTTTGCGAAAAAATAATAAGCATATCTAAAAAACATGATCTGTACAATTTTCGTTTTTGTAAAACTCTAATGATTAAAATTATGAATTTGTTCTATTTAGGTAAACATGAAGAAGCTAATGAACTTAAAAACAATTTTGAATGTTTCTTAAAAATAATAGATAAACAAAATCTTATGGAATGTTTAGATAATGCTATAAATAAATTTTATGAAAAGGTTAACGTTTGCGATGATGATTGTTACAATAATTTTTTCAAGCTATTTCATGTATGAAAGTACTTAATATATTATCTCTAATGTTAATAATCGTTCTATGTTAAGAAGCGTATTTTCGCTAATATAAAAATACCCTAGCAAAATCCAGATATACTCTGAATTCTGCTAGTTTTTTCTTACATACAAACTTTTTTTATCACATATATTATTCCAACTTATAATATATATCCTTCATTAATTTACATGCTTTATATTCATGTTCCTTAGCTTTTATTATCAATTTTCCTATACTATTTCTAACCTCTGGTTTTATAAATGTGTTAAGAAGTTCTTCTGTTTGCTCAAATCCACCTTTTATTTTATTCATAGCAAATGAACACTGCATGATAGCTTTAAAGCACTTTGAAACTTCAGTACACTCTTCTTTTACATTCTCGTTATTATTACCAATACTGTCAATAAAGCATGATGCGTAGTATCGTCCTTCTCCTATCATTGTCTGTGCATCATTTTGACACATAAGACGTTCTATGAGTATGGGTACTATATTATTATTATCACATTCTTTTTGATCTGTTATAGATTTGCACCATAAATCATATGCTTCCCCACCTCCTGCATAAAGGCGGGTATTGTTTTTGACTGATATAGTTTCTTTAGTCATTATGTCTATTGCATTTTTCAATATTGATTTTGCGTCTATATTGTAATCATAACTTTCTCCTATAGACATAACTGCACATGTTTCTTCATTGTCCCACCATCTATTACATATAAAATATCCACTATCATCTATTTTAGTACCTTGGCTAAATTCTTTGTTTTCTTGGAAGCAGTTCCATCCCAATAGTTCTTTTCCATTATCTCTATATCCCGTTATCACACATGCCTCTGGTGGTCCTATTATTCCTAAAGCTATCACTGGTCTTCCTGCATTTATTTCTTTTTTAATAAACTCTATAAAATCTTCCTTTGTATGATGCTCTCGCTTTAATATTTCATACTTTCTATTAACAGCCTTAAAGGAACGTATGAATGACTCATATTCATCTTCATATATGTTCATTATATCAACATTTCCGCCATCCCAATATTCCTTGTTCCATCTCAATCTAAATGCTGCTCCCGATGCTGCCATAATATAACCATAATCTACCTTTTGCCCTATATAAGATAAACATGCTTTTAATGCTGTAGGAAATGGTGTACATTCTTCAAAAGAATATTCTACTTTAGGTACTCCATATAATATACAACTGGATTCCGTCTTACGCGATTTTTTAAGACTATCATTTGTACTCTTTAAGCTATCTACATCACAAGTATCACAATATAACCTAGCATACGTTGAATCATCTTCTTTATTTATTACTGGAGCAAATACACCCATTAATATTCTTCTACGTCCAACCTTGCAAGATTTGCTACGAAACTCAGAAGGTGTAATGCCTACATGATTCTTAAATGCTCTAGTAAACGAATCATAGCTATTAAACTTATAGTCATAAGCTATATCTGTCAGTTTTTTTTCTGTATTTGCTATATCAAACGCGGCATTAGAAAGTCTTCTCTCATTAATATACTTAGAAAGAGATACCCCTGTACATTCTTTAAATACCTCCCTAATATGTCTATATGAAAAGCCTGTCTTTCTTTCCATTTCTTCATATTTTATTTCTGATCTTACTCTTGCTTCTATATACGTTGAAATTGTCCATATTGTTAAAGAATAATCCACTATAAAACCACCTTTTATAAAAATTCTTCCGGAAGTTATCTATATTATATGACATCCACAATAAACTAACTCGACAATTTTGACCTTGTTGTATTTTATTTATTCCATTGTTTTATCCATTCTTTTTCACCTAGCTCCTTCAATAATTGTTGGTTTTTTAAAAGGTCTTGTCCCAGTTTAAGCCATGACTTCCTAAATGCTTTAAATCTACTACAGGGGAATATTCTACATTCATAACAGTAATTTATTCTTTTTTTCTCTATTGCACAAACATAGATACTTTTACATTTCCTATTTTTACAATGTTCACTCGCTCCTTTGCATGTGTTCTTTTCTCTAATATAGTTTGGACATTCTCCACAATATATGCCACAAGGTGGTATATACCCATCATATCTTTTCATCTAACTATCCTCCCCTTATATATAAAAAGCAACAATGAATTATCATTGTTGCTTCAGACTGTAGACAAAAGCCCAATTTCTGCTTGTAGTTAAACTTTTACTACAGTCTGCTATCTTTATGGCAAAGTCATCTAATCTTTTATAGCTTCTAATATATAATATCCCGCATCTTTAGCTAAAACCTTACAATTGCCAAATATCTCTTGTATTTTCTTTATTGAGCTTTTAGCTCCCTGTTTCTTTCGTATTACAACATATAACTTACCTCCAGCATTTAGATGCTTTATAGCTCCCTCATATATCGAATGAACTATGTCCTTACCTGCACGAATAGGTGGATTGGTGAGTATGTAATCATATGTTGAATTTATATTTTCATACCTATCAGATAATCTTATATCTTCTACATTCTCAACATGGTTTTGCTCTGTGTTAACCTTAGTAAGTTCCAATGCTCTTTCATTTACATCTACCATAGAAACTGTTAATTTAGGTAATATTTTAGCAACCGTTATTCCAATAGGACCATAGCCACATCCTACTTCAAGCAGTTTTCCACTGCTGTTCATATTATATTTTAAAAATGTATTTATCAATACACTAGATCCTTTATCTACTTGTTTCTTTGAAAAAACAGCGTTACTTGTCGTAAAAGTAAACTTATGCGAGCTTACTTCATAATGTATTTCTCCCGTTATATTTTCTGTTGATGATTTAGCAGTAAAGTAATGTTCCATTTTTATATTGTCCCTTCTATACAATCTAACCTTAATATTCCCTTGTTAAAGAAATTATATCAATTAGATTGTATTTGGTCAATTAGTGTAAATCACTAGCACTATTATAACCATCTGTACATTTCGTACTGTGAAATTTTATCCTTCTCCATATTTAAATGATTTGCAAATGTACACATGCTAGAGTTATTAGCATGCATTAGTGCAAGCACTTTTGGCTTTAAATCCGTTATAGCACTATTTAATAATGCTTTTGCATATCCTTTTAATCTATGGTCATCATGCACATATAAGTAAAATAATCTATTGTTTGTTGCAACACATCCAGCAACTATTACGCCATCTTCATATATTCCATAATAATGACAATCTATATCTTTAAAGAAATCAAAGCAACTTTGCCAAGGTATATGTGTATAATCAAATTGTTTAATCTTTCTCACTTCATCATAAGTTATTTCTTTTACTTTCTCTGATAAAGCTACATCAATTTTTAATGAGCTCACATTATCCATGCTCCATTTTCTATATTCTAAATCATAAACCTTTTCATATCCCAGTTTTTTATAGAAGCTTATCGCACGGTCGTTTCCCTTTAAAACTTCTAAGAACAATTGCTTACAATTAATTTTACGTGCTGCTTTTTCATGAAGTTTCATAAGTGATTTGGCTACACCTGTTCCTCTGTGTTCAGGGATTACTGACATACCTCCACATCTTAGTGTTTTTATTTTCTCATTAGTTTTTATACCTCCTAAACAAACACCTACTGGTACATCATCCTTTAATGCTACATAGGATAGTTCTCTGTCATTACCTTCTATTCCAAAGAATCTGTTTATAAAAAATTCCTCATCCATTTTTACTTGTATCATATAATCTACGAATCCATCTGTAAATGCTTTAAATGTTATTGTATCATCTACCTCACTACACTTTCTAAATGTGTACATAAATTACTCCCCCTTTAAGTAATATAAATACATGTCAATAGCAGTTTGAATATGTTTATCTGTTATAACTCTATTCATTGAACCTGCCAATACTCCTATACCATTAATTGTACCCATAATCTGATAAACTACTGAGTCAACATCACAGTTGCTTCTAAATTCACCGCAATTAATACCCCTGTTAATTATATACTTTATATCATCCTTATATTCTCTATATCTTCTATCTTTAATACTTGCTATCTCTGGCGTGTTTGAAGGTAAGGACCAAAACTCTAATGCTACCCTTGACCACTTACAATTTTCTTCTTGTTTAAATATCCCTAGCCTCTTTCTTAAATACTGTGATAACATATCATGTGATGATAGTGACTTATCTAGCTGATCTAAAATATAATGCCTTTTACTATCAAATCGTTCTACTAAAGACAATAAAATCTCTGTTTTACTTTTAAAATATACATATATACCACCCTTGCTTATATTAGCTACTTTCATAATATCTCTCATTCCAGTTGCAGTATATCCCTTTTGTGAAAACAGTTCAAATGCTACTTCTAATATATACTCTCTTTTTATTTGCTTTTTTTCTTCTGATATCTTTGGCATAATCCCTCCTTGTTATTTAAAAGACCATCGTGCTTTTATTTTAGCATTTTATATCTTTTTTTACAATAGCGTTTTTTTAGCAATATTGTGTTAAAATTATAGTAACAAAAATATATGAGGTGTGTTATTATGCAAAAATTTGATTATTTAAAAAGTGCAATTAAATATATTGAAGCTCACCTATACGAAAATATTAAAACTGACTATATTGCAAATATATGCTATGTATCATGTATGCAACTATATAGGGATTTCTATGCTTTTACTGGACATTCTGTAAAAGAATATATACGTAAGAGAAGATTATCAAATGCTTTGTCTTTGATAAAGTTCACTAATAAATCTATATCTGATATTGCTTATACTTGTGGCTACAGCTCTCAACAAGCATTTAATAAGTATGTTAAAAAAGCCATAAATCAGACACCTTTAGAATATAAATACAGTGATTTTTATTACTTTTTTCCTTGTTTTAAAGATGACATACATACTTATGTGTACGTTTCTACTAATAAAATACCTAAAACTATCAACTTTAAATTTTACCATCATGAATTACAGAATATTGAAAACAATGCTATTGATTATTTTTTATCACTTTTCCCTAACTATTCTGCTAAATTATTTGGACGCAATACAGCCAAAAGTGGTGAATTAAATTGCTATGAATTGAGCATCCCCTACAATAATAAATATATAGATATACTTGAAAAAAGTATATTTCGTGAAATTAAATCCTCTCCTCCTAACACTTTGACTTACGCAACTTTGACAGTCCAAAATGATGAGGAGAGCATAAATAACGGCTGGAATTATCTATATACCCATTGGATAAAAAATAGTATGTTTACACAGAATGATACTGATTTTTTCGAAGAATTCATCATAAAAAATAAAAGCATAGCCAAACTCAAGCTACACCTGCCAATAAAGAAAAAGCAATTGCTTTGTGATATTAATATTCAGCAATATGGCAATAGAAAATATCTTGTGTCTAGCTTACAAGGTAACAATGCTGAAGCAACAACTTCAAAAGTTGTTTTAAATTACGTTAACAGACATTATCCAAACCTATTTGAAAATATGAATGAATTTATAGTTATAAAAACAATTAAAGGCTACATGTGTGGTATAAGAATACCTTATAATCTAAATATATGCGAAAAAAAAGATGGTTTAAAAGTTTTAGTTTTAGAACAAGGATCTTATGCTAGATTAGAAAGCAAATGCTTAGCTGATAGTCAAATACATATCAAAACTCTGTTAAATTGGATATCTTCTAATAGCTTTACTATTGATAATACTCCTATTTTTACTATCTACAATACAAATGGTACCTTCAACCATGAAACTATAAGGATGACTACCTCTTGTAAAATAAAATGTTAAAAAAGGATAATACTATGATTAAATATTATGTTAATATTCGATTATAAGATAATATAATTAGGAGGGAATTATGAATACATTAAAAAAAATGACTTACATCAAATCGGAAGAACTCTTTTCTCCGAAAACTATACCTAGTATAATCAAGCATGCACAGCTAATGACAGAAACCCAAGCTAATATTTACTACAATGAAAAATCTCAACCCTATTTATACGAAACACGAGATTTTTATATACGCAACTTCTTACCTACTGATAATCAACAACTTCAATTACTAGCTATTAATAAAGAACATTCCCCTATGCAAAAATACGATCATACATGGGCAACTGATTTGAATAGTTGTACAAAAATGGCGAAATTATTCTCAGAGAACTCAGATTTCTGGGCAGTTATCGAAAAGAAAAATCATAACTTAATAGGTATGATCTCTTTTAACCAAAGTAATGATAATTTTGATAATATTGATTTAGGTCACGTGTGGCATACTGATTACCAAAATGGTTGTTATGATACTGAGGCTCTATCTTTAATTATACAGCATGCTTTTGAGACTCTTGATATTAAAAGCATTAGCACTAATAATACAGCTGAATGGCTACCTCAAATTTTACCTTATAAAAAAATAGGTCTAGATATAACAAATACTTTTAGCACTTCTTTTGTAAAAGATAGTAATAATCAAGACATCTTATTCAAGGGTTGTACTATGACAATGACTAGAGATAAATGGTATAATACTGTATCGTCTGAAGAAAACAATAACCCTGACAGCTACATCCCTAAAACTACACCACCAATAATAGATATATTTAAAGCTCACACTACTAATACTAATGAAACTTTTATAAAACGAATTAACGAACACTGCATTATTGTTGATAAAAATGAATTCAATGTAGTTGGTATCAAAATTAGATTTTCTGCTGAAAGTAGAGGATGGTATATTGAGGAAGCTACAAACACAGATAAATCAATGGCAATAAAATATATCTCTAATGGTACAATCAAACTTTTAGCTGATATATTAGATATTGATAACCCACAAATAATAGGAATTAGAACAAATATACAAGGAGATGGAATCTTTGATTTTGTTATAGGAGTAATCGTTGATTCTATTGAAAATTTACCAGAACATTTGCCTGAAAATTCTGTCACTCTAACCTGTTCATCTTGCAGATATGCCAAATTTAATATTAACGAAGAAAAAAATTCTGATAGAAATGGCTACTCTAGGAGGATGTCAGCTGATGAGTTTTTTGTTAATGAATTTAGAGAATTAAGCGAATATGTGTATAACAAAGACAGTTTACCATTTAACATGTATGATCGACATGGTAATATATTAACAAAATACGAACCTGTAAAAATACCAAAGAATACAGCTGAGAAATATGAGAGTATAATTTTTGATGTTGTAAGTCTTCCTGACATCTTATGTGCTTGTAGCATGACAGCACCAGACTCAGATGAATTTGTTATATATAAATTTTTCGATATCCAAGAGAGAATATTCTCACTTGATTGCGCTAAAATGTATAACGATGACTATTATGGCTTTGGTATTGAAACAGATGTAAAGGGTAAGTACAACTCATACTTTGGTAGTAGAGTAAGTAACTTTAATGATCTACCTGATAATATCGAAAAAATGACGATACCTTCTGGTGTATATCTTCATATAAGTCAGTTAGAATTCAACGGTGATAATCCATGCATATTATATGATATTGCATATAATCATTTAGATGAACTATTTTTTAAGTCCAATGATAAATATAAGCGTGATTATAATAAAGCTATAATAGCAAGATTTAGACAAGCAAATACTGCTTCTGTATTCATTCCTTTAGTACTAAAACAATAATGAACAAAATCTAAAGCTATATTACAAATTCGTAAGAACATTTACAAATCTTACTTCAATATGATAATATTTAAGTTGTTTCAATAATATAGATTTCCTACAATAACTTATGAAAAAGGAGAGAAATATAATGAAAAAGAGCTTAATGATTGCATTTTTAGTATTAATGATATCAATATTAATTATTGGTTGTAACACTGACAAAAAAGATGAACCGAAAGAACCTACGAAGAAGACACAAGGGAAAGTTGAAAATGAGCAAAAAGAAAATAATCAAGAGCAAAATAAAAATTTAGTAGAACTAGTTAAAAAAGTGGAAATGTTAGATATGAAATTATCCTTTTATGGTATTGATTATGATAAATACATGAAAGATATAAAAAGTGCTTTTAATGATATATACACTGATGAAAAGCATTTTGCCAGATTATTTGATGAAATGGATAAAGACACATACAATAGCAAAAGAGCAAAGATACCTAAAAGTGAAACTAATAAATATACTGCTGAAATATACATATCAAATGTTTATGAATCCAATAAAACCATGAAAAATGTTTATGTTAAAAATATAATCAAAACTTGTGAAGGTGAAGATAGCAAACCTACTTACATTACAAAACGATATATAATCACTGAAAATAGTAACAATTGGCAAATAATAGGTGTTGATTGGATGATTTCTTATGACGAGAACAAGGTTAAAAAATACACTACATTTAACAACAAACCTGTAGATTATACAGTAATCTTTAAAATGAGTGAAAAAGATAACGAGTAATTTGTGGAATTTTCTAACAGGGATGGTTACCATCCCTGTTTTTTATCATATTATATAGAAATAACTCATTATATTGATTGCGCTAATATATAAGAAGTTATGCAAAAAGGCACCAGCTAACACCAAATTTATCAATGAAAGAAACCATACATGAACTAAAAAAACATGGTCCTAATGGAGCAAAAATTTGCGCATCTTCTTCTAATACTCTAAATGCTTTTTCAACAAGTTCCTTATTATCTTCACCAAAATGCAAACAAAATTGCATAGTATTGCCAGGTATACTCTTATCTTCTGCCTCCGACAATGCCAAAATCTGCCCATATACATCTAGTTCAGCATGTATATAACTACCTTCATCATTTTTATGTTCGCTTACCAGTTTTGCATCAAAAGCTTTTTGGTACAATAGAGCTGCTTCAACACTACCTTTAACGTACACTTGCATCATTGATCTTAACATGTTAGCTTCACACTCCTTGGTATAATATTTTCTATAACTAATCTAATGTGGATTAGTTCCCAACGATTAACTGCCATCTTACTCCAAATTTATCTAATACGACTCCATACATCTCACTAAAGAATTGTGAATCAAGTTCTACTAAAACATTCCCACCTTCTTTTAGTTTATCAAATGTACATATTACTTCATCAGCTGTTTTAAAAAATACGTTAAAACAAATCATATTGCCAGGTAACGTTTTATCCTGTATATCACTGAAGTAAAAGCGTGTACCTCTAATAGTCATACTAGCATGCATTACATAATTCTTCGTATCGTCTGTAACAATGAATCCTGAATCAGATGGTGCATCACGATAAAGGGCAACATTCTTATCCGTTGCGTTAAACACCTTTTCATAAAAAGTTAATGCTTGCTTGCAATTACCTGAAAAATGAATAGCAGGTGAAATCATAGTATATCTCCTTTCATTTCACAATTCTTAATTTTAATAATTTAATTTTACTATAATGGTCAGCAACATTAATAGTAAAAATCGGACATTATTTATATATTAATTCCCTAGTTTACGTGACTTTAAATACTCTGTAGGTTTTTTTTGCGTATATTTTTTGAATTCCTTAATAAAGTGAGATTGGTCATAGTATCCGCATTCGTGCGCAATTTTAATGTTATTTTCCCCTTCTATAAGCATTTTTTTAGCTTTAATAAATCTTATTATATTAATATATCTTTTTGTAGTTACCCCGAACTTCTGTTGAAATAATCTGTTTAATTGCCTTGTACTCATTGGTATTTTATCTGCTAATTGTTTTACTCCACTATTTGTATCTATTTCATGAACAAAACTAAAAGGAGAATTTGCTTTAAATTCATTAATTAATGATAAAAAATATATATCATAAAAAGATATAATTTCATGTATATCATTAGATGTATATAAAATACCAATATCTAATAAATCATTATTTTTTAACATGCCTATTTTGTATTTAGTTGTTGTATTTTTTATTTCTGCTAAAGTAAGATTGAAAAATACATCTAAACTGTTAGGGTAAAACCTAACCCCTACTGTTTTAATATCTTTTAACAAATCAATTTTAACAATTTCATCCCATATTCCTGATAATGTAACTGTGTTTATGTCTTTGTAAATATATATATCAACAACTATATCAAAACATCCATCTGGTTCAACTGAGATGGTTGTATTTTCTTTGACATCTGATATAACCCAATAGCTTTCAATATATTTTCGTAACTCTCTTATAGGCTTAATCTCTATATACATTCAATCCTCCTAGAATAAGGTTAAATATTTATCTAATTATACCATAAGATAATATGCATAGAAAAAGAAGTCTTCATCGTTGTAATAACACTATTCTTTAATTTCTGTTGTGTAAATCCAGCCTTTTGACAAAAATTATATCTTTGTTTAAAATATATATTAACATCACAACAAAGGAGGAACTTTAAGTGTTTACAAACTCAAAATATATCAAAAAAAGATTACATGAGATAATTGAAAATATAGACCTAATAGAGCCTATTGGCAATCATGAACTTAAGCGTCATCTTGTATATAAAGTGGTATGTGGCGAGAACAAGTTTGTAGTGAAGTTTTATTTTAAGCAAAACAAATGGTGCAGAGAAGTTTTTTGTCTTAGGCATCTAGCCAATGCTCCTATTTCTGTTCCTAAAATTATTAAATACGGAATATTTGATGATGGTGTGGAATGGGTTTTGCTAAATTTTATAGAAGGTTTTACACTAAACAGTACTATAACTGATATTTCTGACGATAATCTCCAAACAATATACTTTGATATCGGAGCTCACCTTAGTGTAATACATAGTAATAAACATAATTTTTTCGGAAGTATTGATAAAAATGGTAATAGCTTAGATAATTTTAAAACATTTAAAGCCTACCATGATAAATTATATACATCGATGATTGACCATTTAAACAAATTCAAGCATGATAATGAATCCATTATCAAAAAATCTCTAAAAATTTATAGCTCAATGTTCTATATTCTAGATGATGTCAAGGTCGCAAGCCTATGCCATAATGATTTTAACTTGCGGAATATAATGGTATCAAAAACTGATGGGGATTATAAATTGAGTGCAATTATTGACTTTGAACATAGTTTTCCAAACGATGTCGATAAGGAATTAATCTATTTTTATTTACCTCTTCTTGAGAATAACCCCTTATTAGCCGATAGTTTTAAACATGGCTATGAAAAATATGGTCAAATTAATATAGATAAATTGTATGCAAAAAGAGATTTTTATACATTGTATAAAGGGCTTGAAATATGCTCATGGGCAAAGGATAATCCATATGATTACTACTTAAATGGGGTTAAATTATTAGAAGATGTTATAATAAAGACCAAGTCTAAAACTAAATTTTAGTCATTTAATAAATGTGTTGAGAGAAGAAATCAATACTCTCTCAACCAAAAGTTTGTTTTATTGTCTGACAGACTCTATTTCAACTTTTCCCAAAGTAACTTCACGTGTTTCTATAATTCCTTTATTATCTTGTTATGTTTATCAAGAAGTATAGATTTAGCCTTTATGTTTTTAACCTCTTCTTTATCTACTAATCCATAGGCTATAATAATTATTATATCGTCTTTTTGAGCTAATCTAGCTGCTGCACCATTAAGACAAATAATACCACTACCACGTTTTCCTTTTATTATATATGTTTCAAAGCGTGCACCATTGTTGTTATTAACAATTTGAACTTTTTGACCTGTCACCATTGAGGCAGCTTCTATCAGCTCTTCATCTATTGTTATACTACCTTCATAATTAAGATTGGCATCTGTCACTCTTGCTTTGTGTAATTTTCCTGTCATCATTTCTATTAGCATATTATTGTACCTCCAAGCGTATGTTGTCTATAAGTCTTGTATCACCTAGCTTAACAGCTATAGCTATTAAGATATTTCCTTTTAAAATTGATATATCCTCCAAAGTATTTACATCAACTACATTTATATAATCAATATTCACGCCAGATTCTTTTGTAATCATATTAGCTATGTTAGATGTTATTTTGTGAGCGTTTCTTTCACCTTTAATAATGAGTGATTTTGCATATTGTAATGACTTATACAAGATAGTAGCTTTTTTACGTTCGTTTTTGTTTAAATAAGCATTTCTTGAACTCATAGCAAGTCCGTCTTTCTCCCTTACTATTGGACATTCAATTATCTTTATAGGTATATTCAAATCATTAACCATTTTTTTTATTATAATAGCCTGTTGTGCATCCTTCTGCCCAAAATAAGCTTTATCAGGTTGTACAATATTGAACAATTTAGTCACTATTGTTGTTACTCCATTAAAATGCGTTGGTCTTGATTTACCACAAAGATTATTAGTTAAATTATCAACTGTTACATATGTTAAGTGATTATTAGAATACATTATTTCATTACATGGAATAAATATAATATCCGCTCCAGCTTCCTTTGCAACTTTTTTATCGTTTTCCAAATCAGTAGGATAGTTATCTAAATCTTCATCCAGAGCAAATTGAGTAGGATTGACATAAATACTAAGAACCGTTATGTCATTTTCTCCTTTAGATGTTCTTATTAATGAAATATGCCCTTCATGCAAATATCCCATAGTTGGTACAAGTCCTATTTTATAGTTCATATTTTTTAATGAGCTTAGTTCTTCCCTAAGCGAAACAATATCACTAAATACTTTCATCAAGTATCCCTCCATCATGTAATTTCTTTAATGCTTCTATACTCAGATGAAACATGTGGTCATGGCTTGGAAATTCTTTGTTTTTGACATCTAATATATATGTTTGAGTTGCGTTGTAAATTACTTGATTTATGTTAGCATACTGCTTAACAAATTTAGGTACCATTCTAGAATAAAAACCCACTAAATCATGTGTTACTAGTACTTGCCCATCACAATCTGGCCCAGCGCCTATTCCAATCGCTGGTATTTTAATTGACTCTGATATCTTCTTTGCAAGTTCAGTAGGTATACATTCCAGTACTATTGCAAATGCACCTGCTTTTTCTATCTCTATAGCTTCATTTATCAGCCTTTTAGCATCATTTTCTGATTTGCCTTGTATATAATACCCTCCCAATTGATTAATTGATTGTGGTGTTAACCCAATATGCCCCATAACAGGGATACCTGCGACTGTAATAGCATGTATTTGCTTTAAAACAGTTATGCCACCTTCAAGTTTAACAGCATGTGCATTTCCTTCACTAATAAGACGACCTGCATTTTTAATAGTTTCAGTAATACCTAGATGATATGATAAAAAAGGAAGATCTGCTACTATCAATGAATGATTGGAACCACGACTTACAGCTTTTGTGTGATGGAGCATATCTTCCATAGTAACTTTAGTTGTGTCTTCATATCCTAAAACAACCATTCCCAATGAATCTCCTACTAGCAGTATATCTATCCCTGCATTATCTAATATCTCTGCTGTTGGATAATCATAAGCAGTAAGCATAGTTATTTTTTCTTTGTTTTTTTTCCTTTTTATTGTTTCAATAGTGATTTTTTTCATTGTGTAATACCTCCTTGAGATTGTTTAGAGTGTATTCATCTAAATTATTTTGTTTTTTACATACTTGTAACGTTCTTATACCTAGAAGACGGTATATATTTTCTAATAATGAATCTTCTTTAGAGATTGCCTCTAAATGCGTTTTGATAGTATTTACATCACCACGAGCTAATGGCCCTGTTAAAGCTTTACTCCCATGAGTAAAATAGTTGTTTGTAGTTCCATTTATTAATGGTTTAATTAAGTTAGATGCAGATTCACTATCAAAACCAGCCTTAATAAGACACTCAGTACCTATTTCCAAAACTGTGACTAGATAATTTGAGACAATACATGCCGCACAATGATATAAAGCCTTTTGCTCGGTTTTAATTTCGTGTGTTTGTAAACATGCTGATTTCAACATATTATTAAAATCATACATTAAATCACCTGATCCTTCTAATGTAAGTGGTGTATGCTCTAACAATTCAACCGCTTTTTGAATATTTGCAAAAGAAAGCATTGGGTGTAACGAAGCAATTGTAGCACCTAAAGATGATAAACTATGCAGTAATGTAGATGGATGGGCTCCACTAGTATGGCATACAAGCTTATTTTTCCAGCATGTATTTATACTTGATAGTTGACTGGCTATAGTACTTATCACATCATCAGGTGTCGTTATCATAATATACCTAGAATCAATAATCAGTTGGTTAAGCTGACTATAGTAAGTGCTATTTGATAAAAATGCAGCTTTTTTTGCTGATGCTTCTGTACGACTATAATATCCATTTATTTTGACACCATTATTATTAAGGTACTGACCAATAGACGTGCCCACTTTACCTGCACCAATAAATCCTATCATCTTATATCCTCCTATTTTTTGTCTGCTAGCCTAAGAACTATAATTATACGCAACGATATCATGAATGTTTACTATAATAAAAAAACCCTTCATAAGGAAGACAGTTCCTTAAAAGGGTATAAATTTGCACATCAACAAATAGTTGATGCTAATCAACACATTTTAGTTATACTGTCTCTATCCTTATGGATTAAAGCAGAGTTATTTTATTTAATTAGATTTCAAGTTTTAATACATATTCAATTATCCATGACATCACTGGCTTCAGTTGCAAAACATCCATTATTTATGGTTATGCATACCTATCCATTTTAGTATATCTGGATCTCTTCCTTGAATATAATATTGTACTATTATATTACTTTGTAATCTACTTACCCCTAGTCACACAATAGTTTCTATTTCATTATATTGGTAACTTGACTAAGTTTAGTTTAGCATATCATAATATATAAAGGCAATCAATAAAAAATTATATAAGATGATAAACTAGCCCTAAAAAGCTGAAATAGTCAGTTTTTATCTTTAAAGATAGAAGTTTTCACCTCCTATTATTTCTCTATTTGGCAACTTTCACAGTAATATATACTTCCACCTAAATAAGCTTTTTTGTGTATTTTCCCTCCACATATGCTACACGGTTTTGAAAGTGTGTTTTTACTTAATTTTGTACGATATCCTCCTGCCTTACCAAACAAATCTTTCTCTGTATCTCTTCCACCCTTTTGCTCCATTTCATCGAGGGTATCTTTTATTGAGTAATATAATTCTTTCACTTCATTATCCGATAGGGTTTGAACCTTTCGCTTTGGATGAATTTTTACGTTGTACAGTATATCTTGCAATACTCCATTTCCAAGTCCCGGAATACGTTGCTCTGTCGCTAGTAATGCTTTTACACTCTTCTTTTGCAGATTTTCGTCTGATATAATTTTATGATAATACTTATAGTCAAATCCTTCTGTAAATGGTGATGGTTTTTCTTTTGCTACTTGTAAATACTCATAATCAAACTCATCATTTTCATAACACCATATCCCACCATACATTCTTATTGACACAACAAAAAATGAGCCATCTTCAAACTCTAATAGTAGTTGATGTTTTTGTGGTAGCTTCTCCCCTTTTTCAAAGTATCTAGTACTTATTCCTTCAGCTAACAATAGTTTTGTAGTTCCTAAAATCACTTCTATAAAGCTACCATATACATTGACATTTTCAATAGATTTATCTTTCAATCTTAACCTATACTTACTTGGCTCTCCGTAAAACCAAGCAAATTTGTGTGGCGATTGGTTTGCTATAACATTCTTGATTTTTTTACCTTTTAAAGTGTTATAAATCTGCTTTGATAAGACTATAGCTTCAGGTAACTCTATCATACTAATACACCATCCTTTTTAATATTATATCTTGATTTTATCATAAAAAATAGATCTCTTAAAATATTGGGAACAAAGTCATTGTAAGAACGTCTAATTATATAAAATAAGACTAATTTCAATATAAAAGGAGGTAATTATGAAAAAAAGATTAATAGCTACAATTCTAATAATAACAATAGTTATAATAGTCGCGGGATGTGCTACTCAAAAAGATTTGGTAAAAAGTAAAGATACAAGTAATTTAGATGATAAATATGTTACGATAGGTAAAATAATTGGATTTAAAGAAAATGGTGTAGATGTACTAACTGGAGACATAGCCATGCATTATTCAGTAGATAAGAATGAGTTAAAGAATTTTTATCTAGGAGAATATGTTGGTGTAGTAAAATTAGACGATAATAAGTATAAATTAGAATCATATAAGGTAGATGATTTTTCGGTAAGATATACAAATATGGGAGATAAGATACTTACAGTAACAGGTGAGGTTGTAAATATTAAAGACAAAGAACTGGTTATAAAAGTAGATGAAAAAGAAATAGTTTTTATAGGGGATGAGCAAATAGCTATAACTATTGGAGCAACAGTGACAATAGATTATCTAGAAGATAAAGGTAATGGAAATAAAAAGATATTACAGGTATACGATGAAAGTTCTGCCCTTGACTTTACTATCAAAAGCATATCAAGAGCAAAAGATGGCACAATGGTATTAGAAACTGAAGATGATAAAGGTTTGAAAAATAAAGTATATGTAATGGGAGTGCTTAATTTTAATCATGGTGATTTAAAAGTAGGAGACAAAATAACAGTTTATCCTAAGGAAATAAGAGAGATTTATCCACAAGAAATAGATACTTTAAAGATAATAAAACAATAAAATGAATATATAACATAAATAGAGACAACTGTTGATGTCTCTATTTTATTTATTAAAAAAGTATGAGGTATGCTATAAAGCAAAAACATATTATAATAGTGCTAGAAAGGGGCTGATATAATGCCTATAGAACAAATGAGCAATTTTTTCACTGCACGAGTTGACACATATGATAATCATATGCTTAATACTGTTGATGGTTGCAAGGAAGGATATAAGATAATGGCAGAGTGTGTGCCTAATAAAACAAAAGAACTGTTAGATTTAGGATGCGGAACAGGTTTAGAGCTAGAAGAAATATTTAAAAAATTACCTGATGTAAATGTTACAGGGATAGATTTAACGGAGGCTATGCTTAAAAAGCTCCAAGAAAAATATCCTGATAAAAACTTAAATCTAATTCATGGGAGCTATTTTGATTATGAATTTGAGATAAAAAAATATGACACAGCTATTTCATTTCAGACAATGCACCATTTTGAGCATGACGCCAAAATAGGACTGTATAAAAAAATATATAAAGCGTTAAAAGATGATAGTATATATATAGAGTGCGATTATATGGTCAAAAAACAAGAAGATGAAAACTTCTTGTTTTCTGAAAATAAAAAAATAAGAGAAGAACAAGGAATAAAAGACAGAGAGTTTTATCACTTTGATACACCTTGTACAGTAAATAATCAAATAGATATGTTAAGCAAAGCAGGATTTAAAATGATAGAGAAGATATGGCATTATGAAAATAGCGTGATATTAATTGCATATAAATAGTCGTCTATATTAGCCATACTTCAAAATATTCATTGTTATAAAATATTTCTTTAATGCTGACAACGTATTGTCAGTGTTAAATTGGTATAATTAAAATAAAAGGAGAAATAGATATATGCTTAAAAAACTTACTAACAAAATTTACTATATGCCACTTGACAATACTACAGATAGACCTCATCTAGGGCTTATTTGTGGAGATAAATATAGTTTAGTCGTAGATTCTGGCAATTCTACTACGCATGCGAAGGAGTTCTTAAATTCTATAAAAGATATGGACATCCCACCTCTAAAATATTTAGTAATAACTCACTATCATTGGGACCATATATACGGAATAGACACTATGAAGCTAACTACTATAGCTCACAAAAACATTATAGAGCATCTAAATAATGAACGATTAAAAAAACTAGATGATGCTTCCTTAGATGAGCATGTCAAAAATGAAGTATTCTCAGAGTTTACTACTCAGTGTATAAAAGCAGAAATGTCCAATGAAGAAAGAACGAATCTGGTTATTGGAAATATAGATATAACCTTTGAAAAACAACTAAAAATAGACCTTGGGGGTTTAACATGTATTGTAGACTGGGTAGGAGGTAATCACACAAATGATTCAGCAACTGTCTATGTTCCCGATGAAAAAGTTGCGTTTCTTGGAGATTGCATATATGGAGCTAAGTTTAACGGTGCTTATGGCTACACTGCTGATGACTTAATTCCAATGTTAGACATACTAGATAGTTATAATGCAGATAAATTTTTAGTATCTCATGAAGAAATATGGGATAAAAGCTCAATGAATGAATTCAGTAACCAATTACGGGTAGCTAATGAACTAGTAGGTAAAGATTCTTCCTCTGAAACAGCTATACAAAAATTTGTAACAAAATATAAAAGGCAACCAGATGAAGAAGAAGCATTTTATATAGACTGTTTTGCAAATGTAAATAAAGCTCTTAAATAGACTGTTTCATTATATTTAAAATTATTCTTGCTATGATATAATATTATATATACATACTCAAGGAGCGTGTTAAAAATGAAACAGTCTATTGTACACATTGCGTTAGTTGTAAGAGACTATGATGAAGCTATTGATTTTTATACCAATAAATTAAATTTTGAATTATTAGAAGATACATACCAGCCAGAGCAAGATAAACGCTGGGTTGTAGTTTCACCTCCAGGGTCATCTGGTACAACAATACTGTTAGCGAAAGCATCTAAAGAAGAACAATCACCTTTTATAGGTAATCAAACAGGTGGAAGAGTATTTTTGTTTTTAAACACAGATGATTTTTGGAGAGATTATAATGATATGGTAGATAAAGGTATAAAATTTGTTAGAAAGCCAAAAGAGCAGTTCGCATAAAAAATAACTATATAATAGAATGTTTAGCTGAAAAAATAGGTGTAAGCAATATAACTCTTTGTAATATGAAAAATAATAAATTTTCACCAACTTTCCATAAGAATAAGAAAATTTGAAATTTTTTCAATGAGGATTATATTTTATACTTCTCCCTTAATTCACTGCCTGAAAATTAAATTGAGGACAAATTACTCAAAATCCATATTTTTTTGGCGAATAGTAATTATAAAAAATTCCGCTGAATTTATTGGACTTAGCTCAGATATTATTTCGAGAATTAAGAACAATCAATATAAAAATGACATTCCTATATCTCACATTAATAAAATTAATGAAGGATTATTAAAGGTAAAATCGAGAAAAGATTAAATATCCTTTCTCGATTTTCTTTATATGATGTATAGAGTTTTATTTTATCGTAAAGCTATATAAAAGAAGTTAAAAGTACCTTTGTTAACAAATTGTTGCTCTTTTATTTTAAATTTTTTGGTATAGTATTTGATTAACGTCATTATAGAAATAAATCCATGAGTTATCTTTGAATTTAAATTCCTGTATAAATCTAAAACTATCACTATCACTGTCATATTTTTCAGTTTTATATTTGATGTAATCTTTGACAATATGGTAATAATCATTTATAGCTTTTTTATCAATAAAATTTTCTTTACTTACTTTTTCGGTCCCTTCCTTTATAAACCTTCTATAGCTTTGTTCAAAAACTCTTTCTATATAATATATATTACAATCCCAATTTTTCTTTTTCATAATATTTTTATTATTTTCATCAGATAATGTTATTAACCCATCCATCCTTTGAAACTCATATAAAAAATTACGTATTGATTCAATTAAAACTGTTTTCACATATTCAACTGAGATTTCTTCACCATTTTCTATAGAATTTAATATATTATATGAATGCATAAAATATGAATCTATTACTCTAAATTCTTCTTGTATTTTATCCGTAAGGTACTTTTCATACGCACTTATTCTTCGTTTATCTATAATTATCAATGAAACTAAAATAAGTATTAGAACTATCATTATTGTGATTAAAATCTTATACTGTTTTTTCATACATTCACTTCCTAATATTAATTGAATTTTATCATTAAAATCTTGGTATGTTATTATTCTACAACATCAAATTTTAATGTTCGTTCTTTATATGCATCTTCATCTCCCCAGTAAGGGTCTAAACTACTTGATACATCATATTGTAATCTAACACCAAATTTTACATCTTTACCTGTTTTTGATTCTCCACTTATTGTAAAATTAGTATGGAATTTATCCTCTTTATTAGCTAATTGCATTCCCTTTTCAAATCCAATTCCTCCTTGATATGAATTAAAGTTTACAAAATCTCCATCGCTTTTTGTTTCACCATATTTATAATCACCTGTTATATATACTGGCGACCCTGGAAATATGGGTAATCCCCATCCAAAACTAAAATTTATACTACCAGTAGACGTATATTGAACAGCACTTGCTTCTGCTTTTTTTATCTTAGCTTTGCTAGAAAAAAGACATGCATCAAATCTTGTTTTTTTCCATCTTCCTATTCTAAGACTAGAATCTTCTTCAATTTCATCTTCCCAAGAAGCATCTGTATATTCTTTTACTAGTTCTAAATTTGCTTGTATATCATGTTCACCATTTTGTAGCAATCTATACATACCAACTAACTCAAATTCTAACTTAATATATTCAGTTACTTTTCCACCTGAAACACTATAAAAATATCTATGAATAATTGGAGTAGAAGAAATATTAGTATTACTTTTAATTTTCACTTCATTTTTCATATCTAAGATTTCTAATTCTCTTTCTGATAAGTCACTCATTTCCAATATCTCGCGTTTTGGTTCAATTTCGCCTATATACCAATGTCTATCTTCAAAATTACTCTCTTCGTACTTATTTATATCTTTAAAGAATAATTCCTCATTTATAAATTCTGGATCTGCAATTTCAAATATAATATATTCTTTTGTTTCTTTATCTTGTAAATATAACTTTACTCCAAACTTCTCAACTTTATCAAAAACTTTGTTGTTAAATGATAATTTCTTAGAAGGATCTTTATCTATAGAAAAAAAGATACATTTAAAATTATCATTTAAATCATTTAACTTTGCAATGATTTCTTCTTTTCTACCTTTTTTTAATTTTCCATCTAGGGCAAATTTTTTGTTGTTAAAAGTACCCTTGATTTTCATGTTGTTTACATCATATAGTTTCGCACTATCTATTTCTATAGCTTTTATGTCTTTATCTACAGAGTTAGTTGAAATTTCACTGCATGGTTCTGATAAATTATCTGTTAAATAAATTGGATACATTTCTTGGTTACTGCTTCCTTCTGCAAATATTACATTCTGAGTAAATATTAACCCCAAAATAATAAGCAACGAAAACATTTTTGTCTTTAAATTTTTCATGTTAACTACCTCCATTATTTTAATATATGAATTATAATAACACAAGCAATTTCCATTTTCAATCATTTTTGTAAAAATATATTAATTTATCTCAAGTTTATCTGATGGAGATTATATTCTATACTTCTCACTTGATTCCCTGCCTGAAAATCAAATTAGGACAAATTACTCAAAATCATATTTTTTTGGCGAATAGTAATTATAAAAAAACTACACCAATCACTTAGTCACAAGTCTTTCTATTAAAATAGGACTGTATAAAAAAATATATAAAGCGTTAAAAGATGATAGTATATATAGAGATTGTGATTATATGGTCAAAAGCAAGAAGATGAAGAAGAAACATTCTACATAGACTGTTTTGCAAATGTAAATAAAGCTCTTAAATAAAGTAGACTGTTTCATTATATTTAAACTCACGCTCCTATGATATAATATTATATATACTATACTCAAGGAGCGTGTTAAAAATGAAACAGTCTATTGTACACATTGCGTTAGTTGTAAGAGACTATGATGAAGCTATTAATTTTTATACCAATAAATTAAATTTTGAATTATTAGAAGATACATACCAGCCAGAGCAAGATAAACGCTGGGTTGTAGTTTCACCTCCAGGGTCATCTGGTACAACAATACTGTTAGCCAAAGCATCTAAAGAAGAACAATCACCTTTTATAGGTAATCAAACAGGTGGAAGAGTATTTTTGTTTTTAAACACAGATGATTTTTGGAGAGATTATAATGATATGGTAGATAAGGGTATAGAATTTGTTAGAAAGCCAAAAGAGCAACCTTACGGTACTGTAGCTGTATTCAAAGATTTATACGGGAATCTATGGGATCTCTTGCAGTTAAAAGAAGATCATCCTATAGCTAAACGAACTAAATAATTATGGATACTAAGGAGTTTCTAATGAAGAAATAACATGTAATAGACGTACTTAAGATATAGCTAACAAATATGATTTTGTAGTAACTACATTTATGTTTAATATAGTAGCATTTCATAACAAATGTTACTCTAAGGCTATAGGTTAATGAGTTATTATTTTTATGAAAAGAAGATTATGATACAAAAAAAATTTTAGCTACTTAGAATCTCTTGATTCTAAGTAGCTCATTTGGTAAAAGTATTATATTTTCTAGTTGGTTTTACTATATTAAATTTATACAGTATATTATTTTAGTATACTTACTTCGTTTTAGTTAAAATACTTATTATTGTTTATCCAAATTAATCTTCAAGTAATTGAACTGCAAAATATAAACACGTGTCCTCTTGCAAATAATTAAAATCTTCAGGGTAAAACTCGAATCCGAAACTTCTATTAAAATTGAATTTTGAAGAAAGATTAGGTAGAACTTTAGTTAATAATTCATCAAGATTTTCAGCTTTATTTTTAAATTGTAATTTGAAATATATATAACGCCCTGCTGGTATAATAACTCTAGTAAAATTATCGCAGTTTGCAAACTCTGACACTTCACATGATGCAATATATTCATATGATTTATTTTTTGAATTCATATTATAGCTAATGTACCCTATAGCTTCTTTTTTATCAATTAAGTTCTCCACATTACTTTTATATAACTTCTCAGTGAACTCCCCCCATAGTTTAGGCAAATCAGTTGTTTTAAATGTTTCAATTTTTCCATTATATTTCAAGCCTACGTATTTTGCATCATTAGTTAATCTCTTAATAATATATTCCATAAAAAACACCTCAATCTATTTTATATACTAATATTAAACATATTGACTAATTGATATTTTTTATACTGAACATCGTTTTAGAATGAAACTTCCATTTATAATTCTATCCAATATCTTCGTATTAACATCTCTTCAAAAACTGGTTTATCCCAAAGCTTTCCACCGTTTTTCTCTATAGTTCTAGCAGATCCTTCATTTGTATCTGCACATGTTATCAACACTTTATCATAGCCTCTAGTTCTTAACATTTCTAGTAGTTTACTAAGCATAACTGTAGCATAGCCTTTCTTCCTCTCAGAAGGTCTTACTCCGTAGCCAATATGTCCTCCATGCTTAGTCAATGCTTCGTTTAATTTATGCCTTAAATCTATAGCCCCTAGTATTTTTTCATCTTCATCTACTAAAAAATAAAGAGTTGATGCTACTAAGCCTTTATCATACATTTTATCCGTTTCATTACTTGACCATTTTTCTAAAAGCTCATTATACTCTTTTCCACTTCTTTTTGATGCGCCAGGGATAACCTCTATCCCAGCATCTTCCCATTCTTTAATATAATTAATATATGCTGACTCTTTTATTTCTGTATATTTGACTAACCTACCTTCCATTATAATTCCTCCTTTTTAGTTATATGCTAACCTTTTTTATAACTAGTGCATGGTATTTATGATTTGCTTTATATTCTTGAACTGTTAAATCTTTATGCTTGCTGACAATCTCATTTACCTCTGGTATTATGTTTTTATCAATCTTCCATGTAGCTATAAATAAAAGATATCCATTTATTGCAGTAATTCTTTTCATCTGGCTAACCACATCTTCTAATACGTCTTGTAAGTGGCCTAACGCATTATAGCAAAAAGATACATCATATGAACTATTCTCAATGTCAAGTTTAGTAGCATCCATCTGTGCATACTTAAAATTACATGGTATGTCCTTAATATTATTTTCTAACCTCTTTAAAGAGATATCCGTTGCAAGTACTTCTCTTGCATACTTTGAAGCACTATAGCTAAAGTCTGAATCTCCGCAAGCAATCTCTATAGTTCTTTTATCTTTAATATAAGAGCTCAAATCACTAACAATTTTTTGGACTATTTTCATTATGACACTCCCTCTTGCTTTTTGTAATTACCACGTATATCTACCTCTATTTGCTTTACTACGTCTTTTCTACAACCGATTAACCAACTAGTCATATTTGCTGGTGTACATGCATGGTTTGGAATTATTTCTACTATATCTCCCACTTTCAATTTTGTTTTACCACATACATGTATTTTCCCGACCTCTTCTGAAAGATTATAAAGAGTTAGCTCTGTATGTCCCTTGATATATCCATAGCCTTTTATAGCACTATTTCCATGTGCTCCCTTATCTAATCCAAGACATTTTGATCCTGCATCTATAATAAATAAATCCTCAGTAGGATGTGATACAACAGATGCGAGTACAGTTAATGCACAATCTTCTATTCTTGCAGTATCAGTAGATATTTGTATACAATCATTAAATACATAATTACCTGGATGGTATATATTGATATATTCATCTGATACAGTTTCAAAAAATGTTGGTGTAGCGCCACTACTTATAATTTCTAATTCATAACCTGATGATATTAAAGCTTCAGTTGCTATTTTTAGGGCTCTTTTTTCATCATCAACATATTTTTTGACTTCATCAGCATTAGTAGCTCCATATACATGCCCAGGATGTGTTGATATACCCTTAAAGCATAAGCCTTTGCATTTTTGCAACTTATTGACTAAATCTACTACTTTGTCAGGATTTACTCCAAATCTATGTAACCCTGAATCAACGATAACGGTATAGTTAATAACTACTTTTTCCTTGGTAGCTACTTCATTTATAATATAAGCACTCTTTAAATTATCTAATCTAATAATAAAATTTGATTTTTCGGCTATATCTATTACCCTACGAATATTTGGCAGTGTTGATACTGGATAGGCATACATGATATTTTCTATTCCTGCATCACAAAGAGCTTCACACTCATCTAGAGTTCCAGCTAAAAAACCATCAGCTCCAAATCTTTGCTGTAATCTTACTATCTCAGTACTTTTATGTGTTTTTATCATTGGCCAAAGTTTTTTATTATATCTATTACATTCTTCTTGGTATCTTCTAATATTTCTCTCCATTATATCTAAATCAACTAGTATTGCTGGTGTTTTCAAACCACATTTTTTCACATACACCACTCCTTACTTGTTTATGAAATTCAAGATTAAATCAATTATACCATAATATAGCTTGCTAATTTTTAAATATCGTCAAAACTTATTGGTTTATGATAAAATAATATTGAACCTGAATTTATAATAACTAGAAAGGTGTGATTAGATCAGTATAATCTATTCTTATACAATATTTAGTGCTCAAGCTTAGGTGGGGACGAGTACCAATGTTAGTGAGAATCAATATACACTTACCAATGGAAGGTGGGCCCAAGTAAGAAGTTATTCCGCCTTACAGTGGCAGTCACAAACATTCATAAAAACTGTCATGGTTCGGATTTGGAGATGAAATAAGCTCTAATGAAGCTGGAACTGGAAGTAATCGCTGACCCTAAAGGAACTGGCGGTGAATTATGTCACTATATGATTCAAGTCTAAAATGAAAAGAGTTAAACGGAACCCGCACTTCTTGATTATTAACTTAATCAAGAGAGGGGAAGTCGAGCTTGAGCAGAAAAAACGAAAATCAAGGTTTCATCTGTCAAAATTGTGGTGCTACTGTTAATGCACTGAAGAATGGTTCATATCGTAATCATTGTCCATATTGTCTTTATTCACTACACGTTGATATAAAGCCAGGAGACAGAAATAATTCGTGCATGGGCGTTATGAAACCTATAGGTATTAAAAATACCTCGAATAAAGGTATGCAGGTCATCCATCAATGTATTAAATGTAAAGAAATAAGAGTAAATAAAGTAGCCTTAGATGATGAACAACCGGATGATTTTGATGTATTGTTAAGACTTATGTAACTTAACTTGGGGTGTATTCACACCCCATTCAGACTATAGACAAAAGCCCAATTTCTACGTTGTAGTTAAAATTTCCGTTGCTCACTTACCTCTAAGTAAGCTCTGCTACTCAATTTTAACACCCTTGAAATTGAACTCTTACTACAGTCTGCTATCTTAATGACTTTGTTATCAATCTATTTGGAGTGTATTCACGCCCCATTAATATTATTTATATTTTCTCGCAAAATACTATAAAGATAATAGTCCTGAAACTTACCTCTAACAATGCCTCTTTGTCTTAAAAGACCTTCTCTTACAAACCCAGTCTTTTCTACTATCTTGCATGAAGCTATGTTGTCTGGATGAATAAATGTCTCTATTCTATTTATATCAGATGCATTAAATAGAAACCTTACAAAACTATTTACTGCTTCAGTCATATATCCTTTTCCCCAAAATTCAGGTAACAAAACATATCCTATCTCACATCTTTTGTTTTTTTCACTTACTCCTACAACCCCTATTGTACCTATTACTTTATTTGTAGATTTTAAAATAATCCCATGCTCTTTATCTTTCATCAAAGTATCTAAAAATTTATTTGCTTTTTTTATATTTTCAATGGGATACATCCCATAGGGTTTAGTAATCTCATCTTTTGAATATATCTCAAAGACACTATTTAAGTCATCTTTTTCAAGTAACCGAAGCTTTAAACGCTCAGTCTCTATCACCGTTTCTCCCCCTTTGTAGATAGCAATTTATATAAGACCAAAATGCTCTGCAACTATGTCGTAATTTTCCTGAATAGATTTTTTACCATCTACTACTATTGATTTGTAGCCCAGCTCATCTGCTTGTTGTTTTATAATCTCCGCAAATTTGATATCTCTTTGCATCCAATTTTCAAAAGCTATTTTAGGATTACTACAATCTTTCAAATAGTCTTCTACCCAATCTCTTTCGCTGTATTTATTTACTTGAAAACCGCTTGTAGGTACAATAGAAATATATCTGTCTTTGCTTACTTTATGAATGTCTGCATTTATAGGGAGTATTGCTGCACCTTCTACGATAATGCCATTTACATCATCTATCTCTTTTAGATCATCTATAATGACTTCAAATGCCTCTTCATAAAATTTTATCTCGTCTTTAACTAACTCATCTACATCTCTAAGCCAAATGCCATCCAAATCTAAGCTTAGTATCTTCTTCATTATTTCTTTTCCCTTTTCAGCACCTTTTACTGCGTATTTTTCTAGGAAATCATCACACTTATAATATTTAAATCCATATTTGTCTGCTAACATCTGCGCTATAGTACTTTTGCCACTACATGGTGATCCTCCAATCCAATAAATCTCACCGTTGTTCATACAATTCCTCCTATTTAGTTTTAGAGTCAGTTTATCAAACTCATCCTTTATCCCTATTTTTATAAACCCAAGCTTTTTATACAAGTAATTTGCACTAACTCTATCTGGTTCTACATGAACATTTATCTCATTATAATTTTTGTTTTGATAATAAAGTATAGCTTCCTTCATGAGTTTAACCTCTGTACCCAGTATTTGATATTTCTGTTCAACTGCCAAAACAGATATATACGGCTGACTATCAGATATAAAGGTTATGACAAACCCAACCACTCTATCATCATATTTAGCTACCCAGTTGCTATCTTCATTGAACTGAGGTATATCATACCAATCTACATTCCATGGTTCTTCATTAAAACTACTAGCATATACCTGTGGTATATCTTTGTAATCTTCTTTATTCATTTTAACAATTATAATATTATCTTTCATCTGGTTCCCTCATTATTTTTAACATACCTTCTAGTAACTCTTTATTTTCAGCTATATTATATTTAGTTAATATTAGAGTAAAATTCTCTGCTAGAGTCTCCTCTGGATGTTGGATATCATCAGTGTTTATACTAACCTTTTCTATATAACCGCTGACATTTTGCGCATCTACAACTTCGCCTGAATCAATAATGTATAATCTTATCCTTAAACTTTTCAAAATATCTTTATTTACATCTATATTTTTACCTTTTATCATAATTAAAGGACATACTTTTACTTGGCTATTATTATACTTAACTTTTACTGAAACTGTAGCCATTGCATCTGGGTTAACAAGAGTATATGCTTTGACATCTGTAGGTATATCAATACTATTGATTATGTCAAAATCAAGCAATTTGTATAACTTTGCTCTCTTTATCTCATTTAACCTTGAGTATACATGAAAGAACTCATGTGCAAGTAAACCATATAACCTGTCTATATCATAGTTTATTTTCTTTTGAGGTAAGATAATCATATTTTCTCTGGTATAAGCACTATTAAACTCTTCTCTTCCACTTGTCTTTATAATATAGACATTTTTATTCATGTTGATACCAATCTCACCAAGTTTGCCTTTAAGTTTATCTAAGCAAGTTTTGAGCTTATTTTTTTCGTCTTTTGACCACTCACAAACATTTTCCTTAAGAAACTCAATAAATTGATTAAGATTTACATTATTATTTGTATCCATCTTCAGTGCTTTCTCAAATGGTTTCATAGCTGTTAAATAATCATCTACAACGCCTATCTTTTCTTTTCCTTTTGATTGGTTTAAAACAATAAAATCCATTTTTGATCCTCCTGTAAATAGTTTAAATCAATACTCGTATCGTTTATTATTTCTACTATTTTTTCTGTGTTTACTTGATTTAGTAGTTTTTTTAAGAGCCATTTTCTCTTTCAGTTTTTGAGCACGGTTAAGATACTTTAATTCTCTTTGTAGTTTTAGATAATTTTTCCATCTCTCATCACTCAGCACTCCTGCCCTCAAAGCTTTTTTTACCGCACACCCCGGTTCATTTCCATGAGTGCAATTATTAAAACGACACTCACTAATTAATTTTTCAATATCGTTAAACATCATGTCTATTCCGTGTTCTACATTCCATAATGATAATGATCGCATACCTGGTGTGTCCATTATCAGACATTTGTTAGGTAACAATACTATCTCCCTATGAGTAGTTGTATGCCTTCCCTTACTATCCTCTTCTCTTATCTCTTGAGTTTTTAGTAACTCTTTGCCCATCAGCGTATTGACTAATGTCGATTTGCCAACACCTGATGATCCTAATAATGCTATCGTTTTATGTGGTAATAAATACTTATTAATCTCATCTAGTCCATAACCATTTAAACAACTTATGGCATGCACTTCTACACCCGGAGCTGTATTATATACCTCTACTAGTTTATCTCCTATATCTTCACAACAATCTGCTTTAGTAAGCACTATTACTGGTAATGCACCGCTCTCCCATGCAGATAACATATATCTTTGTAGTCTTTTCATATTAAAGTCATTGTTTAATGATTGTATGATAAATACCGTATCTACATTAGCTGCAACAATTTGCTCTTTTAACTCTGTTCCCGCTGCACTTCTTGAAAATTTAGTCGTTCTATCTAATACACTATATATTTCTTTAGAATCATCACAAGCTTTTAAAACTAACCAATCTCCTACTGCTATATGCATAGTATTATTTCTTTTAACTTTTATTTCCCCATCATTAGTTATAACTTTTAAATATTGACCATAATCAGCTAATACTCTTCCTGCGTAAAGATGCTCTTCTTGTAATTCATCTAATTGTTTCCCAAAAAATTCATTCCATCCATAATCACTTATATTCATTTATTCATATCCATCCTTTACAATCTTATTTTTTATTTGTTCTATATAGTTCGTTTCCCTCTTGTTTTCTCTCTTGTTTTCTCTCATAAAACATCCCTCCTTTATTTAGACACCAATAAACCCATAGGTTTTAAACTACCTATGGGTTTATTGGTAAACAAAAAACACGCTACCAGCGTGCTTATTCTATATACACTATTAGGTTGCTTAAAAGGAATTAAAGTATTCAGTTAGACTAATTTCACCTCTATAAATTTTACAGTCATTATGAACAACTCCTTTCCTTTCTTAAATAACTATCATATCTCATTATACTAATAAATATTCATTTCGTCAATTATTTGTTCCACTCAAATTCACTTTATAAATTGCAGGTACTCTCAATAATCTGCAACACATAACCACTATATATATTATTACAAAACATCCAAGCATAATCATAGAATTCTACTGAGATTGTACATCGTATTCATTTGCTACAAAATCTTTTAGATTCAAGAGCTGTTTTTTCCCAATGTTCTTTTTTACTGTTTTAACTTTGCCATCTTCAACTATTTCACCTATATAATCACCTGTAATTAGGTTATAATCATCTTCAATACAATCCATTGAATCACCAATAAATTCATATGAACCTTCTGTAAATCCAATTAAAAACCAGCCATTATCTTGATAACGAAATCTAAAATATCTATGCCATTTACTCGAACTACCACCAAAGAACTTTAGCAATACAGAACCTCTATCTATAGATATACTTTCGAAAGGATCTCCAAAAGTCCCACCTTCAATCTCATTAAGAATCGCTTTTTCCGCCTTTATTGATAGCTCATATGTATTGTTTTTATTCCCAAAAACTATTAGTAAATTTCTTAAAGGTACATCTTCAGATTGATTACTTTGCTCAATTACAAAGGCTTTATCCATTATTCCATCCTTATTTAAATCTCCTTTTGATATGGCTAATTTTTCATATTTTTTTAAAACTTCCCACCCTTTAGGTATAAATGACTCTATATCTTGTACATCACTATTCACTTTATCTTCACTTTGAGATTCAACACTACTACAATCACTTAAATCTGGTTTTTGATTATCTTTAGTTATATTTTTACCCGTAGTTGAAAGTGATTTTTCAACTTGTGGCATAGGCATTTTATTCTCACATCCAACCGTCAAAAATACACTATATAATACTATTATAAATAATACAAGCTTTTTCATATAATAAATCTCCCTTTTCTAATCTCTACTTTAGCCAGTTTCAGCACTCTACAACTATACTACATTTAAATATGTCTCCCCCAACATAACATATATCATTAGTATACACCTTAAATTATCGTTATGTCCACTAATATAACTCTCCATTTAAAATACCAATGGTGATGTCTCTTAAGCCATCCCCATTGGTATTTTAAAAGTAATATTATGAACTGATTCTAGAAATTAAACTCTTTATCCCAAGCAAATGTGGCTGATTCTTCGCTACACTTAGGCCAATGCTCACACCACTTTGGCATTTTGACATCTCTTATTATGTCAACTGATGGATGATATGCTTTGATATCTAAAACTGGGGTTTCATCCATAGCATCTATATATGCGATTTCTACCATATTACTGTCTTCATTTATAGATAACAATTTACAAGCAGTTATAGCTATTGGATTTGGCCTAATAGGCGATCTAGTTGCAAATACTCCAAGTTTTTCTGGTGCTTTTTTATATGGAGAGTCCATCACTAGGCTCACTCTACTCTCAGAAGTATCATTTTGGTTAAGCCACCATATTACCTGTATATGACTAAAATCTTCTAATCCTTTAGTTGCCTCAAACAGTTCTTTTTTTACCTCTATAAAATATCTATTGTTCTTAATCCTTATTTTGCCTATTGGTGAAAATGTAACTGACATAATCATACCTCCTTGAATTTTTTGATATGATTATTATATGATATAATTGTTATAGTTTCTTGATACTAACTGCTTACTATAGCTCTACTATAGTGATGAAAAAAATATAATTTGATTAATATTGCTTAAGGAGTGATTTTGTGAATATTGAGCAAGTTAAAACAAAGAACTTACTATTAGGTGGAATGATTTTTTATGGTGATCCTATCAGTGTAAAAGGAGGCTGGGATACGTCTAATCATATAGGACAACTTTGGTCTAGATATTCTGAGTTTCTCAGGCAAAATCCAGTTAGAAAATATTCTGCAAATAAAAATAGTATGTATGAAATTCATATATATAATGAGTCAACTCCCACAAATGGTTATTTTGAAGTATTTGTGGGTGAAGAAGTCACCAGTTCAAAGCTACCGATAGATTTATGTACTAAGTTTATTAATGAATCTTTATATCTAAAAGTAACTTTAAGCGGTGATGAAATAACAAGTGATTGGTGGCATAAAATTATCAATGATAACTCTATTGCTAATATGAAATTAAAACCTACTCAAAAATATCTAATTCAAGTATATGACGAACGTTTTAAAGGTATGGACAATATTGAAAATTCAACCATGTATGCTCTAGTCCCTCTAGAGGAGTTATAGCTATGTCAATTATTGAATCAGTTTTAAGTGGAATTAATTTTATTGAAGCAAGACTTTTAGAAAAAATAAATGTTGTAGATGTCTCAAATCATGCAAATTATTCTCAATTTTATTATTCTCGTCAGTTTTCTAAAACAACATGTATATCTATATATGATTACATAATGCATAGAAAATTTACTGAGTCTTATAAAGATTTGCTATCCACTAATCATAAAGTAATAGATATTGCTTACAAATATGGTTTCAGCTCTCATGAAGTGTTTACTCGAGGTTTTAAAAAAAAGTTTGGAATCAATCCCAGTGAAGCAGTAGATAGTAACCATCTACTATTGTTTGATAAAATTGACTATGACTATTTAATGTATTTGTCTACTATAAAAGTCGAATTATTTGATAGTAATTTGGATACTTATTATTTTGTAGGTAAACCTACAAATTCTCTACTAAATACAAATAATAATGTATTGATTGTCCTTAATACACTTTACAATCAGATTGATTTTATTATGAATGGTAATTTACTGACTAGTAAACAATCTCTATTATCATATAATCTAGGAATGTTAAGGCTTAAGCTGAGGCTATATAACTCAAATATTGAATATGCTATAAGATTTTACTTAAACAACTACTATGAAATTACTCAGATGAAAAATAACTTCATAGTAGTCATAAACAATGATAAGTATGTTGATATATGTATTGCAAATTAATGTTTTTTAATCCTCAAATACTTTTTCTAGTACTATACGCTTTTCGAATTTGCCTCTTAAAGCGTTTTTGTTGTTCTTAATATCATATAAGTTTTGTCTTGAAAAGTCATAATAATCAATTAGAGCATCTAATACTTCTAGTATATCTGCCATTTCTTCTTCGCAAGGATGTGCAATAAAT
Source organism: Abyssisolibacter sp. ZYX002 (assembly GCF_056892235.1). Lineage (NCBI taxonomy): Bacteria > Bacillati > Bacillota > Clostridia > Eubacteriales > Clostridiaceae > Abyssisolibacter > Abyssisolibacter sp. ZYX002. The sequence goes on from NZ_JARMXH010000002.1 coordinate 714,596, forward strand.
TCTATCGTCTCTTCATAAAGTTTACTAATCAATCTCTGTTTGTATTCTTCGTCTTTTGCTATATGTGTTTTGCAGTTCTTCCCATCACTTTCAATGATATCTGGAATTAAATCTCTCACTAACTTATCATAAACTATTTCATTTTTCATATTATCGCTCCCTGAAAATACTAATATGACTGCAATTACAAAACTTCTTTAATTTCGCTCTATAATATTTTTTACGAACTCTCTAGCATTTTTAAAATCTTGTTCATTGGGATGTTTGCTAGCCTCTTTGTAACGTTTGATTTTTTCCTCTGTTATTGCATGTGGATGATCCGCTGGCAATGATTTGAATCTTTCTATTAACCTTTCGTCTATCTTGCCTTGGCATAAGAAACTTCCTAAATGCTCATTATGTTCATTGATAGCTACTTTAACATTTTCTTTGCATTTTTTTGCATGGTCAGAATCTGGATAAGCTCCTAATGTTCCCATTGCTATAATTTTTTTATTTTCTATTTTCTCAATTAATTTTAATGTTTTGCCGTCACATGTACCTTTATCTACCCAGTAACATAATATTATAAGGTCATAGTTATTAATCTCTGTTACTTCATCAACAGATACAAATACTGTATTATTATAAACATCGTCTCTTATTGATTCAGCTAATTTTTTTGTATTACCAGTTAAACTTGAATATACTATAATACTTTTCATATTTCCTCCCCTTTTTTTGTTTTTGATATAATTCACTAATTATATTTACCCATTACATATTTATACCCCTATAATACTAATATGAATCAGAAAAAAAGAATTACTCGATTAATTTAAATCTCTCTAGCATTTCCCATCCTGCACATTGACCAATTTAGTGAAGTCTTTCTTATCTCTTCACTCAAACTTTTTATCTCTGGAAGTATCCTAAGCTCAACATTCCTTCTAAAAAGTTCAAAAAATATATCATTTATTACTATTTTTCTTATTGGTATTTCAGTTTTTTCACTAACATAATATCCAGCTATTTCATCCTGTAAGTAAAAGTTTTCCTTATTGAATTCGTATATGTACAGCTTAGTGTTTTTCATTTTTTCAAACCACCACTGTTCTATGGCTACTACGTGTATTGACTTTGTTGATGAAAAGTATTTATCTATATCGTTTTGATTGGTATCTCTTCCTATATGGTAGGTCACTCTTGGGCAATCTCTCGGTGTCAAAAAATTAGGCAAACATCTTTCATTTAATGCCCAAACCAATGGAGGACTATCCCTCAAATCCTCTCTATATGGCTTTATGGGCACAAATTTTTCAATACTCTCTTCTTCACTTACATGAAATAATCTCACAAATTACCTCCTTAGTTGAATTAATTAGTATCAAATCAATTTTTAAATGATAATCATATTGAATTTATTTAACCTTTTTAAAATACATATTTAATAAATCTAAGAATTCTTGTTTTTCTTTTTCTGTATTAAAGACTGATAATGGAACCACCACCGCACTGACAGCACTCTCGTATATAAATATATGGTTACTATCTATATCAATTTTATCAATAGAACTCCACTTGAATCTGGAGGTCTTGTACTGACTTGATCGAACAATTTCATCTTCGCTTATGGTCAAAGTACTAGGTGCAAACAAATCCTTATTCTTACCTTCTGCAAACATTTTAGAAACCTGTTTCTTATACCTTTTCTCTATGTGTTTTGGATAAAATGCATACCAGAGTATTGCCATTGATATAAATATCACACTCCAGTATAAAAGTGATATGTTAGTGAGTTTATGAGCTATAAAAATAGCTGGTATGTCTATTAATGGGCCAATAATTCTCTGTATAAATACTGATTTTTTAAGAGCTGGGGAAGTTTTTAGATGATGTATATTAAAATCAATAATATCTTTTTCTGTAAGTTGGTATTTTATATCCATATAGACCTCCTTTTTCATGATATTTTTTATTATAGCATATAAAAGCGGTAGTCTGAAAATTAAAGTTTTCTATTTGAAATGAATCTTATGATCTCATTGCTTTATTGATTGGTTGGTATCCTTTTTTGAGGTAATACTTTGTGGGATAAGATGATCTTTATAATTTAGCCATTAACATATATCTGTCAGACTGTAATAAAAGCAAAAGTCCAAGTCATGTTAAAATTGAGTAGCAGAGTTTATTTAGCGATAAGCGAGCAACGGAAATTTTAATAACGACCTTCATTATAGCATACTTCTTATATTTTGTGAATATGGGAAATATTTGTCGTTTCTTTTACGGTTTTGCCAAGATTGTTTTCAATTAATTTAAATGTATTCAGCTAACTACGATTTTGGCAATTACATGATAAATTACTAAGGGAATCTTTAACTGTTAGTCAAGTTTTCAATTCCCCCAACAAAAAAAGAAGAACTTCAAAGATATAACAATATAAAATTGATTAATTAAAGTCGAAGAATGAGTTGGACTGAAACTAAAACGCAATATTTAGAAAATAGTAATTAAGATTATTTTTTTATTTGCTTTTAATAGTATATATAGTAATATTAAAAATGTATAATCAGAAGTAATTCAATAGCTTATGGCAATTTATCTAATTCATACTATCATTAGTTATGCATAATTTTATAGAGTTTAAGTTCTTTTAAAATAATAAATAGTAGCAGAATCATAAGGTGAATATTCAGGTCTATGTTTGTATAACCCTGCTCTCCCCCATTTTGATATAAAGTAATCTCCACTAACGATAGCTGAGTGTTCTGGTTGAGCTTTTATGTCATCAGTCGGCATATAAGTAGCTTTAACACTCGAACTAACGGATGATGACTGACTATAGCTTCCATCTGTATAATAAGCAGTAGGATCATTCATCCAGTATTTGTTAGAAGCACTTTGTTCATACCATGCATAAGAGTGACAATTATAAATTTTTGTTGCACTAGCTAATCTTTGAGCGTTTGGGTATAATCTATCATATTTATTATTGATTTGCATTTTTTGTAAATCTGTATAATCTTTTTTCACTATATATACTTTAACATTTGTTCCTCTAGGTGTAGTAACATAAGTAGTTTTTATACCTACCAAAGGATCTTTTATCGATTCTTTGGTACCAATTCTATCGTTTAAAGCTTCAAGAAAAACTTTCTCTATAAATTTATCATCTATTTCTTTTATATTAGTGTATTTTGTCTCTAACACATGCATAGCATCAGGTCTAGAAATAAAAACACTTAACGGTTCAAAAATATTTATAAGTGAATCTAAACCTGTATCAAAATCGTCATATGCAAAAATATTTGCTAAAAAAGGATATTCCATTATTATATCTAATAAACCTGTTGTGGAAATATCAATAATCTTTTCTTTAGGTATATTTATAGCCTCAGCTCTCTTCTTAAATGGTACACTTTTATTATCTAAGGAAAATATAAATTTTGCTTCATTGATTATATCATTATTTTGAGTACTCATAAAAGCAACCTCCCTTTCAATTTATGGTATATTCGAAGTATGAATTTGTAATAAATTGCCACAACGGCATTATATAACGAAATACATATATAAATATCAAATTTTTATTAAGTGATAATATAATACGCTCAAATAGGCAAAATTGAAGCTTTATTTGTACTGCTTTTGCAACAAAATATTGCTAAGATTTATCCTAAAAAATAATAGGCCACACTAAAAAGCATGACCTACTCATTATACACAAACTAACAACAATCTTATTTTATGTTTTTATTCTTCTATCGTTTCCCATTCCTTAAATCCTTCTAAAACTGCTTCTTTTGTTTTCTTGCATATTTCTGGTAAGTCATTACCCCATGCTTTTTCTGCCTCTTCAAAGCCTTTTAAGAATGCTTCTTTTAACATATTTGCTTTCTGAGGATCACCACCTGATATTGTCTTTGCAAATTCAAGTATCCTTTGTGAAGTTTTTTCAGCGCTCCAATATCCACCTTCTGCTATATCTTGCTTTGCTTGATCAACCATCTTTGGCTTGATTTTTTCGCTACCTTCTCTAAATATTATCTCTATAGCGTACTTATACCCTATATTTTGCTGACCTATAAATTCTTTAACTACTTGTAAGAATCCAGCTTTCATTCGTTCGTTCATTTCTGCTTTCATAGCCTCTATTTCAGCTTTGTTAATAGTGTATTTTGCATTTTTCAAATGAGAGTAATCACTATTGACACTGTCATCTAAATTATTACTCTTCTCATATATTACGTCTTGTTTCTCAATCTTTGAGTTGTTTGATTTAGCTTTTTTTGTAGTATGTTTATGTTGTGGATTGTTAGCTAAGTTTTGAACTCCTACTATAGAATTAATAGTATTCATGTGTATCACCTCCTAAAGTATATTTGTTCTTCTATATACTTTATCGGCATACATCATACTTTTATATAGCTTTATTATTTTTGGTTAAATCCTATTTCTTCTATATGCTCTTCTTCTAGCCATTTTATTTCTACATCAAATTTATCTAAAACTAGTTCAGCCATACTTTTAACACCAAATAATTCAATAAAAGTGTGACTTCCTACTACCAAGTCCATTTTGCTTATCTTTGCATACTCCACAGTATAAAGTATCTTTTCTCCAGTTAAGTATACATCGCAATTTTCCTCTACTGCTTCTTTCATATGAGATGTCATAAACCCTGCACCACACAATATAAATACTTTATTTACATCTTTATTGTTAAATTTCCAACTCTGAACTTTTTCCCCTAGTTTACTTTCTACTAAATCTTTAAACTCATTAAATGACTTTGGTTCTTGGTATTCTCCAATAACACCACACATGAAACCATCTTCATTACAAGTTTTCTTGACTTCTACTAGCCCAAGTTCTTTAGCTAATGTACTGTTAGTCCCGAAGTCACTATCGTCTAGTGGAAGGTGATTATAATAATGGGATATCTCATACTTCTTAAGTAGTTGATCGGATTTTTCTTTAATGCCGAAAATAAAATGCCAAGCATCGTGATGCGTCAATATCAAATCAACGTTTGACTGATTAGCTAGCTCTACAACCTCTGGTGTTAAATTAGTTGCATATCCTATCTTCTTGATATCTTTATTTGCATCATGTGTGATTCCTGTCTCCTCTTTATAATTTTCAAGCTCTCTGGTCTTAAAATTAGAATCCAAATATTCAATAATATCTTGTAATTTTGCCATTGTTTCACCCTTTCTCTTAGAAATATAAATTTCAGCTATTATATCATATTAGCATAGACGATACAATATAATATCATAAAACGTGTAGCTAAACTTATATTCTATCTAAATTACTCTCAACTCAAATTAGCTCTTTTAATACTTCACATAACTCTTTGTATTCATTAATAATATTTCTATATTTTCAGCTTCTAGCCCGTTTTTTGATTAATCTACTTATTCTTCAGCTTACACTAGAAAATCTATAACTTCCAATCTGGCCCAAATAATCCACCTATCTTTACCCATCCAATTTTTTGTTCTCCGTTTATCTCGTAACTAACTTTATAAACCCTTACTCCTCTTCCTATTATTTTAAATGGACTACCAGAAAAGATTCCTCTCTTTTCATAATTTATGAGCGTTCCACCTATGGAACTTATTTTTTCTGTTATTCTGTTTCTATCACCCACAGTAGTTTGGTAAAATCCAAAAACAGCAACTATTACAATAACAACAAATATAATAAAATACATCAGTTATTTATCTCCCTATCATTCTTATGTAGCATCATTTCTACTCTATCCCAGTATTCATCATCACTGTATTTAAAACTCTTTTCATGATAACCTACTTGTTTAAAACCAATATTCTCATAGCATTTTATTCCACCAATATTAAAAGAAAAAACTCTTAAACTCAGGTTACATAAATCTAGCTTATTAAAAGCATAATCTATCGCTTCTTTTATAATCTGCTTTCCTATGCCTTTACCTCTTTGGTTTTTGTCACCTACTAGTATGAACTGTAGTGAACCTGTCTTTTGAAGCCTATTTATCTTTCCGATCTTAATATGACCTATTGGCAAATTACTATCTTTACTCAAAACAGTAAATGCATAATCACAATCCGAGTTATCAACCATTTTCTTATACTTATCTAACTGCTTGTTGTCTATAGGGTATGTAAAATTATTACCACACCATTGACAGCAACTTCTTTCATTTTCAATCCATTTTATCAAATATTGATAGTCCTGCTCTCTAAAATCTCTTAATATAATCATCAAATCCCTCCATAGTAAGCAAATCATAGAAATTAATTATATTTTATCATCTAACTTATAAAACTCAACAACTTTTTGAAATTTTGCCATATTTATATTTTAAATTTTTTAATATTTGACAATGGAAAATGCGTGGAAACGTTTCCATTATCTACGCTTATAACTTTAAGTAACAAACTGATATAATTATAATATAGTATACTATATTCCAACTAGGAAGGAGACTTGCCAGGATGTACAACAATATTAGATATAGGTTATACTTTATAGCGCTAACAGTAACGTTTTTAGTAACTACAGTCTTTGCTACAACTCCAACAGTTTGTTACTCTGTATTTGATGCAATAAATATAAATAATCATGATATAACTGTAAATGGATATATTGTAGGCGAACCAGTGTTAACAAATAAGATTAACACATCTAACTTTAAAAACGATTATGCTATAGCAATAGCTGATTCTAGAAATGAATCGGATACCAATAACATGATATTTGTTAAATTAGACAAAGATTATAGAAATAATTTTGGTTTAAAATCCAATCCTCATAATAAAGGAATGGCAGTACGCATAACAGGAACTAAAGAAACTTATTTTAATCATAGTGGCATAAAAAATGTAACTAGTATTGTATTTGTTTCAAATATAGCTGAGCCTGATAATGAAAATAAACCATCGTCATCTTATAATGATTATTATGCTGATGCATCTGGTAAAACTGGTTTATCTTTAAAAGCTACTCTAAATGATATAATTGATAACCACAAAGAATTATCATATAGTGATGTATGGCAGGCACTTAGAGATACTGACGAAGATCCAAATAACTCTTCTAACGTTATTTTGTTATACACGGGTAAATCAACTTCAAAGTATAACAACGGTGGTGATGTTGATAATTGGAACAGAGAACATGTGTGGGCAAAATCTCATGGAGATTTCGGAACGAGAATGGGTGCAGGCACAGATTTACACCATATACGTCCTGCTGATGTATCTGTAAATTCATCTCGTGGTAATAAAAATTTTGATAAAAGCTTATATAGACACCACGAAGCAACAGATTGCTTTCATGACAGTGATTCATTTGAGCCTAGAGATGAAGTGAAAGGTGACGTTGCTAGAATGATATTTTATATGGCAACTCGATATGAAGGTGAACATGGTGAGGTCGATTTAGAGGTTGTAAACTATATCAACAACTCCAAAACCCCTTATCACGGTATATTGTCTACTCTACTAAAATGGCATAAAGATGATCCTGTAAGTGAATTTGAAAGAGTAAGAAATGATAAGATATACAAATATCAAGGAAACAGAAATCCATTTATAGATCACCCTGAGTGGGTTGAGGCTATTTGGAATTAATGATGTAAATAATGTTTAGTATTAAAATTTTGGAAAGCATTGAAGACTTGTTCGTACAATGCTTTCATTTATTATGAATATAACTTGAATGTTAATGTTATATGAATTTTTAATATGACACTGCCTTAAATTCATTTTTCTCGTTATCTTTTAGCATTGTCTTGAATTACTTTTATTACATTATAATAATCATCATACCCCAATGGTCACTATGTTTGCTTCAATTAAATTTACTTAGTTTTGTGACAAATTTATAAAAAATTATTTGTAACTATCTTTTTGCTTTTCTAATTACATTTGACATTTGTGTTACCCTATACATTTTTGTCCCAATCAATAACTTTTTTCTTTACAGGTCTTAGCACTGCGTATCCATATCCTTCTGGATAATGTCTTTGATATATTAATTGTTCTTCGTCCCATTCATACCCCAATATATGTGGGTTAAATGTCCATGCTATGCTATCTACACGCTCTACTACTTGTGAATTTTCCTTTATGTAATTAAATGGTGGGTGATAAAATACTATATAATCTGATTGCCCAACCACTTTACATTGCATATCTTTTGGTATATCTCCTTCATAGTCATAAGGTACTGGTATCCCATAAAAATATCCCAAAACTTCACCTTCTCTAAACCATCCTGCAGTATGAGTTAACTGGTTTTTAAGAGTATGATTTGACATACTCTCTATATTACCACATATCTCATCACAGCAATGTTTCTCCTTCATAAAAAAGTCAATATAATCTATAGAATCTTTATCCCAGACACCAATAAACTTGTGTTTTGATATATTTTCTATTCTTATTTCTAATATATTTTCTTTGTATCGATTTATCTTATTTATTACATTATAATGTATCGGTTTATAGACTTCACTAATTAAAAATAAAGGTATAGGCTTTGGATCTATCCTATATTTATTTGGAGTAATTCCAAATTTCTTTACAAATGCACGTGTAAATGCTTCCTGTGATGAGAATCCATATTTCAGAGCTATATCAATTATACGTTCATTTGTATCCCTGAGCTCTATAGCAGCAAGACTTACTCTTCTAGCTGTGATATAATCCCTTATAGTCAAACCTGTTATTCTGTGAAACTGACTAGAGCAATAATACGGAGAGTACCCTATCGCCTCCGATAGTTTCATTAATGGTGATTTTTCATCAATATTAACTTCTATCCAATTAATCATAGCTTGAACCATTTCTCTCCACTTATGCATTATAATCCTCCAATTTTATTACTTTTGATTTCTGATGTATTTTTCAATTAAATTTACTCTTTCTGTTCTATTTCTTATTTTATTAACATAGAGTTGAAGTTCTATAGGAGGTACTTTTATATCAAATCCATTCCATGACAATACTTCTAGATTCTCTTTAGCATATGGTCCGCAATCTACTGGCTGAGGAATATCCAAACATTTCTGTGGATCAGAAGCTATATCAATTCTAGCATGTAAAAATATTACTCCAAAGTCTTTTGTTAACCATCCATTTGTATCTATTATGGGTTCTACTATATGGTCTTGAAAAATTTCATTAATCTTATCCACATCTTTAGAATCTATCATTATATCTACATCATGTGGATTAAGTGGTATACCTCGTAAACATGCTGCACAGCTACCTACAAGCCACCAATCAACGCCTTCTAAATGCACCATTTTTAAAAACTCTAAAAGTGCTTTTTCCCAAGGTATAGCTCTAAAATACCCTAATTGATTAAACATATTCTGTGCATTTTCTTTGTAATTGCTCATGATTTTGTTTATATTTTTAGTATTATAAGGAAATTTTTTAATATATGTTTTATCATCAGCCTCATAATAACACATCTCTAAAATATCTTTATACTTTTTATCAAAATCGGAGATTCTATATACAATGCTATCTTTTGATTGTTCAAATGATATTTCCATAATATCTGCCTCACTTTCTTATTTTCTAAGTTTATTGACAAATAAAGTATATCACTGATTGTATTTTCTTTTTTGATTTGAGTTGTAATTATGTTTCTCATGATGATATTATTTTATTAATCTGAGTTCTTATAATACCAATCTGGTATATAGCTTTCAAAATCTTCATACCACTGTAACACTTGTCTACATTGCCTCAACATTACATCTATTTCTTTCTGTCCAAACTGTACAGCCCAAGGAATAGAAGAAAGCTGATTGCTTCCAATATATAAAGCCATCAATCTAAAAAACTTATCTGGTACATTATCATTAAAGTATCCATTTATTTTTCCAGATGCAAACAATGGACTAAAATTAGCACTCCAAACAATTCTATTAAATTCTTCCCATGGATCTCCAAAATCCATCCTATTAAAATCTATAATTATTAATTCCCCACTTGGATTAATCAGCATATTACCAATGTGATAATCTCCATGTTGAAAAGTTTGTTTTCGTTCATTTAATAGATGCCTATTTTTATTTATATAGTTTATTATTTTATCTGCTCCTGTAAACTTTATATCACAGCTATCGTACATATTTATCTTATTGTCAATTTTTTTATTAAATCTCTCTTTCCAGCTTGGTATATTTAAAGGTACAGGTATTTGATGCATTTTCCTTAAGTATCGCCCTGCAACAAGTCCTAATTCGTATTGCTTATCTAGACTTAACATAGGTAAAACGTCCTCAGCATCTTCTCCATCAACCCAAGTAAATAGCATATATACTTGGCTATCTTGATTACATACTCCAAAATCAATAGGTCTAGACATTAATATATCAAACTCATCTAGCTTTCGTATAGATTCATATTCTAGCTTTTTACTGTTATATTTGGATATATCAGATATACGGAGTAACATCTTACTCCCATCATTAGCTTCTATATAATATTTTTTATCACTTGACCACCCTTTGTTGATTTTACTTATTTTTTCCCAAGTTTTAACGTTTGGAATATCTCTAAATTCATATTTCATTAGCTTCCTCCTTTTTTGCTAAAATTGTTTTTAATTATATGGTACATAGTTCAGAGTATTATCATTTAACGCTATTGAGATTATTTTAATATAATATATTGTAACATAAAGTAATATAGGAGTTGATTTAATGGATTCTGTTAAAAAAGAAGCTCAAAGTTGCAATCTTAGATTTTTAAATCCAGATGTCACTTTAAGTGTTTCTGACAATATTGCTACTGTTACAGTTGGTTATTTTATTGAAAATGCAGGAATGATAACTGTTACAGATGTTTTTAATACTGGTACTATTACTTTCCCTAAGGACTTTGTAATAGATAATATAACTACAAATAATGATTTGCTTACTATTACCCCTTCAGAAGGTCAAATATTGTATAATGGAAACTTAGGTGACTTAGTACCTGGAGAAACTGTTCTTGTTACTCTCCAATTTGATATTATAGGCGTGAATCAAGCTGGTGATTTCATAATCTCTAACATCAGCGAAGTTGTCGATGGACAGGGAGATGACATTGTCTTCTCAAAAAATGTAGTATTAAATGTTGTTGATATCTTAACTAATGTTAAATTTGATAAAGATAGATTTAACTTTAGCATCACTAATAATAGTACTAGAGAAATTCGTGTTGATATGATGGCTGGGATTGTAATCCCTGCAAACGTTGAAATTATATTTAGAAACCTTAATCCTTTTACCGCTACTTTTATAAATTCAACTAAGCCAGTACCAACAAATCAAATTATAGAAGGATTAAATACTGTAGCCTTGAGTATAAAAGATGTTTTGATTCAACCTTTTAGTACAGTCATATTACCTGTATCTTTTGATTTATACAGTAGTAAACAAATAGGCATACAAGAGATTATTGCAACTATAGATAAAGTATCACTAGCAGGAACTGGTAACGATACTGTATTTATACGTGTTCTACCTTCACCTGAGAATGAAGCAAAAGCATTTGTTTTGTTAGAACTCAGATAGTAATATTTGTGCTAAACTAGGGTATTTATCTAAATTACCCTAGTTTTATCATGCAATAAATTTAGACACAATAATCAATTATGGCTTTGATTACGCTATCAAACTTACCTATATTCTCTTTGGTATCCCATAATCTAATCTCGCTTATTTCACTATTCTCATTAAACTCATTTAGCTCATTTACTGTAGTTTGAAACACTGCTAAATACTCTGTAGTCATATCTACTGTATTGTATAACTGAACTAAAACAATAAATTTCGCATTGTTTACTTTTTGATTTGTCTCTTCAAACAATTCACGTATTGCTCCCTCTTTTGGAGTTTCGCCTATTTCAATGCTTCCTCCTGGTATCTCCCATTGTTTTCTTACTCTTTGAAAGCAGCTAAGAAGCCTATCATCATGGTTAACTAACATCAGAGTACATGTCAAAGGACTATAATTATCGATTTCTTCTTCTCTGATCTCTATAAATCTTACAAGCTCATAACCATAATCATTTACACATATACACATAACTTTCACCTTCCTTATGTATGTCTAATAATAAATTACCACATGTTATGTTAGTGTTGCAAGATTTTTTGTGCAATTGCTATATACTTATCTAGTTTCTGGCTCAATTTAATTACTTCTTTTGTATGACCTTTTTTTATATATTGTTCATTTAGTCTTGTCCTTAAAATATTAATAGTTTTATTTATTGTTTTCTCACTCATTGTGTTGCCACCCATTTCTATTTTAACTCCTTTGTTGCAAAAATGCAATAATTGATTGTTATATTTTAACTCTATTATAGATAAAATTCTACTATAGGCTAAATTAGATTTGAGGTGTTTTATATGAATGAACATATATCTAAAAATATAGGCAAACGTATTTTACGAAGAAGGAAACAATTAGGTTATACTCAGGAAGAAGCTGCTGAAAAGTCAAATTTAAGTCATCAATTCTTTTCAACTGTTGAAACAGGAAAAAAAAATCTCAGAGCAGAAAGCATAATAAAAGTAGCTAATGCGCTTAATGTGAGTACTGATTATCTACTTTTAGGTACTACTGGAGATAAAGATGTAGACAATATCACTACATTACTATCAAAATTAAGTGGAAAAGAGCTTCATTGCTTAGAAGATATAATTAAAAACTACCTGAAAGCTCTAGGTCATATTGATGATAAAAAATAAGGTTATAAAAAGGGATACATCGCTATTTTATCGATATATCCCAATATACCAAGTGTTAAATTAAGAGCAAATGTAGGTATATAATTTATGCCTTTAAAGTATCTCTTCTCAATTCCTTACATAATTCTCTAACAAATTCAACTATTCTATATAACTCCGATGGTTTATTACGCTTTAGCCATATTTCTTTAAAGTTTTGTAGCCAAATCTCTAATGATGTTGCACACTCAGCTTGCATCATAAAACCTTCTGTAGACATTTGCTCCTTAAGAGCCCATCTTTTTATGTATGGTACTAGATTGTTGAATATTATAATGCCTTTTGTTGCTACATAGAATGCATGCATATAGTCTCTTTGATCTATATCCACATTTGCCACTATATCAAGTAGTTTATCACTGATTTTCTTTAAGCTTTCTATATCTTGTAGCAATATTTCTGTATCGTTTGTAACTGATTTTATATATTTCGTTTCTCTAGCTTGTATCCATTGTACTAACGGTAACAAAGTCATGTGATGCGCCTTAGCTACCTCGTCTAGCATCTCCATTATGCAGTCATTCTTTACTCCAAATTGTAATATATCAATTCCCTTGTTTATATCTTCATAGGATATCTCTGAACTTGCCCATGAAAACTGCGCACCATATATAAGTCCCGGTATTGAGCTTGCAAAGAAGTTCCAATGCCCATAGTCACCCCAATCTGTGTTAAGCATGCCTATCGCTTCGTATTTTCTACCGTAGTTTGTCATCATCTTTATATTATCGTATGAAAGTTTAAAATCGTTCATCAATCTATCCCAACCATGAACCCCTGGGCAAACATATTGCTGGAATCCACTGTCTTTAATTATCTTTACTTTTTTCTCCTCATAGTTTAGCCAATACCACCAATTAAGACATATCAAATCCTTCGGCAAATCATCAATATGCTCAGGATGTTTTATTATAATGTCACCCCAAAACATCACTTTTTTATTATGTCTAACTTTTAAATGGTTAACAATTTTGCAAAGGAAATCCACATATAGTTTACTAGTCCCCACTTTTTCTGCTAGTTCTTTGTTTTTTCCTTTGCCTAAATCAAATGTCTCATCTGCACATATATTGAATTTGTCTGTTCTAAACAGCACAGCGAACTCATCTATCATATCTTTTACAAATTCTATACTTTCATCGTTACTAACATTAAGTGTATGATGCCCCATACGATCTACCCAACTATATGGTACATCTTTTATATTTTCTAATTCACACAAATGGCTATATGTTTCTGACCTTAGCAGTTCATATAGATGTCCAAATGTAGCTATTGACGGAACTAACTCTATAAACCTCTCACTGCAATACTCATCTAGCTCCATGATTTCCTCAGCTGTTAAAGGATCTGTGATAGTACTAACCTCACTATGCCCTCTAAATAAAAATGTATGTTCTATGTATAACTGTAACTGATTAAGCTTATAACTAGATGCTATATCTGCTAATTCTTTAAGACTATCTAATGTCGGCACTTTTCCTCTTGTTACATCATGATAAAACCCTCTATTTTTAAAAGATGGCTCATCTTTAATATGTAATGCAGGCAAATGTCTTTTACTTTGTTTGATAATTTGCTTTAGTGTTTGCATACCATAAAACAAACCACTGTCTGTACTAGCTTTTATTAATATATTATCTTTATTTATTTCTATCTCATATGCTTCTTCGCTAATTTCGTTACCATATGTAAATACTATTTGATTCGATGATAAGCACGAACCTATAGACACAACCATACCTGTATTTTGCTTAATGTATTTTGATAATGTTTTACCCAAGACTATACCTATATGACTTGCTGGTACGTTTATTCTTGTTTCATAGTCTATATTAAAATACCCTTCTTTTATCTCTAAATATGAGGGCACTGGTAATATGTACATACATCTTCCTCCTTAATTATAGTATCTGTTAAATAATCTGGGGATGCCTCATAAGACATCCCCAATCTTGTTAACTACATAATCATTTTACCATAAAATATAATATTACTACAACCACATACTATCTATAAATAGCATAGGTATTTAGCTGAGATATATTAAATAATCTATATTCAAGTTATATTTTTATAATTTTACACCTCTAGTTATTTGGCTTGTTGTACTAATTTTTTCTTCATTTCCTCTAATTCTCTTTCTTTATCATCTAATAATATAGTTAAGTCTTTTATTTTATTCTCATTTTTTTTATTAGATTTTCCTAAATCTCTTTGTAATTGTATATTTTCTGCACTCAGTTTTGTAATCTCATTTTTTAATTCTTCGACATTAAAGCCTTTTCTGTATCCAATTATCATAATTATGTTTATAATTAATAACCAAAGTATAAATACTCTATTAATCTTTTTAATATTCATATTTATCTCCTTTTCTAGCTATATACTCATTCAGTAAAAACTAATCTAGTATAATACTTTTTAATTATTAGACGAAATTATATTTGAATAACTACTTACTGCATATTCTTCCCCCAATTTAGTCAATTTTAGTAGGTTACCGTTTATTCTTATATAACCATTCTCTATAGCCTTTGTTATAATACTATCTGAGAATTTTTTGCTCCAATGTAAATGATGATAAATTGTAGCTTTCTTATTTTCAATCTCTTCAACCAATGTTCCCTCATGGTTATAAAGATGGAACACTAATGATTTAAGGGCAAACTCAAGTTTCTGTAACCTTCTATTGTAAATAACAGTTATTATCCCTCTCTTAGGTGAAGCTACAAATATTATCAAAAACAAGGCTCCTATCACTGTAGCTATTGTCCCTGCTATAGATACGTCTAGGTAATTAGCAATTTGATAACCAATAATGCTACTTCCCACACCAAAACCAACACTAATTATAATCATCTTCTTTAGTTTATCAGTCAATAAATATGCTGATGCTGGTGGTCCAATCATAAATGCTATAACTAAGATAGAACCTACTGCTTCAAATGCTCCTACTGCTGTTATTGACACTAAACTCATAAGAGAATAATGTATAACAGCTGGTGAAAATCCAAGCACTAAAGCTAATCCACTATCGAATGTAACAATCTTGAGTTCTTTATAAAACAATATTATATAGATTATATTTATCAGCAATATCATGCCCATTACATATATAGATTTTGCTCCTATATCTACTCCAAATACAATAAATCTATCGAATGGTACAAATGCTAATTCACCTAATAACACTGAGTCAACATCTAAATGTACATCACCCGCAAATTTTGTTATTAATATAATAGCAACGCTAAATAAAAACGGAAACACGATTCCTATAGAGCTATCTTTTGCAACTATCTTGGTTTTTCCTATTGCCTCAGTTAAATACACCGTCAACAGTCCAAGTAAACCTGCTCCTAAAATCAATAGTGGGGAATTTAAACTCTTTGTCAAAAAGAATGAAATTACTATACCCAGCAATATTGTATGAGATATTGCATCAGTCATCATAGCCATTTTTCTTAAAACTAAAAATACACCAAGCAATGCACATGAAGATGCTACAATAGCCGAAACAATTATTATTTCTACTTGTGGATTCATAGCATTTCACCCCTTTTTAAAATTTCGTTATTGTATTTTTTACTCTTGATATATTGCCATACTATTCCTCTCTTAGAACCAAATAATATTGATAAAAACGCTATTATACTTATAATAATAACAATCACTGGCCCTGTAGGCATATTTGATACTAGCGAGCTTACCATAGTTCCCACTACTCCGGAAAATATCCCAAACATAGCAGCTAAAATTATCATTACATGGAGTTTATTTGTCCATTGTCTAGCAGCAACTCCTGGTGAAATCAATAATGCGCTCATCAATATTACTCCTACCGACTGTAATCCAATAATTATAGCTAAGACAGTTATCGTAGATAAAACTATGTTAATTTTTAAAGGAGAAAATCCTAAACTCATAGCATACATTGGATCAAAAGATATCAGTTTGAACTCTTTAAAAAATAGCATCACTATTAGTATAATCACTCCACTTAATACCATCATTACATATACATCTCTTAGTAATAGTGTCGACGCCTGCCCAAATATAAAACTTTCAAGCCCTGCTTGATTTGCATTGGGTAATTTTTGTATATAGGTTAATAATACTAAACCTAACCCAAAAAATGATGATAATGTAACACCTAAAGCACTATCAAAAGATATCTTGGAATAATTATTTATTACCACTATTATAAAAGTACCTATCAAGCCCGATATCAGCGCACCCAACAATAACATGGGTGTTTCTTTAGCTCCTGTCAGTAAAAACACCAATGCTATGCCCGGTAATGCTGAATGTGATATCGCATCACCCAGTAAGCTTTGCTTTCTAAGAACAGCAAAACTGCCCAATATTCCACTTACTGCACCTAACATAGCTGATGCTATAGATACAATTTGGAGTGTATAGTCGGTAAAAAGTAATTGCAATGCTTTCATGCTATTCCACTCCTTTCCTCATTACCCCTATTGTACTTTTATATGTCACTTTTAAATTCTCGTCAGTAAAAACATCTTCGACTTTGCCATATCCTATTAATCGTGTGTTTAACAATGCAACATAGTTAAAATATTCTTTAACTGTTTGCAAATCATGATGAACAACTACCACTGTTTTTTTTCTATTACTAAGTTCTTTTAATATATTAATTATAGCTTTTTCGGTTTTTGCATCTACTCCTTGAAACGGCTCATCCATTAAATATATCTCAGCTTCTTGAACAAGAGCTCTAGCAAGAAAAACCCTTTGTTGTTGACCTCCTGATAATTCGCTTATTTGACGATTTACAAACTCAGTCATTCCTACCTTTTCTATAGCATCAAGTGCTTTGTTCTTCTCCTTTTTAGTAGGTCTTTTTATCCATCCAACTTGACCATAGGTTCCCATCAATACAACGTCTAACACACTAGTCGGGAAGTCCCAATCTACACTTCCTCTTTGTGGAACATATCCTATTTTCTTTCGTTGTACTTTATAACTTTCGTTGTTAAATAAAACTTTGCCAGATATAGGCTTTACAATATTGAGCATTGCTTTTATTAGTGTAGACTTACCTGCTCCATTAGGCCCTATTATTGCCATAAGTGCCCCTTTAGGTACTTTAATATCAATATCCCATAATACAGGCTTATCTCTATATGCAACTGTCATATCTTCTACTTCTATAACATACTTGCTCATATACTCACATCCCTTTTGTCTATTACTTTAGAGCATTAATAATAGTATCTATATTGTGCTTTACTGTGCCTATCAATGTCCCCTCTGGTGTACCTATTGTACCTGTAGAATCAGAGAATAACTCTCCTCCTATTTTAACCTCAAAACCTCTTGATAATACTGCCTCCTGTAGAGCTTTTACATTTCGTACAGGCACAGAAGTTTCTATAAAAATAGCTTTTATCTTTTTTTCTACAATAAAATCAGCTAACGTACTCACATCTTTTGTGCCTGCTTCCGCCTCAGTACTTATTCCTTGAAGCCCTCTTACATCAAATCCATATGCTTTTCCAAAGTAGTTAAATGCATCATGTGCTGTAACCAGTATCCTTGAATTTTCATCTAATTCCTCAACTCTATTTTTAATGTAACTATCTAATTCCTTCAGTTTTTTAAGGTACTCATCTCTATTCTTAATATATTTCTTTTCATTTTGCTTATCCACTTTGATTAATTGGTCTGTAACTGTATTTGTCACATCCATCCATATGTTAATATCAAACCAAATATGCGGATCATAGTTACCCTCAAACTCTGAGGATGATATTAACATATTTTTATCTATTACATCACCTACAGCTACCGTTACTTTACCTTTATTTTTTAGGTTTTTAAACAAATCACCCATTTTACCTTCAAGGTGTATACCGTTGTAAACTACCATATCAGCCTTTTGCATTTTAGTAACATCACCAGCACTTGCTTTATATAGATGTGGATCTATTCCTGGACCCATTAATCCAACTACTTCTACTGATTCACCACCTATTTGCTTAACTAAATCATTAAGCATAGTAGTTGTAGCTACTACATTTATCCTACTACTCTCTTTTTTATCATGTTGTTTAGCAGTACAACCTACTGTCATAGCAATAATAAGCATTATCATAATTAATATACTTGATTTTTTCATATTATTTCTCCTTTCCATCACTCTCAATAATCACACCAAATATCAACTTAGACGCTTCTTTACTTATAAACACTTCTTTCCCTAAACATAATCCCTCAATCATACCATCATGTTGTAAAATTGATTGTATATGAATTTTGCTACCTATTCTTATGCCTCTATCATCTAAATATTTTAACAATGAAGGTACATCTTTAACTTTTTTTACTGCAAATACATCAAAGCATTTGACTTTATCCATAGATGTATATTGTGCGGTAGTCGTATCACCATGTTCATCGGATATTGGATTACCATGTGGGCAAAATATTGGCTTTCCTAAGTACTCATATAATTTTTCTTCTAGTAACTTTGATGTAGCATGCTCTAGCAAATGTGCCTCTTTATCTACTTCATCCCATTTCATGCCTAGTTCACAAGCCAAAAACACTTCCCACAGCCTATGCACTCTAACCATTCTTGCTCCGATTTTTTTTCCTAACTCAGTCAAAGCCACTCCTTTATATGGTAAGTATTTTACGTACCCTCTTGCTTCCATTTTCTTAATCATCTCTATTACAGATTGATTTGTATACTGAAACTCCTGTGCGATTTCTGAGACTTTAACTATATTATTCTCCATTTCTGTTTTTTCATATATGCTCTTTATATAATTCTCTTCATATTTAGTCATGACTTTCTCCTTTTAAGGTATGCCTTAATATTTTTTTAATCTACTGCTTAATATAATTATAATACATAAAGATTTATAATGCAATGATTTTGATAATTATTATCATTTATTTATTAAAAAAGAGCCTCATAAAGACTCTTAGATTAGATGTAAACGTCATCTAGATATCTGACTGATTTCCAATACGCTAATGTATAATTTTCTACATAGTTATATTGTTTTACCAACAATATTCTTAGACATTTTTTTAAATGAAATAAGGATACGTTAAATGTTAAGTTTCTGTAAAATTACTTTTAGAGATAATTTATCGTGAATATTTTTTTCTATATATTCTATTGTCTCGTTAATTATATTCTTATAAATATTCATGATAACACACCTATTTGTTTATTTTAGAAGCAATATCTAAATATTATAATTTTACTAAAATAGATTCTAATTGTATATACAAATATCATAGAATTGTATTATATAAGTATATGCAAAAGCCTTATTACTACCCAACATATTATAAACATGTTATAATAACAGTATCATACAATATAGGAGAGATTTAGATGCTTGAAAATAATATTTATTCTCTGTGTGGTTATGGAAATAACTCCAATAATTATTATAATAATATATCGAGCTTTACAGATATCGTCACTCAGAGGTTACAAAAAAGTGGAAGTTTTTATATAAAAGGCTTTAAAAGTTACCTCTCTGATAACAACCTAGAATCGTTAAGAAGTGATGAAGAGTATCTTTTAGAGCTATTAGTGATAGGTGTACTTTGGAATATCTATTTGAAAAGAGCTATTGCTTTAAATAATACCCCTAAGTTTATACTATCACGGCTTGCTAGTTTTAGAGAGAATGAAACGTTAAAGAAATTTGCAGATTTTTTTAGAAGTAAACTACTATCAACATATCTTTCTAAAGAAAATAATATAAAATCCAAATTTTCTATAGAAGAATTCTCAAAACTTATAGGCTGGCTAACAGCAAGTGGTGAATTCAAGCAAGAAGTTAAAAGAATCTCCAGATGGAAAGATTATTGTCTCCATAAAACAAATAATGAAGTATCTTCTATATTAAAAACCGCACATAATTTAGCTACATGGTTTGAATTACAAAGTGATAAAATTTTAGGGTGCTACACTAAAAATGTTGAACAATTTCATAAAGGTGTATATAAAAACTACAAACTCAGAGAGGACTATATCTTTTGTGGACGTAAAAGAGTAGAATACCATCTCAATATGGTTGGTGCAGAAATCATGAATAGAGCTTATAGAGATTGCTTCCAGCTATCAGAGGTAAAACTCTTATTTTTACCTGCTTGCATGAAGAAAAGTAAAAACTGTAAGGCAAAAAAAACTAATAAAGGTTACGTATGCTTACATTGCTCAAATCATTGTAATATAAGCAAATACACACAGTTAGGTAAAAAACAGCACTTTCAGGTATATATGATTCCTCATGAATCTTCTATATTTAAAGATAGTAATAGTGATAATTCAAGTATTGGTATAATTGGTGTAGCGTGTGTATTGAATTTAATATCTGGAGGATGGAAAGCTAAAGACATGGGTTTTATACCACAATGTGTTTTGTTGGATTATTGTGGTTGTAAGCACTGGCTAGCAAACGATATTGAAACAGACATCAATATGGATAGATTATTATATATTCTCGGCAAAAAATAACAGAGCATTTTTAATAAAAAATCGGCTCTGTTTTATTGTCTAAGTATTAAGTTGTTTTCGTATATACATACTTATCTCATCAAGTGCTTTTATCCCCTCTGGTACAGGCAAATATAGAAAACAATGTACCATGCCGTCATATATCTTAAAGTCTACATCATTTCCCGCCTTGCTTGCTTTTTTAGCAAATCTGCACATCTCATCTAAATATATCTTTGTCTTTACCCTTTTTCTATCCATACGACTTAATTTACTGTCCATTTTATTCACCTCTTTTGTTGTACTCAGTCTAATATTGTGCTAAAATAATACTATTCTGTCAACTATAAGCACAAAAAAACAGCATCTGTTTTATAATTACTACTACCAAAAAAAACAGATGCTTTTCTAATTTATATAAATAAAACTTCTAATCTGGTTCAACAACAAAAGATGTAGCAAAATATCTACTTAAATAATCAAAAGGTGGTAGCTCAATTCTACTTACAAATCTAGAACTATAAAACTTAGCGTTATCATCAACTTTACTATTTAAATAATCTCTCCATTTATAAATTGCGTTACCTGGTATTATTTTGAATCTCTCTGAAAACTGATACAGTGCTGCTCTTTGAGGCTTTGGTTGAGCTGGGAAATTGATAACATCTGTAACAGTGAACTTTGTTGATATAGTAACATATCTTAATAGCGATCTGCTTAAACTAGCTGATAGCTCCGCAGATATTGCCGATCCTGAAAATCCTATTTTTAAACCAGCTTTTGACCCTACAGCAACTGATAATATCTTTCCTTCTAATGTTGAAACTCCTGATGATATTGACACAGACTTTTGAATGGTCTGCCCTGGATGTATGTTTGATACTTCTGATAATAATGTCCAATAAGAAGTGTTATATAATCTACTACCAACCGCTTGTGGTGCATTTTTACTTAATAATATAGTAAATACGTACTCTCCTCTTTTATATTCAACACCATTTATTAGCAAATCACTTACAAGTTCTTTCTCAGTATTTAGATATCCTACATAATTCTCGTTTGGATGGAAGGCAACATACAGTTTTTCATCTTTTACTGCATAAAAACTAACAGGAATGTAGTCTATTAAATCTCCTACTGTATCACCTGCTAATACTGTCCCTGGATATCCTTCATAATACCATCTTGGATCTGCCTTAGGAAAAACAATACTAACAGGCTTCATAAAATTAATGGGCATATTAGGATTTGATAACTCGCTTACTGGAACTAACCCATTTTCAGTCATGACGTATAGTTTTGAATCATTATTATTCATATAATAATCATTGAAATAGAATCCCATACAAAAAACCCCTTTTTAACATTTTATGATATAGAAAATGTATAAGTTCCATATATACACTTATAAATAATCAAATAATATCAACTCAGTTATTTCCTATTTTTCTTTCTGTTCATAAAATAATACACACATATAGACCATACAAGTCAATTTGTGTGTATTATAGTTTAATCAATTTTAGTTATTATATCTGAATTGGTATATTAATATTGATGCTGCTATACTAACATTTAAAGAATCACATATACCATTCATAGGGATGGATACTTTTATATCTGCTATCCATTCCTTAGATAGCCCATATCTTTCGTTTCCTACAACTATAGCTAGCCTATCTTCTTCATTAAAATTTTCTATTACATCTTTACCATAAGGATCTGCTAACATTATTTTAAATTCATTCTCCTGTAGCCATTTGTAACATTCTTTTACTGAATTAAAATAAAACCATGGTATGGAAATCATCCCTCCCATACTAGATTTAATACTCTTGTACTGATTTATTTTAGCCTTTTCATTAACTACTAAAATTGCATCTATTCCTGCTCCATCACAACTCCTAAATATTGAACCAATATTACCTGGAGTTTCTAAACCATCCAAAATTACCACTCTTTTAAAACTTTTTTTCTTTTCTTTAAGAACCGGTATTTGTTTGTAACAAATAGAGAGTAATGGTTGTGGTTTATCTTTTTCACAGATATTACTCATAATCTTCTCAGATACAAAATAGCACTGTTTTGCAAGTTTCATGCATCTTTCTTTTATATCATTCTCTATATCTGTTTCAATTAATGATTTACAGACTAATAATTCTTCAATTTGCGCATCAGTCTTTAGTAATTTTTCATGTAATGCAGTTCCCTCTAATACTACCCGATAGTTGTTTTCTCTTTTCCCTTTTTTTAGTTCTTTTATATTTTTTATAACTGGATGTTTATATCCTATTGCTTTACTATTCACGTCATTTACTCCTTCATATTATATTATGAGGTAGCAAAGTAACATTTTATAGTACAGCTATATAAGGACAATGACAGCTATATATCATCGTCATGCAAATGCCGCCTATAATCTTTACTTTGCATGACGTACTGCTAATACTACATATTTATTAATAATCATGTTCCCACTTCCTTACTATTTTTATATTTATACATACCATTATATTATTTTTTCTTTTTTTAGTAAAGTGAGAACATATTTATATTTAATACTCAAGTAGATTTTTGTCATAAT
The DNA here is from genome assembly GCF_056892235.1 of Abyssisolibacter sp. ZYX002. NCBI lineage: Bacteria > Bacillati > Bacillota > Clostridia > Eubacteriales > Clostridiaceae > Abyssisolibacter > Abyssisolibacter sp. ZYX002. The sequence continues at coordinate 738,443 of NZ_JARMXH010000002.1, forward strand.
ATCTTAATTTGAGTTATTATAATTGGTTTGATATACTAATGATGATAAGTAAAATAGGCTATTTTTGGAAACACAACACAATAGGAGGTAAGATAGTATATGAAAAAAAGAAATCTACTAATAATCTTGATAGCAGTTACTCTTATAGGTACAGCCTGCTCTAAAGATAAAACCGATGATAAAAATAAAACTGATGATAATGCAAAAGAAAGTTCTTTGGAGCAACCTGTTAAAGAAGCAAAACCCGAACCAAAAAAAGATATCACTCCTTCAGTGCTAGCGCTAATAAATGCAGGTGCAATGCCTGAAGAAGTATTTAAGGTTATTGATGAAAACCTTGAAAAAGCAAATATAGATGCTTCATTTGTACACCTACATAATTATTTGGTTGACCATATATTAGGTGTTGGTATGTCATTAACTGAAGATAATCACAAAATGTTGATATTAGATTTATTCCCTGAAAGCTTTGATATAACTAAGCTAGAAAATCTAAAGGGAGATGATCTTAAAAACACTGTATTAAAAGAATTAGATAACAATGGATTTAAGCCAGATAAAGACCAAAAAAATCTTATTGTCATAAATTATGATAAGCTTAAAAAGTACAATAAATATCTAAGCTCTAAATTTGAAGAAGTTCAAAAGAAAATTGGGGCTCAAAAAGAATATAAGGTTAAATAATAAGTTGAAAGTGTGGTTTGTAAATAACTTTTAGCCTGTGATATAAAGGAATAACTAAAACAGCTAGATTAAAAGGATATATGATCCTTGTTAGGTCTAGCTGTTTTTTCTTCTCTCTTTAAGTTATGTCTCCTTCACAAAACTCCACAATTCTGCCAACAACTCTGACTCCTCGTATATTTGCGTAAATTAAGACTGCAAACATCATAATAGGTTTATATCTTATTCGCCTTTCAATAGAACACTATCGGTAAGACTAGAAAAATGTAGGTTCTCTATTACTTTTTAGATATATCAGATCGGTGGCTTTCTTTTTTTATATAAAATCAGCAGAGCTTCATACACTCTGCTAATTTTTATGTGAACTATTTACTTATATTTACTACAATTTTTTCATTTTCTCTAACTACATAGCCTACTGTAACCTCAGACTTTACTTTAAGTGGTTCATCTGTAAAGTAAGTAAGAGTTAAATCATCATCTTTCGTTGTTAATACAACTTGTTCTTTTGTACTACTCTTTACAGTACCTTTGATTTCTGTTATTAACTCGCCTAAAGTGTTGAATTTTACACCTGAATTATCTTTTGATATTTCCTCTAATTTACCATCTTTAATTTCTACATTTTGACCTTCTTTAAAGTCACCTGCGTTACTTACTTCATATGTTTTGATAATATCGCCTGATAATAAGTCTACTTTATTACCTTTTATTTTGATAATCTCACCTTCTAGATTTTTATTAACAAAATAATCTTCTGATATTTTTATCGCAACTTTTTTTCCATCTCTTGCTACATAATCAACAATAACATTCCTTCCAACTTTTAAGGGCTCCTCAGTGAAATATGTAAAGGTCTGCTCTCCTTTATCCGTTACTATAGTCACCTGTTCTTTTGTGCTACTCTTAATTTTTCCTGTTGCCACTTTAATAGACTCACCCATTGTTGTAAAACGTGAGCTAATACATTTTTCTTCGAGTTTTTCTAATTTACCATCTATTATTCTTACCCATTGACCTTTTTTAAAGTCGTCTGCATTACTGACTTCAAAGGCTTCTACAATGTCGCCATTCAATAAGTAAACCTTATTGCCCTGAATTTTACGAATTTCTCCTGTTGGCTTATAGATAGCCTCCACATTGCCTTCAAACACTTGGCAAGTTCTGACTTGATTATTTTGATTATTTTGTGCATTTGTCACTCCATACCCTACTAATGAACCACCTATAATTGTCGCAATGCCTATAGTAGCTATTATTGGTTTAATCATATTCATTCTCCTCTCAATTTGTTTTACTCTTAGTTTGTTTTACTCTTAGTTTGACGAAGAGTTTAGTTTAAAAGTTCCAACTCAATCTATTTTTCATTAAACTACATGTGTAACCATAAATTGTATGACAGTATGAGCTTACGAGTTTATCTAAAAAATGGTTTCAAATAAATGGTTGGACACTATTGATTATGGATAAAATCATATTCAGAATAAATAGCTAAGTACATTTTATCTATTTCCATATCTAATTCTAGTAATACTGAAGAAAAGTACTTTCATTTTGGCGCTCCCGTCGATTAATAGTGCTTACAGTTGTTGATTTAACTTCAGTACTAACAAATCTTACGAAGATTATAAGCCAGATGCAAGCAATCTTGTCAATAAATAATAACACAAAAAACAATAAGGAGGTTTAGTTATCCATATCAATATAACCAAACTCTCCTTTAATTTTTTATCTTTAAGTTTATTATTTAAAACTAATTATTAAATTCCTTGATTCATTTTTTGCAGTTTTAAAATCACATGTATACTCTTTTTTGCCATTAAGCTCTATATCTATAGCTGTATGTTTAATTCCCATTAAATCAACGTAATCAGAACACTTATAGTTTAAATAGTTCTTGTTATCAATAATTTTCTTAAGAAGCTTTTCATTATAGTTAAAGTTCTCTATATCCACTACGATATGATTTGCTTCTTTAGAAATCACCTTTATTTTAGGTGTTACGCTAGTTTTGAAAATAATACTATCTTCTTGAGCAACAACATCTTCTAGTACTGTTTTGCCAGCATCATCACCAAGGTCGTATGGCTGATAATCACTTCCTAACTTCACATATTTGTTAGTAGATTCCACTTTACCAGTGTTGATATTCACCCTTGCAGTTTGTGGGAATCCAATAAATCCACCTTGTTCTTCGTACTTTAGATAAAAATCCAACAATCCATCTTCTTCAACATACCATATTCTCTCAATTGATTGAGTAGGAAGCTTTATAGCTTTTTTTTCTTGTGATTCTACGTCAAATATAAAATAATCCATGACATAAGAAGCAGTAGCATAATCACACGAATCTGCCATTCCTATCAAGTATTTTTTAGGTGTAAGTCTACGGATAAGCACATTTGCTTGGTCATGTAGATTAAATTGTTTATCTAGCTCTGTATATAATTCTGTTTCTTTTGTTTTGTTTATTTGTATCGTTTTGTTTGGTTTCTCTGTCGTATTAGTTTCTGCATTACTATCTATACTTTTACATGATATAAGAAATAACATGCTAAGTACCACTACATATACTATATTTTTTTTCATCTTTACTTCTCCTTTTCAAATCTGTAAAATACACTGCTATATCTTCATACCAAATTATTTTGTTATGATATTAGCTGTCTATTGCACTATTTTTTCTATGCGAACCAACGAACATATATAAATAGTTTAATACCATAATTGATATCTCGACTAAATATAAAATTTGATTCTTTATTCTCTAGTTTAGGACGATTTTTAAGTAAACTGATTGCCCTTTCTTAATTAATCAAAAAACTCAGTGCTATAGATTGTATTTCTTCTTTTTAATTCCTTTTTATGTATGCATGCTTTGCCTCCTTTGGTCATCTATTATGTATTATATCATATTAATTGTGCATAATGATAAAAACCTTAAAAAGTAATATAGACACTTTATTTATTCAAATACGAATTATTTGTTAATCATGTATTAGCGCTGATATAATTTAACCAAAGGGAACCATAAAATAATGGAGTTAGATTTATTTATTCTCTTCAAGCTTTGATATAACTAAGCTTGGAGATTAAAATGGAAAAGATTTAAAATGATGAAGAATTCGATAACAAGTTTCAATCTAGAAAAAGCAATGCAAATTTTTTGTCATAAATTGTGAACAAGATTGTAGAAGTCATAGATTTTTAATATAAATGTCTCTATTATTTTTTGTACTTATTGTCTATATGTACTAAAAAAGAGCTATCAACAAAAAACGTTGAAAACTCTTTTTTTGATTTCATTATTTATTTAAACTTTATTATTAAATTCCTAAAATCATTCTGTATCTTTGTGAAATCACAGGTGTACTCCTTTTTTCCATTAAGCTCTATATCTAGTGCAGTATGCTTTATCCCTGTTAAATCCACATAGTCAAAACACTTATAGCTCAAATAATTCTCGTTATCAACAATTTTCTCTAGTTGCTTTTCGTTATAAGTAATATTTTCTATATCTATCACTATATGATTTGCCTCTTTTGAAATCACTTTAATGTTTGGACAAAACTCCCCACCAGCTGATATAGCATCTGGTGCTGCGTTAAATTTAAAAGTAATATTATCTTCTAAAGCTACAATATCTTCTAATACTGTTTTGTCAAAATTATTTCCAAGGTTGTAAGGTCGATAATTACTTCCTAGCTTCACATACTCATTAATAGATTCCACTTTGCCAGTATTTATATTTATCTTTACCTCTTTTGGAAATCTAGTAAATCCATTTATTGAATTATCACCATTTAGGTTAAAACTCAATATTCCATCTTCAAATGTTATGTTATCAATTAGCTGACATTGACTAAAAGGTTCTATCTTTATTTTTTCTTTTGATTCGATATCAAATATGTAATAACCCAAGTTCACAGCGTAATAGTGCTTTTTTAACATTCCTATTAAGTATTTTTTAGATGTAAGTTTACGAATATAAACAGTTTCTTTTTCTTTTAGATTGAATTGTTCATTTAACTCTGTGTATAAATTTATTTCTTCTGTTTTAGTAGACATAGTACTACTATTTATGTTTTTACATGATGCAAGGAATAACATGCTAAGTACAACTACATATACTATACTTTTTTTCATGATTACCTCCTAAAAATGTTCTCCATTTTCAAAGTAATTCTCTTTTTTTAAGTCTGTAAAATATACTGTTATATCTTCATATCCAAATTGTCTTACCATATTTGTTATTATGTTCGCTGTCTCTTGCATAGTTTCTTTTTCTCTTGAAAACCAATCAACATTTATAAATGGATACCCTCCATTATGTAGTTCTCCATCATATATAAAAGTTGATTCTATATACTCTAGCGTAAAATGATCTTTAGGTGATCTAATCACTCTTGATAATTCATCTAAAAGCTTAGTACTAATAGATTGAATCTCTTCTTTTTTCATCCCTCTAATTTTTATATGTGGCATCACTCTTCCTCCTTCTGTTTCCCTATTATGATGATATCATATTAATTTCTAGTTGTTAACTACATAGACTGTATTTTAATTAACATGTTTAACTAATAAGAGACTATCCCTCATGTATTCTTTGACTTGATAGTCTCTTATTAGTTAAATGTCCATGCAACATAATTATCACTCACTATATAGTTTGTATTTATAAAATACGTAATTTTTTACTTATTAATATGCTTTTAATTTTCACGAATATGAGATTTCATTAATGGCAATTCAACACATATCCTAAATATGTTACTGTGTATATCGGCATATACTTTTCCATTCATTTTTTCTGTTAATAGCTTGACTATTGATAGTCCCAATCCTGTTGAACGACTTCTAGCTTTATCAGACGTATAAAATCTATCAAACAGTCTATTTACTTCGATTTGAGAATTTTCTTTTATAGAGTTCATCACTTCAATAACTGCAACATCTTTTTTTGTAACTTTTATTGTAATATCTCCATTTGAGTGCAATATGCTATTACGTAATAGGTTTTGAACGATTCTAACTACCATATCTGTGTCTGCTAGGGCTAACACTGATTCGTTCAAATCAAAATCAACTAATATTCCTTTTGCCTCTATGTTATCTACATTGTCAGCTATACATTCAGCTACTATATTTGTTAGATTTATTTGTTTAAGGTTTATATCATCTAAATCCATCAAATATGAATATCTAAAAAAGTGCTCTATTAAATCTCCTAGCTTTTGTGCATGTTTCTGAGCTACTTGAAGTCTTTCCTTTTGCTTGTCACTAAGATCTTCTCTTGCTAATAACTGCTGATATCCTTTGATTGCAGTTAGTGGTGTTCTAAGATCATGTGAAATATTAGCAATCATCTCTTTAAAACGCTTTTCATCACACACAACATTAAGTCTGAGTGTTTCCTCTACCTTAAAACATTTATTAATATTTACTGCTAATCTATTTAGTTCACTATTTATTAACTCCAAGCTGATAGGTTGACGCGTATGATCTTCTAAACGCTTACTCAGCTGTCTATTGATGTTTTTTAGTTGTAATTGTAAAAAGAATATATAAATTATAAGAATCAACGTCAAAATGCTTAAAGCACTTATTACAATTACCATTATTTCACCAGCCTTATTTTATCTCAGATTTTTTAAATATATTTATTGCGATTACAGACATTATGGTAACAAATAAAACACTAGCAGATAATGCTTTTATAAGTTTTATAGACTCTACATTTGTTGTTAAAAATGTATAGCCTCCACCAAATGGTGTAAAAGATAATATCCTATATACAATTGCATTATTCTCTCCTAATTTCCCTAATTGACCACAAAATATAGATAAACCATAGTAAATACCTATTACTAACACAGGTTTTTTCACAGTAAATGCTAAAGGTATACAGATACTTAGCTGTGCTATATACACAATTATCAATGTAAATGATACCATCAACCATTTAAACATGTCAGCTCCAATTGCCTCTGATACTAAATTATATAGAAATCCAACTGCAACAGGGCCTACACTAAACTCAGCACCTGTACTAAGTGCTATACCAGTTGTTATCATGTAAGGCATTAACATAATAATTATAGCAATACAGAACACTAGTGCTTTACTTATTATTATATAAACTCTACTACTTCCACTAGCAATAGCCGAATGTATTGTCTTGTTATCAAAATCACTACATATAATAATACTTGCTATGATTCCTCCTATTATACTCATTATATTTATATCAGAAAACATGAACACGACTCCCGATAAACTTTGGTCAATCTTACCTTGTGGCATTAAATATGCACACCACGCCATAAGAACCGCACTTAGAGTTGTAATACCAAACATTATTTTCATTGCTTTTGTTTTACGTAATTTGTAAAAGTCAGCCTTTATTAGATTATACATTTGATGCACCTCCAACTATAGAAATAAAAAAATCTTCAAGTGTATCTCCCTCATCTTTAAACTTTGTTACCACGATATTGTTTTCAATGAGAACTTTTGATACTGTTTCTTTACTATCCAAATAATCATATAGTTTAATATCCTTATTTGGCATAACTTTATAGTTGGTAGTATTAAGTTTAGTTTCTAATACACTGGCTAATAATTCTGGTTGTTCACAGCTTATAAGTATATGTTGATTACAACATTCTTCTAGCTCACTTAGCGTCAATATTTTCTTTACCTCTCCTTTGTCAAGTATGATGTAATCGGTCGCTGTCTGATATAGCTCTGGCAAATTATGACTAGATATCAGTATAGTCATGTTCTTTTCTTCACATAGCTTTTTAAGTAACCTTCTTATATCTGCCACTCCTAATGGATCAAGTCCATTTGTTGGTTCATCTAGTATTAGTAACTCAGGGTTGTTAAGCAGTGCAATAGCTATGCCTAATCTCTGTTTCATCCCTAATGAAAAATCTTTGGCTTTTTTCTTACCTACCTCACCTAATCCAACAAAATTTAGCATTTCATCTTCTATCTCTTGGTTTGGTATACCTCTAATGATTCTGTGTAACTTTAAGTTTTCTTTAGCTGTCATATTACCAACCACACTTGGGTATTCAATCAAACATCCCAATCTCTTTCTCTCTACTTCTAATGCCTTTCTTCCTGTATGTCCAAAGAGTTCTATATTTCCATTAGTGGGGAAACTAAGACCTGCTACAAGTCTCATAAGTGTAGTTTTTCCTGCTCCATTTCTCCCTATTAGTCCGTATATCCTTCCCTCTTTTAATGATATTGATACATCATTTATAGCGTAGATGTTATTATAGCTTTTTGTTAATTTATTCGTCTTTAATACATTCTTTATCAATATATTCACCTCTCCCTCTCTCTATAATAAGTATACTGATTAAAGGTTTAGAAAAAGTAAAGAAATTAATCAAAATTGTAAAGAAAGCTATAATTAATTTTTGTATAACCTATATCCCAATCCCCATACTGTCTCAATATATTCTTCGTTTTCGTTAGCTTTTCTTAGTTTATTACGTAAATTGCTTATATGAGTTTTTACAGCATTGTCATCTCCAATGTAACTTTCATTCCAAACAGATTCATATAAATTTGACTTTGTAAAAACTTTATCTCTATTCTTTAGTAACATCTCTAGTATCTTATACTCTTTAGCTGTTAATTCTAGATGATTATCTCCTATAAATACACGTTTTGCATTGTCATCAAGTGTCATATCTTTATAATTTATTAGTCTATTTTTACTTACTTGGTTTTTAAAACGCCTTAGATTGGACATTACACGAGCAACTGCTTCGTCTAAATCAAAAGGCTTGGTGATATAATCATCTGCTCCAAGCTTTAATAAATCAATCTTTGTGCTTACAGTATCTTTTGCTGAAATAATAATAACTGGAACATCAGAAAAAGCTCTCATTTCCTTTAGTATTTGGTCCCCGCTTTTATATGGAAGCATAATATCTAGCAGTACCAAGTCATAGTTATTATTTCTTATTTCATTTATCCCATCTATTCCTATGTAAACTGATTTCACAGTATAACCTACATCTATCAAAGTTTCTCTAAGCATATGATTTACGTCTTTGTTATCTTCAACTATTAAAATACTCTCCATTTATTCCACCATCCCTCTATAAACAAAAGGGCATCTATTAAGATGCCCCCAGACTGTAGACAAAAGCTCAATTTCTGCGTTGCCCCAAAATTTCAGTTGCTTACTTACCTCTAAGTAAGCTCTGCTACAAATTTTAAATGATCCCGACTTGTACTTTTACTACAGTCTGCTATTTAGTCTTCTAACTCAACCTTATCCATATTTTTCTTACTTATAAATATAATACATGTCAGTATTATTAGCACTACTGAAATATACCAAAACCCAGCAAATATTGAGTATCTAGTACTCAAATATCCAAAAGGTAATCCTATGATTGCAACAGGTAATTTACTTAAACATGAATATACTGATTCGATTGTAGCTCTGTATTTTTCTATAGCCTGATGATGGAGATATCCATATGTTAAAGGTTCTATAATAGCACTAGAGAAATAAATCAGAGCTATCATAAAAATACCATACCATTCATGATTTACTGATAATGCCAAAAATCCTACCATGCATAAAATAGTATTATATTTCACTCCTTTATTAAGTCCATATCTATCCTTTATTTTTGAAGCCATCAAACTACCTATAGACACAGCTGTAAAGCCCAGTATATTTATTAATCCAAAATACGATACTGTTATCCCTACATCTCTAGCATATATCTGCCAAAATTCCTGTAGATAAACTATTGCTCCTGAGCTTATTATTCCTATAGAGATGATATATCTTATATCAGATCTTTTTAACATAAATCTATAAATTTTTGACCAATCATGTTTGGTCCACTTAGCCCTTTTATGTTTAATTTTATCTTGTGATTTTACTTCTTGTAGTGTAAGTGCAATAATAAATGCTACTAATAAACTGATAAATGAAAGTTTATATGTTGTTATATTTTGAAACTTTGTTGCAACAAGTCCCCCTATAACTCCACTTATCATACTCCCTGTATAATCTATAGCCTTTATACGAGATAGCACTTTTTCAAAATGGTTTGTTTTTTTCTGAAGCTTAAGTGTATCGTAAACCAATGCATTATGAGCACCACTTTGTAATGCGTGACCTATAGCTGACAAACAAATAGCTATAGCAAAATGATAAAAATTTTGTGCAAAGATCATTATCACTATCTCTATTAGCGATAATATTGCATCTACTACGATAAGGTTTTTCCTTGAAAAACGGTCTGCGAGCATACCTGTTGGTATTTCAAGTACTATTATCATAATTGAATATATTATTTCAATATATACGACCTCTTTTATTGAAATTCCACGACTTTCCCAAAATAACCTTTCTACCACGTAAGCAAATATTAAACTATGGAACAAATTGTATAAATATATTTTGTGAATATTGTATTTTTCTTTCATTATACGCCCTCCTTAAATTGTCATTTACATTATCTTTTTGACATTTTAAGGTGGAGCTCTCTGCCTATATAGTTGGTGTTAAGGTCTGCCACGAATAATCATAATATCTCCTCCTTTTCTTTAATACGCTCTTCGATGTTATTATTTTCCATAAATTTTATCATAGCTTTACTTTAAAAGATTCATTTTATGATATAATCTAATAATAACTACTAAAAACCAATTTACACTCATATTTAATCTTCAGTACAGGAAAAATAATATGTAATGAACGTACAAACTCAACTTACTCTTAACTTTTCTACTTGTATTAATTATAGCAAAATAAAAATTATATTGAAAGGACTGAATTTTTATGAAAAAAATGAAACTTACAACGAAAATTTTCTTGGGTCTTATTTTAGGTGTTTTAGTAGGTTTATTAATGCAAAGAACTCCTGGTATTGCTAACACATATATCAAACCATTCGGAACATTATTTATTAATATGATTAAAATGATAATTGTACCATTAGTTTTTTCATCTTTAATCGTTGGATCAGCAAGTATGGGAAGTCTAAAATCACTTGGAAGAATAGGTCTTAAAACCGTGCTATATTATCTGTTAACTACCGCTATAGCTGTATCTATAGGATTGTTGCTAGGTAACTTGATAAGTACTGGTCATGGATTAGTTGTGCCTATAGATGCTAATATAGAAACTACTGAAGCTCCTTCTATGATAACAACATTGCTAGGTATAATTCCAAGTAACCCACTAAAGGGTTTAGTTGAAGCCAATATACTTCAGGTAATAGCTTTTGCATTATTTCTTGGTGTTGGTTGTACCGCAGTCGGAAAAGAAAAATCAGCATCATTTGTTAATTTTTTTGAGAGTTTAGCAGAAATAATGTACAAAATAACTGCATTTATAATGGAATGTGCTCCATATGGTATATTTGCTTTAATTGTACCAGTAGTTGCAGATTACGGTACGGATGTTTTAAAACCACTTGCCATGGTAATATTAGCAGTATACTTAGGATGTGTTATTCATGCAATATTAGTTTACTCTACAGCAGTTAAAGTCTTTGCAAATATAAATCCTATTAGATTCTTTAAAGGGATTGCACCAGCAGCTATAACGGCTTTTAGTACATCAAGCTCATCTGGTACACTTCCTGTAACTATAAAATCGGTTAGTGAAAATTTTGGAGTACCAAAACAAATATCAAGTTTTGTCCTTCCTTTGGGTGCAACTATTAACATGGATGGAACTGCATTGTATCAAGGTGTATGTGCTCTTTTTATAGCTCAAGTCTATGGTTTTCATTTATCAATAGCTCAAATGGCAACTATAGTACTAACTGCTACTCTAGGTTCAATAGGTACAGCAGGAATCCCTGGTGGTGGTCTTATAATGCTTACTCTAGTGTTGCAGTCAGTAGGTTTACCATTAGATGGTATCGTATTAATTGCTGGAATAGATAGAATCCTAGACATGGCAAGGACATGCGTAAATGTTGTTGGAGATGCTTCTTGTGCAGTAGTAGTATCTTCAACTGAAAAAAATATAGACTATTAACATTCAATTAAGCCAAGGTCAAATTATGATTAGGTAATCATAATTAACCTTGGCTATTATAATTTTATGCTATAGCTCTCTCCTTTTTCAGTCTCTCCTATTTTTATAAAACCTAGTGACTCAAATAACCTTTTAGACCTCTCGTTATAGCTATATATTTCTATTGTTATTTCTCTTATACCTATTTGTGTCGCTCTTTCAAGCAACTTGGTTACTACTTTTTTACCTATTCCAAGACCCCAAAACCTTTCTTGTCCGATTACTATTGGGAGATTAGATTCAGCTAGAGTTACATCACCTATACTTTGCCACTTACCATCATCTAATGTTTCAATAAAATATAATTCCCCTATTTTACTTAGATAAGTATACATTCTCTCTATTATATACATATCATATATTTTATCAGTAATCCCCTCTGAATAATACATGACTTTCTCATTATTGTACCATTCGATTGCTTTTTTCCATTCTTTATCATCAGGTCTCCTTAATTGTAACCAATTATTGATTTGGATTATTTTAGGTTGCTTTATTCCATCAAATCCCATTTTCTCCTCCTTTAACGTACTTTACATAATTTACCTATCTTATTCCATTCTTCTCGTAAAACTCCATAGCTTACAGAATCATAATACTTTCCTTTTACTATTCTTGCGTTTCTATAAACAGCTTCACACTTAAATCCAATCTTTTGTGCTAGCTTCATCATTCTTTTGTTTCCTGACCATGTAGTAAGCCCTAGTCTAACTATTTTCTTATAGCGATCAAACAGTTCATCAATCCATATTGGTAATGCTTGATATCCTATACCTTTTCCCCAATAGTTTTCATTAAAAACAACAATACCAATTTCCATCCAAAACGTTTCTTCTGATTTCCAATACCATGATACCTCACCTATAATCTCATCTGTATTTTTATCAGCTATTATTTTCTTTTTTTCATGTATACTATTATCATTGTTTGTCAGTTTTTTTCTCATTTTTTCTAAGTATTCTCTCAGTTCTTCTTCATTTGCTTTTTTATAATACGGGCCATTGAATTTATGATACTCTCTACTAGGATGCATTAAGTCATAGTAATCGTCTATATCCTCTACTTTAAAATTTCTAAGTATGATCTTTTTATCTACTGTCATTAAACACGCTCCTTTCGCACTCTATAACTGTTAGGTTTAGCCTAATCCGAGTGTCAACCTTTATAATTTCTACTTTCAATTAACACTATTATAACATAAAAAAAGGAACATATCTCATTTGATAGTCCCTACATAAAATATAAACCTATAGCCAATTAACTCCAATACCTTTCTTTCTTAATACCTTAAATACGTCTGGATTGTCATAATAAAATAGTGTTACACTTTCTAAGTTTGATAATAAACTAAAATCGTCTGTAGTTTCTATAGTAAATATTCCATTCCCACCATTCCAAAAAGGACATAACTGCATATAAATATCATTGCCTTCATCTTGATAAATATCGGTTATATCATCTAATAATTCCTTCGGTACAGTTAACTTTTCAAAATACTCTTTTACTTCAGGTATTATATCATATCCTTCTTCTTCTATATTTATCTCTCTGCCTTTATAATTTTCCACAAATTCATATAAATCAAACTGTGGACTCAGCTTTTTTTGTTCATACATTAATTCTTGTATTATTGCTAATTTAAAATTAAAATCTGAGAATACGGCATTATTGATCATAATATCCTCCCTTCAAATTTATTTAGAAAATAAAAATCAATACTGTATATAAATATTATCACTAGGTTTTTACCCCGTTATGTCACTAAAGAATTTTAACAATATAAAAAATGTACAGAGCAATATAAAAGACCCTATTAGAGCTATTTGATGAAATAGCCTAATTGAGTCTTTATTTTTGTGTCATTTCTTTTGTTATTTATCGTTCATTATTTGGAAAAGTAGTTGCTTTAAATTTTTCTCTTTTGAAGTTGATGCTAAATCAATCAAATTTTTATACGTATCAAATAATTCAGTAATATTTCTTTTCCAAGGATATGATTCTAAATATCCCATTAAATAATAAATGTCTTTCTTTTTTATTGTTTTATGATCTATTGATAATGTCATCTTTTTATCTATAAGGTTTCGGATATCTTCTTTTCTTTCTCTTAATGGAGGAATTGCTATCTGCACAATATTTAAGTAATTCCAAAGAGGTTCATATATAAGCACATCTATATTTGTTTGATAGCAAACTATTATTCTCACATCAAAATTAAAAAATTTTTTAGAACCAACCCGCCTTATTTTCCCATTAATCAAAAAATTATATAACTGTTTTTGTGCATCAGTTGATAAATACTCTATGTTCTGCAATATAAGAGTGCCACCTGTTGCATTCTCTATAATACCCTTTTCTTCATTATTATACGACGATGATTCACATCCAAACATTATCCGCTCAAGCTCTTCTGCTTTAAATGCTTTGCAATCAAATATAATACATGGTGCACTTTTCCTCTTGCTTTCATTATGTATACAACGAGCTAGTGTCTTTTTTCCAATCCCTTTTTCTCCACTTATAACCATTGCACAGTCAAGCATTGACATTGATTTGGCAATATCTTTTACTACTTGCCATTTCTTTGATACTCCCCATATATTATCTAATGTCTCTATATCGTTATTCTGTGATTTATTTGACCTAACAAAGTGTTCGTGAAGATCTTTGTTTGTATATGTTTTTTCTCTATGGACAATTAACAACTCATAAAGTCGCGCTAAACTGTATATTATATTTAGAGTATCAGCTGTTATGGAGGTGTGTACAAAGCAAGCATTTACTGTTCCTATTATTGTTGATTTATTGTATATTGGTGCAGCTACACTACAGTATTTATGGAACTCGTTATTGTAATGTTCTGGTCCAAATACCATGCATGGTTTGTTTTCAATAAGAGCTAAGCTCGTAGCATTGGTCCCTACTTCATTTTCAGACGCATTTTTTATGTGTCCTTTTTTAGGGTATAAATCTTCGTATAGATAATTAACATTAAAGATGTATTTAAGCTTAGCATGTGCATCATATATACTAATATCTAAATCTAAATTCTTGACTATTATGTTAAATGTTTCAAAACCCTCTTCTTTACACTCATCAAGGTATTCTACAACATAATCTTTAAATTCATCAGGCTTTACAAGGCTTTCAATATCAATATCGTATAAGCGTACTTTCTGACCTTGACATCTTACCCATGATTGAAGAATCTCACGTCGTATTTGAGATGTATTAATATTTCTATGATTTATAAAAGCTTTCCATACTTCACTATAATCATTCATCATGTTTTTGATATCTATTGTTTTTGACATGCCCAAAGCTTCGGCATCAAAAACCATACGTTTTCCCTCACCAGTTGGTAAGAATGCATACTTTAATGAATATCCTTCTACCAAGTAGACCGTTCCCTTTTGATTTTCTCCATAGCATACTGGTATACCTGATGTTATAAGAGTCTCTAGGTCACGATATATTGTCTTTTTAGAAACATTGAATTGCTCGGCTAGATACCTCACTGTTATATCTTTTTTATTTATTAATAGTATTATGATTTGTAGTAATCGATTAATCTTCATCATCTTTCCCCCATAGTAATTCAAATATATCAATAGCACTCTATACTAAGCATTGTAATTTTAGCTTTATTATACCAAATATTATATTATCAGTGAAGAGTTTACTTATTATTTTATTTTTGTGCAAAAATTAATATTTCTTAAATTCACGAAAAAAGATTAAAGGCTAACTAGTCTTTATTTTAAGTTAAGGGGGAAATCGCTCAAATCATATATTTAGTGTAAAATAAACGTAAAAGGCCATACATGCCCTCCCGTTACTTTATTTTTTAATGAATGAAAGACGCTATCTACCGAGTTTGAATTTGGGTTTATTCCATAAACAGCCAATCCAATTATAACTAGAATAATTCCATAGACAACATAACTTACTCCTGTGAACAAATAAGAAAATTCAGCCGTTTCTTTGTCTTTTGATGCAAGAATTTTCTGGATGAAATATTGACTTGAAGAATACCAATATAAACTCATAAGTATAACAGGTTAATTTTAATATGTTATTAAATAAACTACTCAAATAAAATGCTCCAAATAATTTAGATTTGAATACTAGTAAACTTTATACTTATGAATCTTCATGCTGATATAAAAAAGTATATTAGCATTTTTAGTTTTGTCGTATATCTCTATATTCATTATTAATAATTACTTTCCATTCACAAATTTAAAACACCTATTTTATCATTATTGAAATTAAAAAATAGGTGTTTACATTTTAAAAGAGTTGAAAATAATTCGGTTAAAGGCTCAATATTTCTATTTTCTTTATTATTTATTTTGAATTCAAATATCCCTTACGAAGTAAATTCATTCTTTTAAGAAGATTGTTGTTTTCAAGATCTGGATTAGATTCCTTTATTATCTCCGATAACTTCTCACAGCCCTCATAACTATCACACACAGCACAGTTTTGCAATCCCTTTTCTATAGCACATGTTCTAACAGTACACTTTTTGCAATATTTAGCGATTATTTGTTGATTCTCAGGTTTACATCCTAAGCATACCCAATCCTCAGGTTTGAACTTTCCACTTATAAAATCATCTCCTACTTCTTTGAGCTTTGAATGATCTACCTCAATCGTTCCTAAATAAGCTTCACACTTACTACAATCAATGCCACAATAAGCAATCATTAAAATCATTCCTCCTTTAATTTTATTATCATAATTTTAACACGCTTATTATAACCTGTCAAATTGTTTTTGATGGTTATAATACTCTATGTAACTAATAGAATATAAAATTAAGTAATGAGTTAGATGTTCTCAGAGTATGACAGTATTTAAAAAGGAACTTTGCACCACTATGACTGACTACTATAATATTGAACCGTTATTTCAAATATGTTATAGTAAACTGAGATATACTATTATCAAAGGAGAATGAAAATGATAGAAAATTTAGTTATTCTCGGAGAACGATTATGTCTTGATTTCGTAAATACAATTGAAAATCACCTTAATGAAAGTATGTATATAGAGCGATTTACAAGCTATAACAACTTTGTTAAATGGTGTACTAGAGTAAATATTTTAGATATAGATGTAGCTAATCATCTTACCAAAAAAGGTAATGAAAATAACATAGAATCATCAAATGTTTTAAAACGTGCTATCGTCTTAAGAGAAGCTCTATTTAAAATATTTCTTGCGGTAATATCTAATAATACTCCAAAGCAAAGTGATATTGAAGTTCTCAACAGCGAGATAAATAAAACTATGGCTTTTTCACAGCTAAAGTATAAAAATAATACATTTGTATGGGAGAAAAATCACACTAATGATTTAGATTGTATGTTTTCATCTATTGTTAAGGATGCTGTTTCTTTACTTACTTCTGATAAGCTTGATAGACTAAAATTATGTGATGATGCTTATTGTGGATGGCTATTTTTAGACATGAGTAAAAACAAGAGCAGGAAATGGTGCTCTATGAAATACTGCGGAAATAGAGCAAAAGCAAGAAAACACTATAAAAATAAAAAATCTTAGAGTTGCTTTCTAATCCTAGTTTAAGGAAAGTCAATAGTTAATTAAAATAAAACTATAAAAAAATAAAAGGAACTGTATATTTTGCACAGCTCCTTTTATTTTTTTATTATTATTTTTCTATCCTAAAAACATTTCTAAGTCTTCTTTTACAGTTCCTATTCCACCTATTCCAAAGTTCTCAACTAGTACTTTAGCTACATTTGGAGATAAAAATCCTGGCAATGTTGGCCCTAAGTGTATGTTTTTTACCCCTAGATATAGTAATGCTAGTAATACTATTACTGCTTTTTGCTCATACCATGCAATATTGTATGCTATCGGTAATTCATTTACATCTTCTAATTCAAATACTTCTTTTAGTTTAAGTGCTATTACTGCTAATGAATATGAATCATTACATTGACCAGCATCTAGTACTCTTGGTATTCCACCAATATCGCCTAAATCAAGCTTATTGTATCTGTATTTAGCACATCCAGCTGTTAATATTACAGTGTCTTTTGGTAATTTTTCTGCAAAATCTTCGTAGTAACTTCTTGATTTCATTCTTCCATCACAACCAGCCATTACAAAGAACTTCTTGATTGCACCTGTTTTAACTGCTTCTACTACCTTATCAGCTAAAGCAAATACTTGTGCATGTGCAAATCCACCGACGATTTTACCATTCTCTATTTCTGTTGGTGATGGTAATTTTTTAGCATGCTCTATTATTTCTGTGAAATCTTTCTTACCACCAACAGATTCAATGTGTTTAAAACCTGGGTAACCAGTAGCTCCAGTTGTATACACTCTATCAGCATAACTATCTTTTGGTGGTATAATACAGTTAGTAGTGAAAAGAATCGGTCCATTAAATGTGTTGAATTCTTCATTTTGCTTCCACCATGCATTACCATAATTTCCTATGAAGTTTTCATATTTCTTGAAGAATGGATAATAGTGTGCTGGTAACATTTCTCCATGTGTATACACATCTACTCCTGTTCCTTTTGTTTGCTCTAATAGTTCCTCTAAGTCTTTTAAATCATGTCCTGATATTAATATCGCTGGATTGTTTCTAACCCCGATATTTACTTCTGTAATCTCTGGATTTCCATAAGCTCCTGTATTAGCAGCATCTAGCATAGCCATTGTATCTACTCCAAATTTACCTGCTTCTAAAGTTAATGCTACTAATTCATCTGCGCTTAAACTATCATCTAATGTTGCAACTAAAGCTTTTATTATAAAATCATAAACTTCTTCATTTTCTTTTCCTAAAGTTAGTGCATGATCTGCATAAGCAGCCATACCTTTAACTCCGTATACTATTAGCTCTCTTAATGAACGTACATCTTCATTCTCAGTAGCTAGTATACTTACTTCAATAGAATCAGCTTTTGCTTTGATTTCTGAATCACTATTAGCTACAAATGTTGCAGCATCATGCAATTCTCCTAATACTACTCCTTTTGCTACTAGTTCTCCTCTAATTTCTTCTCTTAGCGCTAACGCTTCTTTTATTTTAACAACAAAAGCATTATCATCAAAATTGGCATTTGTAATCGTCATAAATAGACCATTTAGCATAAAGTGATTTGCTTTAGGAAATCTGATTCCTTTCTCTAATCCTTTTTGTTGTAATATTGCGATACCCTTTAATGTATAAATCATTAAATCTTGTAAATTTGAAACTACCTCAGTTTTACCACAGACACCCTTAATTGTACAACCTGTTCCTTTTGCAGTTTCCTGACATTGATAGCAAAACATACTCATTTGAAGACCTCCCTTTAAAAATCATATTCAAATTATTTTTTCTATCTCTATAATAAGCCATTTTAGGTATTATTTCGGTATCTCATGTTACCATTTTTATATTTTTTAATAATCTTTACCTGCTGCTTTTACATTAGCTGGATCAAAAGCATGGCAAGGTGTCACTCCATGAACCATACCACAGTGAGGGCATTTGTCCTCAAAAGTATTCATCTCAAAAGTTTTTTCGCATCCTTTACATTCTATCTCGAATGGCATAGGTAAAGATTGTTTGTCAAATCCCATCATTCTAATTTTATCTACTATTTGTTTACCATTTTCAAAGCTTCCACTACATCCTTCGTGCATTTATACTCCACCTCTCCTGATTTTTTAATATTTTGTAGTTTTTTAAATTCCATAAACTAGTCAGTTACTTCTAAAATTTCACCTTTTCTTAATTTAGTCCTCATATTTGTTACAAATTGATCTATCTCATCCAATTTGCTCAATATTTTTTTTTCGTCACTACCTGTTTCTATAACACTGTGGATTCCACCATTTTTTATTACAATTCTCTTGTCTGCCATAAGTGCTAAACTTGGATCATGTGTAGCCATAAGGACTATTTTTTCTTCATTGACAAGTAGATTTAAGGCTCTTTTTCTATCTATTCCTGCATTTTCTATCTCGTCTATAAGCACTATGGGTGAAGTACTGAGTATTGCTGTATCAGCTATCATCAAGGCTCTTGACTGTCCTCCACTTAATCCTGTAATTGGTGTGTCTAAATTGAACTTCTCGCCAGCCAACTTATTAGCTGCTTCTATTATTTTCTGTATAACTTCTTCTTCGTTATCTATCATTCTACTTTTGGCATGTAACTCAAGAAATTCTTTTACAGTTAAGTCCATTACAAAGTTCATATTTTGTGATAACTGAGCCACCAATTTGTTACTTGTAGAAAACCTGATACTCTTATCTGGTAATTCTCCATTAATCAATATAGCTCTTTCTGTAGGTGTATCTTTATTTGCTGCCCACTCTATATCTGCTAGCAATCTACTTTTTCCTGAACCTGTAGGCCCAACAATAGAAACTATTTCACTCTTATTGATAACTAGTTCTCCAAAATTTTCTTTATTGCCTTGCTTATCTTTACCGGCTATAATTGTTATAGAATCAACACTATCTTTGTCCAGCCCCAAAAACTCAACCATCTGGTTAACATATGCTTCTAAATCTGCTCTCATTTTTGGTATATCTATTGCCCATTCTTCAATATCTTCTTCACTAAATGAGTTTAAAAATTCCTCAAATGTACATTCTTGATGATTTTCAACATCTAGCTTATTGTTTTCAAAAAAAGATAATATAAATGGGTACCTTTTTTCCAAATCTTTAATTTTCATTTTTTCAAGTTTATTTATGCTTATCATCTTTATCACCCATTTTCATTTTTCTGACATTACCCATTTGGTACTCCTCCCCTATTCTTGTTTCACCCAAACAATATGAACATAACGCTGATGGCATAGGGAATTTTAGTTCTCTACCTTTGACAGTTTCTATATTTTCATCTTTGTCATATACTAGCGTACTTAGCTCAAAAGCACCTTGCCCAGTCAATCCGTTTACAAAAATTATTGTCGCTTGAGGGTTCACTGAGTTTACTCTGGATGCAAAAACCTCTCTTTCTGCTTGTGACACTATATCGCCTTTAGTTATAACAATAATATCTGCTGTTTTTAACATTGGACCTATTTTCTTTGGTGTATTAATACCACTTAGATTATCTATTATACATACTGCTTTTATTCCTTTCATATATGGTGAACATCTATTACATAGTCCTGCACTCTCTGTTATAAGAAGGTCGAACTTCTCCTTTACTCCCCATTTTGTAACTTCTTCAATATTACTTGCAAAATAATGGTCTGGACACAATGAACCAGATAATCCTTTCTTTACAGGTATCCCAGCTTTTTCGTACAGCACATCATCATCTGTATATAAGCAATCAAATTTAACTACACCTACTTTTAACCCTCTTTTTTTGATTGCATCAATTGTTTTTAGTATTACTGAAGTTTTTCCAGAAGAAGGAGGCCCTGAAATAGTCACTAAATTCATAATCAATCAACTCCTTTTACTGCATTATTAAATATCTCTTCGCATTTTTTTATTAATGTTGAAATATCATGTTCTTTTATATAATCCCAACCCAACCACATATATTTGTTTTCTTTTGTTATCATATTATTAACCTCTGGATTGACACTAGGGAATTTACCGTTGTGAGATAAAATTTCACCTATTTCTTTTGAAGCAAAGAAATCAACTATAGGTTTCAGTTTGTCTTCTTTATCTTTTTTGCTTAACATAAATATCGGACTTATTATAGCTCCATCTTTTGGCCATACTGCTACCATAGGGCCACCTTTTTTAATCATTTTTGTGAAAAAATATGGCATTATTGTTACTACGGGTCTTTCGTGTTTTTTAGTATGAGATTTCACCATTTCCGATGGATGCATGCTTCTTTGTAGACATTGTCCTAATCGCCTTACTCCATCTTCACCATAATTCTTATATATGTTTAACAAGATGGCATTGAATAAATCAAAGTCACCTATAGGTAAACTCACACTATTTTTATATTCTCCATTTATAATATCTTCCCAACTTGTTGGTATTTTTCTACCTTGTAACTCTTGTTGGTTTACTAAGAATACTGCTGGTACAACACCAATCATTGAATATTGTCTATTTGGGTCTTGTAACTGGATATAATCGTTATGAAAATCCTCATTATAATTTTCAAAATCTGTTAAATCTTTAAATAAGTTTTCAGATTTATATTTACCAAATAATTTCTTATCAAAGAACAAATCAAATCCAGCTGATATAAATATATCTGAAAGGCTATCTTTTGACTGATTTTTCAAAGCATCTTTTATCCATTCAATACCCATTGATGCAGCTTTCAACTCATAATCCAACGGATAATCTAATTTTTTTTCTTCTATCCATTCTTCAAAAGCTTCTGTTAATGGGACTCTAACTGGACAAGGCAAAATCCCAGCTATTTTCACAGCATTCCTTTCTGATACTTCTTTTTTAAGAGATTTTTCATTATTTTCGATTCTCTCTATAAGCTGCGACTGGAAAGTATCTACTGCTATTTTCTTTAGTCTTAGGGCATCTTCTAATGAGATAGATTTACCTATTGTAGATCTCATGTTTTCATCTTCTATATTATCTATACCTACTGATTTTAATAAATCTATTGACTCTTTATATTTTTGAGTTACATCATATAAAGAATCTTTTATATCAAAGTATTTATTTGCCATTTTATATTCCTCACTCTCTGTTAATTTAATAATAGTTTAACATCAAAAAAACAAATATTCGGTATCCTATGTTACCATTTGATTATTTAATGTCATAGTTAGTATTCTCATTTTTGCATAATAAAAATGCTAAAGTTTTAGTTTTTAAATAACCGAAATATATCGTGTTCTAAATAAAAATAACACCTGTTAAAGATAACATAGGTGTTTTTACAAAAAAATAATAAACGAGATGCATCTTTAGCATCTCGTTTAGATTGATGACAAAGTCATCAAGATACAGACTGTAGTAAAAATTCAAATTGGGAGTGGTATTAAAATTAAGTAGCATAGATTCTTATTGAATACAACGCAACAATTGGTTTTTTTCTATAATCCGAAACTTGATGGGTTTTTAACATCTAATTTATTCTATAAACATCTCTTTAATCTATCTATATCAACTATTTTAAAAGAGTTCCTATAAAAATCTATAATCCCCTCTTCTTTCATATTGATTAATTCCCTCGAAAGTGACGGTCTTGATACTAATAGATATTCAGCTAATTCATTTCTTTTAAGTGGTATCTCAAAGCTTAATGTTTTTTTACGAGCAAATTGACCAAGTAAATAGTTGCTAATTTTTTTCCTAATACTTTTGAGTGAAAGCATTTCTACTTTTTTATTCAAAACAAATGCTTTTTTTGCAACGATTTGCAACATGTTCTGAATTAGCTTTCTATGACCATCACATGAATGCCTACATACGCCTACTATTTGGTGTGGAGGAAAAAACAAAATAGTGCAATCTGTGTTTGCTATAACAGTCGCTAACCATCCATCATTTGTAAAGGCAGCTACTTCTCCAAATAATTCACCCTTATTTAATCTTGCTATCATCACTCTATCTCCAGCTAATGTATCTTTGCCAACTATTACTTCTCCTTCAAGTACTATGCCTATTCCAATAAGTTCTCTTTTTTCAATAGTTATTATGTCTTTCTTTTTATATGATTTTATGGTAGGTTGCAAACAACACAATATTTTATTTAGTTCATTTTTATCAATATTTTTAAATAACTCCACTTTAATAAGCTGATTTACCCATTTTTCATACATTATCTATCCATCCTCAATTTAATAAATTATTAACAATTAAGTGCTTTATTATCTTTATAATATCATATTGAGTTATATAAACAAGTATCATATGTTACCATTAAAATAAAAAATATCTATCCCCATTTGTGTAGTATAGTTTGCTAACCATTATACAGAAGGCAATAGTTATTTCTCTAAGAAAAATAACTATCCAAAACATAATGTCATCCACAATTTTATACAAACTCTTGTTTTTCTAGCGACCTATACATTTAGTAATTTAAATACTAAAATGTATATTATTGATAATATTAATTCAATTCTTATTTAAATCATACTTATCTTTTACTTGATTTCATCGAAGATTCCTTTTTCCTTTAATTATACAAAAAATCCGAACAGTATTTTTTATATAAGAGAGAGCTATATCTTGTTTTAATATCCTATTAATTAAATAAATCTAAAAATCTTCTCCACAATTTTACATACCACGATTGCTTTCTTTTCGAGTTATTATATATATTGGTTGACTTATCGTTAGTTTCCTCTATTGGCGGTGTCTTTAATACAAATGAAACAGTATTGACTTGCAGGCTACTTTCTACAAAAGAAACTATCTCTTCTTTTTTATTACTTACAAATGTGCTTTCTAAATTGTCACTAAACTCTACTATACCATTAGCTATTTTTTCTTGCCCATTTATCAATTTACTAATATTAGTTGGTATAGCTCTTACTTCTTTGCTCATTTTATTTATTCCGTTTTTTGTGCCTTTTAGCCCTTTGTTAACGTCAGTATATCCTTTATATAGTGGTATATATCCATCTATAAGTTTATTCATCTTTACTGGTAATGCACCTGCGCCTTTATTCAGTATAGTAAGTCCTTTAGTTATGTTATCTACCCCATCTGTAAATGCTTTTAATCCCTCATTTGATTTCTTGAGTACTGATGTCATCTGTTTTATTTTTGCGTTGTTAGCTAATACTCCTTTGGCTAGATTCTGAACCCTTGGATCTGAACTATCAATAAGCTCATTAGCTAACTTTATCAATTCCAGCTGACTATCTCCTATACCTTTCATTCCTGCATAGATTTCATCATAACCTTTAGCTATAACGTTACCTTGATCGTTAATATTATCTAACTGAATACCTAGATTATTAACCTCTTTAGTAGTAGCTACTACTCCACTTTTATAAGCTACTAATCCTTCTTTATATTTTGATAATCCTTCATCTAAGTCATTTAATCCATTAGACAAATCACTAACACCTACTGCTAGATCCTCTATTCCTCTTGATAAATCTACTATTCCATCGTTCAATGTTTTTGATCCCTTTACTAACGTTAGTGAACCTTCTCTTAAATCGCTAATACCGCTTGCCATATCTCCTATGCCATAATTACCTAAAGAACTTTTTATTATAGCTATATTTATTGGTTCTAGACTAAACTTTTTTGCCTTTAACACAAGCTCTATTGTTTTAGATTGACTTTGCATTACTGCATAAGTAAGAGTTGAATATTTACCTACAACAGTGTTAATGCCACCGTTTTGGCTTGCTATTTTAATATTATCTAAATCAAGTTTAAACGTAATCTGAGCCATGTAATTTGATTGAAAAATCTCATTACAATTTTCATTTTTGGTTACATCAATTACTATTTTCACAATACCCTCTTGCCCTGCTAATTTATCTGCATTTATTAGCTTATTATTCAAATAGTATTTTATCTTAAAATCAAAAGGTAGCTCTTTATTAATTAATCCTTCATAATAGAAATCTTTGCCTATATAATCCGAAGTATCCCATATAGTCTTATTTTTTTCTATCTTTGGCTGTGGTGTTCTTTTAAGAGGTCTTACTTTTAAATAGCTACCATAATCTGTGACAGTGTTTTCTTTTATTTCAAAAAAATGATTAATTACCTTTTGCTCTTTTACAGAACCATCATAATTGAGCATTGTATAAATTGTCTCGTCCTTGTTTAACTTTATTCCTGAACCTTCAGAAAAAGCGTAAGCATTGCTGACTAATAAAGATAAAACTAGCATCAAAGCTATTAAAATACTCTTTTTACAACTCATTAAACTCACTCCCCATATTATCTAATATGATTATTTATCTTCCACTTAACAGTTATTTTACTTATTAAAGAATCAGCTATTATCAAGAATCCTGGTAAAACAAATAATACATTAAACATACTAATGATTCCTCCTCTTCCAATTAGTAAGCAAATCTCAGAAGCAGTTCTTATAGTAGCTATAAAATATATACTAAATGTTGCTGTTACTAGGATACTACCACTGACTAGTATTGACTTTGCTGTATTTCTGAAAGTTTCCTTAGCCGCTTCTATAGGTGTCATGCTTTCACGATTTTCTTTATATCTATTTATATACAATATTGCATAATCAACTGTTGCACCTAACTGTATAGCCCCTATGATGATAAAGCTTATAAAGCTCATCTTAGATTGTAGAAAATAAGCCATACCTACATTAATCCATATAGAAGCTTCTATTACAAACACTGCAATGAAAGGTATTAAAATTGATTTGAATGTTACCATAAGTATAATTAGTATAAAAACTATTGATATTATATTGATCAAGTAAAAATCATTATCCGTAACATCTTTTAAGTCTTTATAAGTAAATGCTTCTCCAGCAATATAGTATTCTTTATAATAACTACCTACTATATTTCGTATGCTAAAGGTAGCCTCAAAAGCCTCTTTGTCTTCGACACCTGTGCTAAGATTAATATTAATAATGGAATACTTACCGTTTGTGAATTTGTCCTTAATCTCTTTTGGTATCATAAAATCAGCAATCACATTTTTAGTAATAGAATAAAGACTTTCTATATTGTTTATATACCTTGAATTACTTAGCTCCTTGACTAAGTTACTTTCCTTTAAATCATCTCCACTTGGTATTATGATGATATTTTTATTCATGTTTCCATATTCTTCGTTTATCTTGTCTCTAGCTATTAAAGAAGAATCTTCTATCGGCAAAACATTACTATTATCGTAGTAATACTCAATGTTTGACTGAGCTAAATAAAACAATCCAGCTAAGACAAACAATATTATTACAAATGCATACCTTCCTTTACCCGGTATACGTGATACATAATTAAATTTAGGCGCTATCTCCTTGTGTCTGAACTTTTCTATCCACTTTTCAAGTATCACTATAGTAGCAGGTAAAAACGTCAATACTGTTATAAGGCTTAAAAACACACCTCTTGCAAGTACAAACCCTAGATCCTTTCCTATCCCAAAATCCATAAATGTTAGAGCTATGAAACCAGCTATAGTTGTAACACCGCTTGCAACTATAGATTTATATGATAACATTAAGCTATTAATCATGGCTTCTTTCACAGTAGAAACTTTTTTTCTCTCATCATGGAATCTATGGAGTAAAAATATCATATAGTCCATAGACACTGCGAATTGAAGTATGCTAGCTGCTGAATATGTTACTTGGGACACTTCTCCCTTAAATATATTGAGTCCCATATTTATGAGTATAGAAACTATGATAGTTGTTATAAATATAAATGGTTCTATCCACGAAGATGTAGAGATTAACAGTATTATTAGTACCAACGCTACAGCAACTAATGAATATATTATAACTTCTCTATTTGACCTATCTATCATATTTTTTGACATAACAGATGTCCCGCTTATATACGAATCACTATCTATTATTGTTTCTATTTCCTCTATCCCTTTATGGGTAGCCTCACTCTCATCAATATCTTCAAATAACACCTGTAATAAAGCATTTTTATTTTTATAAAACTGTTTTATATATTCTTTATCTATAAATTCTAAAGGCATATTTATATCTGTAAAATCATCAAGCCATATTACGTCCTTTACTCCTTGTATTTTTTTTATGTTGTTTTTAATTTCTTCTACTTCGTATATCTCTTTATGTTCAAGTAAGATAAGCGCTACTCCCTTTATTCCAAATTCTTCGCCTAGTTTTATAACTGCTTTTTTTGAATTCATAGAATCAGGTAAATATGATGCATTGTTAAGATTTATGCTCACCTGTGTTGACAATATCCCGCCTATAATCATAAGCACTAAATACAGTGCTATTATAGCCTTAGTATGATTTACTATAAATTTGCTTACTCTATACATAAAACACCTCTTTCATTTATGATATACTCAGGTAACTCTATTTAAAATTATACTTTGACTGATTTACGAATTATAGTAATATATTCAGATATAATTTGTATATTTTTCAGATATTTAATAAACAAGCTATAAAACTCGTTGTGTGGATATGTTTTTTTGAGTATACTTATAATATAAAGTCAATAGATGGTGGTGGTATATTGTACTCTGTTGTTATTATTGATGATGAACCTTTAATTGCAAGAGGAATAGAGAAAAGCTGTAATTGGAATCAATATGGTGCATACGTTGATTTAGTGTCTTCGGATGCACAGGTAGCATTAGAATATATCATGCAAAACAATCCTGATATAGTATTTACAGATATTAATATGGGAGATATATCTGGTATTGATTTAATGAAAACAGCACGATTAAATGGAAATACAAGTCAATTTGTTGTAATCAGTGGTTACGATGACTTTGAGTACATTCAAAATGCAATGAAATATAGTGCATTTTATTACTTATTAAAACCTATAGACAGATCCGAGCTTGACAACATAATGTCTAATCTAGTAATGACTATCAAATCAAAAAATAAGCTTGACTTCCCATTTGAAGTAATCGAAAATTTACTGACTAACACAAAGATATCAACTCATGTAAAGCTTTTTAATATCAACAATCAAGAAATTAAATACACTGGTTTTCAGACACTAATAGTAAAAACAGATATTATACATTATTCCCTTATAGAGATGCTTGATAATTGTAACTATATAGTGTTAACTATAGGCAACGGTAAAAGAGTATATTTTGTTAATACCAACAAAGATTTGACCAATCAAATCTTTAAAATAAAAACAGATAGTTTTCTACTAGGTATTAGTAATTTTTATAGTCAAGATATATCGCCTTATAAAACATATACCGAAGCTGATATTGCTATAAACAATATCTTTATATATAAAGATAAGAATATATTCAAGTATAAGCTTCCTCATATAAATATATTTAATATCGTAAAATCATGTATAAACAATTTAAATAGCTTAGAAAATATACTTTCACTAGCTGGTAGCTTTACTAGTTTTATTAGAAATAATAAACTCTCTATATTAGAAGTAACTCTACTATATAACTACCTATCAAACAGTATACAATACTTTAACTTCACTAATTTAATGTCTAGTCAATTTGAGCACAAAACTTACAATGAAATCATAGCTGAGTACAAAGATATTGATAACTTATCGCATTTCTTATACGACTTTGTTGATAACAGTTTTAGGATTAATAAAAAAATAAGCCACAATAGTGATAAAGATATTTTTGATAAGATTTTATCTTATATCCACGCCAATTATTTAGAAACCATTTATTTAAGTGATATAGCGCATAAATTTTATTACAACCAAAATTATATTAGTGAATTGATAAAGAGAAAACTTGGGAAAACCTTTACTGATTATATCCTAGAGCTAAGAATAAAAAAAGCATGTTTCCTCTTAATAAATGAAAGTGACTCAATATCTCAGGTTGCAAATAAGTGTGGGTATAGCGACTATTGCTATTTTACTAAACAATTTAAAAAAATCACTGGTAAAACCCCTCGAATTTATAGGAAGGAGTCCCTATGAAAAAATTTATAGATTTCAAGATTCGTAATCAAATCAAATTTATGATTATAATGATTGTCTTTATACTAGTCACTTCTTCATCGATTGTGCTATCTATGATTGGCAATATTCTTATAGAAAGAACAAAATCTTATTATAAAGCAAATACCTACATAATAGAAGGAAATATCAATACTGTCCTAAATAGTATAATGGTCAATAATAACAACTACTCGTATATTCTTGAAATCAATAAAGTAATAGACGAAGGACTATTAAATAAACGTGAAACTAGAGATTATTTTATTAACGGTTATGCAAAATTTAATTCTTTATTTAATGATACAATGGAAGGAATAGTTTTATATCCTTTGAACGGTGAAAAAATTATTGTTGGTAATAATGATGTAGCTAGTACTGTGTTTTATGACATATACACCAAATATAATATAAGTAATAATCAATACAAATCTAGTTTTTTTACAGATAGTATATATGATCACAAGACAAATAAATATTATTTTGGATGCTTAAGTCCTGTGTATAATAGTAAAACACATAATATAGAGGGATATTTTATCTCAATAATAAATTATAAATTTGTAGATAATATTTTTAAGCTAAATGACATTAACGAGCTTGATGCAACTATACTTCTAATAAATGATAAAAATATAATGACCAGTAACAAATCAATGGATAACACTGTATATAACCCTGTTTTCAATGAAATTAATGATGAATATATATCAATTCAAGATGTAAGATACCTCTACCTTGAACAACCTATAGCAAACACAAACTGGAAAGCTTTAATACTCATTCCTAAGAATAAAATTTTAAGTAAAGCTAGTCCTATCAAGCCTATATTTATATTAATTGGCATCATAAGTTTTTTGATTCTTGCTGTTATCACTAAATTAATTATAGGAGCTATAACGAAACCAGTAGAAATTATTGCTAAAAAACTAGATAAATACGAAACTTCGGAGCAATACAAGGACATTGACTCTAATGTCAAAAACGAAATAAACGATATTGCTATACACATAAACAAAATGATGAAAAAGGTCAAAACCTCCAACAAGGCTTTACTAGATGCCCAAAGGGAACTTTATCAACTAGAACTTGCTAATGTTCAATCAAAACTTTCATACTATCAAAGCCAGATTAATCCACATTTTTTATACAATACTCTAGAAACTATAAGAAGCTTATCTCTAATATACAATGCATATGATATAGAACAGCTTTCATTATCTATGTCAAAGATTTTTAGATACGCTGTCAAAGAAGATACTATTGTTAACTTAGACGAAGAATTATCATGTGCTTACGAATACATAAAGGTTATGAGATTGAGATTTCCTGATAAATTTAAATACGTTGTTATTACAGACAATACAGATAAAATTTATGTGCCTAAAATGACGCTACAACCTATAATCGAAAACTGCTTTAAATATGGAATAAAAAAAACAAAAAAGAA
Source organism: Abyssisolibacter sp. ZYX002 (assembly GCF_056892235.1). NCBI lineage: Bacteria > Bacillati > Bacillota > Clostridia > Eubacteriales > Clostridiaceae > Abyssisolibacter > Abyssisolibacter sp. ZYX002. The sequence goes on from NZ_JARMXH010000002.1 coordinate 769,221, forward strand.
AGTTATGATATTAATACAAACAAAAAAGATAGATAATAATATCTATCTAGAAATTATTGATACAGGTGGTGGCATAAATATAGAAATACTTTCTGAACTAAAAAAACACCTTAAAAACGAAAAGAAAATCCTCTCATCAGATGAATTATCCACTAAACTAGGACTTAAAAATATCAACAAGAGAATAAAGCTTTGTTTTGGTAATGAATACGGTATATCTGTCAAAAGCAGTGAAGGATACTATACAAAAGTCATCATTAAGCTACCTAAACAATCCTCAACCATAATATAAGCTATATTACTAATCTCTAGTTCTAGAAATTTAGTCATTTTAAACATGATTTAATATACTGTATTGGTACATCCATTCTAACAGCTGTTTCCTCTATAGACAGACCACTATCTAGAAACCTTTTGACAACTTTATGCATATTTTCGCCAACTTCAATTATATGCTTATCAGGGTCATAAAATCGAACAACTCTCTGTCCCCATGAGTGCTCCACTATAGGATGTACATAGTTAATATCATTTAAATTATTCAGCTTCCGAATAAATCTATCAAATTCATCTTCTTCAAAATAAAGTTCTACTACATTTCCTCCAAAAACAATATCCTTTTCGTTTTTGTTGATAAAAGTAGCCCATGTATCTCTTGTTTGCAGAGCAATACCTCCAGTTAAAGTTACGTTAGCACCAAAATCATTAATAACCTCTAATCCAAGTACATCATAATAAAATTTTTTAGACTTACCTATATTTGTGACAACTATCATTGTACTTTTATATTTCATTTTACTCTCCTTTTACTCATCCTCTGTCATAAGTACCCATTTTTTACCAAATTTATCTATGAGAGATACAAAACAACTACTATATGTAGTTTCTATCATAGGTTGTATAATATTTGACTCTTCTTTTAGTACTTCGTATGCTTTTTTTACTTCATTTGGTGTATCTAATACCATAACTAAAGATATACCTTCACCATTTTTAAGCTCACCTAAGTTATCAGAGAACATAAATCTTTGCTCTCCAACAAGCATCTCTGCATGATATATATACTCTTTTTCTATTTCAGATAAATTTTTGATGCAAAAATCACTTTCATCAGCATCTCTAAAATGCATACACACAGTGATTTCTCCATCAAATGCTCTAGCATATAACTTTAAAGCTTCTTCACATTCGCCTTGAAAATACATGTTAGGTACAACTTTCATAGTTTCGCCTCCTTCCTAACTATCTTTTTTAATATTACACCATATCTTGCAATGTTCTATCCTCTTACCATTATCACCTTCTTCTTCATCGTAGGCGAACTCATTTAACAAAGCACAGGGAAATTGTTCACACATACCACAATTTTCTAATCCTTTATCCTCACAACAAGATTTAACTCTACATTTTTCTCCCCAAAAAGGTTTATTAATGGCTATACATCCCTTACAGTTCACTTTCTTAACATATTCACACTCTGAACATTTAGTTCCACATCTTGATTCTATCATTAATTATCACTCCTTTAACTAAATTTTAAACAATAGAACAAGACAACAGTATGTCATGTTAGTTATATTTATTTAAGATATCTTTAGCTTTATTGATTATTTCATATCGTATCTCTGCTGGTTCTATGACCTCTACACTATCGCCAAACCCTAATAACCAACTAATCATCGTTTCTCTATTTGTAAATCCCCATTTAAATAGTAATCTGTCATCTCTCTCTATTGTAAAACAATTTATACCGTAATCTTCTATAAGGCGATATTTAGTTTTCTGATCAAATTTGGCTACTAAATTAATTTCATTTGTAAAGAACCTATTAAAATCAACATCTTTATTATCGAACTCTTTTTCTTCATAATATTCTTTTTGTTTTTCAAGCTCCCATAAACGATTTAATTTGAATAATCTAAAACCTTTTTTCTCAGTACAATAACCAAATACATACCATGATGACCATCTAAAAACAACCAAATAAGGCTCTATAGTTCTCCTTACTTGTCCTTTGCTATAAAAATAGTTAAATCTTATTAGGTTTCTATCAGTTATAGCGCTCTTGATTAAACCTATTTTCGGAGCTAAGGAATCTTTGTAGTGTGATGATAAATCAATCAGTATATTTTCAGTAAGTGAATATATTTTATTGTTTGGCTGAAATTTTTCTATTAGTCTTCCATATTTTGAGTTATACGAAACACTATATAGTCCTTTGAGTGCAGTTAGAACATCTTCTATTTCTTGTTTCGTAAAAACAGATTTGTCTATTTTATATCCCTTTGCTATAGAGATTCCACCATCAAATCCTTGGGTAGTCACTATAGGTATTCCCGCCTTGCATATGTCTTCTATATCTCTATTTATTGTCCGCCTAGATACTTCAAACTTCTCTGCTAAGTAAGGAGCAGTAACTTTTTTATTTTGCAGTAAAGTAGTCAGTATACCTAATAGTCTATAAACTTTAATAATATTTCCTCCTCTATCAATAAACCCTTATTATAATATAGATTATATCATACGATTTAGTTATAGCTCATAAGTTCTATTACACTTAGTAATGCTAATGGTTCGATATAAAATTATTAATAAAAAATAAAGCCAATAAGAAATATCCTATCAGCTTTCTAAAAATCTATATAATTAAAATTACTCTCTCATGTAATTAGTTACTATTGATACTTATTCATTCATACATTTTTTCAGACATTTGTAGAGTTAACTATCATATATAAACATTGTTAGCCAATTGATGATATCTCTCTTTCTAAAATGTTATTAAAATCTGTATTTTCATACTTTCTTACTATTTCAGTACTCTCATGTCCATATTTTTTAGTAAAGTCTTGTAGTGCTCTTTCCATGATAGCTTCAGTTTTACTTCTACTTCCTAACTCATCATATATTACTTCTTTCATTGTTTTATATGTATGTCCAACATGATATTCAAAAGGCATTATTACCGTCTTCCTTAGCTTAAACTTCTTATAAACCATTTTTAAAATATTTTTTAGTGTCAAATTCCCCCCTTCAAAAATAAGATCACAATATTCAGCACCATTTGGTGTAGTACCAAGCACATCTACATTAAGATTTTTATTGAACCCTTTAACCACAGCCTTATCTACCTCTAAGCAAAAAAACCGACCATATGGCATCAGCCCATTCTCTTTCCAAACGTTGTAATATGGGCACTTGAATACATTTACCCTAGCATTTGGAGCTCTCTGTACTAACTTCTTTTTAAAATCTCCTTTTGCTGGCTTATATTCTACGTATGCAAAATAGGTATTCATCGTAAGTTCATCCCCATTCAACTTAGCTCTTTGAGCCATCCTTCTACCTCTTTGCATAGCGTAAATTTTTACAGCTTTTCTCATAATACGCTCACCTTCTTTAAAACCTACTTCATCTACTACCGCTCTAGATATCCATGCAAATAATAAAGCTTGGTGAGTTGCTGTAAAGTTACTCATAATATATCCCCCCTCTTTCACAAAAATATATGTAGGTCTGTTAAATAATGTATCTATGTTAATTTTATCATTTTTGATAACGATTATCAATTTCTGTCTGAATTTTATATATCTCTTAGATGTTTATCTTTTTATCTTACTGGTTTGCTATGTAAAAATGAACTTGTCATATTAACTATTTCATCTATAGTTCTTAATATTATAGACATTAGTATATTTAATCTTGACAAAACTAATAATAATCAATATACTAAAAAAAAGTCTATTATCAAAGGCAATGAAGAGAAGAGTAATTATATTTAAATTTATAGAGAGTTCCTGATTGCTGAAAAGGAATAATTTGAGTATAATGAAACAAGCCTCGGAGCTTTATACGGATCCTTATTGGTGATGCTATAACGTTTGTTCACGTTACAGAACAAAGATGTTTTACTCTTGATAGAGGTTAATACTCTTAGTATTAATGAACTAGGGTGGTACCGCGAATATACAATCGCCCCTACATATGTAGGAGCGATTTTTTTATTTATTAACATTCTTGTAATGTCTTAATAACTACATAGAATTTAATAAGAAGGAGAATGATAACATGAAAGAAATAAAAAGACCTGTGTTTCCCAAAAAAGCAGTTATTACAGCAGGTATGCCATATGGTAATAAAGAACTTCACTTTGGTCACGTAGGCGGTGTATTTATACCTGCCGATATATTTGCAAGATTTTTGAGAGATAGAATAGGTAAAGACAATGTCGTATTTGTATCAGGTACTGATTGCTACGGTTCACCAATAGCTACAAATTATCGTGAACTTGTTGAAAAAAAAGACTATGAAGGCACCATAGAGGATTACGTACGTAATAACCACGATAAACAAAAGGAAGCTTTAGACAATTATGATATTAACCTAAATTTATATGCCACTTCAGCTCTTGGACGTTCTGGCGAAATTCATAAGAGAGTCTCTGAAGATATATTTAATAAACTGTATGACAATGGTTATTTGGTAAAAATGTCAACACCTCAATTCTATGACCCAGATTTTGATGTGCTGTTAAACGGAAGACAAGTAATTGGAAAATGTCCTATAAATGGTTGCGGGTCAGATAAAGCTTATGCAGATGAGTGTTCATTAGGTCACATGTATTCTCCAAGTGAATTGATTGATCCTAAGAGTACATTATCTGGTAAAACACCAAAGCTTAAAGAAGTAACCAATTGGTATTATAAATTAGAAGATTACATGGATGCTCTTAAAGACCAAATAGAATACCTTGATAAAAATACTTATTCAAGAAAATATCTATTAAAGACAATAGAGGAGTTCTTAAAACCACCTATGATTTATGTCAAAAGAAAGGATATAGAAGATTTAGATGAACTAGTAAATAAACTACCTAAACACAACCTTATTGATGAACCTAAAAAACCATCTTTAACATTTGAGTTTGATAGTCTTGATGAAAGAGATAAAGCTAAAGATATAATGAAACAAAAAGGGTTACATTTTAGAACAGGTAAAACCTTAGTTCCTTTTAGACTTACAGGAAATATTGATTGGGGTATAGATGTACCTGTTAAAGAATCTTTAGACAACTTGACATTTTGGGTATGGCCAGAGTCACTATGGGCTCCATTATCGTTCACAAAAACTTATCTAGAATCAATCGGTAAAGGCAACGACGAGTGGAAAAAATATTGGTTATCTGAAGATTCCAAAGTATATCAATTCATAGGAGAAGATAATATCTATTTCTATGGAATAGCTGAAATGGGAATGTTCTTAAGCCTTATAGATATAAAAAGTGATGATGATATAGATTGGAATAAAATCAATTTGCCATATCTTATTCCAAATAATCACGTATTATTTATGGACAAAAAAGCTAGTAGCAGTAGTGATATAAAACCACCTATGGCTAATGAACTACTAAATTATTATACAGCAGAACAACTTCGTATGCATTTTTTAAGTCTAGGTCTTGCTAAAAAAAGTGTTAGCTTTATGCCTCAAGTTTATCTTCCAGATGATCAAAAAGTAGGCCCTGACCCAGTGCTTAAAGATGGTAACTTATTGACTAACGTATTTAACAGACTGATTAGGTCATGTTTTTATACTTCGCAAAAACATTGTGACAGCATAATACCAAAAAAAGAAATATCTAAAGAAATCATCGATTTGTGTAACGAAAATATACTTCAATATGAAAATTATATGTATAGACACGAGTTCCATAGAGTAGTGTATTTGTTAGATAGCTTTATACGTAACCTCAACAAATATTGGTCAAAATACATGAAGCAAGCTGATACAGAAGATAATCAAGAACTGCGATTACAAACATTAGCTGATTGTTTCCACGGTGTTAGAGTTGCACTTACTTTAGTCCACCCTATCGCCCCATCTGGTTGTGAAGTAGTTAGAGAGTTCTTAAATGTTAACGAGAATATATGGAATTGGGATTATATTTTTGATGCAGTAGAGTCATTTATTGATGGTAAAGAAAATCATAAACTCAAATTCTTAGAGCCTAAAACTGATTTCTTTAAAAAACATGAAAGTCAGTTTAGAAAGAAATAAATCAAGACAAAATACGATTTACAAAACCCTCTAATCTTTGATTTGCATTAGAGGGTTTCTATATTTGTATTATCTCCTGTTTTTTTTAAATCATAATGTAGTATTTATTATATATCTAACAAATTACATGCATTGTTGTATAGTATATTTTCTCTTGCTTTTTTATTATTTTCTGTAGCTAACAACACTCTTGAAAGAGTAAAAGCTTGAGGCAATGCTGGCCAATCAGATCCAAATAGCAGTCGCTCATCTCCAACATTTTTTATCAAATATTTAATACTATCCGCTGACTGACAAGATACTTCTGCATATGAAGCTGGAAACTTTTTAAGATAATCTGCTACTAGTTTGTATTCTCCTATTCCACTATGTCCAAAGATAAATTTGAAATCTCGTGGTAGCTTCCCAAGCAACTCACCGAATATACTTGCTCGTGTAGATTTAAGTAATTTCCACATCAGTTTTGATGTATTCTCTTGCTTTATATGTGTTAATGAGCCTGTATGAAAGATAACAGGTAGCTTAGCTTCATGGCAAGCTTCAAATAGTTTAATAACTGGAGTATAATCATTTTTCAATTCCAGATCAGTTATTTTGAGTTTGAATCCTTTCGCTCCTAATTCTTTATATTTAAAAATTTTCTCCTTGATATTTGTATCATATGGATGTACTGAACAAAATGCTATGAACCTATCAGGATAATCTTTAGCTACTTTTAAAGCTTCCATTGAACGATCATTTTTCTTAGAACTTATAGGAAGAACTACATTTATCTTAATTTTATTATCGCTTTGTGATTTAAAACAATTTTCATAAGTTCCACCTCTAATCATATCTTTAAATATCTTATACCCATTAAGTGAAAACTTAATTACAGAAAGCAGTCCTTTTCTCTTTTCGTCTGGGTTTATCTTTCTCCAATACGGAACAGATAAATCCAAATCTTTTAATTCAGGTAGAGTTAGAAAACTTGGCTTATTTCCTTTAATGCTTGGATCTGATAGTTTACCTGGTAATACATTTGACATATGCGTGTGGAAATCAATAATATTAAGTTCATCTGGACAATCTATAACATAATCACCATCACTATTTAGCGATAGATACTTTTTATCTTTAATCCATTCTTGCTTTGTCAACATATTAAGCCTTCCTTTCATTGAGTATACTTTTCTTTTCCTCCATGCTAATCCATCTTCTTACTTCAAGTATATACAACACCGTTGTACCCCAATATATAGGGTTATTGATGCCAGTTACTAGATGCATTCCTTTACCCATCATATAAAACTCAACTAGATGAATTATACTATATACACTAAAGATTATAGTTAAAAATCTAGCTCTATAGTCTCTTGCAATACACGCAAATATTCCTACTACAATACCAACTATAAATCCTAAACTTAAAACACTCGCATCATTAACTAGTCTCCAAATCACTATAGAAGCTCCCATATATAATGAAGCTCCAAACAGATATAGCGAGACTTTCTTTTTAAAAGTAATATCAATGTTTAAATATTTATAAAAATAGCTCCAAGTAAATATTAGGCATATTATTGACAATGATTTTATCAAGCTATGTATGATTAATATAGAGCTATCTGAAACATCCTCTGCTTTTATCTCAACAACAGCAGGGTTTTTTATAAAGTAATAAATACCCACACAAAAGCTAATAACAATCAATAAGTAAGTTAACCCATAAAAAAATTTAAACTTTGAAAAATTACTATTAGATTTGTCTTTTAAAAACCCTCTAAATGCAATCATGCTACCACAAAAAAATAATACAGCCTCTATACACATATCAACTAATCCTTTTCTTTCGGTGGATAACAAAACAAAATACAAAGCTACCGCTATAGTTACAGCAATTAAAATGTATTTTAGTATAAAGTTCTTACTCGCTTTCAAGTGAAGCACCCCTCTCTTGTTTTTTTATTGTATTTTTACTAATAAAATCTCTCATCATCTTTACTACTTTTTTAGGATTACCTATGCATAGTTCTCCATGAACATAACCTTCAATACACATAATCTGCATGTTTTTAACCATTTTCTTCATTTCGCTATATGGTCTTTTCATATAACTTTTTTCCTTTGAAGTATATACAATAAGACACTTTGTGCTTACTCCACGCATTGACTCTTTTAGTTTATAATTACAAACAAGATTTTGTACATTTTTAGTTGTGTATTTAGACATATGCTTTAAAACTCTTTTTGTATCAGAGTGCAAATGCTTCGGCATTTTCATATGTTCTAACCATTTGTCTAACACTTTTTCACATATTTTATTACCTCTAACGCTATTGTAAATCACTTTCGTAGTTAACTTTGTAAGGAGCCATCCCATAATATTATTTATATTAAGAGCACCTGATTCAACAAATGCAAACTTAGCAAAATTATTGCTCTGGCACATTATTTCAAGTACTATATCCCCACCAAGTGAAGCTCCATATATAACATCAATCTCATGTATTTCTTTGTCTTCAAAGTATTTTATAATTTTCAATGCCTCTAATTCTATAGATTTTAACTCAGAATCATCATTCATGTTATGCCCATCTAGCAAAGGTACATATACATGGTAATCACTAGATAATTGCTCTATTTGAACATATAGTGTTTTCCATGATACGTAACCTCCATGTATAAGTAATGCTCTTTTTTGATTTCTTTTTCCAAACTCTTTAAACTCCATTGTATTCCTCCTTGTAGTAGTTACGCCTTAGAGAACTTACAATTTGTTTGAATTTATCTACTAATACATCTTCATCTATTGAATCTATTTCTGTATCAACCAATTGTCCTTGAGCAAAGTAAAGTAGTATTTCAACACAATTTTTAATCTCTTGCTCATCTTTAAATTTACTTTTATCTATTAGCTTATACAGCTTTTCATATGGTTGCTTCATTTTTGATTTTAACCTCTTTAAATCGTCTGTTAAACTATCTTCCTTTTCATAGTAGATCCTTTTAAATAGCTTATAATACAATTGTAGTTTTTTGATATATGTTTGCTTTAGTTTAATAATATCTATTACTTTGTCAAATAAATCATAGGTCTCATCTTCGTTAATGTTAGCAAACAAATAATTATTCCAGTCATGTATAACATGCTCTAGTATAAATAAATAATATTCTTTCTTGTTTTTAAAGTAATAAAACAATAAGGATTTAGAAATACCTGCTTCATTTGCGACCTTTGACATAGAAGCTTTTTTGTATGTGTTATTTGCAAAGACTTTACATCCTGCATAGAATAAATTTGTCTGTTTTTCCTTGGGTAATTTAAAAAAGCTATTGTTCAACTTTGATACCCCCTTTTTGTTTATTATTTTGATATTATTCTATTTTCACTGACCGATTTTGTAAAGGTCATTAGAAATAATAATTGACCGAATAATAATAATTTAAAAGTTTTTACTGAACATAATATATCTAAACATAAAAAATGACCTTCAATTAAAAAAATAGGTCACTTTTTTATATTTATTCATTTTACGTTAACTACATAGTTTTGGATATGTTTTCGTTATATCTTCCAGCTTGTTGCTTTCTCTCTTATATTTATGAAATTTGCATAGATACCTTGTTTTTTTATTAGCTCTTTGTGTGTTCCTCTTTGAACAATCTTCCCATCATCTACTACTAATATTTGATCTGCATTCCTTATTGTTTTTAGTCTGTGTGCTATCATGATGATAGTCTTGTTTGTAGTCAATGCATTTATAGCCTGTTGCAATTGAAACTCATTTTCAGGGTCAACATTTGCTGTTGCTTCGTCTAGTATTACAATAGGAGCATCTTTTATTAGTGCTCTAGCTATTGATATACGCTGTTTTTCTCCCCCTGATATACTAGCCCCACCTTCTCCAATAATAGTGTCATATCCATCTTTAAAACTCGTTATAAAATCATGACAACATGCTTTTTTTGCAGCTTCTATTACTTCTTTACGTGTTGCATTTGGTTTACCAAACTTTATATTATTTTCTATAGTATCGTTAAATAAATAGACGTTTTGGAAAACCATACTGACATTAGAAAGCAAACTATCAAGCTTATAATCTTTTATATTTACTCCCCCTAAAGTAATTGCTCCTTCATCAACATCCCAAAACCTCGAAATCAATTTACATAACGTACTTTTCCCACCACCCGAAGGCCCTACAATAGCTGTTGTAGTCTTCTGGGGTATTGTGAAACTCACATCTCTTATAACTCTTTTATCATTGTATGAAAAGCTAATATTGTTAGCTTCTATATCATAGTTTCTAGCTTTGATATCCTCTCCGTCTATATCCATAGTTGGAGTGTCAAATACCTCATTTATCTTATCTACTGACATGTCAACTATTCTTAATAATGACGAAAAACTACCTGTAGCCTCTAGTTTTCCATAAATAATAAAAGAACATATTATCATCAATAAGCAATTAATCAAATCCATAGTATCATTAACATAAAAGTAAATAGACGCCCCTATAACTGCAACTGAAGTGAGCTTTAATACCACCTGTTGTAATCCATTGAAAGGAACAAATTTTTTCTCTAAGTCAAAATTTACTTCTTCATTATCGGCGATAGCTTTGTTAACTGTCTTGTTAGCATCTTTATCTAAGTTATAAGATTTGATAACTCCAATACCTTGTATATACTCTAATACTGCTCCAACTAATCTAGAGTCTTCATATGATTTTCTAGGTGCTACTTTCTCAGTTTGTCTTCTCAGCATAATATTAGATATCAAAAATAGAAAAATTCCTGCTATCACTATAATCCCGATTCTTATATCAAATATACAAATTGATAATGCTATAATCCCAGTCGTAATGAAACCTTGTAGAACCAACTGTATCGAACGTGTTGCTACATCCTGTAGTTGCTCAGCTGTATTTGTCGTTACAGACGAAATATATCCTAAACTTTTTCTGTTAAAATACCCCATAGTAACATGCTTTAGATGCTCCGCAATCTCTATTCGTTTATTTGCACAAACAGTATACCCTCCTATTGTTTGCTTTACGGTCATTAAATTCCTTGTTACTACACTTCCTATAATGCTAATAATCATTATAGCAAATGACATATATACTGTTTGATACGTTACACTATCTGTAATAAGCGCTTTTAATACAACAGCAATTGCAGGAATCCTTAGAGCATCAAAAATAGAATGTATTACAGATATAATCAATGTTGTATTGAATAGTTTCCTTTGCTCTCCTGAAAACTTGAAAAATTTTCTAAATATAGTTATCATCTTTATGCTCCTTCCTTTACTTGTGAATTATCAGCTAAAGTATCTTTTGCACTAATATGTGCGTTCCACATACTTGAATATAGTTTGCAGTTTTCTATCAAGTGTTTATGTTTACCCTCTGCTTCTACCTTACCGCCTTTGATTACAACAATCTTATCGACATCTACTATTGTAGATAGTCTATGAGCTATGACTAAGAGTGTTTTGCCTCTTACTAGCTTTGCTATTGATTCCTGCATTATTGCTTCATTTTCCGGGTCTGTATAAGCTGTCGCTTCATCTAGAATAATAATAGGTGCATTTTTTAGAATTGCTCTTGCTATAGATATCCTCTGTCGTTCTCCTCCTGAAATCTGACCACCTGCATCTCCTACTTTTGTTTCATATCCATTTTCTAATTTCATGATAAAGTCATGACATCCACTTTTCTTAGCACATTCTTCAACTTCTGTGTCTGTTGCATTTATATTTCCCATACGTATATTGTTACGTACTGTGTCATTAAATAAATAATTGTCCTGAGACACATAAGCTATCACCTCATTTAGTTGACTCAGTGGAATCTGTTTTATAGGTGTTCCTCCTATAAAAATATCTCCATTAGTAGTATCCCAAAATGATGCAATAAGTTTTGCTATTGTAGATTTTCCTCCTCCTGATGGTCCAACAATCGCTGTAACATCACCCTGGTTAATTCCCAAATTTATATTTTTGATTACATCTTCGGCTTTATCATCTTTGGTATGATAAGAAAAACTAACATTTTTAATCTCTATATTATAGTCTTTTATTCTTTGTCTTTTATTTGGTCTAATTAAATCCTCTTGCTCGGTTATTTCAGTAATATCATTGATAATAGTTCCTATCCTAGCTAATTCATCTGTATACGACATCGCTGTAATTAGTGGCATGATAATACCCAATGACAGTATAGTTGCTACTATGAAACTTTCCATAGTTAATAACCCATTGATATATAAAATACAACCTATAGGTAATACACTCACTAAAACAGCAGGGAATACTGACATAGCTATTGAAAAATATAAGTTGCTTCTCTTCATCCAGTTTATTGCTGCATACGCAGCTTCTTTTGTTGCTGTAGTGAATTTTTTGTAAGAACCTGCTGATTGATTAAAAGCTTTAATTACTTCTATACCGTTTATATATTCTATAGCAACAGCATTAAGTATTTTATTTTTCTCTACATAATTTTTATAATTCTTCTCGTATGATTTCATCAATATACAAAATGGAATAATGCCTGCTGGCACTGTCAATAAAGAAGCAATTGCTATTCTATAATCAATCGTGAACAAATAAATAATTGTAAGTAAAGGTCCTAATAAATTAGCTGTCATTTCTGGCACAACATGTGCTAATGTCGGTTCTATACTATCTATTTTTTCAACCATAATATTTTTAACTTTCCCTGATGGAGTGTCTATTATATATCCCATAGGTAATTTAGTTAACTTATTTGCTATCCTAACTCTAATCTCTCCTATTACTGCAAATGTTGCTTTATGAGAAAGTGCAGACGACGACATATGACATAATACTCTAACTAACCACATTCCTGCCATAATCAAACATAGCTCTATATATACATTCATATCTTTATTTTTATTAATAAGCTCTAATACTCCTTTAGATATGATGTAATAAGGAGCAATACTAAAAATCACGCCTATTATAGCCAATATAACTGATACTATATAATATCTTCTATGTTTTTTTGTAAACTCTATTAGATGTTGAATTACACTCTTTTCTTTTTTTTTCATTTTCACCTACCCCTTCGATTTATTGCAAATCATGATAATATTGTCTCTTTTATCATTGACTGTACATTTCCAACACTTATGTCCGTATCTTGCTTTATTTCTCCTGAATCCAGTATAATAGCTCTATCACAACAAAGTGTCACAAGCTCAAAATCATGTGTTACAACTATTATTGTCTTACCTTTTTGACTCTGTGCTTTAAAATAGTCTGCTGTAATTCTCATGTTTTTGCCATCAAGTCCACTTGTTGGTTCATCAAATATTATAATGTCTTTGTTACATTTCTCACTTAATGCTAAAGTTAATCTTTGTTTTTGTCCCCCTGATAATGCTGTAGGATGATTATCTTTGAATTTCCAAAGCCCAAATTTACGTAGTATTTTTTCATTGTCGCTTTTCATGTATCCCAAATTGAGTTCATCCAAAACGCTTTCTGCGAAAAGCTGACAATCAGTTTCCTGCATTACATAATGAATTAATTTTTTTCTTTTATTTCTTTTGACTCTTTCGTCGTTTATGAATATCTCTCCATTACTCTCTTTTAAAAGCCCTGCTATGATATTGCAAAGTGTTGTTTTACCTTTTCCATTAAGTCCTAGCAAAGCAATGATTTCACCCCTTTTTGCTATAAAATTAACATCTTGTAGAATCTTCTTACCTTTATATGAAAAATTTAAACCTTTGACCCTCAAAATCTCTTCTCTTTTTTGCTTGTTTGTAATATCTTCTGTCAAATTCACTAATTTATTTGTTCTTATGCCTAGTGAAACACACTCTTCACTAGATAAAGAATTGAATTCTTGTTTTGAATATATTTTCTTTATTTTACCTTCCTTCATATATACAAAACTATCTAACAAATTTTTAATATAATACAACCTATGCTCAATAACAATAATCGTCTTGCCTTCAGCCTTTAGAGATTTCATGATATTTGCTAATTCGTACGTTGATTTAGCATCTAGATTAGCAGAAGGTTCATCAAAAACAAATATAGATGGATTTGCTACCAAAGCAGATGCTATAGCAATCTTTTGTTTTTCTCCATTTGAAAGTGTGAACATGTTTCTATCGAATAGTTCCGCTATGCCAAATTTATTCAATATATTTTTTGTTTTTTTCTTTATTTCATCAGGGTTAAAGCCATAGTTTTCAGCTCCAAATGCTATCTCATCTTTTACAGCATGTGCGAAAAATTGACTATTTGGGTCTTGAAAAACTGAGGCAACTTTGCTCCCAGTTTTCCATAGTTCATCATCATTAATATTCTTATTATTTATCAATACGCATCCTTTTCTATTCCCTTTATAAAAATGAGGTATTAATCCATTTATAACTCTACCTAAAGTAGTTTTACCACTTCCACTCATACCACTTACTACTATGAATTCACCTTTGTTGATTTTTAAATTTATATTTTCTAATTCTTCTTTTCCTTCTTCATAAGAAAAAGAATAGTCTTGAAATTCTATCATAAAATTACTCCTCTATCTGCCAATATCACACTGACTGTATAAATTATAGCTAAGATACATAATACATAATCACATCTTTTTACCTCTAACATTCTTATGGATGTATGTCTATTAGGGTTTGATATCCCTCTTACCTCAGCCGCTGCTGCAAGCTGATCAGATATTTTTGAACTCCTAATCATCAACGGAACAATTAGATACTCTAAGGATAATAACGGCTTTTTAATTGACAATATCCCTCTTAATTTTAATGCATTTCTTATCTTAGCTAGTTCAAATTTAACCGTTGGATAAAACCTGAGCATAAATGTTATTGTCATAAATAATCCTCTAGGTAGATGTATCTTTTCAAATGATGCTATTATCTCTGATGGATTAGCCATAAACAATGGTTTTGAAGCCATTGCGAGTGGTATAAGTTTCAATATGAAAGCCATCATGACAATTATCACGTTCAATCCATTTGGCCAATTACTAGATTGACTCAACACTATGTTTATTATTCCCATTAATATTATTGATTTTAAAGCTGTATTCCCAAGTCTTTGAATCAACAAATACAATCCTAATAACACTATAGTACCTATAAATAATAGATTGTTGTTAATAGTACTAGTAATTATTGATGCAAGTATTAATACAATGAACTTTACTCTGATGTCAAATTGCATCATCATTGAAGTATACCACTTCTTCTAAAATGCTTATTTATCAATTTTTTAGAAATCAGACAACCTAATAAAGAGCATATAACTACACTAACAACTGTTATAGCTATCCACTTAGGTGATGTCAAATAAACATAAACACTGTTAAGTGTATCTTTATCTAGCATTTTTTCAAATACAGGTCTAAAGAAGTTCATTATTACTACTAAATGTAAGGCATAGAAAACAGACGATATTGTCCAACCTATACAATTTCGTTTTATACTTTTATATGCACCATCACCTATCATAACAAGTTCAGATATCAATCCGCTTATCAAAAACCATATAATTAATAATGGTGCCCCAAACAATGCAAATAAAAGTCCTCTAATTATATTAAATATAAGTAAAACTCCATGTTTCTTTACTTTAACAGCCATGAGCATATATACTGGTGCACATATTAATGCTATAGGTGCGCAGAAAAAAACAAATGAATACAACACAAATGGTGAAGTAATCATACCAATCGCAATCTGAATTATTTGTACAATAACACTATAAATACCTATAGTTGCAAAATCTTTTATTGTTAGTCTATTAGTCCTATCCATATAATCCCTCTTTCATAATATAATCTCGTCTTTTAATTACGTAATTAATATAAAAAAATAAAGCCTATATACTAGTTAGCTTTATTTTAAATCTATATACAGTTTACTTGATAATGATTATCATTTCTACTCCGAGTAGAATAAAATGCTCCAAAAAGAAATTATCTTTAAAGCCTGTTCATACTTCTATATGTTGATGGATTTGCTCCATACATTTTCTTAAAAGCGCTTGCAAATTTGCTTGAGTTGGCATATCCAACTTGACTTGCAATTTCAACTATTTTTTTATCACTCTCTAATAAAAGCTCTCTGGCTTTTTGGAGTCTAAGTTTTTTTAGTGTAAAATACATAGAATCTCCATATATCATTTTAAAGCTTGATTTTAAGTCCGTGATATTAACCCCTACTGCATCAGCTATTTCAGCAATTGTTGTATGCTTACTCAAGTCTTCAGTAAGCATGTCGTAAGCTCTATTGATTTTGTCTATTAAATGTATAGGAAGATAATTTTTTGCACTAATTTCATAGTCTTTTTCGCTTATTAGATACAATAGCATTTCCATGACTTTTATTCTTAAAAGCTGTAATTTGTATTTTTGGGGTAATACGTAAAATTCCTTGAAAATATGGTCTAAGCTCTTTTTTGCACTTGCGACTATACATGTCTGTGCCCTAACTACTTTATATACAAAATCATTTAATTCTTCTTTACTCAAACCAGTAAACTGATGAATAGAATCAAACGCTTTATCTATAGAAATAATCACATTAATACCTTTATAAGGTTTTTTAGTAAAATCACAATACTCAATATCACTATTGTATCCAAAAAGTGATACATCTCCATCGCTTATAAATGCAATCTTCTTACTATTAAACCGTGCCTCTACTTTACCACTAAAGCAGTAATTAATCTCTATAGTATCACAATTAAATTTATAGTTTTCTTTTATTAATCGTTTTAGCTTTATATCACTGTATGTTACCTCTATTCCATCAAAAATCTTGTAGCTGCTCATACTTCCACTGCCCATTTCTTCTGATATCTTGTATATTTTATTATAGTCATTTGTCTTAGCCTTTGATGCAATTAATTTATATATATTTTTGTTGGTTTCTAGTATACTCATAACTACCTCCACAAATCAGAGCAATATATTTACTAGTCATTTATTTTTAATATTGCTTTAAGTTTATCTACATATTCTTTCCCTTTACATATTGCATTTGCTCTACTAGTATAGATTACATCCTCTCCTATATCAAAGTAATAACCACGCTCTCCATAGATAAGTTCTATAGATGTAGTATCATTACTATCAAAACTTTTTTGTGTAAGTGTAAATGGAGCATCTTTTAATAATTTGATAACTTTAAGTGCTTTATCTTTTCCCATGTTTATACCATCTACTGTTACATCATCAATATCTGTAATTTTCATATCCCAAAGAGGATGGTAATTTCCTGTCACATACTCCATCTTCACTGGGATCTGTACTGTATCTTTCATATCTTTTAATAAGAATTTATCCGTAGTAAATCGAAAACTAAATACTTTTGTAAATTCTATTAATTGATACTTACAGTATCCTGCTTTGCTTAGCTCCATATCTAAATTTACATCAAAATCCTCATTGTAGTATCCATGACCATTCATCCCACCAATGTGATCTATCTCATGTTTTTGCTCATATTCTTGACCAAATTTATCTATGATAGCATCAACTGTATCTTTAAATAACTCATATTGAATAGTACGATTTTGCTTTTTATAAAATATAAATTTGTCTTTACTATCGTCTATACTTTTATCTCTGAATTTAAAAGTAATAATCTCGTTCTCTATCAAGTTATCTTCTATTTCACTGTTTTTATATATATTATAGTATATACTGGCTTGTATCACTTCATTTTTCTCATGCTCATATTTTATAATATCGCTCTCTACCTTATCTACTCTAATAATATATTCATCATTGTTTACCATAAATGAAGTGTTGTTAATATACGGTTCAATAAATTTCTTAATATTTTGGTTATACTTTTTAATCTTATTGTGCTTTATTTCATGTATGGCTAACTTGTAACAGCTAAATACTACTAATACTAATGCTATCGCTATATATATCTTCTTTTTCATATGATGCTCCCCCTTAGAAAACTTCTATATATTAATATTATACTTATTTTAGGTGTTTTTTCATAGGGACTTTTAATTAGGGGGTTATCATTTAGCCCCCTAATTTTACTATTATAGTTGGAATTTTAGCTTTCCTATTATATACTCCGAAGCCTTACCCAAAACCACAAAAACACTACCCACTTATATTCATTTCACATATAGCACCTGCCCAATATCATATCCTTCCTCTTTAAACTTACTATACAAAAACTCAATCTTAGTCATTTCAATCCTCAAAACATTCAATATGACAGGTATTTTCTCAAGTTGTTTCTTCTCTATTTTTTTCAACTTCAATACATTAAAATATTCATCACTCATATGCTCAACTAAAAGAGCTTTTCCTTCTATCTGCATCCCTGCAAGCTTGCTGAGACTTGTATAGCTATCATAAATACTGACTGTTACATTACCATTTTGCAATATGTTTGCAAATTTTTCTCCACCTTCTGTTATTATATATAGATTTTTATTGTCATAATTGTATTCTACAGGTGTGCTTCTTACTCTACTTTTATAGCCTGTACTCAACGTACATGTATTATGGGTTCTTATAAATTTATAAACTCTTTTTACTATAATCTCTATAGGAGCTTTTACAACACAACTATCTTTTATTTCTTTTGCTTTTAATGCAAACTTAATAACTTCTTCCAAATCATATTTGATAGAATTTGCTTTAGGACGATTAATTTTCTCATAGAATCTCATCATACTTTCATAATCATCTTTAGTAAGCTTTTCTAATATCACTTCTCCTCCTAAAACTCCTGAATATACTACATTATCTCCAAGTAAGTATTTTAATTCATTTAAATAATGCATCCCGTATTCCCCCGCATTACAAGTACAAAACAAACATATATTTTTATTTTTTAACCACTTTAAATTTTTTCGTACAAACTCTACTATTTTCTCATCTAACTCTTCTCTATACACTGGTGAGCCTATAACAAAAAACTCATAATCTTTATATCTTTCCTTGAAATTATTGACTTTACAATATACCGAAGGTCCCAGGATAAGTGCAATATTTTTAGCTATTTTCTGTGTTGTCCCATATTTAGATTCATATAAGATTAATGTCTTATGCATTATATACACCTCTTTTACTAATTTGTTCTTACAAAACTATTATATTAGTGAAATTTCCAAATATACTAAATAGTCGAGTTAGTATATTATGTCTTCTTTTTTCGATACATAGTTAAAACCAACAAAACATTATGCTTTGTTGGTTTTTATAAATGGTATAATTATTATAGTAGTTATCTAATATTATGAACACAATAGCCAGTCTTTTGCCTTTTCTTGTGAATCCCACAACTCTTTAAATAACCCGTTTTTATTCATCAGGTCATCGTATTTCCCTCTTTCTACTATTTGACCTTTATCAAACACTATAATTTGATTTGCTTCCTTTATTGTTTTTAAGTGATGCGCCACAACTATGAGAGTTTTCTCTTTTACTAGATTAGAAATAGCCTTTTGTATTTTTCTTTCATTTATTGGATCTACATTACTTGTAGCTTCATCTAATATTACTATTGGTGAATCCTTTAAGAAAGCTCTTGCTATTGAAATACGTTGTTTTTGGCCACCTGATAATCCTGCTCCATTTTCTCCAACTATTGTGTCATAACCATTTGGCAGTGTCATGATGAATTCGTGTATCATAGCTTTTTTTGCTGCACTTATTACGTCTTCTTTGGTTGCATCTTTATTTCCTACTTTTATATTTTCATATATGGTATCAGCAAATAATATCACATTTTGCATTACTATGCTGATGTTTTCTAACAAATAATTATATTCCATATCCTTTATATCCACATCTCCGATCCTTATATGACCACTTTTTAAATCATAGAATCTCAATAATAAATTTGTTATTGTTGTTTTTCCTGATCCAGATGGCCCTACTAATGCAACAAGCTCTTTTTCTTTTATGTTGATATTTATATCTTTTAGCTCGAATTCATCTTGCTCATAATGAAACGATGTGTTTTCAAAGTTGATTTCAAAGTTCTTAGGTACTTTAGGATTTACAGGGTTACTAATTGTTTCTGCTTTTAGTATTGTTGATATTCTATTATAGCTATCCTTAGCGACTATATAGTTTAACCAATATCCATCTAGATTTGTAAATGGTTTATAAAATTCTCTAGAAAAAATGATGAAAATTAGATACTGGTATAACTCTATTGTTTTGTTATATAGCATAAATGCTCCTATAATTGCAAGTACTACTACACTTAGTTCTAATAATACTGTGTACCTTCCAATATAGCCTGCTACTGATTTTGATATTTTTTTACTACTATCACCAAACTCAACAGCACTTTTCTTTAGTTTATTTTCAAATCTAACGCTTTGATTAAATGCTTTTAGCAGCGGTATGCCTTTTGTATACTCTACAAACAAACTGACCATAGTCGCTAATTTGTCTTGCGAATTTTTCTGTAACATAGCATTGCTTTTTATACCGTAAACCAGTACTAGTATTGCAATAGGTATCAATGATATCATTGATAAACCAAGTTTTATGTTTACTATGCACAGCATTACTCCAATTGTTAATGATACTATCATATCACTAATCATTCTACTCCACAGATGTGCTACAATCATCTCTATATTATCCACATCTTTGTGGACTATTGTGCTTATTTCACCTAATCTTTCTTTTGTATAAAATCCTAGTGAAAAAGATTTTAACCTTAACGTAATTTTTTCTCTTATCCTGCCCGTTATTTCAAAGCCTACAAAGTGTTTTGCTAAATCAGCAGTAGTGTTGAGTATCCCTTTGAGTACAAGCACTGCAACTAGGCTAATCCAATAAGCTTTTAGGTTGTCAAACATTCCCTTGTTATTGACAATGAACTTTAACATATCCAATATCAAATACATCATAAATAAGCTCAGTAACGAATTGAGTGCAAAGCATAGAATAGATAAAATTTGATATATTCTCTCTTTTAGCGTCATTTCTTTTAATATATTCATTGCTATATAACCTCCTTTATGTTCCAGTTATCAACCTTTGCTTGTTCTTTCATCATCTGATTGTATAATTTGCAATCTTTAATTAATTCTTCGTGTTTTCCTTTAGCTATCACTTTACCTTTTTTCATTACAATAATTTGGTCAGAGTTTGTGATAGTATTTAAGTGATGCGCTATCATTATGATAGTTTTATCTCCTATCAAATTATCTATGGCTTTTTGTATTAGATACTCGTTGTAAGTATCTATTGCAGAGGTAGCTTCATCTAGTATAATTATAGGTGCATTCTTGAGTATCATTCGTGCTATTGATATCCTTTGTTTCTCTCCTCCTGATAACTTAGCTCCTCCTTCTCCAACGACAGTATTATATCCATCCTTCAAATTCATAATCATATCGTGTATTTGTGCTTTTTTTGCTGCTTCTATTACTTCCTTTCTGGTTGCATTTTTCTTGCCGATTTTGATATTTTCTTCAATGCTTAGATTAAATAAAAATACATCCTGTTGAACTATTGAAACTAATCTACCAAGTTCATCTTCATCCATATCTTTAATGTTTTTATTTCCTATCATTATAGAACCTTTTTTAGTTTCATAAAACCTCATTATTAGATTAGCTATAGTACTCTTTCCAGAGCCTGATTCACCCATTATAGCATTCACTGTATTTTCTTTGAATGTAAGGTTTATATTTTCTAATGCATTTTCTTTGCTGTCATAACTAAATGTTACATCTTTAATATCAATTTGCATTGATTTGACTCTATTGTTTTCACTAAGTTTCCTCTCTTTAAGGCTTACTCCTAGTATTGTATTTATATTATTTATAGTTTTGTTAAATACAATATTTTTATGTTGGAATGTTGAAATCTTCGCAAATGAGCTAACAAATATTCCACCCAATATTATAGATAACACAAATTGGTTTATTGTTATTTGATTATTTCTAAGAAGTATAGACCCAGTAATCGCCAACACCACCATGCCCCCTTCTACAAATAACCCTATAAAACCCATAGGTATCGATATACCCACTGTCATTTTTTTTACCCATTTAATATAACTATACATTGTATCAAGTACTCTTTTAGTTCTTTTTTCGTTTCTACTAAATGATTTTATAACAGGAATAGTAGCTATATACTCTAATATGTCCTCTGACATTTTCTTAGTACTGTTATTGTATTCTGCAAATTGACTTGCCCAACATTTATTGAAAACCATCATTAGCATCATCATAATAGGTATAGTTGATACTAATGATAATGCTAACCTCCAGTCCACAAAAATCAAACCGATAAATACAACTGTTGGTATTAGCGTTGCCACTATTATCTCAGGATAAGCATGTGCCAAATAAACCTCTACTTGTTCTACGTCATGGTTTATTATATTTGCTAAATCTCCAGTTTTCCTTTTATGAAAAAAGGAAATAGATAGTTTCTTTAAGTGATTGATTATTTTTAATCTCAATTCTACTAGTGATGTATATGCTACATCGTGAGCCTTATGAATCGAAACTGCATATAATACAGCTTTACACAATTGACAAATGAGCATTATAAGACCAAGCTTAATAATATTTGCTAGCGATAACTCTTTTATCGAGTATAATCCTATAATTCTCATGACTATAAACACCTGAGCAATACCAGCTATTACGCTAAAAGCCATCAATATACTTGAGAATTTGTTTTTGCCTTTGTATTCTTTACTTAAATCAATACTGCTATTACTTTTCATTGTCTCCTCCTTATGATTTTGATTATTGTTATCAATTTTATTTCTTAAATTAACTCTACCCTCAATGGGTAGAGTTAACGTTTACTAGGTATACGTTAGTGCCTCAAAAAAGCGGAATATTAAATGTGCCTTTCCGCCATTTCATTAGCTTTTTCTAAAAATGTGTCTAAAATTTCTAAATCTTTTAGTTTTAAGCTCTCTAGGTATAAATACATGTCTTTATCATATTGGTTATGGTATTGTTCATGTGCCAAATATGCTATTGTTCCTTTTTCAGTTAACTTAACTAGCGTTCTAGTATTGTTGTTTACGTCAATTATCTTTTCAACTAATCCTTTCTTTTCAAGTTTTTTTATAGTCTTTGATATTGCACCTTTTGTTACTCCAAATTTCCTTGCTATCTCCGATATATGCATATCACTGTTATTTCCTATTATATTTATTATATGGATTTCACTTCTATATATTTCTACATCTGTTCCATAAAATCTTGCGTCGTTGCTATTTTTTAGTATTTTTTCAGTCAAAGTAATGTACTTCTCAATTACATCTTTTCTTTTATTATCTACCATAGATATATCGTATACTAGGTATACGTATTTGTCAATAATTTTTTTATTAATTAACCTATCATCCTATATTATTACAATCTTAAGACCCCTTAACTTATCGCTTTAAGGGGTCTTAAGGATATTTTAAACTTCTGGGTTTTTACTTTTATTATTAATATTTATATATTCATTTTTTCCACTTACATGTACCCCTATATTTTTAGGATAAACTTTCCATGCTCTAGCTACATGTCCATCATTCATTCCCCAACTTCTCTTTACTGGCAATCCATAAGGATAGCTACTTGAATTTGTCTTTCTATAATATATATTTAAATTTATAAAATCAACGCCTCTATGCATCGTACCATCTATTTCCATTTTATTTTTTTTAGTATACGACCCTAAAGGACAAAGTGAAACAAATCTATAAAACGCTTTATCTGCAAGTCCTCTCCATTCAAAAAAAGAACTGTCATATAACATTTTCTTTGAATTATTATCCTTCATATCATCCCCATTAAATGTTATATTGTCTATTTTAAATATGATATCTGTTTCTCCATCACTTCCTACTGAAGTTTCTAAACTCATATTTACATATTGATTACTATTTGATGCAAATGTATATTCTTGCCATACTTTGAACTGACCAGTGCTTGTATTACATGCATACGGATGCCATTTATTCCCGAACACAGGAGATTTAGTTACCCCAAAATCAAAACCATGATTTCCTTTTACCCCAAAAGAAATATACGCAGCTCTTTTTCTACCATTACTTTGTGTAATTT
Organism: Abyssisolibacter sp. ZYX002; assembly: GCF_056892235.1. NCBI lineage: Bacteria > Bacillati > Bacillota > Clostridia > Eubacteriales > Clostridiaceae > Abyssisolibacter > Abyssisolibacter sp. ZYX002. The sequence goes on from NZ_JARMXH010000002.1 coordinate 793,360, forward strand.
GATGCTCAGGTCCAGGAATTTTGACAGTAGCATCTATTTTATTATACTTTCTATCAAAGGAAGCCCATGCATAGTAATGAGATGAATCTTTTTCCATACTGCCTACTGACGGTGAACCTTTTATTATTTTGTAATCAAAATTAACTATTTCAAGTGATGCAAATACTACTGATAAACTTATAACTAATACTAAAACACACGTGGTTGTTGCAATAAAAGTTCTTTTAATATTCATATTAATTCCTCCAATATAATTAGTTTTGTTAATATCTATTAATATTTGATTTTATACATTTAATCCCAATTCCTTTTAATTTATTATGTTATTTATTCTTATATCAAAGGATGTAGTTAGCAGTTCTCCTTCATTTGTTTGAAACTAATTTTGATGGGTATATACTTTATAAGTTAATTATTTTATGTTAAAGGGAGGTCATTAAATGAAAATCGCTATTATTGGTTGTACACATGCAGGTACTGCAGCTATTGTAAATATAGCTAAACTTTATCCACAGGCTGAAATAACTGTTTACGAAAGAAACGACAATATATCATTTTTGTCGTGTGGAATAGCACTTTATGTTGGAGGTGTTGTTAAAGACCCTGAGGGGCTTTTTTATTCATCTCCACAGGAATTATCAAAACTAGGAGTAAAAACTAAAATGCTCCATGATGTCCAGAGCATTGATATAGACAATAAAAAACTTAAAGTCAGAGATTTAAGTAATAATGCAGTATTTGAAGATACGTTTGACAAATTAGTTTTGACAGTTGGTTCATGGCCTATAAAACCAAATATTGAAGGTATCAACCTAGAAAATGTATTGCTATGTAAAAATTATGTTCACTCTAATGCTATAATTGAGAAAGCAAAAAATGCTAAAAATATCACTGTTGTAGGTGCTGGATATATTGGAGTAGAGTTAGTAGAAGCATTTGAATCTCAGGGCAAAAATGTAACTCTAATAGATGCTGAAGATAGAATATTGAGCAAGTATCTCGATAAAGAATTCACTGATATTGCAGAACATACTATGAAAAATAAAGGAATCAAGCTTGCTCTTGGTGAGAAAGTTGTTGCATTTGAGGGTGAAGGTAGTGTAAGTAAGGTGGTAACAGATAAGAATGAATACGAAACTGATTTAGCTATACTTTGCATTGGTTTTAGACCAAATACAGATTTAGTCAAGGATCAAGTTGAAATGCTTGGTAACGGAGCTATAAAGGTAGATGAATATATGAGAACTAGCAGAGAAGATGTATTTGCTGGTGGAGATAGTACAGCTATTATATATAATCCAACTAACGAACATAGATATATTCCTTTGGCTACTAATGCTGTTCGAATGGGAACATTGATTGCTAGAAATCTAGTAAAACCAACTACTAAATACATCGGAACTCAAGGAACATCTGGAATCAAAATATATGAACACAATATTGCTTCAACAGGACTTACTGAACATTCAGCTAAGATAGCAGATTTAGATGTGAAAACTGTCACAATCAAAGACAACAACAGACCTGAGTTTATGCCTATGTATGAACAGGCTACTATTAAACTAGTATTTGAGGCAAATAGTAAAAAAATATTAGGGGCTCAGATTATTTCTAATATTGATCTCACCCAGTATATGAATACTATGTCTGTTGTCATTCAAAATAATATGACTATCGAAGAATTAGCATTTGTTGATTTCTTCTTCCAACCACACTTTAACAAACCTTGGAACTTACTAAATACTGCTGCTCTAAGTGCTCTTGATATATAATTTTAAAAACTGCCATAAGGTTTATTCTAACCTATGGCAGTTTTATTAATGATTTTTTTATGTTAATTGTAATTTCTTTTTTCTCAAACCATTAAACTCCCTTTTCGCTAGAAACACTGTCCAAAGAACCATTATAAAATCTATTAAAAACGCCCCGATATATACCCACTGCATTCCAAAAAATCTAGGCATAATTAGCATTACTGGTACATAAAATACTAGTTGCCTTGCTATGCCCATAATAGATGCAACTTTTCCTTTATTGATAGCTGGAAAATATGTCATCCCCATAAATATTACAGGAAGTACTGGTAACAATGCCATGAAAATTCTAAAATTCATTATATCTGTTGCTATAAAGTTTTTATCTGGAAGCATAAGGTTCAATGCTAGATTAGGAGATACCATCATTATTAACCAAAACGGTAACATCAATACTGTTCCTGCTACTGCAAATACCTTAAAACTCCTAATTACTCTATCATACTTTTCTCCTCCATAGTTTATACCTGCAACTGGTTGTAATGCACGCATCAATCCAAAAATTGGTGTTAACATAAAAGTAAATATCCTAAATACTACACCATAAAAAGCAATATCACTAGTTGTACCAAATTTAGAAATAGCGTTTAATACGACAATCGCTTGTACTAAACTCATTACAGACATAATCAATGAAGGCATTCCCATAGACATAATCTGTTTTATAATATCTTTGTTTCTTTTAATTGTAAAAGGTTTTGCCTCGAATGTTGCTTTTTTTCTGCTAAAATATACAAATGAAGTTACAGTATAGACTATCATACCAATATTTGTCCCTATGGCAGCTCCTTCGACTCCCATGTTAAAAACTACAATTAATATATAATTCGCAGCAATATTTACTAGTAAACCTATTGCCATCATAACTGCTGCAGATTTCATTTTTCCCTCAGCTCTTACTATCATATTTCCTGCAAGTCCAGCTATCCAGAAAAAGGCTCCATACAATGTTATTCTAAAGTAATTAACACCAAACGAAAGTTCTTCTCCCGATCCCCCCATCATACCGACAAGGCTTTTAGCAAATATTATTCCAATAATCATAAATCCAATACTTACTACAATATTTAGATAGTTTACATTTCCAAGTAATTTACGCTGAGTTTCTTTATCTCCTTTTCCAATAGCTATACTGAGTGCAGATCCTGCTCCAACACCTATCAGCGATCCAAATCCTAAAGCAATCTGTGTCAATGGATATGCTAAAGAAACACCCGCAAAAGCTGTTTCTCCTACATATCTTCCTACAAAGAATGCATCAAAGACAGTATTTAAACCATATAGCACCATTGCAATGACAGCAGGCCACGCTAATTGAAAAGTAACTTTCCATAAGTTATCATTGAGAATCATCCTTTTTTGTTTATTTTTATTCATTTCATCCCCCTAACTCGACGTAACCGTCGGTTTCTCGTTTAATAAAAAGGCTTTCGCCTTTTTTGATTTAGTAGCTACAATATTTAATTATTGATATTGATAATAATTATCAATATAATTATACTTCTGTCCTTTACATCTGTCAATACTTAATTTATACTTAAATATATCTCCTTCGTAAACTTAATCCTTTAATACATGCTTACACGATACAAAACTTATAGGAAAAGAGGCCTTTATCATTGATTTATCTATGATTTTAAAACCATTATCCTCAATAAACTCATGGTATTTATCTTCTGTCCATTTGCTATAGACTTTGAAACCTATTAAACCTGCTAATAATGAAAAAACACCTGCCTTCTTACCTCCTGCATGAACAAATGTAGGCGCATATAATATACCGTCAGTTCTTAATACTCTTTTTATTTCTGCTAATGCTTTCTTTGGTTCTGGCATTATGTGCAAAACATTAGCAATAATGGCCTTATCAAATGAATTATCTTCATATGTTAATTTGCATACATCTTGGACTTCAAAATTAATATTATGTATATTATTTATATGTGCTTTTTTCTTAGCTATACTAATCATTTTAGGCGAAAAATCAGTAGCTATTATTTTATTGACATAGTTTGATAACCCAAAAGAAATAATGCCTGTTGCTGTACCAATTTCTAATATTTCATCTGTGGGTATTGTTGTTTTCTTAATCAATGTTATAATCTCTTCGTAAGCAAATTTATCTTTTTTCATGAATCTATCATAAATCTTAGCAAATTTGCTCCATATTTTTCGTTCATCACGTACCATTTATTCCACCTCATTGCAATTGGAATATTGCATCAATATAGGTTGATAAAAATTTTTTAAATGCTAATCTTTCGTTTTCAAAAACATCTGGTTCTTTAAACATGTGATGAGAAACTAGTAGACTATTTGTGAAACGACTAATAAAATTCATTTCCTTTACATGTTTGTTATAGTCTATATCAGCCAATTTACATAGTGCTTCAATAGATTGAACTTCTAGTTCTAGGTATATTGCCCAAATTTGAGGATCATTCATCATTTCATATAGAAACATAGTATATACTCTTTTGTCATCTGTTATTGACAATGCCTTGTCTAGAATCGATTTAAGCAAAATTTCCTTCTTTTGCTCTTTTGTTGATGATTCTAATAGTTCTATCATATATGGATTATGTTTTATATATGACAAACTCCCCTGTTTCATCATATCTATAATAATTTCTTTTGTATTATTATAATAATGATAAAATCCACCTTTAGATAGCTCAGTTTCTGCGATAATATCTTCCATAGTTGTTTTGTGATAGCCTTTTTCTAAAAAAACTTTCTTAGCAGCTGCCCATATTTCTTGTAATCGTTGTTCTCTTGTTTTTCTTGATATGATGATCACCTCTCTTTCAGAGTATCCTTTTTGCATAAATAGAGGCTCTCCAACAAGCCTCTATACTTAATATTTATATGATTATTCTATCATTTGTTTATTTTTAGTACAATCTTAATTTATAAGTTTAATCCACCATATATCAGATTATCATTATATTTGCTTAAATATATTTTTATTATGATAAAGTTTAAGAATACATTATTGAATACTGCCATTACATAAATTTTCTATTATGATAATACCAAATTATCTACTTCTTTATGCAAACATACTCTTAACCACTCTACATCTACATATTTTCCTTCATCTATAATATTTATTGATAAAGCTCTATTTTTATAGAACTTTATATTTTCAAGCTCTTTTAATGATCTAGTTAAATGTCTATAAGTTGTTCTAAGTAATTCTGCAAGATCTTTATGAGAAAAATGAAGCTTTGTAGTGGCACATTTCTAGTTTCGAGTCTTTATAAATTATATAAAAAATGAATCAAGCAAAAAAAGGATATATTTAAATAATATTATACATTCTTGTATAAAACATAATCCTATATATCCTTAAAAGCTATTCTATTTTAATTTAATAAACCGTATTTGATTCTCTCTTCTTGAGTCATATTATGCATTGAATCTGCAGGGGCTGATTTGATTGTAAACCAGTAAAAATCGCTGTCTATCCCCATCTCTTTATAATAATCTAAATATTTTTGATGCTCTGGATGGTCTTTTGGTAATTCATTTGCATTTTTTACTTCTTCACTCGCCCATGAATGAACTCCAATTTCTGAGTTCTCATTAGCAGTTCTTTTTACACCAGCACAAAAGAAATCGACTCCACCAGATGCTATAAATCCACCCTCTGGCACCTTTGTATTTAGACCTGCTCCTCTTATTAGCCTGCTGGCCTTTAAATTTGATACATCATCTATTGATCCAGGTACATCTTCCATCACAATTGTTTTGACCTCTGGGTGTTCTTTTATCAAATCCTTTACTCTTTTGATTGTTCTCTTGCTAATAAGCCCTTTCATAATAGCCTTATCACCTTTTACATTGAAGTCTGCTAATCCTTCGGTCATATCATAATAAACCTCATACAGATTATCTATATTAGTTAACACAATTGTTACTAATAAAAGGCATACCACTATTACAATAGTTATTTTCATTTTCACGACAAACTCTCCTTCAGTAATTTTACGTCTATATTATTTCCTGATAATATTAGAGCTGTTTCTCTTCCAAAATCATACTCAGGATAATCAAACAGTGCTGCGACTACTACACAACTTGATGCCTCGACTATGATTTTCTCTTCTATCACCATGTGTTTAATCGCTTTTTTAATAGTATTTTCTTTTACTACTAATACATCATCAATAAGTCTGTCTGATAATCGATAGGCTAATTCTCCTATTCCTCCAATTAGAGCTTCACATATTGAATCCTCTGATGGATATTTGGAATATAATACTTTATCATCAATTGCAGCTTTCATAGCTGGACACGCTTCTGTTTGAACTCCTATTACTCTCACGTGGGGGTTAATACCTTTTGCAGCAGTAGCTATTCCTGCAATCAACCCGCCTCCTCCAACTGGGACTAATATGGTGTCAATATTAGGATTTTGGTAAATCATTTCTAATCCTGCTGTTCCCTGTCCTGCATAGACTATGCAGTCTTTATCATATGCATCTATATAAATTTTTTGTTGTTTTCTTACATAACTCATTCCTATATCATGGGCTTCGTCATATGTCTTTCCCTTGACAACCAGTTTTGCACCATAATACGTTATCTTTTGTTTTTTTGTCAATGGTGTATTCTCTGGTACGAATATTAATACATTGCTTATACCCAATTTATGTGCTGCATAGCTGACTGCAACACCATGATTTCCAGATGAAATAGCGACAATTCCTCTGTTTTTTTCTTCTTTTGTTAATCTTAAAAGCTTGCTGAATGCACCTCTCATTTTGAAGCTTCTAGAAGGCTGTAATCCCTCATTTTTGAAATAAATCGACCTTTTATTGTTACTTAGTGTTGTTGATAAACTCAATGGAGTTTCATATATATAGGGCTCAATAAGTTTTTTTGTCTCTATTATGAGTCTAAGGTTTAGCATTTTTGCTCCCTTAAAAATTCTGATATTTTATTAAGCCCTATCTTAAGTTTATCTGGGCTAAATGCGTATCCTATCCTCACATATCCTTCTACATCCAGTGCTGAGCCAGGCACTAGCATAACCCCTTTTGAGTTTAGAAGTTGAATACAAAATTCCTCTGACTTCATATCTAAGTCATATTTCAAAAATGCAGTTGTTCCCGCTTTCGGCTTAACATAAGAAATCAACGGTTCATTTTTTACCCATTCGTCTAATACTTTGATGTTTTCTCTGACTATCTTATGACTGCGCTCTATTATCTTATCTACATTTTCTAGTGCTATACTAGCCAAATAGTCATCTATCCTACCACAGCTAATAGTTGTATAGTCTCTTCTTCTATTTACTGCTTTTATAAATTCTTTTGGTCCAACTAACCACCCAATTCTCAAACCTGCTAAAGAAAATGTTTTAGACATACTACCTGCGCTAATTCCTTTATCATAGATATCTGCAATAGATGTTGTAAATCCTGACCCTTCATGATCAAGTCCTCTATACACCTCATCACATAGAATATATGCATCTACTGATTTTGCAATTTTAACAATATCTTTCAAAAAATCTTCATCCATCAGTGAACCAGTTGGGTTGTTTGGATTGTTAATACATATAAGCTTAGTATTCTTATTAACATAACTTCTAAGCTCATCCAAATCAGGCAAAAATCCGTTTTCTGGTTTAAGTTTTAAAATTTTTACATCCGCTCCGTATGCTTTGGGAATAGAGTAGTGCTGTTGATAAGTTGGCAATACAGATATTACTATGTCCTTTGGTTCTATTAGCGTAAACATAGCTAGAGCGTTTGCACCTATAGCCCCATGTGTTATAGTTATCTGATTTATATCTATATTATCATAAAGAGATTGAACCCCTTTTATAAGCTTATGAGAACCTTCTATATCCCCATAACTCATTTGCATATTTAAGATTTCATTTATAGCTTCATCTTTGTTTTGAGATATCTTTAATAATTCATTAACAGTCATTGATTTTGTACAAGTCTCTGCTAAATTGTATTTGCAATTATTCTCGTATAGATTCATCCATATTTCTACACCAAATTCTTTAATCTTCATAACTGCCTCCTATAAATCAATTGTAATTCCCAGTTGTCTTTCTTTTGCTATATCTAAAGCAATCTTTGATGTCATTAAATCTTGCAATGCTATACCAGTTGAATCAAATATAGTTATGTCTTTATCTGACTTTCTACCGACCTTTGTTCCTAGTATAATCTCTCCCATTTCTGAGTAAATGCCATCTTTAGTTATTAAACCTTCTCTATAAGCTGTTTGAGTTTCTCCAACATTTATAGCTTGATCAATATCATCAACTACAACGATAGATGAACTAAATAATTTCTCATCGATTTCTTGTTTGCCTTGCATATCTGCTCCAATACAGCTAATATGTGTACCTGGCTTGACCCAGTCTTTTTTTATCATTGAAGCTCTAGATGGCGTAGCTGTGATAATAATATCACTTGATAAAACAGCTCCTTTTAAATCTGTTACTGCTTCGTAATTAATATCTTTTGTAATATTAAAAGTATCTCTTAGTTTATCTTTTATTGTATTTGTGTACTTTAAAGTTTGTTGCTCACACATCGGATCATATATTAAAACTCTATCTATTGACTCTACTACATGTAACAAAGCTGCGATTTCAAACTGTGCAATATGTCCAGTTCCAATCATCAATAATGTCCTTGAATCTTTTCTAGCGAGGTATTTAGCTCCTATTGCTCCTGCTGCACCTGTTCTCATACCTGTTATATGGTCCGCATTGAGAATGGCAAGAGGTACTCCTGTATTACTATCAAATATCATCGTAGTTCCAATAAGTAATGGTAATCCTTTCTCTTTATTTGCTCCATACCATGAAACTAGTTTTAGCCCAAATATATCAGCACCCTCTAAATAACCTGATTTAATATCCATGTCTGCTACCCCTGTTTCAAACTCATGAAAAACCATAGGAAATAGCGTTGTTTTGTTTTCTGCTTTTAATGTATATACTTGTTCAACAGCCTCTATTACCATTGGCATTTGTAGTATACTTTTTAGCACTTCTTGATTCAACACTTTTACTTTAAACATAATTTTCCTCCTTTCTCTTATTAATATAATTTTATACTAAATATAGATCCTTGTATTTGTACTATGTCAAAAAATATGCTATTATATTTATATAATATACAAAAGGAGTGCTTTTATGTCTATCACTGTTTATGAAGCAACTAAATTAAACCATTTAAAGCCGTTTAAACTTATTGCTGGTATTTCAGGAATGAGCAAATCTATTGATAAAGTTGGTATATTGGATTATGAGGTTATTGAAGGTATCAATGGCATGTTTACTTATGGGGATTTTGTTTTAACGACCTTTACTCCGATTCGAAATGATATAAATGCAATAAAATCATGCATAAAAACTTTGATCGAATGTAATGTAGCTTGTCTTGCTATCAAACAAAAATACATACAAGACCTACCTGAGGATATTATTAGCTATGCAAACAAAAATGCTTTTCCCATCTTTTTGTTTAATGAGGATATTTATTTCGAGGATATTATTGAAGATTTATTAAAAGGTTTACAATCAAGAAGTCATATAGAAATATTAGAAACTAAAATTGAAGCACTTTTTAAAAACGAGCTAAAGCCAAATGTAGTTAAAGAATTAGCTTATGATCTTAATAGACATTTTTACAATGAGCATCAAGTATTTTTCCTAAAAGAAAGGCGATTTATTAATGATGATAACATTATAAGCATTGCCGAGAAGTATAAAAGAAGTCGTAATCAATTCATTGAGCACAGCGTCTTCAAATATGGTAATGGATTAATTGTAATTATGACCTATCAATCAATTGAAGCAAAGCATGTAAAGCTTGATAGAGAGTATATATTCAATAATCTTTCTATAAACCATGATGATTTTTATATTGGTTGTAGCAACATTTATATTGATATAATTAGTTTAGATAAGTCTATTAAAGAAAGTATTTATGCAAGTCAAGCATGTGAACTTAACGAATTGTCTTCACAAGAATACTGTAATATTGGAATCTACAAATTACTATTGCCAAACAAAGGTAGTTGGATGAAGCGTTATGTACATGAAACGTTAAACCCTCTTTATTGTTACGATGATGGTAAGCTTCTAGAGACTGCCCGAGAATACATTATTAATAAAGGTGATATAACCAAAACTTCACAAGTAATGTTTCAGCATAAAAATACCATACGTTATAGAATACAAAAAATGAAGACTCTTTTAGAATTAGAGTCTGACAGTGATTTTTATGAACAGCTTTCAATAGCACTAAAATGCGAAAAGCTATTATTATAAAACTATAGAATTTATTTACATTTATTCTTTATGAATAATTAAAAATATACTTGATTCATCCATCTCTTGTATCTGATATTCATAGCCTGATAGTTCACCTATCTTTTTTAGATCCTCAAGTGTATGAGTTATTGCTTTAAATCCATCTTTACAAATTATAACTCCATCTTTCGTTTTACTCATGTCTATTTCTCCAAGTAGTCCTTTGTTTGATTGTTCTTCAAACCACATCAATCTATGCTCCCAAAATTTTTCGCTATACGTGCTAAAGTAAATTTTCCCACCATCCGTAACCATTCTCAGTATATTCTTTATTGATTCATCAGTTGCTATTTTCATTGCTGATAAGCCATTTTGTAAGCAAATCACTACATCAAACTTGCTCTTAAATGTTGGTTTATGTACATCCATAGTAATCATTTCTGCATTATGTATCCCCTTTAAATATTCTCTTGCAAGCAAAACACTTTCTTTGGATATATCAATACCAACAATTGATTTACAGCTGCTAGCTAACTCTTTCACTATTCGTCCATAACCTGCACCTAGCTCTAGCACTCTCTCATCTCCTGTTAGATTCCTTCTAACAAATTCTATTTCTTCACTCAAATACTGCTTTATTCTAGGTATATGTGTATCATACGCCTTAAACAAATTTTGTGAGTTTAGTTTTTTTGCATAATAATTTCTATCTTTCAAGGTACCCTCCTTTTAATTGGTTCTATTTTATTGAAATCCATCAAAGTATCCATTTATATCTAAAGTATAGCACATATCACTGATTAAGTGGCAATATAAGTTAGCTATTCTTATGTCTAATATGTTAACATATTGACAAATATTCTGATTATTCTTGACAAAACATCATTATACATATATTATAAATTGTATTATATATCAAATTAGGATTTATTATGGTTTTAATAACAAGTAATGAGTGTAATGTAAAAAGAAGATGTAAAGACCTTTCAATGTGTGCATTGTGTTTTGTCTATCGAGTAATATATTATGTGTCTTAACAAAGGGGTGTAGCATATGAATGACCGTTTACTTACTAAATTAAATTCAGTAAAGAGAAGAACTCTAACAAAAGAAGAAATCCTTAAAGAAACTGATTCAAATGGATTGGTTGCATGTGCTGTTGATATTTTACTAGGCATAACCATATATTGTGGTCTATTAAGTTTATTAAAAACATTATTATTTGGCAAATTGAATTTCACTGGTTTTATAGTTAACTCTTGTAAGAATTATTTTGAATTCTATAAAATAAAAGGAATGCATGTTACATCAGATATAATTGAAAAAGTTACATTTGACATAATGATTGTTCCTTTAGGGATACTTCTTGCTATAATAGTCATGTTTTACTATTACTATTCATTATCAAAGAAACTAAAATTTCTAACAATAGGAGAAATACTTGTTGGTGGTAATATAAATACTCAAAAATATAAATTTTGGGAAAATCAGCACCTTGTAAATAGAGGTGGTTTATATACAATAGTTATTTTAAATTTACTAATTTTAATGAGTACTTTTAGAGGAACTTTAGATGGAAATAATATATACTCTATATCTGATTTATTAATTAAGTACTTTATTATTCTGATTTTTATTTTTGGATTGTATGCTTTTGGTAAAGGCTCTTTAGCTGGTGGAGGTATTCTCATTATCGCTAGCCAAATTATTGGGTACTTTCATAGCCTTAAGTTAAGTCCTCTGATAATACTGATTAATAGGGGGAGATTCTTATATCCAGAAAAAATATCTTCAAAACTGTTTTTGATTATGTGCTGTCTTTCAATAATTGTAATTGCAGTAACCTTTATAAATAAGATAATAGTTAAAAGAAAACTAAACTAGAAAATAAAAATAATAGTTCACAGGTGATATACTGTGAAACTATTATTTTTTTAATTTAATTTATATAGTTATCAATCTGTATACGGCTGGAAAGTTTTAGAGAACTGATTATCTTCCTGTGGTATACCACTACCTTGGCTAGTATCCCTATTTGATGACCACATAGAAATCATACGTACACTTTTAGATTTACAAAAATCAAGTAATGCCAAAGCATTCTCTAATGTAAATGTTTCACCTGGTTGATCATTTTTACCTATCATAGGTGTGGCACCAATCATATCCCACGCATCACCACCTAATTGAGTATTAAGCCCTGTGATAGCATCTATAGCAGCTTGCCCCATATCTTCAATAGGTGGCCCATAATCCATAGTCATTCCATTTACTCCAGTGATATTAACTCCTGCATCTTTCATTTGCCCCACTATAGTTAGACCGCTCTGTACTAACCCCTCAGTAGAAATAGGTAGTGTCAACCATATTTCTATATCAAACGACAATTCATCCTGCAACATTTTTAAAGCTTGAGCATTTCTTTCATTAGCATCAGTATACTCTACCCAAGGATTTTCTATATCAAAGTCAATCCTACGCAAGTTATATAAGTTTATAACATTCATATATATATCTTTTATAGAAGTAGCATCTGGCGCGCATATATGTATAGGAGTATTAGCAGCACCACCAAATGAAACTGTTATATCTCCCCCCATATCGCGCAGTTTTTTAATCTGATCTATAGCTGGTATTTGATTTATTGGATAATATGTTCCCCAGCTAGGGGTACAATCTGTAGGACTTTGAGATACAACAAAACCTAAATTATAAAATTTGACTCCTGTTACAGTTGACATATCTGCTATCTGATACGTAGGCCAAGCTGTGATATCTACAAATGGAGAAAATACTCGTGATGGCCAAGGATAAACACCATTTCCTACATCAAGAGATTCCCCTGTTAATTCTGTAGTAAATCCACAAGGATATGTAGGTGGCATTGGTGTAGTTGACCACTCAGTAACGTGCTCCATAATTTGATCTGCTACTAGATCTGGTTTCTCAGCCGCTAATGTCCTACTTACTACTAATATGTTCATTTTCATCCCTAATCTTCTTAACTCCACATTGTGTAGAGGTTCATTAATCAACTGCACAAAAAAGGTAGTATCTTTGTTACAACAATCTTGTAAAGTTAAATATTCAGCATTTTTAAAAAGTACAGTTCTTTGTATTATACGACAACATCTTCTAAGCCTTGCTCTGATATTATCAGGTAGTTGAAAGTTCATACAACATAACATATAAAATCCTCCATTTCAATTATTTTAGCTATAGAATAATTATGTTAAAGATATGCTAAATATATCTACTTCTCTAAAATACAAAGTTATTTTAAATAAACTAAGAGTTGTATTGAACAAAATGATTTAATGTGCTAAAATTCAATATGAACTTTTCTTAAGTTATAATTATATACATTCATATTAAGCAAAAGGAGAACATTATATGTCTACTATTATTAAAAAACCTAAAATTCTTTATCTTTCATTAGTAAGTGCTATAATCCTTATTTTAATCTTACCAATGAATCTTAATATGAAACTTCCAACTGTAATTTGTTGCACTACGCTGGTTTTATGGGGAACATCAGCTGTTGCCAATAATGTTATTGCAGGTATATTTCTGTCGAGTTGTTTACTTCTCAAACTCGCTCCTATTGCTGTAGTGTTGAAATTTCCTATGACAGAAAACTTCTATATTATTATACTTTCATACCTTATAAGCCATGTTGTAACCTCTACTGGTACTGCTAAGGTATTCTCAAGAAAGATCATGTACAAAATGACTAATACTCCTATAAAGCTTGTATTGTTCTCATATATTGCAGGGTTTTTATTGATATTTTTTATACCACAACCATTTCCACGTGTAATATTGTTAGCAGTATTTTATAGAGAATTTTTATCAAAACAATCTATACCAAATACATCTAAGAGCATACTTTTTTTCAGTATTTTTACTGCTTCAACTTTTACATCTATGTTTTTTATAAACGCTGATACACTTTTGAATTATGTCGTTGTAAAAATATCAGGTGCAAATATGAATTGGGGTCAATGGGCACTTTATATGGGTATCCCAACAATAATTTGTTGCATCATTACTTTTTTTATGTTTTTACTTATATTCAGAAAAGAACTATTTAAAATAACTTTTATAGGATTAACTAAAAAAAAGGAACAACAACTTACCAAACAACAAAAGCAATCCATCTTAATATGTTTTGTCATATTTATAGGATTTGCAACTCAAAGTTTCAGTAATCTTAGTGCTTTGTCTATAATGACAATTGGTGTTATTTTAAGTACAATATTAGGTCTGCTAAAAATAGACAGCCTGAAAAGCATTAATTACAATTTACTTTTATTCTTCACAGCTGCTTTTTCTTTAGGAGGTGTATTGAATTATTGTGGGTTTTCACAAACGCTTGCAAACTGGCTTATAACATTTATGCCTAACTCTCATGGTCATTTGTCTATAGTTTTTTTGACATTTATAACTCTGATTCTTAATTTTTTGTTAGGTAGCGCAGTCACCACTTCTTCTGTAGTAATACCAATGATTGCGCATATAAGTATATTTGAGAATTCTACCATTCTGTGTCTATTTGTATATACTATTGTAAGTGTTCAATATATCTTACCTTTTCATCATGCAATTATAATGGTTGGTTATGGAGAAGGTTTATACGATACAAAAACGATAGCGAAATTCGGTATATTTCTTACTATGTTCACTTTCATATTTATTCTATTTGTTTGTATGCCTTGGTGGAATTTTGTGTTCAGTTAGATTGTTATAAAGTTCAAAGAAGATGTCTGTAACTCCAGACATCCCCTTCTTATATAATCTTTCTTATTAAATTCTTATTATATATCATCTATCATAGAAATAAAGTATTCATGGAAAGTTTTATCATCTGTGAGTTCTGGGTGAAACGATGTAACTAGCATATTATTTTGTCGAGCTGCTACAATGTTTCCATCTGTTTTATGAAGTACCTCAATCCTATCTCCTATATCTATAATATACGGTGCCCTTATAAACACCAAAGGAATTTCTTTTTTAGATATATTTTCTATAACTTCGTTTTTTATAAAGCTATCAAGTTGAGTTCCATATGCATTTCGTCTAACTTTGATATTCATAACTTTAAGATAAGGTTTTTCACCTTCTATTTCTTTAGCTAGCAAAATCATACCTGCACAAGTACCCCATACTGGTAATCCGCTATTGATTTTTTTTATTAGTATCCCTTTTATTTTCAAATCTTTTAGTAACTTTCCTATTGCTGTGCTTTCTCCACCAGGTAGTATCACCCCGTGTATATCATTTAACTGCGTAGCTTTTCTTATTTCTACTGCTTCATGCCCTAATGATTTCATTATTTTTATATGTTCTTTAAAAGCTCCTTGAAGTGCTAATACGCCTATTCTTTTCATTTTAGTACCCTCTATCAGCCATTCTTTCTTCTTCATTAATTGAATATACATTAATCCCAACCATTGCTTCTCCAATATCTTCTGATACCTCTGCTAATATATTTGCATCGTTATAGTTTGTAACAGCTTTAACTATAGCTGTAGCTCTTTTTTTAGGATCGCCAGACTTAAAAATACCTGATCCAACAAATATACCATCACATCCTAATTGCATCATCATAGCTGCATCTGCAGGAGTTGCAACACCACCAGCTGCAAAATTGACAACAGGTAATTTGCCATGTTCATGTACATACTGCACTAAATGAATAGGTGCCTGTAGCTGTTTTGCAGCATTCATTAGTTCTTCTTTTGCTAACCCTTTGATTCTGCTTATCTCAGAATTCATCATCCTCATATGTCTAACCGCCTCTATTACATCACCTGTACCTGGTTCTCCTTTAGTTCTTATCATTGATGCTCCTTCTGCGATTCTTCTTAAGGCTTCTCCAAGATTTTTAGCTCCACATACAAAAGGTACTTTAAATGACCTCTTGTCAATATGAAGAGCTGGATCGGCTGGTGTTAAAACTTCACTCTCATCAATATAATCAACACTAAGGGCTTCTAATATCTGAGCTTCAACAAAATGTCCGATTCTTACTTTAGCCATAACTGGTATAGATACAGCTTTTTGAATCTGTTTAATCATCTTCGGGTCTGAGGCTCTTGCCACTCCACCATTTTTTCTAATATCAGCAGGTACTCTTTCTAAAGCCATAACTGCACATGCTCCAGCTTCCTGTGCTATTTTTGCTTCTTCGGGAGTTGTTACATCCATGATAACTCCACCCTTTAGCATTACAGCAAGATTTTTGTTTAGTTCATATCTGTTATCCATTTCAAAGCCTCCTTATATTAATCTAGATACTCTAGTCCCAATACAATTGTGTAATTGTATCTATATATAATTATATTGTGTCAAATTTAATTACTTTTTTCAATGCTTTCACTGAAATTGTAGTGGATTAATTTAAATTGTATCGGTATAATGTAGGGTGGTTCAATAATCCTTCTCTATTTATCTTCTTTGTAACTATTTAAAAATATAAATAACAAAGATCATATCACTATCAGCAATAAATATGACCTTTGTTTATATTATAAAAGCTCTGTAAAATACTTTGTTGACTATTTCTTCAGCTATATAGTGATTTTTACATAAAGAAAATACATACAAATAAAGTTCTTTACTATAATCTTTATATATTTTCTTTAGTTCTTTATTAATCATAATTTATTCCCTTGCTTAACTAGTTGTACACTATATAAACGAACAGATAGAATAAACGTACACTTATACAAAAAATATTTGCACTAGAAAAACAATAAAAATCAAAATTGAAACTAAATTTATCGTGAATTTTTATTATCTTGATCAAAATAGCGCTTTAATCCATCTATTATTCCTTCCACTATTTTATTTTGATATTGTTTAGCATTTAATTTTTTATCCTCATCAGGATTAGTCATAAATCCCATCTCTATCAATATCACTGGTTTTTTTGACCAATTAAAGCCTGATATATCTCCTCTCTTAATTATGCCTTTATTTTTCGCTTTCGTATGCTCAACTACCGACTTTAAAACACAACTACCTATATCATAACTTCTTTGCAACATTTTTTTATCTTTGATATATTTATCATTTGGAACTAGTACTGATATCCCAGCAACATTATGATTCTCACTACCATCCGCATGAATTCTGATAAATACATCCGAATTTGCTTTATTACTTATCTCCGCTCTTTCAACATTACTTATATCCACTTTTGAAGTTTCTCTTGTCATTACTACCTTTGCACCTTCATTTATCAGTTTTTGTTTTAAAAGTAATCCCACTTCTAAATTTAATTTTTCTTCTCTTATCTTTGTACTGACACCTACTGTTCCTGACGAACATTTGAATTTAACAATTTTACTATTTGGTGCTACTGCTTCTTTTTCTAAATTTCCTTTTAATTGATGTCCTGGATCTATGCAAATTATTTTATCACTTATACTTGATTTTTCTTCATCTTTTGTTTTTATTTTCGTGCCTGCTTCCTTATCTTTATTAGAACTTTTATCAGTGCGCTTTTCATTTAAATCAACAACTTCTTTATTTTCTTTTTCTTCATCAGTCGTAGTTACTTTTGTAAAAAAATATATACCACATAAACCTATGCTTATAATGCTTATTATGGCTATCCATTTTTTCAATGCATTTAATTTTGTATTTTTCAAGTTCATCACTCCTTTTGTGTCAAGACTTCAATTATTTGTTATAAATGAGTTTAAATCTCTACTATATTTTGTGTAGTTTTATGATTATTACACTTATTTATAACGGTGCTTATTATCTTGCCCCATTTAATTGTGTATAATAGTCTAAAACATAAATAGGAAGCGTCCTTAGACACTTCCTTTATTATTTTAATAATTAAAGTTCATGGCAATGTAATTAACCGTCTTCAATATACTATAACTTTATTACATTTTAGTTGATAAAATAAGACTGCTTTATTATAAATATATTACATAACATATTGCTTTGTTGACTATATTGTTGGGTGTGGTTGAAATACAACTACAGCTTCACCACAAATTTTTA
This sequence comes from Abyssisolibacter sp. ZYX002, assembly GCF_056892235.1. Taxonomy (NCBI): domain Bacteria; kingdom Bacillati; phylum Bacillota; class Clostridia; order Eubacteriales; family Clostridiaceae; genus Abyssisolibacter; species Abyssisolibacter sp. ZYX002. The sequence goes on from NZ_JARMXH010000002.1 coordinate 811,495, forward strand.
CTTCTACTGGTTCTTTATCTTTAATCATGACTTCTACTTCAACAATACCACTTCTACCAGTAGCTTCTCCTTGTTTAGCGTTAAATCTAAAAATAGAGTTATTGTATCTTAGTAATATAGCATACAAGTGCGCTTTTATTTAATTACTTACCTTTTAGAAAAAGATGTGATATATGAACAATTATACCGTTGAAATATTTTCTACAGTATCTCTACTATAAAGCTATAACCTAATTTGAGTCCATAATAAATTATAATAATACCACAAAATATATTGATTATTTTCATATGATTTTTTCTAATAATACCTTTAAAAAATGATACAATCCCAGTAAGACTAATAAACCAAGTTGCTGATGCTATGCAAACACCTGAAATAAATATGCTTGCATCATCTTTTGGTAAACTAGCTTTAAATCCTCCTAATAATAGTGAACCATCAATTAAAGCTTGTGGGTTTGCCCAAGTGATTAAAAAACACGCTAAAATAATTTGAGGTATAGATTTGCTAGTATCAACTTCTTTATCAATCTGAGGATCAGATTTAATAAGTTGTATTCCTATGTATATAACTACTATAGATCCTATAAACAAGATGAATAATTTAAGGATTTTTATCTTTTCCATTACTATTCCCATGCCAAAAAAGCATGTCAATGCAAGCGCAATATCAAAAAATACAGTTATAAACGCCACTGCAAATGCTTTTGCTTTTTTGTTAACCAAAGCACTGTTGATAACATATATATTTTGCATACCAATCGGAGCTACATATGCAAATCCTAGCAAAAACCCCTGTATAAATGAGTTCATTGCCATTCCCCCTTTCTGATTAGTATATTATGACAATAGTCTTTACTAAGTAAGTAACCTTCTGATAACTATAAAAACTATATAGCTTACTATTTATTAATTCATTTTTATTTGGTTTTCTCACATACTTCTACATATCTTTAGTGCACGCTCCATGTTTTATAATTATCTATTGCTTGATTTAAAGTTAACTGATGGTTTTGTTCACTAGGCTCATCATCATCTTTAATAAATAAATCAATTTCCCAAAAACAAACTGGGTAAATGAATACAGAAGGGCATGTTCTGCTGTACTGGTAATGTATAATAACCACAGTATTTCATCCTCATGACCTCCCTTATCAAAACCCTATACATTAATTACAATTTATCAAAAAAACTCAATTGCTCATAACCTCGTTTATCTTCAAACGTATTCATATACTTAAATATCTGATTATTATCACAAATGATATTATGTTTTTTACATTCAGTATAAAACATATTCTTCAGTTTTTCATGATTATCACTTCTTAGCTCATAGCTATATCCAAATTTATGATGATATTTTTGTTTTAGACCCCGAAAATGTTCATCTAGCTTTGAATAAAAATACTGTCTATTACCATCACGCAGTGTCAAACCAATCCCAAAACAAATGATTCCATATACTTTAGCTTTTATACAGTAATCTAAAATACCTCTAATATTATACTCCGTATCGTTAATAAAAGGTAAAATTGGCGTTAACCATACAACTGTAGGAATATCGTTCTTGTTCATTATTTTTAATACCTCAAAACGTTCTTTGGTTGTACAAACATCTGGTTCTATTATCTTGCAAAGTTTCTCATCGTATGTTGTCATTGTCATTTGAACAACGCATTTTGAATTATGATTTATACTCGTGAGTAGGTCTAAATCATTTAAAATACGCTTTGATTTTGTTTGCACACACAGACCAAAACCGTATTTTTCAATAATCTTTAGACACTTTCTTGTGTATTTCAACTCATCTTCAATGTGCATGTACGGATCACACATCGCTCCTGTACCAATCATACACTTTTTTCGTTTTCTTCTAAGTGCCATTTCTAGCAATTCAGGTGCATTTTTCTTAACTTCTACATCTTCAAACTCATGCTGCATATTATAGCATCTACTTCTACTATCACAGTAGATACAACCATGAGTACAACCACGATATATGTTCATTCCATTTTGTGAAGATAAGATTGATTTTGCTTCCTTATAATGCATGATATTTTCCTTTCTATTCAAGTATATATTAATATTATCTAATTACTTTCTAGAATTTTTACCATACTATCAACTAGTATGTCTAATGACTTTTTACTTTTCGAGAGATAAAGGTTAGGTTCAATTAATTCAAGCTCTAACAACATAGGCTCTCCTGCTTCATCAAATAAATAATCTACTCTCATATAAGTAGGCGTTTTTTCCATAGTTCTTATTATGCCATCTATAAATCGTATATCTAATGATGTTATATCAGACTCATTATAACTACCTCCCATATGATTGTGCACTAGATAGCCTCCTTTGGCTGGCTTTTTATCTACTGCATATACTATTTTTCCATCAACAACTATAGTTGATTTTTCCCCCTTGCTTTCTATTGTTTCTATATATGGTTGTAGCATAGCATGCTTTTCTTTTAATATTTCATCTACAAGTCTTCTTATTTCATTAATATCTTGTCTTTTCACTCTAAAGGTGTTCTTGCCACTAGCGCTAATGACAGGTTTTATAATAATTTTTTCTGCATCAATACCTTTTACAGCAGTTTCTACATCATCTAATTTACTGATATAGTAGGTGGGTATAATAGATATCCCTTTATCATTTAGTCCTTCTAAATAATACTTGTTACTGTTATTTACTATTGTCTTGTAATCATTTATCAAAATTGTAGATTCACTTATCTTTTTCATGGCATCAAAGAATTCTGATACTCTGTCATCATAATCCCAACATGATCTAATTATAGCTAGCTTTATTGTGTTAAAATCATAAGTAGTGTCGTCCCAAGCTACAATATCTGTCATATAGCCACGTTTTTCTAAGGCTTCTTTTAAAGTCAAATCATCGTTATGTGGTGCTAAAGCATATTTTCGAGAAACTAGTATTACAACCTCTACATTCTTAGTAATCATTTAGCTATCCCCCCTATATTTATTTTACTTTAACTATAAGCTCATTTAATTATTTCTTATTGGATCGTTATTCCATTAATACTCATAATTAAATCTACTATAGTATTTACCAAAAATCAAGATAAACTGTAATACTAACATACCCAATCTCAATATTAACAAAACAACAATTGCAATAATTTAATATACTCTTATTTTTGTTTGACTTAGTTTCTTAATTCAATGTCACTAAAATGTAGTTTTATTAAACATTATGATTTAATCTTTGATTAATAATTATGTAATATTTGTATTGTATAATTATTGGATATTAATAATAGAAAGGACATGTATAATGAAAAAATTAATCATAGTCGGAGCATTAATAATATTAACTATTCATATACTCGGGTGCAATACCTCCCCGCAATCTGAAGCAACTAATAATATAGTCGCTAAGTCAACTACTAATATCCACAATACTCTATCGGTAGCTGATAAAGATGCTTACGAAAACCTGGATTTTATAAATAAAGAAGTTCTTATAGGAAAGTTAAGATTTCCTTTACTTGTTAATACAAATGGAATTACCCCTATAGCAGTATATAACACAAAAACAGATAACGAATATTACGGATTTATCAATAATATTGACGGTGGGTATGTATTGCCAATATATCAATATTTGGATATGAATGGAGATGAATACTTTTCTGGTGGACTCGAACCTGTCAAAAAAAATGATCGATTCGGTTTTATAAACATTAAAGGCGAAACTGTAATTGATTTTATTTATGATGAAGCTCGTGCATTTAAAGATGGCTTAGCCATGATTAAAAAAGATGGGCTTTACGGCTATATTAATCTAAAAGGTGACATTGTTATACCTCCTACATATCAACAAGCTTCTAATTTCTTTGAAGATATGAATGTCGCAGTTGTAGAGCTTTCTAATAAAAAACAAGCTCTGATTGATAAAAAAGGAAATACAAAAATTAGTTTCGACAACTTAGAATTCATTCATAATAAAGATAGCGAAAAATCCTCTCCTTATCTTGTCATTACTAATAAAAACAAAAAAGCCCTATTAAAGATAGAAAATGGAATGATTATGTATATGACAGATTTTCTTTACGATTCTTTGTATGAAAATGGATTGGTTTTTAATTATACCAAAAACAATAACAACTCTAATTCAGAAAGTGGCATAATTAATGATACTGGCCAAGCATTCTATGAAGAAAAACACCCGACCTCAGAAAACCAAAGTATTGTTTATGAGCGAATAGATAACCACTATATCATTCATAACAATGAAGGTTTGGTAGGTCTTGCTGACAAAAATAAAAACATTATTATAGAACCTCAATTTTATTCAATTCATCCACTAGATAAAAAATCTACATATTGGTGTGTTATCACCAAAGATTCTAAAAATGCAGTTATTGATGGAAATGGAAATTATGTATTGGAGCCATTAGATGCTACAGTTTCTCCATTGCAAGAAAAAAGTAGTTTTTGCATAGTTGAAAATTATAACTCCACAAATATAAATAAAAGATTGTTTGATTTGAAAAACAAAAAATATATAGGGAAAAATTTTGAGCATATTTATTCGCTAGGAGAAGATTTTGTTGTGATGATTGATAATAATAAAAGTGGATTAATGAATAAAGATGGTGAATTTGTAATTGAACCTTATAATAATTTTATTTACAATGAGCATTCTAATGGTTATATAATAAAAAGCAATGACAAAGGTTCCTATATAACAAACTTGGTCGGAGAAAAAACAAGCAATGAAGTTTACCAATCCATAAGCCCTATAGATACATTTAACTATCGTATTGTTATGAATAACTTCAAATATGGACTTGCAGATAAGGATGGTAACTTGTTGATTCCTACCATTTGCAAGATGATTAAAGTGCTAGATAAAAATTCAGCTCAAATTGTACTATCAGAAGACTATCAGGCTATAATCGGAACTGTGTCAATACCACAGTAATTCCATAAATGGACTATACGTGCAAAAATGATAAGATAGCCTTTTTACGACTTGGAGTAAATAAGACTACTAATCACAATTTAAATCCATAAATATCAGCTAAGCTACAAATATTCAATAGATAAAACTAAACATATGTATTCTTATTTAAAACAAACATTAGAAAAAGATTACCTAGTGCATTAATGACATTAAATTTTTTATGCCTAATGTTACCATGGCATGATGAAATGCTATTAAATAAAAAACGTGGTAGTGTTTTTATCATTTTTTTGTTAAAAGTATGTTTCTAGAAAATTTTTAATATCTTTTATTTTCTATATAGTGCATCAACTTTTCTTCTAAGTATTTTTCTGACTTGTTCAACAATCTATATTTTTTGTTCTTCTAATTCTTCGCGAAGTCCTTTTCTAGATATTTTAATACTTCAAATAAATGTGTGATTGTATATATATCGCTTAGACACCACTTCCTGTATAAAATTTTATGTTTAACATTAGAATTATCAATTCTTTCTAAGATGTTAATATGTTATATGCTTCTATCAAAACATATTAGATTACCCTATAAAATAATCTAAAAATGATAAAAATGTTCTATTTTCTTGAATATTTAATTGTAATATTATTTAAACAAAGTAAATGAAGCTGGATATATATTAGAGTCATTGTCCTGTCGTAGTTATTGGAAGTAAAGATATTATAAAAGGAAGATAAGTTATTTACATTTATTTTATTTTTTTGTTTTTTTTGTAATTATTGACATAAAGGGGTAAAAGCTTAGTGATATATTTTAAAAAAGAAGAATAAAAAGTACAATTTTTTTAACATACTAGAATGTTTATTTTGATATTCTTGTTTTTGTCAACAGAATTGAGTAAAAGAAAGTTTTGATAGTCATTATGTAATATCCAATGATTAAGCATTATAAAGTACCTTTTAAGAAATATACTTCTAAGCTAATGATTTGTAAATTATAGGATATTTGTAAGTGTGGAATTTTTTATGCAAAAATAATTGGAGGAAAAACATTTTGACTATTATAGAAGCACTAAATTAAAAGGAGGAATTTATATGAAAAAATTGATATCTTTACTTCTCGTATTATGTATGGTAATAGGATTTAGCAGTATGGCATTAGCAAAAGTATGGGACAATGAAATAACAGTCCACGCGTTAACAAGAAATACGAAATGGGATGGAAAAAGATACTCACATACGACTGAATGGCAAAAATATACTGCTACAAATGGTACTGTTTTCTTGATATATCCACAATGTTATAAGCCAAGCACTCCATTAACATACACATATGATCTTAATGATTATAATAGCAGAATTCAAATTCCAAAGAAATCTGAAGATTTCTGGATTGAAATAATATCTTCTTTTGGATCAGAAAACTTATTCTCTATAGAAGCTTCCAACTATATTAAAGTGGGTTTCTATTATTTGCCTACTAAATTACGATTCAGAGCTCATGCTAGAAGCTCAAAAAAACCTTTGGGAGGTCGTGGTTCCACAAAGATAAAGTTTCATTTTAATGAAGTACCTATACCTTAATAGTTTGTAGTATTAAAATTATGCTTAGGAGTATACAAACAAATTAAATTTGATGATAACTCAAGCCCCAAAAGCCTCTGAAGTAAGAGGCTTTTGGGGCTTCTCTACTATATCCACTCTAGTAATTTTAATTTTTTAGTGATGCACTTCATTTAAGAACCCACATCTCGCTATCTTTCTCTAATAAATGCTATTATTAACGTAGTAACGTTTAAGCTGTAGCAAATGTTTTCATTACTAAGTTAATTAATATGTTCTACCTATCATTCACGACTAATTCTATTTGACACTACTTATCTAACCCCTTAGCAAAACAAAATACAACTAGGACAATATTTAATCCTAGTTGTAGACATATTTTTATGGGAATTATTATACTTAGTTTTATTGTAGACTATTCTAGAAATTTATTTACTTGGTATCTCAACAGTTCCGATAATTACTTCATCTCCATTTTTCATGACAATTTGTGCTTTTGTTTTATCAATAACTTTAATAAATTCACTAACGCATGGAACTAATAAGTTACCATCTTTATCTGCTAATCCATATTTAAGTTTTTGCATTACAACACGGTAGTTATTTTTATCTATAGGTTGTACTATTTGATATGTTTCCTCACTCAGTTTCTTTCCTGCCAAATTCGTTATATATAACCCATTTTCATTACTTTTCACAATATAGCCTTTTTTATGTTCTTCGTATGAATAATAATCATATGGCTCTACTATAAATTCACCATTCTTATTCATAAGCCCACTTTTCTTATCATTCACCATAACAATAAAATCATCATTCATTGGATGAATATTTGCGTATTTTCCACCAATGTACTTCTTACTTTTTACATCATATAGTTGTACTTTACTCTTCTGACCACCTTCTTGTCCAACAGTAATATAATCTTTCTTGTTTTCTACAGGTTGTATCTGTAAATTACTAGGTTTTATAATAATATTTCCTTCTCTATCAATTATTCCATTCTTCATGTCTGCAGTTTGTACTATTGCATAATACTTACTAATAAATGGTTCTATATGTGTGAACTTAGGAGACAGAATTATTTTTTTATTTTCATCTGCAATTCCGCATAACCCATCCATATTAGTAACTATACGTCTACCATTATGAACTTTACCATACTGCAATCCATTTGGATTATATTCTTCTTTAGTTTCTTTAGTTTCTTTAGTTTCTTTCCCTTCTAAGTCTAATGTTCCTTCTTCATCTAAATCTAAGCCCATTTTTGAATATTTAATTTCACCATTATCATAAAATAATTGATCATAAATATAGTCTGTTAGCTGTTTTGTTGTACCGTTTTCAATTTTAACTAAAGCATGTTTATCGTTTTTCATTGCAGCAAAGCAAATATAATCGTTATTTTTTTCTTCTGGGTTAGATAAGCTAAACAGATGATCAGATTGTATTAACACTTCTCCCTGCTTATTAATTAATGCTTGCTTATCATTCTTAGTTGTTACTATAGCAACATTTACTCCTTCTATAAAGGTATCCACTTGCTTAAATTGTGGTTTTATAACCGTATCACCTTTTGTATTGACATAACCCCATAGCCCATTTTTATTAACTGCAGCTACATCATTTTCAAAATCCATAGCTCCTTCATAAATAAAATCAATAATTTTTTCTCCCTTAATGTTGATATACCCATATTTGCCACCTTTTTCAACAGGTTCTAAGCCAGATTCAAAGTATTTAAACTTGTTAAACTGAATATAATCATATGCAGGAGGAATATGCCCACCATCTTTACCGTTTATAAAACCAAAATACTCTTTCTCTTTCTGCGGATGACTTAAAGCAAAAGGCACTATACCATTTTGGTCTGAGTATCGTTGTATTCTTAAGTTTCCCTTGTATGAATGTTTATCTATAAACTTTAATTGATTTAAAACTTCCTTACTAAACTTTTTATTTGAGTTATTACTAAACATAGTTGCTTTGTTATGCGAAGTAGGTATTTTATTCCCTTTATTTCTAACTCCTTCTGCGACTTGACAACCTAGCATATTAGATGCGATTATAGCCGATAGTCCAAATACTATTATTTTTTTCATTTTTAATCACCTTTTCTATAAGATTTAATCTACATATCCTTTTATTTAATTTATGTTCTATATTTTCATATCTAAAAAATTTTTATACTTTTCTGCTATTGTATCTGTATGATTTAACACCTATGTCAAAATAGTTGCTCAAGCCACCCCTTTCTCAAAGTTTATTTATTTAGATTATTAATACATTTAACTATTTTATGATATTCTATGTCTGAATTTTTTTTAGGATTACTATGATAAATTATACCATAATATGGTGTAATGTATATTTCATTTCTTTTACAGTTATATTTCTTTTCGGTTTATTATTATTTATACTTTTAAACTTTACGAACTATAATAAAACACCTCTCATTATTTAAAACTAAATTATTATTATAAATCGTGTTAAGATTCTATATACTTATGATCCTACCTTTTATTCTCTCCTTCTAGAAGAAATGATTTGGCAAACAATTTTCATTATTAATCTATTTGACATTACTTAATCACCTCTTATCAAAAACAAAATACAACTAGGACAATATTTAATCCTAGTTGTAAACATATTTCTATGGGAATTATTATACTTAGTAATATTGTAGACTATTCTAGAAATTTATTTATTTGGTATCTCTACAGTTCCAATAATTACTTCATCTCCATTTTTCAAAACAATTTGTGCCTTTGATTTATCAACGACTTTAATCATTTCATTAATGCATGGTATCAATAGGTTACCATCTTTATCTGCGAGCCCATATTTGAGGTTTTTCCTTACAACACGGTAGTTATTCTCATCTATATTATACACTGCTTGATATATTTCATCACTTGTCTTCTTTCCCGCCAAATTAGTGATGTACCTTCCTTTTTCATTATTTTTTACGATGTAGCCCTTTTTATGTTCTTCGTATCTATAATCATCATATGGCTTTATAATAATTTCTCCATTCTTATTCATAAGCCCTCTTTTCCTATCATTTACAGCAACAATGAAATCATCATTCATTGGATGGATATCTATATACTTTCCACCAATGTATTTCTTTCTTTTTACATCATATAGTTGTACTTTACTCTTCGGATTACCTTCTTCACCAACAATAATATAATCTTCCTTGTTTTCTACACGTTGTATCCGTAAATTATCAGGTTTTATAATAAAATTTCCTTCTCTATCTATTATCCCTTGCCTCATATCCTTTGTTTGTACTATTGCATAATACTTACTAACAAATGGATCTATATGTAAGAACTTAGGAGAAATAATCATTTTTTTATTTTCATCTGCAATTCCGCATAATCCATCCATATTAGTAACTATAAATCTACCATTAGAAACTTTAACATAACGCAATCCTTTTGGATTGTGTTCTTCTTTGGTCTCTTTACCTTCTAAGTCTAATGTTCCACGTTTATGCATATAATCCGAACTTTGTTTCTCATATCCAAATTCTCCATCATCATAATATATGGTCGTGTAGATATAATCTGTTAACTGTTTCATTCTACCTTTTTCCACTTTAACTAAAGCACTTTTATTATTTTTCGTTGCAGAAAAATAAATGCAATCTTTTTTTTCTGTATAAATATTTCCTATAGATAAACTCATAAGCCCATCGCATTGTAGTAGAATGTCTCCTTGCTTATTAATTAACGCTTTCTTGTTATCCTTTGTTGTTACTTCTGCAACATCCACACCTCCTATAAAAAGAATCGCATCTTTAAATTGTGGACTTATAACCATATTACCTTTTCGATCTATATAACCCCACATCCCATTTTTCTTTACTGCAGCTAGGCCACTTTGAAAAACTCTAGCTTCTTCAAAATTATGGTCAATAACTTTTTCTCCCTTGATGTTGATATATCCGTATTTACCACCTTTTTTAACAGGTTCTAAGCCATTCTCAAAAAAATTAATCTTGTTAAACTGAATATAATCAAACGTAGGCAGAATATATCCACCATCTTTATTATTTATAAACCCATAATGCTCTATTTTTTTTTCTGGATTATGTAAAGCAAAAGGAACCAAACCGTTTCTGTCTGCAAATCGTTGTATCCTTAAACTTACTCCATTGTATGAATGTTTATCTATAAACTTTAATTCGTTTAAAATATCCTTACTAATTTTTTTTGGTTCATTTCTAAACATAGTTACTTCATTATTCCTTGAATAGTTAGCCTGATTCGATATCTTATTCGATTCATTTCTAACTCCTTCTACGGCTTGACAACCTAGTATATTAGATGCAATTACTGCTGATAATCCAAATACTATTATCTTTTTCATTTTTTATCACCTTTCTATTAAACTTAATCTACATATCCTTTTACTTAATTTTTGTTTTATATTCTCATCTCAAAAATCCTTTATACTTTTACCTATTGCATTTATACGAAAGAACTACATATAGCAATAAGTAGAATTGGTAAAATAATTTTCACACACATACATGAAATATATATCTCTAAAGCGTGCTTGCAGACAAGTCAAACTAACATATTCTCAGGAACAGAATACATGTAAAAACTATTGTAAACTTTTCCCCAATATGTCTTCATTCTTGTAAATCTCGGTCAATATGAAATAATATTTTTAGTCCTGTAACCTTGCAAACATTTATTTAATTCATCACACGCCTTAAAAATAGTTACTTTAGGATATGAAATGGATTGGAATTATTCAGATTGATTATATCATAAAATATATAAATAATTATTTCATTTCTATTGCAGTTATATTTCTTTTCAGTTTACTTTTATTTTACACTTATAAACATAAAAAAACACATTAGATTACCACTACACATTTAGAACTATACTTATCACACTTAATAAGTAAAAAAGTACAACTAGGACAATATTTAATCCTAGTTGTACATATATTTTTCTGTTAATTTTTTCACTTAGTTTATCGTAGCTATTCTTTATTTACTTGGTATCTCTACAGTTCCGATAGTTATACTATCTCCATCTTTTAAAATGATTTGAGCCTTCGTCTTATCTATAGTTTTAATTAACTCAAATATGCATGGAATCAATAGTTTACCATCTTTATCTGCTAATCCATATCTGTTGTTTTTCATTACAACACGGTAGTTATTTTCATCTATATGTTGTATTGATTGATATATTTCCTCACTTAACTTCTTTCCTGCCAAATTCGTTAGGCAAAACCCTTTTTTAGTACTTTTTACGATGTAGCCTTTTTTATGCTCTTCATATGAATAATCATCGTATGGCTCTACAATAAATTCGCCATTCTTATTCATAAGTCCGCTTTTTCTATGATTTACAACAACAATGAAATCATCATTCATTGGATGAATCTCAACGAATTGTCCCCCAATGTACTTTTGTTTTTTTACATCATATAACTTTACTTTTCCAGGTATCCCAACAAAAACATAATCCTCTTTATTTTTTACTGGTGTTATGTGGAAACTCCCTGGCTTTAAAATAAAGTCACCATCTCTGTTAATTAGCCCTTGCTTCCCGTCCATTGTACTTACAATTGTATAATTTTTATTAACGAAAGGCTGGATAGAAGCAAATTTAGGTGAAAGAATTATTTTTTTGTTTTCATCTGCAATCCCGTATAATCCATTTTTAATAACTATACGTCTACCATTGTAAGCTTTACCATACTTCAATCCGTCTGGATTGTATACTTCTTTAGTCTCTTTACCTTCTAAATCCAATGTTCCACGTTCAGGCATATAATCTGAACCTTGTTTCTCATATCCAAATTCTCCATCATTATAATATATAATCGTGTAAATATAATCTGTTAATCGTTTTGCTCTACCTTTTTCCACTTTAACTAAAGCACTTTTATTATTTTTCGTTGCAGAGAAATACATGCAATCTTTTTTTTCTGAATAAATATTCCCTTCAGATAAATTCATAAGCCAATCGCATTGTAGTAGAATGTCTCCTTGCTTATTAATTAACGCTTTCTTTTTATCCTTAGTTAATACTTCGGCAACATTTGCACCTGCTATAAAAGGAGCTGCCTCCTTAAATTGTGGCGTTATAATTATATTACCTTTTTTATCTACATAACCCCACATGCCGTTTTTCTTAACTGAAGCTAAACCACTGTGGAAAACTCCAGCATCTTCAAATCTGAAGTCAATAACTTGTTCTCCCTTGATGTTTATATACCCGTATTTACCACCTTTTCCGACAGGTTCTAAACCACCTTCAAAATAATTAATCTTGTGAAACTGAATATAATCAAACGTAGGTAGAATGTACCCACCATCTCTATTGTTTATAAAACCATAATGCTCTATTTTCTTTTCTTGATTATATAAAGCAATAGGTATAATCCCATTTGATTTTGCAAATTTTTGAATTCTTAATTTTACTCCATTGTATGAATTTTTATCTATAAACTTTATTTTGTCTAAGATATCCTTGCTTATTTTCTTAATATCTAAAACTGTTCTTCCGATAGGTTTAGTTATTGTATTATCATACCCAGACGGCATCATCTCAGGTCGCGTCATTTCATTTGTATGCTTAGGTAGAGATGGCATGTTATCTGGTCCAATCCTATATTCGCCCGCAGCGCTACTACCTAATATATTCGATGCTATCATTGCCGAAATTCCAAATACTATTATTTTTTTCATAATTTTCCCTCTCTTTTTTCAGTTTTATTCTACATATCCTTTTACTTTTGCTTATGACTTAAATTGTAATATTAATTTCTAAATCAAATTTTTTTTGAGATATTGCTGCTATAGTTATTCCTTTTATTATTATAATACAATGGAAATCAGTTCACCCCCCTCGCCATTTCGTTGCATATTTATACAAACACTCTTCGCTTATAAACTTATCTCTTCTCAAATTGTAATTTAGAATTATTATTAAATCTTTTGATTAATTTGACTAGTAGATATTGTGTATTGTTAATTAGAGTATCAATATAAATACGTCTTTTGCAATTTAACTTAAACACATGATGCATTACAAGCTTATTTTTTTGTAAGTATACTTACAATCAACGACTATCAACGCATTAAGAGCGTTAGCATAATGATGAACAATAAAGGTTAGTTCGAGTTATATATTTACATTTAAGATGTTATTTACCTAGCTTTATCTGCCAAGTCTGCTTTAAAAATAATTATCATTATCATCGTTTTTATTTACCAGTATATTAACATCCTTATAAATTTACGTCAATAAGTAATAGCAGTTTTAGTTCAAAGACTTACCAAGGTATATATATTCATTTATTGCATAATATCACCTTAATTCTCTAAAATATAAAGTCTCCGCTATATACTTGTTACCCATTAATTTTATTCCATAACGTTTGCATAATCTAATTATTTTTTAGAATTACATATAAATTATACCATAATATGGTGAAAAACATATTTCATTTCTTTTACAACTTTATGTTATTTTGTTACAGGGTACCATAAAATTTTTGTTCCTTCTTTAGAGTTTGAATTTTTATTGTTTCGATTGTTGTAAAATAACCATTTGTGTTGAAGCATTACATTAGAGCATATAAAAAACTAGGACATTAATAAATCCTAGTTTTACGCCATTATGATGATTGATAATCTACAAAGTGATAGCTCATGCTCTTCTTTTCAGGAACTATGCCCAATTTTCGATATCAGTCCAGTAAATGTAAATAAATTTGTTATTATACGTTGTAAATCTAAGTCCTTTTAATTTCATCTTATAAACTACGATCTCCCATATCAGCCTAATTATATATGAGCCTTATACGAAAACCAGTACACCCTTGATACAATATCATCTATCTACATAAAGTCACATGCCAGAGTCCGAAAAAAACTAACAGAAACATGTAAGCTCCTACCGTTCCTTCAAACACTTTATTAAAAATACCTCTCCAAAATAACTCCTCTATTGTTCCATTTATTACTGCAAAAACTAAAGATATTGATATTATACTTGTACTGGCTTTTGATGCAGTTTCTCTAAATCTACAATATATGTTGATAAGCAAGGTATGAATGTTATTAAATAATATGTATATCTCATTAGCAATTTTGGTCTATATCTTATGGAAAAAACCATTTGAAGTTTTATGACTCAAAATAATAACCGGCAACATAAAATAAACCAATATATTACAAATCCAAGTATTAGAGCCTTGGTTTTATCCATTGTATTTGATAGAACCATAAATATAACAATCATAAAAATACTAACGAATAGAGCACATATTAATAATAATTTTTTTTACAATAGACGTAATTCCCCCTGTTTTAAAATTGTAAATCAATCACTGTTCTGTATAAATATAAATGCCTTGATATCAAGGCATTTATATTACTATTTTCCTAACAATACATAAAGCTTTTTCTTCTCATTCTTATCGCAATACATTTCTATTTTTAACTCTAACTCACCTAAATCAACTGCATTTTTATACAAATTATTAATGTTTACTAAACTCTGTGTGATGTCTTTTCTTATCAAGTTTGCATGTGAGCTTAAGTGCTTATTATCTAAAAACATCTTTAGTAAATAATTAGCAATCTTATTTCTCAGTGTTTTTTTTGCTATAGCAACTTTCCATGAACTTTGTATTGTTTGCCTTGCAGTTATAAATCTTTCATCCTCCATTAATTCTAAATACTTATTAATGACATCAAAGAATCTATTCTCATAATCACTCTTTACAAGATTAGATAACATAAAAACACCTATACTTCTTTGATATGAATTACTTGAATCAAGTTTTTCTACAAATATGTCCCATACCTCATAAATCCACTTAACTTTTTCATTTGTTATCCCTAATAAAGTATCAAGTGCATTTTTTCGTATTTTATTATCCTTACTCCCCAATTCATCTACTAGTATTTTTATATTTTCACTCATACCAATTCCTCTATTCTTGGATATAAAAAGTATGCATATATCTCTCTAGACTTATATACATAATCTCTCTGTTAATAAACAACCAATGCAACTATAAGATAGGTACCCAAACCTCAATATCTGCTATACCGTTCTCATCTACTACCTCTCCATATTTAACAAAATCATATTTTGCTTCATGGTTTAGTTGATATGACGAAGACGGGAACCACTCTTTATAAATATAGTTTGTAGTTGATTCAATTGAATCTTGAGGTTTTGCTTTGATAGAAAATACAGCATACCGACTTTTTGGTAATTCTTTTTTAACCATGTCATCATCAATGTTACTCCTATTTTCAACTTCAATGCAAGCGTAGTACTCAAAACCTAAACCATTTTCTGTTTTTTCTGCATTCTCATAGTCGTTGAATCCAAATACCCATTCTTTTGATATGCGATTGATAACTTTACGCTTCACTTTATGCAATTTCTTCCATAGTCTTGGAATAACGAAAAATCCTTTCAATGTACTTGCACTATAACCTACCAATGTCATTTCCACACAGTTTTCTAACCTAACGTCCATGATTCTTTCTCCTTCCATTTTATAAGTGCTTTTAAATCTTGGAGTCAATGAAAACTTTTTGACTTTATATCTAAATGCTTTAGGACTTAATTTTAGTGCAGTTTTAAAAGCATCCGAGAAAGCTTGTTGTGATTCATAACCTGCGTCTAGTGATATTTTTAATATACTATCATCTGTACATAATAATTTTTTTGCAGCTTCACTTAGTCTTCTTTTTTTTATATATTGGTACATCGACATACCTACTACATTGGTGAACATCCTATGCAGATGATACTTTGAATATCCTACTTTTTCTGCTAAGAACTCAAGATTATAATTTAGACTTAAGTCTTTTTCTATTAAATCAACAAGATATAAAATATTATCATAATTGGTTTTCATACGAGCACCTCCATGATTAATATACCATAATGGAATTTGAGTTTTTTCATCATTCTTGCTATGTTTTTTATATGTTATTAATATACCCGTTTTATGCTAACTAAATTTGAATTTATAAAATAGCTTCTATCCCTCGTCAATATCAACTGTTAATTCTTCTAGATTATTATAAAAACTCACTTTTTTTGTTGTAAATTTTAGCACGAAATAATCTGGGTCTTCTATGCCTTAGGATAATATCTCTCAAATCCTTCCACCCATAAAAGTTTTTTAGTCTCCAAATCATGATGAACCTGTATATCTCCAATAAGGCATAAGTCCTTCAAAAGTTTCTGAATCTAAAAAATACACATAGCTTCTTTTATCATTCATAACACGTTTAATTTTTTAGAAGAAGTATTTGTACTAAACCAAATAGTCGTTAAAACGATATAACTGTTAGGATGGATGAACAGAGAAATGGCCTAGGTATGTACTCTATTGCTTTATTAGAAAACGTAAATGATGAAACTTTCAAAGTGCAAAAATCTGTAAAATACTTTAAAGGTCATCTAAATATGGATATACATTTTGGTTGGGGTTTACAATGGATTCATGGTCGTAAATAGATAAAAAACCTCAGTATGTTCTTTCTTACTGAGGTTTTTTGTCTTATTATAATTCTTTAACATTATTATCCTCTACTTCTAAAAACACTTTACTCTTATCAACAACATTAGTCAATAGATTTAACAACTTCTATCCCATTATCTAGCATACTACATAAAAATACTACATTCATAAACTCAGCATCATGTACATTGGGAATATCAAAAGTATCCACACAGTCTATTGGCACAATAACTCGTGCATCTATATTCTTTTGATTTAAATATGATTTTAGTGTTGTGGCATATTGATATACACATATATCTGTCACACATCCTGTGACGATGAAAGTATCTATACTATCTATTCTTTCTTCTGGATACTCATCTCTTAAAGCTTTTACTGGATTTGTAGCCATCATTCCGTTAGTCGAATTTTTCTCGTAAACTCGTAACCCTTTTTCTTTAAAAACCAATAACTCATCTATCACTTCTGATTCTTTGTTTCCTTTCATGCAATGTGTAGGAAAACTTTTCAACTCAGGTGAAGTTTCTGTATGATTATCTGTATAAGCTATAGTAATGATCTTTTTTTCTATACATTTGCTAGTTAATTTCACGACGTTGGGTATAATACCTTTTACTCTGCTTGAATATAATGCACCTTGTTTTGCAAATCCATTATTCATATCTATAATAATATGCATTACTTTATGTGAATTTAAAGAACTTAGTTTGATTTGATCCAAATTGTTCAATCTTCTAATCATTGAACTTAACATTTCTTTTGCATTGTTCATAAAAACCTGTATGTTATCTATCATGTTTGCACCTCCATATTAAATTCTTAAGTTCTATAAAAATATGGTCCACATTGTTGTTCATGGGTATGTATATAAGTCCATTTTTCTTTTACATCAAAGACATATATATCTTCCTCCAAATCAAAATCACTTGCTAGTAGTTTCTGTGGGTTATTAATAAAATACGTCACTTCGCTATGTTGATAAAAGATATATACAGTGTTTTTATTACAGTTATTAAACATCTCTCTCGCCTCTTGCCCTGTCTTAGCTATCAATTTTCTATAGCTAAATATATGCCACAAAAAACTATTAAAATAAATTTCTTCTTTTACTTTATCATCAATATCAGTTGTAAACATATTTATCCATCTTTCTTTAAGATCATTTGCATTCTCAACATTTGCAACAAAATTAACCCCTCGGCTTACTGCTTCATTTCTTTTCTTAGAATATTCATATTCTTTTATATGAACATCATAATCATTCATTTGTTCAATTATCCTATCAAGTAGGTCTAGTCTGATTTGTTTTTCAACCTCATCTTCTAATTTGTGAATCTTTACTTGTTCCCTATTTATAAATGAATAATCTAACATTTTGATTTTCTCCTTTTAGAATTCTTTGATTAATCAATAATTATATTATTTTTATTATTATATCACTTGAACTAAATCTTAGCACAAAAAATCTTTCAATACTTATGTTCCCACGTCTATTAATAATTAATACTATTATGTATAAAAACAATCAATACCACACACTAATAATAGTGCTGTATTAAAAAGGAAGGTGACTCATGAAAGCTATACTATTAATTATAATACTTCAATTATTATACGTTCCTCTTTTAACTATGAGAACTATTTTTATGGTTAGAAATTATAGTATTCTAGCTTCTATTCTTGGTTTTTTTGAAGCTATTGTTTATATTTTTGGATTATCTATTATTATTAAAGACGACCAGCCTTTTATTGCAATGTTGATTTACGCTATTAGTTTTGGTTTTGGGATATTTTTAGGCAATAAAATAGAAAGAAAGCTATATATAGGATATTCATCCTACCATATAAGCTTAAAGAATAAAAATCAATCATTAATTAATAAGCTTAGAGAGCAAAATTTTGGTGTAACTGTTTTTGAGGGTGAAGGATGCAAAGGCAAAAGATATAAATTGGATATATTGATTAATAAGCAAGATGAAAAAAAATTAATGAAAATAGTTAAA
This sequence comes from Abyssisolibacter sp. ZYX002, assembly GCF_056892235.1. Taxonomy (NCBI): domain Bacteria; kingdom Bacillati; phylum Bacillota; class Clostridia; order Eubacteriales; family Clostridiaceae; genus Abyssisolibacter; species Abyssisolibacter sp. ZYX002. The sequence continues at coordinate 830,537 of NZ_JARMXH010000002.1, forward strand.
GATTATGAACCTCATGCATTTATCATTTCATTTTATCCTATCAATTTTAAAAGAAGATATAATAAACCATAAATTTTCGCTTTCTTTGAAATATTCCTCAGCTAAATTTATCCATTTATCTTTAAATGTATTAGACTTTTTAACATTGGCAACAAACTCTATTCCCTATTTATTATCTAATTTGGTTTTCGACTTCATCTTCTAATTTATGAATATTTTCTCGTTATTTATGTATAATGCATATTCTAGTATTTTTACTCCCTCCATATTGAAAATATTTTATTGATTAGTTAATAATTTTATGGTTTTTATTTTTATATTACTCAAAGCAATTCTTAGCCTCATAATACTTACCAAGTTACTATCGATGTTGTCTAAAAGTATACAAAAATAACCACTTTTGCTTTATCTAGTGGTCATTTTCCCGAACAGCCTTTTAAAATTAGCGTTTCTATTCTTTTATAGTTCCGTCTGTAAATACAATTTTATTTACAGTATATACAAATTTTAAATCATCAAATTTATTTGTAAATACTTTTACATGGTCATCCATGAATTCATTAATATCAAAACCCAAGTTTTTATTTACTATTGTTTCCTTTGGTTTAATAACCTTTCCTACAAGATCACAATTAAACTTCTTAATACTTACCCCAAATAAATCTTGTATATCAATTACACCTTGAATCCCTTTTATGTCTTTATCTGTATTATTTGTAATGCTAATATGAAATTCTGATCGATCGCTATATATCCCTTTGCTTATATTTTGAGCTATGTTAACCTTATCTACTACAACTACTGTAACATCATTCTCTTCTACTTTCTTCTGCTTAGTAATTTCGTCTAACTGTTTTTGAACACTTATGTAATCAGCTTTATATTTATCTCTCTCTTTTTTTACTTTATCTAACTCTACTTGTAATGCTTTTTCACTTTTTTTGAGTTCTTCAACATTACCTCCTTGACATGCAGTTAAAGAAATAACTCCCAAAATTAATAATACTACTAACAATTTTTTCTTCATACTTATCCCCCTTGGTGTCAATTATTAAGTTTTGAGTATTCTGTCAAAATAAGAAATTTGTAACTTTTTATCTAAAATTAGAATACCAAGGTTTATTGTACCACGGTTATACAACTTTATCAATATAATTAGTAAATAACCTTTAATTAAATTCATATAAGTTCTATTAATAGTCAAAGCACAATACAAACATAAAATCTTATAGTTTTAACCCATTAATGTTTATATTTTATTAAATTTTTTCTGTTTTCATTCTAAGTTCTAAATTACCCAATTATAGATAAGTTTCTATCATGTTTTTAGTTACTCTTTTCTCTTTACAAATCTCGGAATAGAAAATACCACTTTTTCTTATATTACGTTCAAGTGTATCATAATCAACTTCAATCAAGCCGAAGCGCGGACCATAACCGTCATTCCATTCTAAATTATCAAGAAGAGACCAGTGATAATAGCGTCTTACATCTACTCCATCTGAAATAAGCTCGCATATCTTTGCTAGATGATCATATATGAACTTAGATCGTTTAATATCTTTTGCATCGGGTATACCATTCTCTGTAATGAAGATAGGCAGCTTATATTTGTCATATGTCTTCTTTACGACTTGATATAATCCTTGTGGATATAATTCCCATCCTAGATCATTTACTCTAAAATCAGGCAAATCTTCTTCAACTTTTACTTCCCCAAATAGCATAGCTGGATTCTTACTAGGATGTATAATATGCCTAGAATAATAATTAACTCCTATGAAATCACAGTAGATTCCTTTCCCTATAGGATACCCAAACCCAATAGGAAAAGTTAGATGACCATTTACCATACCATTAAAAAATAATCCATGAAATGAATAATCCATCAATCGCTTACTTAGCTTCGTAAGAGGATTACTATTCTTGCACTCGAAATAAGCTAAATGATGAGCAAACCCGACCATTGTATTATCATACCCTATTTTTTTTCTAATTTTGTGTATTAGCTGATAAGCATGTAAATGAGCTAATATCAAGTTCTTAGCAGCTTTGAAATAAGAAACAATATCATCATTATGACCTGGTGGATATTTGCCATCCATATAGGTATCTGTTACAAAAACATTAGGTTCATTGATAGTGCAATACTCACTCACATAATCTCCAATAGTTTCAACTACTTTCTTAACAAATCGTTTAAAATAATTAACACTATCTCTATTAGTCCATGCTCCTATTTCCTCAAACCACTGTGGATGTGAAAAATGATGTAATGTGACTAACGGCTTGATACCCGCTTTTATCAACTTCTTAATCTCATCTTGATAATGAAGAATACCTTCCTGAGACCAAGTTCCTTCTTTAGGTTCTATACGACTCCACTCGATACTCATTCTGTATACTTCTAGATTCATTTCTTTCATTAAATTAATATCTTCAACATATCTATTATAGTGGTCTGCCGCAACAATTGAACTCTCATTATTGGCAATTTTACCTTTTTGAGACCAATGGTACCAATTACTATTTTTATCACCGCCTTCAATCTGAGTAGCAGCAGTTGCACAACCTAATAGTATTTTTTTTGGTAATATTAGCTCTTTCATACCAATCCTCCACTTCCATTAATTCTCTTGCAATATAAATAACTATATCTTATCAATATATTTGCCTTTACTTTTTAATACCATTACATAGAGCGATACTTGATTTCTGATGAGTTCAATATTTTTGATGCCAGACTCAATCTCTATTTTTTCTCCACGAATAACTATATTTTGTCCAAAACTCCATAACACGTTACTAATGGTAGCAGTCATTAGCTTTACATCAATGTCCTTTCTCATTGACCCATCTTTTATCCCTCTCTCCATTAACCGTTTTATTAAGTCATCAGATCTTAGAACAATAACACTAAATCGATTAATACTATCTGTCGATGGTTTTTCTCTTCTATCATCACTAAAATAAAAATCGAACTCTACCAAATATTTAATTATTTTAGGTTGCAATGCCATATGGTCAATAAGACAATCAAAAAAGTTCTTAAACTGTTCTAAACCTGTTCCATTTAATCTTTTATATACTTCTAAGCAGTAATCATTCCACTCGCTCAATAGAATAATAGCTGTTTCATAAGCCAATTCTTCTTTTGTCTTAAAATAATGGTAAAGAGTCCTTCTTGTTAGTCCAACCTCTGTTGCAATATCATCCATGATGACATTAAATAAACCCTTCCTTAAAAACACATCTTTTGCTGCTTTTATTATAATATTTCTTTTCTCTTCTCTTCGTTTATCTCGTTTTTCCATTATATAGCTCCTATTCGATACTTTTTGCTCTTTCTTTACTTGCATAACTCATTATCTCTTTCTCATTATATTTCGATATTAAGCCAACACTTAAAATTGATAAAACTGCACCTGCAATTGTTATCATCCTAATCCCTAGATCATTTCCTGGATCTTTTCCAAAAACTAAGAGAGAAGTAAAGAGTATTGTCGCGATACTCGTTCCTATCTTAGTAAAAAATCCATTAACTGCCATGTACATACCTGATTGATCCTTGCCATTAATATGTTGATCATATGCTGCACAATCAGCAACCATAGCATGTGGCAAAATCCCAAAAATAGCCTGTGGCAATGGTGTAATGATAACGAGTAACACAATCAATATGTTGACATTTATTCCAAACAACCCAAACAACGTAATATCTATAAATGACACGGCAAATAACACAAAACCTAAGCTCATTAAAATTTTCTTCCCTTTTTTCTTGGCAAGTTTGTTAACGATAGGATATGTCGCCAGAGTAGCCAATCCTATAACTATTGCCAAAATTCCTTGTAATGATTTATCTTTAAGTGCAAGTACTGTAATGAAATACAATAACCCTGTTTCATACATATAAGTTGCTAGTGTATAGCTAGCATTTGCAAATAAAAATCTAACAAAATTCTTGTTTTTTAACACCTGCTTCATGGAATCTTTGAACCTATAATTATCTACATGGGCTACCTGTTTACCATATTTGTTCTCATCCAATAAGTAAGCAGGTATCATTAAAAATATAAATCCAAATACTCCTAAGACAACAAAGGAAATTTGAATAGCACTTTGCATTGACACCCCAAGCCAATTATATATCATCTCCCATGACCCTGCAGCAAATGACGTCAATAATAAGCCACTGAACCAAAAAACACTATTGAAAGTTGCCAAATCAATTTTATCATCAGGATGCTTTCCAATATGCACCAGCAATGAATAATAAGGTACTGTATACAGTGTAAAAAACAGAGCACTAAGAAACATAAAAATTGCAAGCCATAAGACATTATATATATGAATTTCATTTGGTATTGGCACAATAAAAATAAGTACATATGAAGCTGCCATAGCAAATCCATATCTTCGCATGAAAGGAATCCTTTTACCTAATTTATGTTTTTTATTATCACTTCTATTAGCAATAATAGGGTCTGTGATCGCATCAAATATTCTTCCAGTTGCCATAATTAGTCCAAGAATTGTAACTCCTAAAAATACTGCATTTTGCGGAATAGTGTATTTAATACCTGAATCACAAGGTGGAAAAAAGAAATACACAAGATACCACATATGCAATGTCATTATAATACCGACTCCTAAGTTTCCTAAAGAATAAGTCAGTTTTTCTTTTAATGTCAATCGTTTTTGCATTACACGTCCCTCCCCGAACATTTAGTATCTAGCTCAAATTTAATCGCATTTGCATATATTGATTGTTCACTCACCTCTAGATTAATAATCACCCGTTTCCCATCATTAGCCCACCGTTTTACCTTAGAACCATTTAGCACTGTTACAGATTTTATAAAATGACTTTCTAACCCTTCAATAATTAATGTGTTATCTAAGCTACCAAGGATTATAGCATATACAGCGTCATTTTTTTGAATAAATCTAACAGGCTTACCGTCAGCTGTTGTTCCAGTCGCTCTTTCAAAAGTTCTTGTACCGTATATTGCGTCTCCATTAACAGTTAGCCATTTTCCCATTTCTTTAAGAGGCTCCAACTGTATATCTGGAATGGAGCCATCTGCTCTTGGTCCTACATTAATCAATAAGTTACCATTCTTGCTGACAACATCTATCAATAAATGGATTAGCTCTCTTGCTTCCATCATGTTATCAATGGTTTCATTTTGGTTATATCCAAAAGAATCACCTACTCCACGAATCATTTCCCACTTAAAACATGTTTTTTCTTTATATTGGCTATATTCTGGCGTTTTATAATCAAACCAAAACTTCTCCTTATCCGATACATTAAATTCAATCTGTTTTGTTTTGCGATCAATATTCCAGCAAACTAGCTTAACTAAAGGCTGTAATAATGGATTCATTGGTACATAATCCTGCTCCCACCTATCATTGATAACACCATTAGGTACATTGTTATAGTAATAAGAAAATAGTTTGTTTAAATCATAACCACAAGGATATCCAATATCATTCCATAATATCGAAGGCTTATATGTGTCAATCAGTTCTTTGTACTGATTAGTTGCATATTTTATGTACTTAGCATTATGCTGAAAATTCTTAGCAAGTGTATACGTATTCTTAGATGGATAATTCCTTACGCTCCAATCAATTACACCAGAATAGTATACTCCTATTTTCATACCTTCTGCCCTAATAGCTTCTGTTATTTCTCCAACGTAGTCCTTTTTTGAATAAAAATTAGATGTTACTGGATTGGTTTGCTTTGTTGGCCATAAACAATAACCATCATGATGTTTTGCCACCAAGACAACGTATTGTGCTCCTATCTCTTTAAATATCTTCGCCCATGTTTTAGGATCCATAAAAGAACCTTTTTTTTCAAAATCCTTTTGAAAATCATTGTAGTCAAAATGCTTTCCAAAAGTATTCATATGATATTCTTTTGCTTTTGATCCTTCTAATTGATAAGTATTTTTATACCACTCAGCGTAGGAATTATGATAGAAGTGAGGGCCATGCCCATGATTTTTGATTTTCTCATTGATGTCACCAGGCTCTGCCCAAGCAGGAATAGAATATAATCCCCAATGAATGAATATACCGAATTTAGCGTCCTCATACCACTTGGGTATCTTATGAGTACTTACTGACTTATAACTTGCTTGATAGTTAAGCATTTGCACCCTCCTTATTAGTACTTAATTGTACTATTTACCTTAGCAACTTGAGCAATGTTCATTTTAACCACCTTTCTGTCATATGTAATTAAACCATTAATCTCGTCCTCCACATCTGTCAGCTGTGTATATACTGCCCCACTACAACCTTCTTGTGTAATAGGTTTTAACTCGTTAAGAATCAAAGAAATATAGCTGTCTGTAAGAGCTTTTATTGAAGTTTCCTTACCATATCCAAATTCTTTTGACCCTTTCCATGTGTTTCCTTCTACACGAAATGTCTTTCCTCCGTATTCTGAAACGACATACACCCTTTTATTGAGAATGTTTTTGGGGATATATAAAGGTTTATTATAGATATGTAAACTATGGACATCTCCTGCTCCCTGATGAAACCAACCACTTGCTTCATCTATTAATCTAGAAGAATCATAGTCCTTACACCACTCTGTTATTCTCTTAGCATCATATTGCCCCCAAGCTTCATTAAATAATACCCACATACCTATGGATGGTACGTTGTAGAGAGTATCTATCACACCTTTTAGCTCACTTTCAAAATCCAGTCTGGATTCATAAGTATCTCTACAGGCTAGCTTGAGCCGTCTTCTAGTAGTGTCATCTCTTTTATATATCCTCACACCACTCCAAAGTGTAAAAATAGCTTCCATGCGACTATAAGCTGCATTGCTACTACAAGGCATATCTTGCCATACAATTATTCCGAGCTTATCACAATGATAATACCATCTTGCTGGCTCAACTTTTATGTGTTTTCTAGTCATATTAAATCCCATAGCCTTCGTTAATTCAAGATCATATCTGAGCGCTTCGTCTGTTGGGGCAGTATATAAACCATCTGGCCAATAACCCTGATCTAAAGGTCCATGTATGAAAATGAGTTCATTGTTCAATGCAAAGCGTCTTATACCCATGCTATCTGATGTCACACTAAATTTTCTCATAGCAAAGTAGCTATCAATTCTGTCTAGTACTTGTTCATTTTGCATTAATTCAACAACAACATCATATAGAAAAGGGGAATCTGGAGACCATAGCTGTGGTGATTGGATTGTTATGTCTATTTCTTCTGAAACCCTACCTTTAGATATAGCTTCGACTTCACCGTTATGAATAATTGTCAATCTAACATCAAAATTATTATTAGCATAACAGATTATCTTAACTAGCTCACTATCTATATCAGGCGTAATTTTAATATCTTCTATGTATGTAACTGGAACAGGTTCTAGCCATACCGTTTGCCATATGCCAGAAATGGGTGTGTAATATATGCCTTTATTTATTGACCTTTGCTTGCCACATTGTTGCCAGTAACTATCTGTTGGATCCCAAACAGATACAACCAGTTCATTACTACCGTCGATAATGAAATTACTTACATCAAATGTAAATGGTAGATAACCTCCTGTGTGAGAACCCAGATAATGATTATTGAGCCATACATTAGCCTTCCAATCTACAGCCCCAAAATGCAATAAAAGCTTCTGCTCATTGAGCGTTTCATATTCAAACGTCCGTCTATACCAGAGAAATTCTTCATTTGACAATCTTTTTTGAACTCCTGATAGTAGTGATTCTATGCAAAAAGGAACCAAAATAGTGCCATCATATTCTTTAGGCTGTTGTGCATCTTTTGGTGTAATTGCATATTCCCACAGGCCATTTAGATTAATCCATTTTGGTCTAACCATCTGTGGTCTTGGATATTCAGGTAACGGGCATGAGCAATCTACATAATCAAACCATCTACTTTTCATAAAAATTTGACCTTCTTTCCAAGGTTTAATTAGTTAAATTGGGAATTAATTGCGGTAGGTGTATTGTATATATTATAATATTTCATACTGTGTGTAATTTTATAATATAACATTTTACACAATGTGTCAAATATTATAAAAAATATATTTCCTCTAGTTTTTCTACTAATAAAACTAGGTACTATATCAAGAAAAAATACAAACTAAAAAATCTCTTGCTAAAAGCAAGAGATTAGTAGTTATGCACACATTATAATATTATCCACTTTTATTTTCTATAAATACTGCATAATATACTACGTTATCTCCTAGAAAATTGAAATTGTTTTTAAAGATTAATTATAACTCTTTCAACTCAGGACGTTTTTTGCTTGTGTATATTAGCAGTTTTGATTAGTTAATCCTTATGTTCTAGCTCCTCAATTCTATAGATTTAACAACTTCTAAACCATTGTCAAGCATACTATTAAAAAATACTATATTCATAAACTCAGCATCATGTACATCTGGAATATTAAAAGTATCCACACAATTCATTGGTACTATGACCCTTGAGTTTATGTTATTTTGATTTAAATATGCTTTTAATGTTGTAGCATATTGATACACACATATATCTGTCTCACATCCTATGATGACGAAAGTGTCTATTTTGTTAATTCTTTCAATTGAATACCTAGCTGTTAAAGCTTCCATTGGGTTTACAGCCATCATTCCATTGGTTGAATTTTTCTCATAAACACGTAATCCTTTGTCTTTAAAAACTAATAGTTCATCTATCACTTCTGCTTCTTTACTTCCTTTCATGCAATGCTCTGGAAAGCTCTTTAACTCAGGAGAATCTTCTGTGTGTGTATCAGTATAAGCAATAGTAATTATTCCTTTTTCTATACAGTTTTTTGTTAATTTTACAACGTTAGGTATGAGCTCTTTTATCCTGCTTGAAAATAGTGCTCCTTGTTTTGCAAATCCATTATTCATATCTATAATTATGAGCATTGTTTTATGTGGATCTAAGGAACTTATTTTAATTGAATCTAAATAGTACAGTCTGCTAATCATTGAGGTTAACACTTTTTTTGCGTTTTTCATAAAAATATCTATGCTATCTATCATAACAACACCTCCATATATAATCATATTTCAGTAATTTATCCTAAGATTATTGTCCATATTACATTTCATGTATGTGAATATAAACATTTTCTTTTCCCTCAAAGCTAATACATCTGTGATTTGTTCCTATGGGTTATTTATATGATATGTTCTCTCGTACTATGATATGCCTGATAAACATATACATTACTTTTTGTCATAGCTATATCTTCTGTTCTCTTTGAAAACTCTAAATATTTCTCTATCTAAGCATCTTAGCATTCATTTATTTTTCATGTACAACCATGTATTTAAAGCATAAAAAAAATTCCTAATAAGCAATAAGGAATTTTTTTATCTATAACTACCTAACTTTAATATGTTCAGCCTCAGAAGAATACATAGTTATATCTCTAGGACTAACTCCAGGTTCATTTATATACCACTTAGTTTCTATATCTAATCCCTGATTCATATAGCCTGCCCATACAAGCTCTGAACAGTACCAATCATTTTCCTCTGGGTTTAGGTCTTTGCTAAATTCACCTTTATAATTTTTCCCCAGTTGGCTTAAACAGAATTTTACAGCGCCACATTTTTGTTCATAAGTTGCATTTTTTATTCTATAAATATAACCTTTTCTATCGTCTAATCTTTTATCATCTAATAAGCTTCTAGACACTCCATAGCTAAGACCTTCAACTAATCTTATATAATATACCCCTTGAACTGGGTCATAAAATTTACCCTCAACTAAGGCTGAATGTCCTATAATACCATACATTCCCTTCGCTTCGTATACTATATCTCCTTTTTTACATTTATCTAGCAACTTATATTTTTTGTAGCTTGGCTTTTGTGGTAACTTTGTTCCAGTATTATAATGCCACGAATCAGTACCTGGTGAAGTATTTATTATATCTTTGTCTGATGTAAAACCATTTTGAGCTAATAACTTATATTGGCTATCTACATAATCTATTATATCAGTATATTTGTCACTATTATAACCTGAAATAAAATCTTCTAGAGAAATATCATTATAAAAACCTTTTTGATAAGCAAACCTTGAAAATTCTTCATATTCTTTCTGTAATTTAACCTCAACACTATCTTGACTATTTGCAAAGCACATGTTACTTAATCCGATTATCAACATCATAGTTATAAATCCCGATATAAATCTTTTCATCTTGTACTCTCCTCTCCGTTTATCTTGCGTGTTTAAAGACTTTATAAATTCTAATAGATTTTATCATCATTATAACGGTGCAACAAGAGGTAAATTAAAACATACTTGCTGATTGGTGGAAGTTTGAACTTTCTTATATATTACAGATATTAGATACTTTCCTTACTCCTCGTCAACAGTTTCATTTTTTAAATTGTATTTCTTGCATGATAATAAAACATTTTTACCGTTATTAAAGAATTCGTTACACTTAATGCAATTATCTTTTCCCACTATTTGTATACCAACTTGAACATTAGAAATAATGTTACACGAAGCCTTATTATTATTTGATAAAAGAGAAATACCCGTTTGACTAATTGTATTGATAATATTACTATGAATCATATTGTTATTTTGTGAAACTTGAATTCCATTATTTCCACCAGCAATTTGATTATTGCACATTTTGTTATTCTGTGAATTTATTTGAATACCTACTTTTTCTACATTCATAATATTATCAGCAATACATGTATCACTTGCTTCTAATAATATACCTGTCTGTGATGTTATAATATTTTTAATTATATGATTTCCTGATGAATCTGCTAATGTAAAGCCGAAACCATATAAACTACTATCTATATCATTTCTCTTTAAGATTGAATTAGTTAATGGACTATTACTATTCGCTATACCTGCCATTAAATTGTTTATACATCCATTATTATATATAATATTATTATCACCACCTAAATCCATGCCAGCTATTCCATTACCAAGACATTTACATTGTTCTACTCTACAATTATTAGCACCTATTTGTATACCAAAAGTAGCATTGTCTAGACAATAAACTAAATGAAGAAAACCTCCATCACCTTCCATCATAATTCCTAAAAATGTATTCATTATATTGATATGCTCTATAGAGACATTTTTCCCAAACACAAGAAATCCTACTTTTGATTTATCTACTCCGTCTAAAAATACATTCACTGTTGCTTCAATTGAAATATCATCTTGATTTACCACAATACTCTCAGTATAAACTCCTGGTAATATTTTAACTGTATCCCCTGGATGAGCTGCATCTACTGCTGCCTGTATCGTAGGATAATCCGTTGGAACTACTAATATACTCATTTTCTAACCCCTTTCATTATCTTTATTATATTTTATGAGTCACAATACAAGACGTGTTATCCAATTCTAGGGGTTAGGCAATAATACTAATTAATTTTCAATCCCATTTTTAGATAGAATCCTCCATAGCATTAGTTTATGTAGTAAAGGCAAAAAGAGAAATAAAAAAACCTCCTATTCAAGAGGTTTTATCAACAATTATAAAATCATCAAACGGAATTTATATTAGAATTTAATTATTAAGATATTAGTTGTTGATAACTATACCTTGAGCAAGTTTCTTCATCATATCACGCATATCACTCTCTACATTTCTTACTGGTGTCGTTGTAACATTATTCCCTTCTGGAGCTTTAGCTGTGTTATTAACAGTCATTCCTTTAGC